>NZ_JAMZGF010000007.1 GCF_024158915.1 Chryseobacterium sp. S0630 | reverse complement strand
GAAAGCAACGCTAAATTTTTCTTTTTTATACATAAAAAATGCCCCTAAAAAGTGTCTAACTTTTTGGGGGCAGTCCATTTCGGGGGATTTTTTATTATATAAGATTTCTTCGCTACAGAAAGTCTCCACACTTTGAACTAGTTAAAAACACGCTTCAAAGTCGGAAGACTTCGGAGAGCTAAGGTCTTTATGATAAAAATAAAATTCATATCATTGAAAATAAAAATTACTCAATATCAAAAAGGGCACATATGAAAAACAATCACTTTTTTATCACCTTTTATTTGCTGATTATCATTAGCCTGATATCATGTGATAAGCAAAATACAATAAACCAGAATTCATCATTCATTTATAAAGATTTGACTGATACCTATAACCATATCCAGACACAACTGGTAAAACCATAATCTATGAAAACACTTACTTATTTATTTTGGAGCTTGAAAAAATATTATGAAAAAGTTTGGTTAACAAAGGGACAGTATAATTGGACGATATTAGTTTTTAGTCTCCCCTATAATATTCCTATAATGCTTTTTTCGGGAGCCTTTGTTCAGGTATTTATTAACCCCTATTTAGAAATGGAGATATTGCGAATAATAATATTTTCATTATTTACTTTATTAATTTTCTTTTTATTAGCGCAGCCTCTGAAGTTAATTTTCCCAAGGAAAAAGATAGAAAGCTTATCTTATACAAAAGAGGAGGTAAAAAGATATCGATTAAATATTTTATACTTTTTCCTGGGTCTCATACTCTTAATTGCTTTATTAGTAATCTATAAAAAGTATGTTAGCTAATCGAGAACAAAGGTAGTGTGAACTATTGTATTCGGAGCTATTTATGGAAGTGTAAGCTTCCCCAAAAATAGGAAACTACATGGGATTTATATCTTTAATTATAGGGTTATTAAAGATATAAACATTATTCCCTTAATAACAGATAGATAAATTTGGCTTTTAAGTATAAATTCTCCAATATTAAAAAAACATAAACCACTCTTTAATAAGGATGGTTTTTTATTATTTATACTTAAACTACCTTTATTATTAATATTAAAAACCACCGCAAAAGCAGTGGCTCAAAAAATCAATCTAATTATGGACTATATCTTATAAATTCGGGTTATTCTCAAACTCTCTCTGAGGAATACTGAATAAGTAATAGTTACTATTGGGTGTAAAAGCAGATTTATCCGGAAAATCAAGAACAGAATGCCCTTTACCGTCTACGGTTTTCACAGTTCCGTCCGGTGTAGTTACCTGAACTTTTACGGGTTTACCGTCAGCATCTACAAACGGTTTTCTTACTACTATACCCTGCGTTCTGATGATATCTGAAAGAGAGAATCCTTCTCCGAATAATTCTTTTCTTCTTTCAATCAAAACCGCATCTACTACTGCATTTTGTGCTAATGAACCATTATAAATATTAGCATTTCTGGCAGATTTCAACTGGTTCAATACTGCTACCGCTTGAGAAACATTTCCACTTCTTGCTTCGGCTTCAGCTTCAATCAGATACATTTCTGCAGCTCTCATGTACACAATATCTGCAATAAGGGTTGGTTTAAACTTAAACTTAGCATACCTCAGCAATCCTTCTCTTCCTTTCTGTCCGTCCCATGAAAACAATTGAGATCTGACATCATTAGTATCAAAAAGGTCTTTGAAATAAGGATCCGCCATAAAGCTGTAATAATAACTTCCTGATGAAGATACATCCAGATAGTGGAAGGCATAGCTCGCATCTGATTGTTCTTGCGTCTGCCCGTGTCCCCAGATCCATTCTGCATTGTTGATATCATTGAATCCATCCTTATATTTTTCCGGAGCCATCAAAGGGAAACCTTCTCTTGCAATTTTCGCAGATGCTGAAGCTTTGCTCCATTCACCGGTATTCAGATAGGTTCTTGCTAAAAGCCCGTTCACTACAGCACGGTTGATCTTATCCTTATTATTTCTTGTATAACTTTTCAACAGGTTATCAGCATCCGTAAGATCACTTTTAATCAATGTATAGATTTCTTCAAGACTTGCTCTTTTCTTCCCTACCGTGCTTGTTGTGGAAGGTTCAGTGTAAATGGGAGCTGTCAAAACTGATTTGTCTTTCAGGTAACTGAACTGATAAAAACTTGCCAGATTCAGATAACAGAAAGCACGTAATGCTTTTGCCTGCCCTTTCACCTGATTCTTTTTCTCCTGGCTTCCTTCTGTCCCATCAATTCTTGTAATCACATTATTCATATTATTGATGGTAGAATACAACATAGACCAGATAAACAATGGACGGCTTGCTGTATTGTTAACCATTTCAGTGAAAGCGTAAGTAGAGGCAAAACCATATTTATTAGTCAGCACTGCCACATCACTTCCCATGGCATCACTGGCTCTTAGAACAGTGGAATAACCGATATTGGCGTACGTTGTCCCGTCATTATTAAATTTTGCCCAGGTACCGTTTACCACAGTTTCAGCACTTTCAGCAGTTTTAAAAACCTCTACGCTGTTGGCCTGATCAGTAGGTGCGGTATCCAAATCATTTTCACAGCTTGTCAACGACAAAAACCCAATAAGTGCTAATGATATGTATTTTAATTTTTTCATTGTTTCAATTTTAAAAGGTTAAAGAGTTGCCTGAAGACCAAAAGTAATGGTTCTCATTGCCGGATATCTGTAATATGTTGTTCCATCCAAAGCCTGTTCAGGATCCATTCCCTTATGTTTATAGAAGGTCAGAAGGTTTTCTGCCTGAATATAAATTCTAAACTTTTTCAATCCTATTTTCTCAAAATAATCCTCAGGAAGCGTGTATCCTAAACTTACGTTTTTAAGTCTTGCATACGTTCCGGAGTAAAGGAATCTTGATGAGGTTGATGTCCAGTTATTTGTTGTTGTACTTAATCCGGGAACATCCGTGTTAGGATTATCCGGAGTCCATCTGTTGAGCATTTCTGCGCTCCATGCACGTCCTCCCGCACTTCCGTTATGCATGATGGAAGTATAGTCATTGTCAAGAATTTTACCTCCAATTTTAAATGTCAACAACCCTGAGAAATCAAAATTCTTATAATTGATACTTGTACTGATTCCTCCTGTCAGTTTCGGCAATGCAGAACCTTGTAACAGTTTTGTCGCTTTTGAATATTCTGAAGTCGTTCCTTCCACTGAGTTTCCGCCGGCATCTGTAGAAACTGTTTTCCACAAAGGTTTTCCATTGCTTGGATCTACCCCAGCCCATTCAGGAATAAAGAAATCATATACAGAACCTCCTACAGTTAATAGCTTTGTTCCTACCACAAGTGAACCTCCAGGCAATTTGGTTACCTTGTTGTTTAAAGTACTTAAGTTCACATCTACATTCCATTGGAAATCATCATTCTTAATAGGTGTTGTGAATAATGAAAATTCAAACCCTGTATTCTGAATGGTTCCGATATTGGCAGGATAGTCACTGATTCCTAATGATGGCGCAACCGGCATGTTAAACAGAAGATCCTGGCTTTGTCTTTTGAAATATTCAATATTACCTTTAATCCTGTTATTGAGAATAGCGAATTCCAATCCTACGTTTAAATTAAGGTTGGTTTCCCATTTCACATTATTGGTAGATGTTTTTTCCAGCGTTGTTCCAGGTTCACCACCAAGGCTGATAAATCTGTATAGTTCCTGATACGCGTAATAAAGTGGTTGTCCGTTGGGTCTAAGCAATTTATCATTCCCCTGACCTCCATAACTGGCACGCAATGTCAATTGGTTGAATACATTCAGGCTTTTAATAAATTCCTCATTAGATATCTTCCATGAACCTCCTACTGACCAGAATCTTCCCCATCTGTTATCTTTTTCAAATCTCGAAGAGCTGTCTGCCCTTCCAGATGCAGATAAGAAGTAAGTATTGTTATAATCATACTCTACTTTTCCCAGAAAACTTAATAAGCTTAATTTATTACTGTTTCCACTGAAACTTCCCAGTAGAGAAGCAGCATCCGGCTCATAGTAGTAAGGCAGGGAGAACTGACTTCTTGTTCCGGAAATCGTCTGATAATCATATTTATAGAATTCATGTCCTGCTAATGCATTAACGTGATGCTTTCCAAACTTTTTATCATATGTCAGAATATTGCTGGTTGTATAGGAAAGTGTTCTGCTATTGGTTTTCGTCACTGAACCTCCAATTTCAGCACCTTGTCCCAACAATGGGTTTGAATAATAATGACCATTATAGTTCACCAAATCAACAGAGAAGCTTGTCTTGAATTTCAGTTCCGGTAAGAAAGTGAATTCCATGAATCCTTTTCCTGAAAAGTTATCTTCTTTATTCTCGTTTTTATCTAATGGCAAAGTTGCAGCAGCATTCTGATTCTGAAGCGCATTCGTTGGTCTGTATTTTCCAAAATCATAAACCGGGTTTCCGTCGGCATCCAAAACATAAGTTCCATCAGCATTTCTTTCGTAATAAGGATAGAACGAAGGAATAAACCGTGCGGCATTGATGATGTTGCTCGCCTTGGAATCTGAAGAAGTTGGTGCCTGCTGAACACTGTTTGTATAATTTAAGTTAACTCCAACATTAAGCCATTTCTTTACCTCTGAATTGATTTTCAGTCGGGTATTGTATCTTTTATATCCTGATTCAATCGCCATACCTTTATCATCCAGATACCCTAGTGAAAAAAAGTAATTGCTTTTATCACTTCCTCCACTGATATCAAGATCCACCTGGTTTCTTGAGGCCACTCTCTGTAAAATATCTCTCCAGTCATCATTCCAAAGTGGTGACGCACCTGGTAATAGTTTTCCATCTGTTCCTACCGGCTTAGGGTAAGCAGTTCCATAGGGATTAATACCAAGTGTGGAAACAAGATTATCCGTCGCCATTTGTGCAGCCTGCTGAGAAGAAACTTTTCCGGACTGATATCCGTTTCTCAAAGCTTCCCAGTATAATTGAAAGTACTGATCTGTGCTTACCTGTTCATAGTCTTTTACAGCTCTTCCGGAGAATCCCTGACTGATATTAAAATTAACCCTGGCTTCTCCTTTCTTACCTGATTTTGTAGTAATGATAATAATTCCGTTTGCTCCTCTTGAACCATACAAAGCACTTGCTGTAGCATCTTTCAAAACACTGATGGATTCAATATCGCTTGGACTGATGGAGTTCAGATTTCCATCGAAAGGAATTCCGTCTACAACGTATAAAGGATCACTGGAAGCACTGATTGAGCCAATTCCCCTGATTCTGATAGTAGAAACAGCACCTGGCTGCCCTGATGCACTGGTTGTCTGGATCCCTGCTACCTGCCCTTCTAATGCTTTGGTAATATTCGTTACGGGTCTGTTATTAATCTTATCACTGGAAATGGTAGCTACAGAACCGGTATAGCTATTTCTTTTAGCTTTTCCATAGGCTACCACTACTACTTCATCAATCTCCTTTTCATGAAGGCTATCTTTTTTCGGCTTGGAATTCTGCGCATTAACGCTGGTTATTCCCAGGAAAAATGCAGCCACCGGAGGTATCCAAGCTTTAGAATTGAATAAATTTTTGCTAATCATAATCAATTTTATTTATCATATATTAAAATTTAGCCCTTTGCAGAAAAGTCAGCAAAGGGCATCGATAAATGCGATAAACCAAATGCTTATTTTTCCTTAAAAGGCTGAACGTAACACCTTGCCCCACGGGTAGGTTGTTAAGATTTCACAGGGTCAGTTCCCTCCATCTTTCTTTATAAGCCGATCGAAATATGACTGCAAAGCTAGAAACTTTTAGTCTACAAAACAAGTAGACTTATTTATTTTTCATGATAAATTTTCAAAAATTAACTTAATTTTTTAATAAAATCCATTACAGTAAAGAGTTACAAGCTTTACCACTTTCTTAAACATGATAAATATCATTATCAATAATTCAATGGCACGAAAGTTAATCTCAACTGAAATTTTTGACGGTTAATTAAAAAAAGTTTTTAATTTTATGGTATGAAAGTTTTGATCATCAATGGCCCTAACCTCAATCTGTTAGGCACAAGAGAACCGGAAATCTATGGAAATGTTTCTATGGAAAACTATTTGGAAAATTTAAGATCCGAGTTTCAGACTCATGAATTAAAATATTACCAGTCTAATATTGAAGGAGAGCTTATCAACAGGCTTCAGGAGGATGATTTTGATGCCGTAGTAATTAACCCGGGAGCTTTTACCCATTATTCTTATGCTATTGCTGATTGCCTGAAGAATATTCGTAAGCAAAAAGTAGAAGTTCATATCAGCAATATTTATAAAAGAGAAGAATTCCGACAAAAATCTGTAACGGCAGCTAATACGGATGCGGTTTTATCTGGCTTTGGAATGGATGGATATAGATTGGCTTTATTGAGCTTGAAGTAATTTTGTTGCTTATACTTTTCCCACGAATTGCACAGATTTTCACAGATAATTATGGATAGTAAGAGCGTAATTTATGAAGATAAATGATAAGGTTTACTGTAAAGACATTGGAATATATTCCGGGCAATTGACGAAAAGAAAATCCTATATCATTGAAGAAATAAATATTGAAAATATAAGAATCTGGAATGACGAAGGAAGACTGAGGTGGTATTCTGATTTTTATTTTAGTGTAAACAATGAACCGGAAATAACTTCTATTCATATTGATGATGAAATCGGAAATATTGAATCTGATGCTATAGAAGTAACCATTGAATTTTCCGACAAAACAAAATATTGGATGACCTTCACTACCCCACAGTATTTAGATAAAATATTGGATGGAGAGCCTTACTTTTCTTCAAAACACTTTATGATTATAAAATATCTCACAGAAGAATCGATCAAATCAACTATCCTAAAATTGGATGAACAAAACAAGCTGATTGAGAACTGTAAAAAATATGAATAAAAAAAAGCCTCATCGATGATGAGGCTTTTTGTATGTTAATTGGTAACTATTAGATAGTTTGTTCCTGTAATTGAGGTCCTGAAGCTACTAATTTCTTACCTTCTTCAGTATCACAGTACTGTTCAAAGTTCTTGATGTATCTTGAAGCAAGATCTTTTGCTTTTTCTTCCCATTCTGAAGCATTCTCATAAGTATCTCTAGGATCTAAAATACCTGTAGAAACGTTTGGCAATTCAGTAGGAATCTCAAGGTTCATAATTGGAACCTGAGTTTTAGGAGCATTGTCAATAGAACCGTCAATGATGGCATCAATGATTGCTCTTGTATCTTTCAGAGAAATTCTCTTTCCAGTACCGTTCCATCCTGTATTTACCAAATATGCTTTAGCTCCGTGCTCCTGCATTTTACCGATCAATGTTTTAGAATACATTGTTGGGTGTAATGTAAGGAACGCTTCACCAAATGCAGGTGAGAAAGATGGTTGTGGTTCTGTAATTCCTCTTTCAGTTCCGGCTAATTTTGAAGTATAACCGCAAAGGAAGTGGTATTGAGCCTGATCTTCATTCAGGATAGAAACCGGAGGAAGTACTCCGAATGCATCCGCAGAAAGATAAACAATCTTCTTAGCATGACCTGCTTTAGAAGGCAATACAATTTTGTTGATATGATAGATTGGATAAGAAACTCTTGTATTTTCTGTGATAGATCCGTCAGTATAATCTGCTACTCCATTGTTCACGACAACGTTTTCAAGAAGTGCATCTCTTTTGATAGCTCTGAAAATATCCGGTTCTTTTTCTTCTGATAAGTCAATTACTTTAGCGTAGCATCCTCCTTCATAGTTAAATACTCCGTTATTATCCCATCCGTGCTCATCGTCTCCGATAAGGTATCTTTTAGGATCTGCTGATAAAGTAGTTTTACCTGTTCCTGAAAGACCAAAGAACAAAGCAACATCACCTTTTTCACCTACGTTTGCAGAACAGTGCATAGAAGCCATACCTTTTAATGGAAGGTAATAGTTCATCATAGCAAACATCCCTTTCTTCATCTCACCTCCGTACCAGGTACCTCCGATGATCTGTAGTTTTTCAGTAAGGTTGAACATGATAAAGTTTTCAGAGTGTAATCCCTGAGCTTCCCAGTTCGGGTTGGTTGTTTTTGATCCGTTGATTACAGTGAAATCCGGCTCACCGAAGTTTTCAAGTTCGTAGTGAGAAGGACGGATAAACATATTGGTCACGAAATGTGCCTGCCATGCTACTTCAACGATAAATCTTACTTTAAGTCTTGTATCTGCATTTGTACCACAAAATGCATCTACTACATAGATTTTCTTAGCTTCAGAAAGCTGATTCATCACTAGTTCTTTACAAGAACCGAAAATTTCTGCAGTTGTAGGTAAGTTTACTTTACCATCCCAGAAAATTGTATCTCTTGTAACATCATCCTGAACAATATATCTGTCTTTAGGTGAACGACCTGTGAAAATTCCTGTTTTTACTGATACTGCGCCAGATTCCGTAAGCTCAGCTTGCTCAAACCCCTGATTTTCAGGAGAAACTTCAGCCTGATATAATTCTTCGTAAGAAGGATTATACACTACTTCATAGTTTCCTTTAATCCCTAATTTCTCTAAATCCTGGATGATTTTAGTGTTTTTCATTTTACTTATATTTTCTATTTCTTTATTGACTTCAACAAAAATAATATTAATTATTTGTTAAAGGTGGTTTAAATATACTGATATAAGTCAGAATGGCAAATAAAAAAACAGGATCACAACTATTTGATTACGAATCAATTATATTTTCCCATTCTAAAACAGTGGGAAAACCTTTCTCCCAAAAATAGTTCTTATAGTCCCCAAATTTGGCACTCATTACAAAATCTCCGCCCCATGCGCCCAAACTTTTGACAAATGAAGGGCAATCTGAGAATAACTTTTCCTTAACTGTGAGAATTTCAAGAAAATCGGCAATTTTATGTTCATGAATCATCATTAATTCGGAAAAATTTTCCAATTCATTACATAACAATATTTTTTTTGTAAGATCGGAAAATTCATTCACCAATTCCGGAGACTTCTTTTTAGACTTGTAAAAATTGATTCCTTCTCTGCTATCCTGCTTCTGATTTAAATGAATAAAAATCAGTTCATTTTTAAAAGATGGATTAAAATTTACCCTTTCATATTTTATTTCAGGTTTACTCTGAAAAAGCACTGCAGATTTTTCTTTCGCCACTGCAATGTCATATCCACTTCCTCCCAAGCTGATGGAGTTAAGATGAAAAGGATCAATCTCTGCCCATTCTGCAAGATTGTTCATCAGAGTAGAGCTGCTTCCAAGTCCGTAATCTGCCGGAAACTGAAGATTGGTTTTTAAATGATAAGTAAGATCAGTTTTGAATTTACTATTAGAAAGCTGCTGAACATTTTGCAATGTTTTGGTAATGAATTCAGCGCTTGATGGAATATTAGTTTCCAGGATCTGCCAGGTTTTATAATCAATGACAGCCTGCAACCATAGTGTATTCTGATGATAGGCTTCCCAAAGAATAAGGGATTTTCCATCTTCTTTTTCTTCAAAGAAAAACTCTTGTCCCAGCTTGGTAGGTACCGCTAAGACAAGAGCTCCATCTATTGCGAAATATTCTGAAGTAAGCATAAGCTTGCCCGGTGAAAATATCGCGCTCATATTTTTTGTTTAGATTGCAGAAGTAGCTTCTACTGATCCGTCAATTTTTTTGATCAATCCCTGAAGGGTTTTTCCTGGTCCTACTTCTACGAAGTTAGATGCACCATCTTTAATCATATTCTGAACGGATTGTGTCCATTTTACCGGACCGGTAAGCTGAGCGATCAGGTTTTGTTTGATCTCATCAGGATTGGTTACCGCTGTTGTCGTGATATTCTGGTATACAGGAATGGTCGCTTTTCTGAATTTTGTTTTTTCGATAGCTGCAGCCAGTCTTTCCTGTGCAGGCTGCATCAATGGTGAGTGGAAAGCTCCGTTTACTGGCAATAGCAATGCTCTTTTAGCACCTGCTTCTTTCAGTTTTGCGCAAGCTTCTTCTACTGCAGAAGTTTCTCCTGAGATAACCAATTGCCCTGGACAGTTATAGTTAGCAGGAACAACAATACCGCTGATCTGCGCACAAATTTCTTCAACCTTAGCATCGTCTAATCCTAAGATAGCTGCCATAGAACTTGGATTGGCATCACAAGCTTCCTGCATAGCCTTTGCTCTTTCAGAAACTAATTTCAAACCGTCATCAAAGGATAATACTCCGTTGGCAACTAAAGCTGAAAACTCTCCTAAAGAGTGTCCTGCTACCATTTCAGCACCAAGACCATTTACGGCTTTTAATGCTGCTACTGAATGTATAAATATTGAAGGCTGGGTAACCTCTGTTTTCTTAAGATCCGCATCCGTACCGTTAAACATAATGGAAAGAATGTCGAAACCTAAAATTTCATTGGCAGATTCCATCAGATCTTTAATATCTTTTCTAGAATCATACAATTCTTTTCCCATTCCTACGAACTGAGAACCCTGCCCTGGAAATACAAGTGCTTTCATGTATTGAATTAAATATTATGCAAATATAACTATAATGTTAACAATATTCTTTTAAACAGCTATAAATCATTTAAGGTACTAACCTGATTACTCTATAACCGGTATTTACATAAGCACCATTAGCTTTAGATTTTACAAACTCAAATTTGGTAGCAAGCTGAGTCTGAACTTTATTCATCTGTTTAAAGATCTCTCCTTTTTTGTTTTCTCTGGTTAGCATGTCATTGACAACATCAAAACCTACGATCGCATATTTTGGTGGAGTTTTGCAGTATTTGTTTTTATAAGCAGCCAGAATTTCTTTTTCAAAATTACCGTCTGTATTAATCTTTCTATCCATCAGATAGACCAGGCTTGCCTGGCTCAGTTCGTCTACTCTCTTCTCAAAAACCGGAGAATAGAACATACTGAAGGCTTTTATTCCCTGAACTTCTTTAGACATCGCAATCATTCTGTTAGCAAAAGCATCTCCTGCAGCATTATCATCATTCGCTAAAATAGCAATAACCGGTGCAGACTGCCCTGTCATCATATTCTGATCCGGCTGAATATCTGCCGGGGAATTAACAATAATAATATTAGGATTTTTCACCGCTTTTTCAAGGCCGGCTTTGATATAATTGGCATCTTCTTTTTTAGCATCTGCCACTATATATATTTTCTGATCAGAATAAATTCCTTTTACTTCTTCTACAATCTTATCAGCATAGGTTTGATTGTTGGTTTCAACAATAATAAGATTGCTGTAGTTATAGAGTTCAGGAGAGTTGGCGAATGGTGCTACAACCGGAATTTTCTGATTTTTAGTAAAATCAAGAACATCAATTACATTGGATTTAAAGAAAGGTCCGATAATAAGATCTGTATTATCAGGATTAATCTGCGTCAATGAATTTTTGAACGAAGCTTCATTTCCTGAATCTACAACTTTGATATCCAGTTTCTGTCCTCCTCTTGCATTTCTTTCAATAGCCAATTTAGCTCCTGTCAAAAAGTCAAGTGCCATTGCTCTGTACTGAGTTTCGTTAGTACTGTACCCGAAAGGAAGCATTAAGATAACACTTAAAGCATCACCGTTTTTCTTCACGTATGCTGCATCCTGCTTTTTGATTTTTAGAACCATTCCGGTCTTCAAACCATGTGAAAGATCCGGGTTAAGAGCAATAAGCTCATCAATAGAAACACCGAATTTATTAACGATAGAGAATACTGTATCTCCCTGCTGAACTGTATAGGTTACATAATCATCACCTAATGCAACATTGGAAGCAGCGGTTGATTTTTCGTTCCCGGAATCCATTTTTGCTTTTGGATTTGCAGTTTCTGCAACGGTATCAGTATTGGCAGTCGTATTTGTTCTTTTTATTTTAATGGTATCCCCAGGTTTCAGTCCTTTTTCTTCCAATCCTGGATTTAAAGCATAAAGATCCTGCTGGCTGATGCCAAACTGTTTTGTAATTCTGTAATAATTATCTTTAGCCTGGATTACATAAGATTCTCCTTCTGCTGCTGTAGTAACTGCTGTAGGTGTAGTAGTTGTTATTGTTTTTTCAACTGGAGTTTCAGTATGTTTTTCTGTGGTAACTGCCTGTTGAGCACCACCGTATTTTTTTATGCTGGCAAGAGGTAAGGTAATCTCGTCTCCTATCTTCAAGTGAGAATCCAATTCAGGATTCAGTTTTCTCAGATCTGTTTCAGAAATTCGGTATTGCTTTGTAATGCCATAGATTGTTTGTTTTGGCAGTAAAACAATTTTACCCAGAGAAGAAGCGCTTGTTGTTGAAGTTGCTTTTTCTGTTAGAACTGCTTTTGTCACCACCGGAGTGGCTGCTTTATCTGATTTTATAGTTAAAACATCACCGATCGCCAATTTGCCATCTTTATGTTTTGGGTTTAGCTTCAGCAATTCATCTACAGTCATTCCATACTTTTTGGCAATGTTGTAAGGATTATCACCTTGCACAACCGTATGTGATTTCTGGGCTGAAACTCCCAAAACCATACATAAACTGGATAGAATAAAAAACCTCTTTATCATATTCGATAATTATAATTTACAAAAATACTTCTTTAAAATTAAATGGCAACAATTATTAATTTTGAATCTTGAACCACCATTTCTTCCAAACAATTTTCAAGCCACGAATAGCCATAATCTGAAAAGAATACACTAAAGTTATATACTCTCTCCTGCCATGTTTTTGCAGGATGAACATCTAAAAACAGATTTTCAAGTCGTTCCAGCAATTCATTCTGTTTTATTTTTTCAGCATGAAGCAGACGTTTTTTCATTCTTTTAAATGATTTTAATTGTCGTACTTCTTCTGCCTTCACCATATTACCGAAAGATTTCTCAGTGGTTTCTGCTGAAGCTCTCAAATCAGAAAAATTACTGATCAGCAATTCTTCTTTCTCATCAAGCAATTTCAAAATCGGATTATCTTTTAAAATTTTCTGATTGGTAAGTACAGTAAAGTTCTGGAAAAAATCTTCAATTTTAAGATCAAGTTTCTCAATTTTACCCAATGTCTTTTCTTTCAGAAAAAGCATAGAGTTTCTCGGAATGAGAATAGGGAAAGGGATATTAGTTTTTGAGAAATAATCTTTCAATTCCAGCCAGTACATGATTTCGGCATTTCCTCCGATATAAGCCAGATTCGGCAATACATTTTCCTGATACACCGGACGCATTAGCGCGTTCGGGCTGAATTTTTCAGGATGGTTTTCCAGTTCATCCAGTATTTCCTCTTCAGTAAACTGGATAGGTTTATCAACAATGATATATTTTTGTCCGTTAAATTCTATTCTGTCTCTGGTTTCAGACAGGTAAAAAAGATTAATTTCCCGAGGGTTTACCTGAACCTTCCCATACTTTTCTGTCAGAAATTTCACTTTATTTTCAGAATTTCTCTGTAAGCTGAAATGAAGAAGCTCATCTTTAAAAATCTCTTTCATTTGATTTTTAAGTTTCTTAGAATCTCCATCCAGAATCAAAAGTCCAAACTCTGAAAAAAGACGGTTGACAAGGATCTTAATAGCATCCGTCAAAGTATTTCCTGCTTTATAAGCCTCCTTCATCATCAAGATGAGTTCTGTCCCAAAAATAGAATCTTTGAATTCTTTTTCAAATTCCGAAATGAAATAGGTATCACTTATTTCAATTCTCCCTACAGGACCTCCGGATTTCTCATTGGTCTCGTAATAATTATTTTCGGTTTTAAAATGATTGATCTCCGCAAAGTCATGATCTTCCGAAGCCATCCAATACACCGGAACAAAATTAAAATCCGGAAAATTTTCTTTCAGATAAGTACATGTCTTTATGGTCTGAAGAATTTTATATACAAAGAAAACAGGTCCTGAAAACAGGTTCAACTGATGTCCTGTTGTTATCGTAAACGTATTGGGCTGTTTAAGATTCTCAAGATTTTCTTTCTGTTTTGAAGATAGAGAAAGAGTTTCTAACTGTCCTTCAAATACATCAGCTAAAATGTTTCTTTTTTCAGAGGTGAAAGAATCTTTTTTCAGATGAATCTGCTGCCTGAAATGATCTAAGGAAAATGTATTATTTTCAAACCCCTCAATCTTCTGATTTAAAAAATCCTTTACCAGCTGAGGAATGCTTTCTATATCGTTAAATGATATTTTATTAATTGTTTTCAACCTGTATAGTTTTTAGTTGAACAAATACCACACGATTCCGATATTCAATCTGAAATCATACACCGGATAATGTGGAAATGCATATGCTTTGTTATTGGAAATAACAGTTCCTATCTGCTGCCCTTCTATGAAAAAGAACATTTTTTTAACCTTCATATTAATATAAATATCGGCGATAGGCTGTCCTCCAATTGAAAATGAATCTGCTCTTGGAAGAATATATTCATTAAGAACAGGAAAATAGTCTCTTGATGCAAACTTAGAAAAATAATATACTTTAACACCTGCCTGAATTTCTGCTGCTTTTTTGAAAGCCTGGGTCTGGTAGAAGAAATTGGCTCTACCGATGAAACCTGGCATTGGAAGCAGATCTTTGTTCGTTAAGGTATTCTGGAAATGCACTCTTGTATTAAGGTGGAATTTGTTGAAGCTGAAAGTAGCATCTCCTCCAATCTGAGAGATATTCACTGAATTGTCACTTTGTTTCGGACTTCCATTACTATCAAAGTAAGTATAGTTTTCGATTCTGAAATAATTGGCGAAAATTTCAGTTTTAAACCATTTCAGATTGATGCTTCCTCCCACTTCCATTACAGACTGGTTTTTCGCATTTTCAAGATAATAATTGAAGTTACTATAAACTGAAGTATTCAATAAGTAATTGAATGATGGATATGCACTCTGGAAGTTTACCTTAGCATTAACGAAATAGTCTTTGATAGGCTCAAACTTTAGATTATTGGTTGTCTTCAGGTAACTTTTAAACTGGCTTCCGTTTGAAAACTCCAGAAATGAATTTAGCTGAATTTTATCCCAAAGTTTTACCTGCAGGTTTCCTACAGCCCCGATTCTGTTTTCTTTCAGCTCGCCAGGAAAAGGCACGTTGTTGAGTGCAACAACATCTCTTATCCCGAATTTAATGATCTGATAACGTACTCCAGCATCCAATTTGAATTTTTCATTATTAAAAATCAAGCTCACGGTATTACTGAAATTCTCAGAATATTTTTTGGTTGTCAATGGAAAGCCATTTACTAAATCTGTAGGAGCGTCATACCAATAAGGCTCCAAAGCAGTTTGGTTATAGTAATATTTGTTTCCCTGATGAGAAAGAATATGTCTTATACTGAAAGGAAATTTCTCAGAATTAAATGGAGTAAACTGATGGCTCAGATAATATCTTCTGTAAGAAAACTGTGAACTTGAAGAGGCCAGATTTACCTGTGCGTTTTGTCTGTTACTATAATTGCTGTCTCCACTCTGAAACAGGTTATCTTCAGTAATCCCACCACTTTCCTGATTATTTACATTCTGGTGAAGATAATGGGCAAAAAGCTCATAGTTTCCATTTTTTGAAACATAGTGCCCTGAAAATAACGTATTGTTATTAGCTGACAAGGAGTTTCTGTAAAGCCCTTGTGAACGAAGCCCCATATATTCAAGCGCAAAATTGAATCTTTTTCCGATATTCTGAGTATAGGTAGATTTTAGAGCCGCTCCGTTTCTCATCGCATTATGATATAAAAATGTAGCTGTAGGTGTTTTGACATCATAATATTTCACATCATTTGCTCCAATGATCATGTAAGATTTGTTGGATGGCAATAAAGAAAGATTTTGTTCATCATTAACTTCAAATACAAGAGGATTAAATCCTGAACCAATGTTGGCAGGTTGTACTCTTCCGAAGTTATCTTTATTATTTTGTTGTGAAAAGATATAGGTTTTATCAAAAGTCATTACCGTATCAAAAACTTTCTTTTCAGAAAACTGGGTCTGATATTGGTAATCATTAATAGTAGGTTTGAAAATTTTCAGGGAATCTTTTTTCCCGGAATCTATTACAAGGGTGTCTTCTTTTTTAAGTTGAGGCTTAGTCTCTGCTTTATTAACGACCTGAGCCTTGGCTACAAAACCTAAAGAGAAGAGTATGAAAAGGATGTACTTCATTATTCATTATTGTACAGCAAAAATAAGAAATAAAAGGACATAAAAAACCCCACAAATGTGGGGTTAATTTTATATCAATATAGTAATTAAATTAATTACCTGTAAATACTTCGTCATAATCTCCATAACTTCCTAGTGAAGCACCAGTAGTAGGGTTTTTAACAAAATAATTAACACGAAGTTTTAATACTCTTGTACAAGCATTGAACGTAGACTTACTTCCGTCAGCAGCATCCTTCATATAATTTATACCACCATTAGCAGCAGATCCTAAACTCTGTTCAGGAGTTGTAACAATATAAGTATCTGGATTGTACTTTAATGTCAAATCCGTACCATCATCCATAAATCCGATAACTTTGAATGTACCAACACCATTTACAACACCTAAATCTTGGATACTAAATACAGTACCTGGATTTCCCCAAGACGCTACATTATTAGTAAACAATCCATTTCCAACAAATGAAGAAGCTGGACAAGCTTTAGTATATGTCAAAGTATAAGTCTGATCAAACGTAGCATTAGCAACTGATGAAGACTGTAGTTTAAACACTATTACTTTTGGATTTACAGTAGCACCAGCTTCAAGAAGCTTTACCTGGAATTGTCCTTCGATTTTACCAGCATCAACAGTTTGATTTTGATTTACAATTTGAAAATCAGTCCCTTCCACTGCTGTTGACACACTAGTATCAACTACAAGTTTCACTTGCGCTGCTCCAGGAAGTGCATGAGCTGTACCAAAATTAATTCCTACAGTAGTAGGTCCAGACCCTATCTTCACAACAGCTTCACTCCTTGTACCTTTATTAAAGTGTAAATATGATTCGCCGTCATAAACCTGAGCTTCATCTTTACAACTATTGAAAAAGAAAACAACGAATGCCAATATTAAAAATGCAATTTTTTTCATAAATTCTAAATTATTAAATTAATACCCAGAGTTTTGTTGAATATTAGGGTTTGCATTAATTTCATCCAATGGAATCGGTAATGTAAATCTATAATCACTAGCAGGTAATGTAAGTGGTAACGTTTTATTATCGTCATCATAAACATCTCTGTCAACACCTACTCCAGCAGCTACACCCATTCTTTTTAAATCTAAGTAACGGTGTCCTTCAAAACACAATTCTCTTCTTCTTTCCAAAAGGATATCAGCATATGCTTGTTGAGCACCCGTATACACAGGTAAAGCAGCAGCACCATTTTTGGATCTAGCTTTTCTTACTTTGTTAATATTATCTGCAGCAACAACCCAGTTACCCTGGTTAGCAGCTACTTCAGCTAAGATAAAATACATTTCTGATAATCTAAACATTTTGATATCATTTCTCAATTGCATAGTAGCACTTGCAAGAGGAGCTGTTTTACCAGGATATTTATTGATTACAATCACATCATCTTCTCTGGCATTTGCTCCATTAGGATAAAATCCATCAAATATACTTGAAGCATCAACAAAAACATCACGACGAACATCTCCAGCTGAAGATATTTGATTATTAATTACAGAAAATAATCTTCTACCCATATCATAGTTTACAGATCCATTAAGATCAGTAGAATTGGTAGTCCAAAGACCTGCAATATTAGACCAAGATCCTGTTGCGCTATTAGGTCTGTATAAAGACCAAAGGATTTCACCTCTTGCAGTATCTGCCCATATTGTAGAATATGATGTACCTGTACCAGGAGTTAATGCTAAACCACTTGTATTAATAACTGCATCAGCATTAAGTTTTGCATTAGTATCATCTCCTCTGTAGTTATAATATCTAGCTGCAATTGCGTTAATTGAAGCTTTCTTATCAAAATAATGCTGAGCAGACACTCCTGTTGAAACTACACTTGCATTAAAGTTTGTAAGTGCGTACTGTAAATCTGCATCAATTAAAGCAAAAACTTCAGAGTTTTTAACTCTTGGTAATTTTGTAGTAAAAATATCCGCTGGCTCAGTACTAAGCATTACCCCTAAAGCATTCGGATCCTTCATATTTGGAGAGAAATAGGCTTCAAGTGTAATATAAGCATATGCTCTTACTGCTCTAGCATTAACCAATATACCAGTATATAATGCTTTGTTCGCAGTAGACAATGAGTTATAATCAATTAAAGAACTTCCTTTTAAAAGGATATTTACTTTATTAATAATGTTATAATTACTTGCCCAAATACCTGAAACCTGGCTTGTTGTAGAATTAAGTACAAATCTGTGTGTTAAGATATCTGATGTACTTACGCTACTTGGACCAAATCCCACCTCATCCGTAAACAGTGAAGTAAAAAAGATCTCATTAGTTGGGTTCACAGCTGGATAAACACTTCCATTAAGAAACTTCTGCATATCATCCACCGACTGAAAAGCAACATTTGCATCATTAATCTCTCCATCCTGGACAATTTCTAGTGCATCATTACATGACGTCAGCACTAAAAAAAACGATAATATATAAAATACTTTTTTCATTTTAATAATTTTTTAGAAATCAATTTTCACCCCTACTGTATACATTCTCGGGTTAGGATATACACTTAAATTTGATCCTGTAAGTGGCTCAGGGTCGAAACCTCTCCATTTTGTCCATGTATAAAGGTTCTCTCCTTGTACATAAATTCTAAGTCCGGTAATTGGAAGATTCTGTAACTGTTCTTTTCTAAGCTGATATCCTATTGTAACAGATCTCAATTTTAAGAAAGAAGCATCTTTGATGAAATAATCAGAATCAGCAGTGTATCCCCAGTTTGTAGCTCTTAAGCTTGGAGTATCAGAATTTGAATTCTGAGGAGTCCATGCATTTAATAGATCTGTTGACATGTTTGAAGACCCTACAGCAGTTGATCCTAACCCTTCAGGATTTGCTAACCAATAAAGAGCGTTATCAAATTTCTTAACACCCTTTTGGAATGTGAATAATCCATCCATGAAGAATCCTTTATAATTGGTTTCGAAACCAAAACTTCCTGCATATTTAGGAATTGGACTCACATCAAGGAATTGAGCATCTTCCACTTTTGGAGCTTCTGTAACCCCACCATCTTTAGTATAGAATAATAAATTACCATTACTCTTATTAACCCCTGCATATTTGTAAACATACCATTCACTTAGTGTATGTCCAGCCATATTAACCGTTGTCCCTGGTTCCGGATCACCAAAAATGGTATAGTCATTAACTTTATTATTGTTATAAGAACCATTAGCAAAAAGACTAAAAGTAAGATCATTAGTCTTGATAACATTATAACGTAATCCAAGTTCAATACCTTTATTAGTCATTGATCCATTATTACCGCTTACGCTGTAAGAACCTGAAACTCCTGAAATAGGTATTGTACTGAATAGGTTAGTTGTTTTCTTCTGATACACATCAAGAGTACCTTCTAACTTATTGTTAAGTAATGTAAAGTCTAATCCAATGTTTGCCTGAGCAACATCTTCCCATTGTACTAGTGGGTTTCCATAAGCAAAACCTAGCCCAAGAGCATTACCATATCCTGTTGGAGAAGTATATAAATCTCTTACAACCTGGCTAGCTGTTAATAATGGGTTTGAACCTGGAGTAGCTGCAATGATATTTTGGTTACCATTTGTTCCATAAGAAGCTCTTAGCTTAAGAGTATTAAACGTAGACCCTTCCATGAAGCTCTCTTTATCAATATTCCATCTACCAGCTACTGACCAATATGTTGCCCATCTGTTTTCTCCAACGAATCGGTATGATGCATCTCTTCTCAATGTTCCCTGGAACCCAAATCTTCCTGCGTAGTCATAACTTACCGTTCCAAAAATACCTAAAGTACCTGCTGTAACTCTTGAAGCACTTACAGAAGGGATATAAGGAGATGTTGCTGAGTTATCAAATGGCACATATCCTGTACCTGAACCTGGCACATAAGTTCTTGGGTCTAATCCGTTTTGTCTTCTTGTTGTAGATCTATAATATACTTTATTATATTCCATATTTACGGAAGCGTCCACAGAATGCTCATCTAATTTACCGCTATATAATGCTGAAACAACATTGTTAATAGTCAAATCCCTAGTTGTGATCTGATCTTCAAAACCTGTATATTTAGCAGTTCCCTGAGTTGCTAAAGCTAAGTAAGCCCAAGGAGCTCTACCTGTGATTCTATCACTTTGTCTGTAATCAATACCAAGTTTATTACTAACAGTAAAGTTTTTGTTAATAGAATAAGCAGCACCTAAGTTTGCACCGATAGATACCTGATCTACCATATTTGGAAGATTCCCTCTTGTTAGAAGGTTTTGCAATACATAGATATTATTACCATTATTAAAGTTAGTTCCGATGGAGTTAAATAACTGCTGTCCATTCGCATATTTGGTCGGAGATAAGTATGGTAAACCAAGAAGAACCCCAAGAAGTGGGTTTTGTACAGAGTTATTTCTGATACCTGTATTAGTTTCTTCGTTTAATTCGTTTCTTCTTGAGAATGCAAGAGCAATCTGTGAATTAACGTTTAATTTATTATCTTTAGATTTAGCTTGAATGTTTGATCTAACAGTAAATCTTTTAAAGTCTGTAGTTGGTACGGCTCCTCCTTGCTCCATATAACCGAAAGAGTTATAAGAAGATATATTGGCTCCACCTGTAGAAAGTGCCACATCATGAGACTGGAACATCTCTGGCTTGAAGAAAAGTTTTTTCCAATCTGTATTAATACCTTGAGCTAATGCATCTTTAGCCGTAAGATAATTTGGATTAGTATCGGATAAACCATATAATTTCATAATCCCCATATACTGCTCAGTATTGGCAAGATTATATTTATCAAGTGGTCTTAGTGACATCCCTGTCATCCCTGTATAGGAAAGCTTAAATCCACTGTTATATTTCCCTCTTTTTGTTCTGATAACAACTACACCATTTGCTCCACGGTTACCGTAGATAGCTGTTGCAGCTGCATCTTTCAGAATAGTTGTAGACTCGATATCATTAGGGTTCAAGTTTCTATATTCTGAAGCATTTGATGGAATATCATCAATAACGATTAAGGCATCTGTGTTACCATTAATAGAGCTCGTACCACGGATCAATAAGCTAAACTTTGCAGAACCCGGGCTACCAGAACCACCATTCATAATTACCCCTGGTGCTGACCCTTGTAAAGAAGTTAACATATTGACATTTGGTCTGTTCTCGAAGAATACCTCCCCAACAGTATTAGAAGCAACAGTTGACTTAGGTTTTGTAATACTCTTTGAGTACCCTAACAAAACTACTTCATCAATTGATGTTTCTTTTTTTACCGTGTCCTTTTTCTTAGTTGTTGTCTGCTGCTGCGCAATTACCATTCCTCCAAAGAAAAATAGCGCCCCAGCACTCAATACACGTAATTTAACATTCATATTAACAAATTTTAATATATTTAATGGGCAAATATGTTAATAAATATTAACATCCACAAATTAAACCAGTGTTTAAACATCCGTTTTTTTTACTATTTCATTTAAAATTTACACAAAACAAATAAGATTCAATAATAATAGACAGTTTTTATTCAATAAAAGATAATTTTTTTACAGGTCAAATTAGTTTTAACAAATTATTAATAATTCAAAAAATATTATTTAGAATCATTATAAATTGAGAGAGTATAAAAAATAAAAAAACCACTTTATAAAAAAGTGGTTTTCACATATTTAGGATATATTTATTTTAGTTTTTTCTTGACAGCTACTTCTTCGTAAACTTCAAGGATATCTCCGATTTCGATGTCATTGTAACCTTTCAGATTCAGACCACATTCGTAACCTTTCGTTACTTCTTTAACATCATCTTTGAAACGTTTCAAACTTTCAAGCTCTCCGTCGAATTTAACAATTCCGTCTCTTAATAAACGTACTTTAGACTGTCTTGTTACTTTTCCGGTAAGAACCATACAACCTGCAATTGTTCCTACTTTAGAAATCTTGAATACCTCACGGATTTCAACATTACCAATCACCTGCTCTTGAATTTCCGGAGAAAGCATTCCCTCCATCGCTTCTTTTACCTCATCAATTGCTTTATAGATTACAGAATATGTTCTGATCTCAATTTCCTCACGATCTGCAAGTTCTTTAGCATTAGCACCTGCTCTCACATTAAATCCAATGATAATAGCATCGGATGCTGCTGCTAAGTTGATATCAGATTCAGTGATTTGTCCAACACCTGAGTGAAGAATTTTAACACTGATTTCTTCTGTTGATAATCTTTGTAACTGATCAGAAAGAGCTTCTACAGAACCATCCACGTCACCTTTAAGGATAATATTCAATTCTTTGAATTCTCCTAGAGCAATACGTCTACCCAATTCTTCAAGCGTCGTATGCTTCTTCGTTCTGATTGATAATTCTCTCTGTAATTGTTCTCTCTTATTGGCAATAGCTTTACCTTCACTTTCGTCAGCATAAACACGGAATTTATCACCAGCTGTAGGCGCTCCGTCCAAACCTAAGATTGTTGCAGGAATTGATGGTCCCGCTTCGTTAAGGTTTTTCCCTCTTTCATCAAGCAAAGCTTTTACTTTACCGTGATTTTTACCAGCAACTACATAATCTCCTACTCTTAAAGTTCCGGTCTGTACCAGCATTGTTGCTACATACCCTCTACCTTTATCTAAAGACGCTTCAATAACTACTCCGTTTGCTGCACGTTCAGGGTTTGCTTTTAATTCAAGCATTTCAGCCTGTAGTAAAACTTTCTCCAACAATACATCTACGTTGTTACCGAATTTAGCCGAGATTTCTTGTGCCTGAACATTTCCACCCCATTCTTCCACTAAAACCGGAGGGTTTAAGCCAGAAAGTTGTTGACGGATATTATCAGGGTTTGCATTAGGTTTATCAACTTTATTGATTGCAATAATCATTGGAACCTGTGCAGCCTGTGCGTGAGCAATAGCTTCTTTTGTTTGTGGCATCACATCATCATCGGCAGCAATTACGATAATTGCAATATCCGTAATCTGTGCACCTCTTGCTCTCATCGCAGTAAAGGCTTCGTGACCTGGTGTATCTAAGAAGGTAATTCTCTGACCACTCTCCAGTTTCACGTTATAAGCACCAATGTGCTGAGTAATTCCTCCCGATTCACCGGCAATTACGTTAGTTTTTCTAATGTAGTCCAATAATGAAGTCTTACCGTGGTCAACGTGTCCCATTACAGTAACTACAGGAGCTCTTTGTAATAGACTTTCTTCAGTGTCTACTTCATCTTCTGAATCTGTATCTTCAAGATCAGCATCTGAGAATTCAATTTTATAACCGAATTCATCTGCTACTAATAATAAGGTATCAGCTTCAAGTCTTTGGTTCATGGTAACCATTACACCTAATGAGAAACAAGCAGAAATTACTTCAGTTGGAGAAACATTCATTAAACTTGCCAATTCACCTACTGTGATGAATTCTGTTACTTTAAGAGTTCTGTCTTGTGCTTCAAGCTCCTGCTGACGCTCATCCTGCTCTCTACGGAAAGTTCTCTTGTCTTTTCTGTGTTTTGCAGATTTAGATTTACCTCCTTTATTAGTAAGTTTTTCTAATGTTTCTTTGATCTGGTTTTTAACTTGCTCATCAGTTAGCTCAACTGGCATAACTCTTTGTCCAGGTCTGTTGTTCTGACCTCCTTTTTTGAAGCCACCACCTTGACCTTGACGATTTCCACCGCCCTGGTTATTTCCAAAACGATTTCCACCTTGGCCACCTTGACCTTGAGGACGGTTTCCTTGTCCTCCCTGACCACCTTGGCGGTTTCCACCTTGACCTTGGCCACCGTTGTTATTATGTGGACGGTTACCTTGGCCTTGGCCACCTTGGTTATTGTTGTTATTTCCTGAGTTTTGATTATTCCCCTGACCTTGTTGGTTATTCTGGCCACCAGGTTTTTCAATTCTCTTTCTTTTCTTTTTTGCTCCAGCACCTGGCTTCGGCGCAAACTGAGTTAAGTCAATCTTCTCCCCAACGATCTTAGGACCGTCAAGCTTCTGATATACCGTCTCAATTTTTTGTGGTTCCTGAGATTCAGGTTCAGCTTCTACTTTTGGAGTTTCTACTTTTTTCTCCTCTGCAACCACTGGTTTTGGAGTTTCTTTTACTGTTTCCACAGGTTTAACTTCTTCTTTTTTCTCCTCCATTTTTGGCTTGTCTTTTTTCACAGGTCTGTTTCTAGATTCTATTTGAGACAAATCAATTTTATCCAAAACTTTAAATTCCTGCTTCTCAGGCGCTGCTTTAACTTCCGGCTGTTGTTCTTCTTTCACGATTTCTTCTTTCTTTTCTTCAACCGGTGTCGCAACAGGAGCCACAGGAGCTTCAGGAGCTTCCTCAACTTCAGGCTTCTTAGGTTCTAAGTCTATTTTACCTAAAATTCTAGTTTCTGGTTTATTTGCTTTAGCTCTTATCACTTCAGGGGTTTTCTTTTCTTCAATTTCCAGTTTTTCTTCCGGAACTTTAGTGATCACCACCTCATGGGAAGCCTTTCTTTGTTCGCCGTCTTTAGCAAACTCAGCCTCCAATGCAGAATATGCCGCTTCTTCCAATTGAGCGTTAGGATTGCTTTCAACTTCGAAACCCCTTGATTGTAAAAACTCTACTAATCTGGACATCGAAATGTTGAATTCCTTAACCGCTTTATTTAATCTAATTTTTGGCATTTATATTATTTACTGTTTTTAATTTTTAAAATTAAAGTATTTCCTTTTTACTGTTTATTAAAATTTATTTAAAATCTTAATCTTCAAATTCTTCTCTCAGAATACGTTTAACCTCTTCGATGGTTTCTTCTTCAAGGTCTACCATATTTAAAAGACTCTCAGTTTCTTTATCCAATACTGATTTTGCAGTTGTAAGTCCTACTTTCTTAAACTCATCCAAAATCCACTGCTCGATATCATCGTTAAATTCTCTCAATTCAACATCGTCATCCTCGCTGGACTCTCTGTATACATCAATTTCATATCCTGACAACCAAGAAGCCAGTCTAATATTCTGTCCTTGTTTTCCAATTACTTTAGAAATCTCTTCAACAGGAGTATATACTAATGCATAGTTTTGATCCTCATTGATGTCAATTTTATTGACAGTAACGTTTCCTAAAGCTCTCTTCACCAAAATCTCAGGGTTTTTAGACCACTGAATAACATCGATGTTCTCATTTCTCAACTCTCTTACAACCCCATGAATTCTGGATCCTTTAACACCTACACAAGCTCCTACCGGATCAATTCTGTCATCATAAGCATCTACTGCAATCTTCGCCTTTTCACCAGGAATTCTCACTACCTTTTTAAGGATAATTGTTCCGTCCTGGATTTCAGGAATTTCCAGCTCTAATAACTTCTCAAGGAACTTAGGTGCAGTTCTGGAAATAATAATCTGTGGTTTAGAACCTTTAAAATCTACTGTCTCAACAATAGCTCTGATATTCTCACCCTTTTTAAAGAAATCGGATGGGATCTGGTTTTCTTTTGGTAAAATAAATTCATTTCCTTCATCATCCAGCAAAATCACATGCTTGTGACGGATATGGTGGATTTCTCCAACAACGATTTCACCAATTTTATCTCTAAACTGTTCGTACAGCATTGCATTATTGTGTTCCTGAAGTTTTGTAGCAAGGATTTGCTTAAGGGTAAGAATATTTCTTCTTCCCAATTGTGCAACAGGAATTTCCATTGTAAAGTCCTCACCTACTTCGAAGGTAGGGTCAATCTTCTTTGCTTCAGAGATTTCAATCTCCAAATCATCATCTTCAGACATTTCGTCCTCTACAATTGTTTTATTCAAAAATATCTGAAAATCTCCTTTATCCGGGTTTACAATCACATCAAAATGATCATCTGAATCAAATCTCTTTCTTAAAAGAGTCTTCAGTGAATCTTCAATAATTGCCATAAGATCAATCTTACTGATCCCCTTTTCGTCTTTAAAATCACCAAAGGATTCAATCAACGCTATATTATCCATCTATTCTTTTTTCTTTTTAAAATTTAATTACTACTAATGCTTTTTTGATCTCAGGATAAGAAATCTCTTTCTCCTCCTCCACATCTACTTTTCCTTTCCCGATATCTTTCGGCTTTCGGTAACGTAAAACAAGTGTGATCTTCTCATCGTCTACTTTTGACAATTCTCCTTCAATTTTAGAAGAATCCTCCAGCATCACCTCAATCTCTCTTCCAATGTTTTTACTGAACTGTCTTGGTGTGGATAATGGCTCGCTCAGTCCTGCAGACATCACCTGAAGGCTGAAGTCATGCTCTTCACGATCCATATTAAATTCAATTGCGCGGCTTGCATCAAGACAGTCCTGCAAAGAAACTCCGTTATCACCATCCAAAATCACTGTAATATCATCCCCTGCAGAAATTTTAAGATCAATAAGAAACAGATCTTTTCTGGTCTCAAGGAATTCATTTAATAATTCTTCAATTCTTTTTCTAAACTCCATATATTTTTATCTTGATTTACAGTACGAAAAAAGGCTTTCTTCCGAAGCCTTCCCATTTTTTCCGTAAATCCATTGCAAATATAAGCTTTTTTTCTAAAAATGCAAAATTATCTTAAGTATCAAGCAAATAGCGCAAGATTCATTTACAATAAATTAAAAGAGTATGTCACAGGATTTTTATTACTTTTGTCTTTAGAATTTTAAAACAAACATTTTGAATATAACGATTGTAGGAACAGGTTATGTAGGATTAGTTACAGGAACTACTCTGGCAGAACTTGGCAATTCAGTATACTGTGTTGATATTGATGAAAAAAAAGTAGAAGGTATGAAAAACGGCATTGTTCCCATCTATGAGCCGAACCTTGAAGAAATGTTTTTAAGAAACATCCAGTCTGAAAGATTATTTTTCACTACCAACCTTAAAGAAGCTTTAGACAAAAGCGAAGTTATATATCTGGCATTGCCTACTCCTCCGGGAGAAGACGGATCTGCAGATCTGTCTTATGTACTTCAGGTGGCTAATAATATTGGCGAAATGATGACTGAATACAAAGTCATTGTTAATAAAAGTACCGTTCCTGTAGGCACAGCAGATAGGGTAAGAGAAACAATCTCTTCCAAAACAGACATTCCTTTTGATGTAGTTTCAAATCCTGAATTCTTAAGAGAAGGGTTTGCTGTTGAAGACTCTATGAATCCTTCAAGAGTCGTTGTAGGGGCAAGTTCGGAAAAAGCTAAAGACATTATGTCTAAAATATACCAGCCTTTTACCAATACCGGAATTCCAATCATTTTTATGGATGAGAAGTCTTCAGAACTTACCAAATATGCAGCGAATTCATTTTTAGCGGTAAAAATCACCTTCATGAATGAAATTGCCAACTATTGTGAAAAGGTAGGTGCAGATGTGGATAAGGTAAGACTGGGAATGGGAAGTGATGACAGAATCGGGCACAGATTTTTATTCCCGGGAATCGGATATGGAGGAAGCTGTTTCCCTAAAGACGTAAAAGCGCTTATAAAATCTGGGAAACAGGAAGATTTTAATTTCCAGATCCTGGAAGCTACTGAGAATGTAAATACCACCCAGAAAGTTATTTTAGTCTCTGAGATTGAAAAATATTTCGGAGGAAATATCGAAGGAAAGAAAATTGCCATGTGGGGGCTTGCCTTTAAAGCCAACACAGATGACATCAGAGAAGCTTCCTCATTAGACAATATTGCCCTTTTATTGGAAAAAGGCGCAGAAATTGTAGCATATGATGCTGTTGCTGAAAGTAATGTTCAGAAACTTTTAGGTGATAAAATACAATACGCTAAAGGAATGTATGATGCACTTGAAGATGCAGATGCGCTATTTATTGCTACAGAATGGCCGGAATTCAAAAATCCAAACTTTGAACTGATGGCTAAAAAAATGAAAAACAAAGTCATTTTTGACGGCAGAAATATGTATCCCTTGGAAGTCCCTGAACAAAACGGATTTCATTATAAAAGTATAGGAAGAAAGACCATCTCAAAATAAACAAATGAAAAACATTATCATTACAGGAGGTGCCGGCTTCATCGGTTCCCATGTTGTAAGGGAATTTGTAAAAAACAATCCGGATACAACGATCATCAATCTTGATGCCCTTACTTACGCCGGAAATCTGGAAAACTTAAAGGACATTGAAAATGAACCCAATTATGTTTTCGAAAAAGCAGACATCACTAATCCTGAAGAACTTAGAAAAGTTTTCGAAAAATACAATCCGGATGCGGTTGTACATCTAGCAGCAGAAAGTCATGTAGACAGAAGTATTACAGATCCAATGGCATTTATCAACACGAATGTAAACGGGACCGCTAATCTTCTGAATCTTTGCAAAGAGTTCTGGACGTTAAACCCTGATCATACTCACGGCAGATTCCCGGATGAAAAAAGAAATAATCTTTTTTATCACATTTCTACTGATGAAGTGTATGGAAGTTTAGGGGAAACAGGATTCTTTTTAGAAACCACATCATACGACCCTCAATCTCCGTATTCAGCTTCGAAAGCAGCTTCGGACCATTTGGTAAGAGCTTACGGAAATACCTATGGAATGCCTTTCATCGTTTCCAACTGTTCTAATAACTACGGACCGAATCATTTTCCTGAAAAACTGATTCCGCTTTGTATTTCAAATATCATCAATGAGAGACCTCTTCCCATTTATGGTGACGGAAAATACACCAGAGACTGGTTATTTGTTATTGATCATGCCAAGGCTATTCATCAGATTTTTAAGGAAGCAAAAACCGGGGAGACTTATAATATCGGAGGATTCAATGAATGGCAGAATATTGATCTTGTAAAAGAACTGATCAAGCAAATGGATGCCAAGCTGGAAAGACCGGAAGGTTATTCTGAAAAACTGATCACTTTTGTTAAAGACAGACCGGGTCACGATAAACGTTACGCCATTGATGCCACAAAACTGAATAAAGATTTAGGCTGGAAACCTTCAGTTACCTTTGAAGAAGGATTAGCAAAAACCATTGACTGGTATCTGGAAAACAAGGAATGGCTGGAGAATGTAACCAGCGGAGATTACCAAAAGTATTATAACCAACAGTATCAACCTTAGGAAATATGTATGAAAAAAATTTTTTTCACGTTTATATTTTCACTGTTTTCTATTAGTTCTTTATATTCTCAAGAAGTTTTCTTTGGTATGCATCCTCCTCCCAAAATTGAGGAAAGTAGAAAAAAATTACTCAATGATTTTTTTGCCGCCAGCAATTATGAAAATAGTATCAAAAATCTAATTGCTGAGAAAATTTCATGGAATATAGATAATCAAAATTATGACATTACATTATTACAAAAAATAGTTGATAATTTTAATTTAGAAAAGTACAATCAACGTTGGAATTCTTTCTATGTACTTTTTTATGAAATTCCAGATGATCAAATTATAGAAATCACAAAAAAATATAAAAACAACGAGTATAAACCCAACTCACAAACATTTTTCATCTCACCAAATATCATACACACCATTGATATTTATATAAATGATGAGATCAGAAAAATTACACAAAACCACACCAAATGAAAGGAATAATATTAGCCGGAGGATCCGGAACAAGACTGTACCCTCTTACCATTGCAGTAAGCAAGCAACTGATGCCTGTTTACGACAAACCCATGATCTATTATCCGCTTTCCACACTACTTTTAGCAGGAATCAAGGATATTCTGATCATCACAACTCCACATGACCAGGCAGGTTTCATCAAACTTTTGGGCGACGGCTCGCAAATTGGCTGTAATATAGAATATGTTGTTCAGCCAAGCCCGGACGGCTTAGCACAAGCTTTTATCCTGGGTGAAGATTTTATAGGTAATGATCCCGCAGCACTGGTATTGGGAGACAATATTTTCTATGGTTCCGAAATGGGAACTTTATTGAAAAACAAAACCAATCCGGAAGGAGGAGTTGTTTTCGCTTATCACGTTGCAGACCCTGAAAGATATGGTGTAGTGGAATTTGATGAAAATCTGAAAGCCGTTTCTATTGAAGAAAAACCTTTAAATCCCAAATCAAACTATGCAGTTCCCGGACTTTATTTCTATGATAATAATGTAGTGGAAATTGCAAAAAATATCAAACCTTCTGCAAGAGGTGAACTGGAAATCACAGATATCAACAATGTTTACCTAAACACTGGAAAGCTTGAAGTAGCAGTACTGAACAGAGGAACTGCATGGCTGGATACAGGAACATTTGACTCTCTTCATGACGCTTCAGAATTTGTAAGCGTTATTGAAAAAAGACAAGGATTTAAAATTGGCTGTATCGAAGAAATTGCCTTCAGAAATAAATTTATTGATGAAGAAAAACTTCTTGAAACCGCTACTAAATACGGTAAAAGCGGATACGGCCAATACCTGAAACAACTTATCGGAAAATAACAAATATAATTTATAAAATCCACAGACTATTGGCTTTATGGCCAATAGTTTTTGTTCATACCGTCAAATATCAATATATTAGTTGTTGATTTTTAGTTTTATTGACTATGAAAATTCATAAACTAAGAGATACGGTAAGAATTAATTATTATAAATTTGCAAAAACTTACACAGATGAATGAACCACAACAGAAGTGGACGGAGACGATTGATGCAGATCATTCGTTATTTGACTTGAAGCTAAAAGAAGTCTGGAGATACAAAGATCTTGTTTATATGTTTGTAAAAAGAGATTTTGTGTCCAGCTTTAAGCAGACTATTTTAGGGCCAATCTGGTTTTTTATTAATCCCATTCTAACTACTATCGTCTATCTGGTGATTTTTGGAAGAATTGCCAAATTACCTACAGATGGAGCTCCACCCCTTCTTTTCTATCTGGCAGGGGTTACTCTCTGGAATTACTTTTCGGCATCATTACTTGCTACCTCATCTACTTTTACAGGGAATGCGGGAATCTTCGGAAAAGTTTATTTCCCAAGACTGGTTACTCCATTGTCTATTGTTATCTCTAACCTGATGCGATTTGGAGTACAGCTTATTTTATTTATTCTTGCATGGGCATATTATTATAGTAAAGGAGAGGCTCATCCTAATATCTGGATTCTTGCAACGCCATTCCTTATATTCCTAATGGCCCTTTTTGCATTAGGAGTTGGAATGATCTTTTCTTCACTTACTACAAAATATAAAGACCTGAGTATGCTTCTGGGTTTTGGAGTAAGTTTATATATGTATGCAACTCCAGTGATATATCCTGTTTCATCACTACCAGGATTCTTTAAAAAGTTGGCTTATTATAATCCTTTAACCGGTATTTTTGAATGTTTTAAATATGCTTGGATAGGCGTTGGAGACTTTTCTCCTGCCATGTTGGGAATTAGTACTGCTATTATTCTTATCCTTTTAATGATAGGAATTGTTGTTTTCAATAAGGTTGAAAAAACCTTTATGGATACTGTATAACCTTTGTTGGTAAACTTTTTTATTAATTTAAAATCTTTTAAGAATATGCTGTCTTTAAAAGCAGAAAATATATCCAAACAATATCGCCTGGGACAAGTCGGAACAGGCACTCTCTCTCATGACCTTAACAGGTTCTGGCATAAAGTGAGAGGAAAGGAAGATCCTTATCTTAAAATTGGTGAGGCCAATGACAGAACCACAAAAGGATTATCAGACTATGTATGGTCTCTTCGTGATATTGATTTTGAAATCGGACAAGGCGATGCGGTTGGAATTATCGGAAGAAATGGTGCTGGGAAATCAACACTACTTAAGGTTTTAAGTAAAGTCACAAAACCTACAACAGGAAAGATCTATACAAACGGAAGAATAGCATCTCTCCTCGAGGTAGGAACAGGATTCCATCCTGAAATGACAGGAAGAGAAAACGTTTTCCTTAATGGTGCTATTTTAGGAATGACAAGAAAGGAAATCAAAAGGAAGTTTGATGAGATTGTAGATTTTTCCGGTGTTGAGAGATATATAGATACTCCTGTGAAAAGATATTCTTCAGGAATGTATGTCCGTCTGGCATTTGCCGTAGCAGCTCATTTAGAATCTGAAATCCTTATCGTAGATGAAGTTTTAGCAGTAGGAGATGCAGAATTTCAAAAAAAATGTCTTGGTAAAATGAATGATGTAACGAGAGAAGAGGGACGAACCATTCTTTTTGTCAGTCACAACATGACAGCTATTAAAGAGCTATGCACAAAAGGTATTCTTTTAAATCAAGGACAAATTAGCTATCAAGGAGACATTCTCAATACAATCATAGAATATCAAAAAAGCAGCGCAAGAGAAAGCTCTTACCAGTATAATGGTAATCTGAACGAAGCTATAGGTAACGAAAATATCAGAATAAAAGAATTTTCAGTCTCTCCTATTAATGGGGATTTACTAGATATTGATTCTGGAGTACATGTAAAACTTATTTTTCATAATTTCTGTCCGGATATTACTCTTGACACAACTTTTGAACTCAAAAATTATGAAGAATTGGTCATCTTTCATGTTGGGAAAGCTGTTGCAGAGAACAACAACTCAAAAATAGGCGAATATACTGTAGAATTTGATATTCCTGCTGGGCTTTTGAATGCCGGAAACTATTATTTCAAGCTTTACTTTGGGAAAGATCAAAAAATACTTTTATACGGAATTGATGAATTTATTGGATTTGAAGTAGAAAATGTAAAAGTTGGAACAATGATGCATATTTACCCAGGCGTTACAAGACCATTTTTTGAATACAAAGTACAAACACCATGATCCCGAAAATAATAGAACTCCCAAAAATATATGATAAAAGAGGAAATTTATCATTTTTCGAATATCCCAATCAACTTCCTTTTGAGATACAAAGGACATATTGGGTATATGATGTCCCTGGAGGAGAAGTCAGAGGAAGCCACGCTTTCAAAGAGCAGCAAGAATTTATTATTGCCCTTTCAGGAAGTTTTGATGTGGTCCTTCATAATGGAAAAGAAGAACAAAGGTTTTCTTTAAACAGATCATATTACGGATTATATATTCCTAAAATGTTCTGGCGAAGATTGGAAAATTTTTCAACCAATTCATTAGCACTTATTGTCTCTGACAGGAAGTATGATGAAAATGATTATATAAGAGATTTCGAAGAATTTAAAATACTGACTGATGAAAAATAATATTTCTGTATTTGATTGTAGTGTTATTGATTTAGGTAAGATCAGTTTTGACGAAGGCAACCTTACAGTGGTTGAAAATAATTCATCATTTCCGTTTAATGTAAAAAGAGTTTTCTATTTATATGATATTGCGGGAGGAGAAAGCAGAGGCTCACACTCCCACAAAGAATGTCATCAGTTCCTGATTGCAACAAGCGGTAGCTTTGAAGTTTCTCTGGATGATGGGAAGTTCAAAAGGCAAGTCTTTTTGAACCGTCCTGATTTAGGATTACATATTCCTCCCGGCATCTGGGCTTCAGAAATTAATTTCTCTTCAGGAGCTATTTGCCTTGTACTAGCTTCACATACTTATAATGAAAAAGATTATATCAGAAATTATGAGGACTTCTTAAGTTTTCATCAGCTTACCCTTGTAGAATATACTCCGGAAATACTTAGTAAATCCTGGGATTGGCTCAATGAGCCGGAAATTAAACATTTAACAAGCACTCCTGATTTTTCAAAAGATGACCAGCAAAAATGGTTTTCTTCACTCAATCAAAATCCTACATATTGGGTTAAAGGTATCCGGTACAACAATAATATTATCGGAGTTGCCGGTCTTAAAAATATAAATATTGATGAAGGATCTGCCGAATATTTCGGATATATTGGAGAAAAGGAATATTGGGGAAAAGGATTAAGCGCTGAAATTTTCAAACACATTTTTAAATTTGCTAAAGAAAAGCTCAATTTAAAAAGCCTTTATCTAAAGGTTATAACGGAAAACACAAGAGCTATAAAAGCTTATGAGAATGCAGGTTTTGTAAAACAGAATTCTACAGATTCTAATATAATCATGTCCATAAACTTATAAGATGGCTATTGAAATAAAAAAGTACAGAAAAGAGTATTATGATGAATGGAATCAATTCATCATAGAAAGTAAAAACGGACTTTTCTTTTTTGCCAGAGATTTTATGGAATACCATTCGGATCGTTTCAAAGATCATTCACTTCTTATTTTTAAAAATAATAAGATCACAGCTGTACTTCCTGCCAACGAATCTGAAAAACAGATTATTTCTCATGGCGGATTAACTTTTGGATCTTTAATTATATCCCATACGGTAAAAACCAGTGAAGTTCTGGAAATTTTTAATGAAATAAAGAAATACTATTCTGAGCTTTCTTTCAATGAAATACTATACAAAGCGATTCCCCATATTTTTCATAAATATCCTGCAGAAGAAGATTTGTATGCACTTTTCCGTAGTGATGCCACTCTCTACAGAAGAGATATTTCATCGGTTATCGATCTTTCACATCCTATCCGATTTTCAGAGACCAAAAGACAATTGGTAAGAAAATGTAAAGAAAATAATGTAATTATTACAGAAAATACAAATTTTGAAGAATACTGGAGCTTACTTTCCTCTGTTCTTCAGAAATTTGATACAAAACCAGTACATACAATAGAGGAAATCACTATTTTAAAAGAAAAATTCCCAGAAAACATAAGACTTTTCGAGGCCAAGCAGGATGGCAGGATTTTGGCTGGCATTGTTATTTTTGATTTTGGAAATACCATTCATACTCAGTATATGGCAGCCTCATCAGAAGGAAGAAAAGCAGGAGCATTGGATTTTATCAATCATTTTCTTTTGGAAAAATTCAAAGACAGAAAATATTACAGTTTTGGAATTTCTACAGAAAACCAGGGCAAATATTTAAATGAAGGGCTAATTCAGCAGAAAGAAAACATGGGAGCAAGAGGAATTGCTTTAGATTTTTATTCAATTAAACTTTAAACTATGATTAAATTTCTTGATTTACAAATGGTAAACTTACAATATAAAAACGAAATAGAAGCTAAACTTTTAGAAGTCTTCCGCTCCGGATGGTATCTTATGGGCAGTCAGCTTGCTAACTTCGAAAAAAATCTTTCAGATTATATCGGAGCCAAACATGCTATTGGGGTTGCCAATGGCCTGGATGCTTTAAGACTTATTTTAAGAGCTTATATAGAACTAGGAGTAATGGATATCGGAGATGAAATTATTGTTCCCTCCAATACGTATATTGCATCTATTTTAGCTATTTCAGATAATGGTTTAATTCCTGTTTTGGTAGAACCGGAAATTAACACGTATAATATTGACATATCGAAAATTGAAGAAAAAATAACTTCAAAAACAAAAGGAATGCTGATTGTACACTTATATGGACAAATTGTTTTTTCTAATCAGCTTAAAGATTTAGCTGAAAAACATCAATTGAAAATTATAGAGGACAATGCTCAGGCAATAGGTGCAGAATGGAAAGGAATAAAATCAGGAAATCTTGGTGATGCAGCTGGTTTCAGTTTTTATCCAGGCAAAAATCTTGGTGCTTTGGGAGATGCAGGAGCCGTAACTACCAATGATGATGAATTAATGAAAGCCATCAGAGCTTTAGCCAATTATGGTTCCAATCAAAAATATGTAAATATATATAAAGGATTAAATTCCAGACTTGATGAAATTCAGGCAGCAGTTTTGGATATTAAATTAAAGTATATTGACAACGAAAACAAAATAAGAAGAGAGGTTTCAAAGCGTTTTATTGACGAAATAAAAAATCCGGCAGTCATTCTGCCAGAATATCCAGCTGATGAAAATGAACATGTCTGGCATGTATTTGTTATTCGCTCCGAAAGAAGGGATGAGCTACAGTCTTATCTTACAGAAAATGGTGTGCAGACTTTAATTCACTATCCTATTCCACCCCATAAGCAAGAAGCCTACAAAGATTGGAATGACCTGTCCTTCCCAATAAGTGAAAAGATACATCAGGAGGTTTTAAGCCTACCGATAAGCCCTGTAATGACCAACGAAGATATAGAAAAAATAATCTCAGAATTAAATGATTTCAAATAAAAAGCTTATTAATATTGATAAGATTCTGAAAAAGAATTTAAAGCAAGCTATAATCAAAAAAAATTATGACTTTGCTTTACGATTAATAGAGTTATCCACACATCTAAAATATAATTATGCATTTAATGATACTCTATATGATCAAGAATTAGAAGACTCTTTGAAACAAATTTCCAATTCTCTTTTTAAATCAGAAAAAATAATTCCCAACGAAAATGTTGTTTTATTCTATGATTACTTTGGCTATGATAACAGAGGATTAACTCAGCAATATCTAAGGGCATTACTAAGACTTAATAAACGAATTATTCTTGTCTTTGAAAATAAAAACAGACATTATAAAAACGAAGCAATTCTAGCCGAGATTGAGAACTATGATAATAAAGAAATTTATTATTTAGAAGGTAATAACAGAATAGAGCTGTGTGCAAACCTCATCAAAATTATCTTAGCAGAAAAGCCTGAACATATTTTAATGCATTTAATTCCCTGGGATACCATTGCTTATATGGCTTTCTATAAGGTACAAGGGATTAAGAGATACCAAATAAATTTAACGGATCATGCATTCTGGCTTGGAGTAGGCATTACCGACATCAATATTGAATTCCGTTCATTTGGACAAAATTTATCTGAACAATTAAGAAATATTCCTAGTCATAAAAACAGAATACTACCGTATTATCCTATTTTGTCAGAAACTCCATTTCAAGGTTTTGATTTTGATACTAAAAACAAAAAAATAATATTTTCTGGAAGTACATTTTATAAAATTCTGGGAAATAACTTAGAATTTCTTGAAACAATACATAAGATTTTACAATTAGATGAAAATCTAATTTTCGTTTTTGCCGGAAGTGGAAATGGTACAGCCATTCATAAATTTATTGATGACAATAAATTAAACAACAGAATATTCTTAGTTGGCGACCGCTATGATTTATATGAAATTATGAAAAATGTAGATTATTATATTTCTACTTTTCCCTATATAGGCGCCTTAATGACACAAATTGCTGTTGCTTCAGGATTACCTGTTTTTGCTTATGTACATCCAAAAAATCTGGTAAGTGATATAAAAGATTTATTTTACAAATCTGATAGATTTAAAAACTTTGATAATTTAGATACATTAGTAAAGGAATTTTCTATTGAATACAAAAAAAACACTCCAAAATCATTTCATAACAATCTGATGATCACTGAAGAAGAGTTTTCTGAGAATTTACAAAAAATATTTAATGGAGAAAATCCGATGTCATTTTTAGAAAAGAAGTATGATGCATTTGAATCCTATCAAACATTTAATACCCTAATGATTGAAGCCGAAAATCTATATAATCCTGTTTTTGAAAATACCATTACTAAATTTTTAACGGGTAGCGAAAGATTTAAAATGTTTCAGGATTATAAATTAAGTTATTATAAAAAAGTTTTTAAAGAAAACAAAATAACATTTTTAAAAACAATATACTATCAAATAACAGGAAAAATATGAATTTTTTAAAGAAATATATTGTCAATTTTTTATTCGATGTACTGAATTCACAGGCTTATAAAGCTCACACTCAAAATAAAATTAGTGAGTGGGCTAAGAAAAGTTTCAAAAGCTTTGGATCTAATTCTATATTACCTGAAGAACACTGGATAAAAAATCCTAAATATATTTCAATAGGGAAAAACTTCAGTTCTTTATTTCATTTACGATTAGAGGCCTGGGATCGTTTCCAAGGACAAGAATTTCATCCTGAAATTGTAATAGGAGATAATGTGGTATGCAATTCCGATGTTCACATTGGAGCAGTCAATAAAATTGTCATAGGAAATAATGTCCTTATGGCCAGCAGAATATATATTTCTGACCATTCCCATGGTAATATAACAATTGATGATCTGGAAAATACTCCTGCTACAAGACCTTTATATTCAAAAGGTCCTGTTATTATTGAAGATAACGTTTGGATTGGTGAAGGAGTATGTATACTTCCTGGGGTTACCATTGGTGAGAATTCCATTATAGGCGCCAACTCTGTAGTAAATAAGAGTTTCCCAAAAAACTCAGTCATTGCAGGAATTCCCGCCAGATTAATAAAAACATTAGAAAACTGATTATGAAAAAAATAAAACCCCTTGCATTTTATCTCCCTCAATATCATCCCGTTCCGGAAAATGACGAATGGTGGGGAAAAGGTTTTACAGAATGGACCAATGTAAGCAAAGCCAAGCCTTTATTCGAAGGACATGAACAGCCTATATTCCCTGCAGATCTCGGATATTATGATCTGCGTGTTCCTGAAGTAAGAGAACAGCAGGCCCAAATGGCAAAAGATTATGGAGTACATGGGTTTATCTTTTATCATTATTGGTTTGGCAGCGGCAAACAATTGCTGGAACGTGTTGCAAATGATGTACTGAAATCAGGAAAACCGGATTTCCCTTTCTGTTTCTGTTGGGCCAATGAAACATGGTCAGGAATATGGCACGGATTGTCAGAGAAAATACTGGCAGAACAGACCTATCCTGATGAGCAGGATTTAATTGCTCATTTCGAATATCTGCTTCCTTTCTTCAAGGACGAAAGGTATATCAAAGTGGATAATAAGCCTCTTTTCATCATCTATGATCCTAATCATTTAAATGAAGGAGATCCACACTATATCTCAAAATTCAGAGAGCTTGCCAGAGAAAACGGATTTGACGGATTGTACGTGATGGCTTCCAATAAACTTTCTGATGCCATTGATTTTCAATCTATGGGGTATGACAGTAAAATTTCCAATGCCTTTCAGAAAGCCTGGGTACCGCATATTAATAAAAAGGAGTACATCTCGCATTCTCAATATTATAAAAATAGAATAAAAGGATTAATCGGATTTAAGAAAAAAGAACAGCCGAAAGTCAGAATTCAGGATGCCCAAGAGGTCGTAAATGACTTGAAGTTTGAAGAAAGCAATGTTCCTACCTATCCATGTATACTGCCTAATTGGGACAACACCCCAAGAAGCGGCTACAGGGGAATTATACTGGCCAACAATTCACCGGAACTGTTTGAACAGCAGGTAGAAAAAGCGGCAAAATATCTTGAAGATAAAAAAGAGTATCCGGAACAGTTCCTCATTGTTAAATCCTGGAATGAGTGGGCAGAAGGAAACATCCTGGAACCTGATAGAAAAAATGGTTTCGGATATTTGAATGCATTAAAAAAAATCTTGAATAAACACAGTAGAAATGAGTAAATTCAGTGTACTTATTGCCAATTATAATAATGGTCACTTTTTTGAAAAATGTTACCAGAGTTTAGTTGCCCAGACTGAAACAGACTGGGAAGCAGTAATTTTGGATGATGGCTCTACTGATGATTCTCTTGATGTCATCAAAAAAATGACTGGCAATGACCAGCGGGTTAAAATTAATCAGAATGATCAGAACCGGGGAATCGGATATACAAAAAGGAAGTTAATACAGCTTGCTGAATCGGAAATATGTGGTTTTTTAGATCCTGATGATGCGTTGACACAACACGCCCTTGAATCTGTTGTAAAAACCCATGCTGAATATCCTGAAGCAGGCATGGTCTATTCTAATCTCGTATTTTGTGATGAACATCTCAACCCGAAGTCAGTACATAAAGCAAAGCAGATTACGGAGCTGGATCACTCTTACTATAATTTTAATGGAGAAATTTCACATTTTGCTACTTTTAAAAAAAAGATATACGAAAAGACTTCCGGAATTGATCCGTTTTTAAAAATTGCTGAAGATAAAGACTGGTACATGAAAATGTGCGAAGTAGCTCCCGTAAAATATATTGATGAAGATTTGTACCTGTACAGAATTCATCAAAATGGAATATCTACCACAAAAAATACAGAAAAAGCCCTTTTCTGGCATTGGGTAGCTCTTATTAAAATGGCGGAAAGAAGAAACATCAATATTGAAGATCTTTTTCTGGAAAATTATATCCCGAAAAACAAATACAAATATACCCTTGATAAGCTGGATCGTGTGAAGAATTCACGATGGGCAAAACTGGGAAATAAACTTGGACTATTTAAAATCTTCAGATACCTGTAAGATTTTTTAAACCGTTTAGATAAAAACATATGATTATTGGCAATGGAATTTTGGCAGCAGCCGTAAGACCTTATGACAGAGAAGATATACTTTTTTTTGCATCCGGGGTTTCTAATTCTCTGGAAAAGAATCCGGCAGAATTCGAAAGAGAAATCGCTCTGTTAACAAAAGTGGCAGAAGAATTTCCGGATAAAAAACTGGTTTATTTTTCAACCTGCAGTATTTATGATCCTACAAAAAAAGACAGTCCATACGTTAATCATAAACTTAATGCTGAAAAACTCATTACGGAACACTGCAAAAACTTTATCATTTTCAGAATTGGAAATGCGGTAGGCCGTGGAGGAAATCCAAACACATTGATTAACTTTCTTAAGAACTCAATTGTATCCGGAACTCAATTTACGATACACAACAATGCAAAGAGAATTCTCATTGGCACTGATGATATTGCTTTATTTACAAAACAGTATATTGATGTACTGAACAATGAAATCATTAATCTCACCTACCCATATCAGTACTCTCTACCTGAAATCCTGTTTCAGCTGGAAGAGCATTTGGGAAAAAAAGCAGTGTTTGAAAATATTGATGAAGGTTCTTATTATAATATAGAATTCAACCCCCGTACAGAATCTTTTTTCACAGGAATTTCTTCTGAGGATTATTTAAAAAAATTATTTTCAGCATATTTATAAAGTAAAACATATTGAATGACAAATAAAGTTTCCATTATTGTTCCCTGTTTTAATCACGCAAAATATCTGGAAGAATGCATACAGTCTGTGATGAACCAGTCTTATCCCCATTGGGAATGCATTATTGTAGATGACGGTTCTACTGATAATACAGCAGCCGTATCCAGAAAGCTTGAAAATGATAAAATACGCTATGTTTATCAGGAAAACAAAGGCCTTTCCGGTGCCAGAAATACGGGGATAAGAAATGCTTCAGGAGACTATATTCTGCCCCTGGATGCAGATGATACCCTTAATCCGCAGGCTTTAGAAAAGATGATGGCTGTTATTGATCAAAACCCTGATACATTGATCGTTTTTTCAGATACCGTTACTTTTGGTCATACCAGCAAAAAATCCAATTTACAGGAAAAATTCACCCTTAAGGAATTGCTTTTGGGAAATAAATTATACTGTACTTCCCTATTTGCGAAAAAATATTTTGATGAAGGAATTATTTATGACGAAAAATTAAGGCACGGATTTGAAGACTGGGAATTTTGGATACAGCTTATATCTTCGCACAGAAACCAGCCCATCACAAAGATTGATTATGTTGTTTTCAATTACAGGTCTCATCCGGAGACTTCCATGATAAAAGATATTACCGGCAACAATGATAAAAAAGAGTTTATTTATCATGCCGTATATGAAAAACACAAAGCACTGTTTCATGAATTTTTCCCCAGTTATATAGCCCTTTTGAACAGAAAAACATTTTATGAAAAAAAACTGGAGAATATATACAACAGTAAACCTTACAGAATATTTAACTTTTTAAAAAATTTATTTAGATGAGTCAGTTTGTACACGTGATCATGACAAGATTCAATGTTCCTACAAAAGGTTGGAACGAAACACGTTCAGGATATAAACCTCTAACGGAAGAATGGCTGGATGACCGATTCAGGTTATTCAGAACTTACGTACTTCCTTCCTATAAAAACCAAACCAATCAAAACTATATCTGGCTAACTTTTTTTGATGTAAATACGTCCGAGAAATTCAGAAAAATCATCAAAGAAATCGAAGCAGAATATCCTGTTTTCAGAGCCGTTTTTGTAGAGGATTTTGATGTAATGAAAACCAAAGCAGTAGAAGTAATTCCTCAATTTTTCACTCCTGATACAAAATTTGTAATCACCAGTGAACTTGATAATGATGACATGCTTCATCAGGACTATGTAAAAACTGTTCAGGAACATTTTAAACCGATTCATGATCTTGTGATTGACTTAAGAAGAGGATATCAGCTGACAATGCTTCCGGGTCGTAAAGCGGTCGTAAATGTATATAATGCGGTCGTAAACCCATTTGTAAGTCTCGCAGAAAGTGTAGATAACTTCAAAACCATGTTAAAAGAAAGAGCTCACAATAGTTATCGTCATTATCCGGATTTCTCTGTGGAAGACAGCAAGGAAATGTACATACAGATCATCCATCAGTACAACTTGATGAATGTCACTTTTAAACATAAAGCTGTTCCTGAGGTTGATTTTTCAGAATATGGAATGACTGAAGACACAAAATTTACAATTGACGGTTTCAAAACATTTCAGCATAATATTGCCAGAGTACCTTTTGTAATGGGACTTATTCTGAAAAAAGTTTTTAAAAGATAAGATCCGGCAGACGTAATGAAGCTTAATAATCTCCAGATATTAAGAGGAATTTCAGCACTATTGGTATGCTGCTTTCACTTTCGTGAAACCATCAACTTACCTGGGCTGAATCTTGGCGATATTCTTTTTAAAAAAGGAAGTATCGGTGTTCCCGTATTTTTTATTATCAGTGGATTTATCATGGCTTTTACCACTCAAAAAATAAATTTCAGTAAGAACTCTTTTCAGCAGATCACTTTATTTTACAAAAGAAGGGTGATCAGAATTGTTCCCCTGTATTATCTTTTGACATTTGCGGCAATAATACCGGCAGGTGGTTTATTCATATACTTCCATGGGGAGGGACTTTATGAGCTTATTCATTCACTATTATTCCTCCCTACTCAAAAAGAATTCCCAGTACTTTTCCTGGGCTGGTCTTTAAATTTTGAGATGTTCTTTTATCTCCTATTTGGGCTCTCATTATTTTTTAAAGAAAAAAGGTATTATTTCATTGTAGCATTTTTCATTCTGACTACCATTTTGGGTTATTGTATACATTTTGACAGCCCTTATATGAAAATGGTAACCCACTCTCTGAACCTTTATTTTGTTGTAGGAATTCTCTTTGCTCTCTTACTGAACCAATATAAAGTACCAAAGAAATGGGCAGCAATAGTTTCTGTAATAGGAATAACATCGTTTATACTTGTTTTGCTTAGTGTCATTCCAATAGATAATGATTGGGTAAAACTGGCCATCATCTCCGCATTTGTCTTTTCTTTCCTCACTTTTGATTATATATTCCATTGTAAAGGAAACAAATTCTTAATATTTCTGGGAGATATTTCCTATTCATTATACCTGTCACATCCTTTCGTAGGAATTATTTTAAAAAGATTTAAAGTTGAAGGCTATTTAAACATTCCTTTTTTTCTTCTTAAAATTGTTTTAGTTATTATTGTAGCCTCACTTCTATACTATTTAGTAGAGAAAAGAGTTACCAATTATTTGAAAATTAAATTAAAAGCATAATCCGAAAAAAATGAAAATTTCAGTCATTATTCCCGTTTACAATGCCGAAAAATATGTTGCTCAGGCTGTAGAATCCGCTCTCCGGTTTGAAGATGTATATGAAGTGGTATTGGTAGAAGATAAATCACCTGACAATGCCTTGCAGGTATGCCGGGAACTCGCTGAAAAAAATGGCAGGGTAAAACTCTTTCAACATCCGGACAAAGGAAATCATGGAGCAGGTGCCAGCAGAAATTTAGGAATGGAAAAAGCTGAAGGAGATTTTATTGCTTTCCTTGATGCTGATGATTACTACCTTCCCAACCGTTTTGATGCAGAAAAAAAGCTGTTCACGAATCATGAAGTAGATGGAGTGTACGGAGCCATAGGAGTTCATTATTATTCTGAAAAAGCAAAAGAACAGTATTATAAAGTGTTTGGAGACCGCCTGACTACGGTTTACAGGGAACATCCGCCCAAAGATGTATTTCCGGGACAGCTTAATATGAGAGGAACTTTCGGACTTTTCAGTATTGATGCTCTTACGATCCGTAAAAGTTCTCTACAGAATATGGAGTATTTTTTCAAAACCCATTTAAAGCTTCACCAGGACACAGAATTTCTGTTCAGGCTCTCCTACTATCTGAATCTGTATCCGGGAATTCTTGATAAAGCAGTAGCAGTAAGAGGTGTTCATGAAAACAACAGAATTACCAAAGTAGATTCCGGAGAAGTGAAACCTGCTTCAACACGAGTAGTATTATGGAAGGAGGTCAACCACTGGGCCGAAAATGAAAACACCATTCCTGAAGATATTAAGCTCCACATCAAAAGGGTATACAGAAGTTTTCAGATTGCCAATGCTCCCCTTCTGAAAAAATGGGGAATGATCACAAAGTATTTGTTGACAGACTATAAAAGCATACGCTCAGGGTTGTACAATATCAACTTCAGAAATGAGTTACTCTAACGATAAACTAAACATTTAGTTCTAAAAAAACATCTACATATCAACGTTTTACAAAATGAATCTTTCTTAAAAGATTTCGCATCGGCTTTTCAATAAACTGGTAAAAAACGGCAGAACTCAACAGCATAACGATAATATAAATCAAAAATACAATATCTATGCTGAATGTACACTCCTGCCATTTCAAAAACTCTCTTACAAGGTAAAGCACAGGAATATGGGTGATGTATATACCATAGCTTATTTCCCCCAGATACTCCAGAGGCTTCAATGAAAAGATCTTACTTACTTTTCCGTTGTTAGCCGAAATCAGAAGAATTGCAGGTACAAAAAGTAAAGCCATCAGGCCGTTGTGGTAAAAAAGCGGAACAAATATCAGAGACAGAAGGATCAGTAAGAACACGATAATAACATGACGGTCATAATTTTTCTGTCTGTAATTTCTCACAAAAAATATCCCCGCAAGATTTCCGATAAGGAATTCATTAAGATGCCAGAAAGGGAAATAGTAGAGAAACTCATGGCTTTTCGTATGAGGTCCTTCATAAGCTCCATACACCGGATAAAGATTAGAAAACACCTGCGTAACCAGCCAGAGACCAATGGCAAACACCCAGATCATTTTGTTTTTCCTTGCATAAAAATAATTATACAAAAATGGAAAAAGCAGGTAGAAGAAGAACTCTACGGAAATTGACCATCCGGGAAAATTCAGAATCATTGCTTCTCCCGGTATCCAGCTCTGAATGCCCAACCCGTATAAAACCAGTTTATACCAGTCAAACATCTCATATCTTGTCATAAAATACAACAAAAGACCAAGCATATAGAGCGGATAGATCCTGGCAAACCTGTTTTTGTAAAACTCCAGATAATCAATTTTATCTTTCTTATGGTAAGCAATAATCATGATAAATCCTGAAAGAATAAAGAAATAACTTACGCCTACGTTAGCCCTCAGAAAAAGATTGGAAATATAATCTATCTTATACAAAAACAGATCTTTATTGAAATGGGAAATCACAATTGCCATTGCGGCAACAAATCGGGTAAACGTAATCTGACTTATCTTCACAGAAACACAGGATGCTTTACTTTATCAAAACCCGGCAACCTCAACACTGAAGGCTGTTTTTATTTGATATAAAGTGTTAATTTTAAGGCACAAAAATAAGATTTATTATTATAATTATATAAAACAAATTATATTTGTAAACTACAAATGTGAAAATAAATTCAGTTATGCTTGATGAAATTTTAGCAAAAATTCAACGGAAAGGCCAGATATCTCGTCTCAAAAAACACCCTAATGTTTCTTTTAAAGGGATAAAACTTGGGATCAGTAATCATTTTGTTCTGCACGAAAATTTAAAACATGTGACCCTCGGGAATTCCATGAGCTTCCGAAATTATGTACATATTCTTGTGCAGCAGAATGCCACTTTAGAAATCGGGGATCATTTTTTCATGAATAATTTCTGCTCTATCAATTGTCTCGACAGAATTTCAATAGGAAACAATACATTATTCGGGGAAGGGGTAAAACTGTATGACCACAACCACGCTTACCAGACTCAGCCGGAATTTAAGCTGTTCTCCTCCGAGTTCACTACAGCTCCCATCAAAATAGGAAGTAACTGCTGGCTTGGAAGTAATGTGACCGTCTTAAAAGGAGTTACTATTGGGGACAACTGTATCATCGGAGCAGGATGTGTCATTCATAAAGATATTCCGTCTAATACTACCGTTATCAATCATCAGGATTTAATATTCAAGGAACGTTCATGAAGTTTTCTATCCTTATCGCCCATTACAACAACGCCATCTTTTTTAAGGATTGCTTTGAAAGTATTCTTCAACAGACCTATACAAACTGGGAAGCTGTAATTTTAGATGATGCCTCTTCTGAAAACGAGAAGAAAATGATACAGGAAATGATTTCAAAGGACAAAAGATTTAAGTTTTTTGAAAATGAAAAAAATTCCGGTGTAGGAGTTACAAAAAGCAAACTGATTGAACTGGCCGAAGGAGAAATCTGTGGTTTTCTGGATCCGGATGATGCTATTTCCCCTACCGCTATTCAAAAATGTATGGAGATTTTTCAGGCTAAAAAAAACACAGTTCTTACCTATTCAAGGTTTATGACATGTGATCAGAACCTGAAACCAATAGCTCCGTTCAGATCAGCTATGCAGGTACCGAACAGAGATCCTTATTTTTTTAATTTTCCGATTCAGATTGCTCATTTTGTAACCTTCAGAAAAGCAGTTTATGAACAGACCGAAAAAATGAACCCTAATCTGAAAATAGGAGAAGATCAGGATTTATATCTTAAAATGTATGAAAAAGGGAATGTTCAGTTTATCAACGAAACTAACTATCTTTATAGAACCCATCAGGGCGGAATTTCCCAGAATGACAATAAAAAGAAATCCCACGAATATTTTGCCCAGGTGATTTTCAATACCATAAAGCGCAGAGGACTTACGACCATCAATGGAGAAAAAGTTCCTGAACAGTATACAGGTGCAGATGAAATATTCGGGCTCCTGCAGTATCAGCATCAGCTGCCTTTCCGGATCAAGAAAAAAATAAAAATTACGTTACAATCAATCTTCGGATAATGTTAGAAAAAAAAATAAAAATTTTGTTCAGGCACCGTTCCATGGAAATGGGAGGCGTGGAAAAAGTATTACTGGGACTTCTCAACAACCTTAACCCAGACAAATTTGAAATGACGGTATGCCTTACGCTTAACCAGGGGAAACTGCGTGATGAACTTCCGAAGCACATCAGAAAAATATACCTTACTGACGGAAAAGAAGATTTTTCCAACAATTCTATTTTACAGAAACTTCAGCTCGTTAAAAGAAGAATAAAGCTGAGAAAACTAAAAAATACTCCGGCCATTGCAGACCGTCTTATCAATGATACGTTTGATATTGAAATCGGAATGGATTACAGAGACTATGATGCTATTCTGAATTCAACCAATAAGAATTCAAAAAAAATCGGATGGTTTCACTCTGAAATTAATGTTCCGAAATTTCAGCCTTTAGTGCCGGATATATTAAAGAGCTTTCCGCAATTTGACCACATGGTATACTGTTCCCACAAGATCAAAGATATGATGCACCAGCATTACCCTAATCTTAATTATCCGGCTGAGAGCGTTATCATCAATCCTATTCCTATCGAAGAAATTAAACGTAAGGCAGAAGGAAAGCTTGAAAATTTCCCTGAAGGACCTGTTTTCGCATCTATAGGAAGACTTCATTCAAGAAAAGGATATCATAAGCTTATTGACGCTCATACAAAGCTTATCAACGAAGGATTTCATCACAGCATCATTGTTATTGGTGAGGGTGATGAAATGAACAACCTCAAGGCACAGGCAGCTAAAAATAATGTTGAAAAAACATTTATTCTGGTTGGTAACCAAATGAATCCTTATCCTTATATCAAAAAAGCGGATTATTTTGTTCTTCCTTCGGAGTCTGAAGCATGGCCATTGGTCATTGCTGAAGCTTTAATTCTTCAGAAACCTATTATTGCAACAGAGGTAGGAGATGTAGGATTGATGATCAAAGACCGGGAAACAGGATACCTTATCAGTTATGAAGTAGATGAAATGTATGCAGCCATGAAAACATTCCTTACCGATCCTGACCTTGTTCTCCACATCAGAGAGAATCTTAAATCAATTGAAAGTCAGTTTGACAATAAGAAAATATTTGACAGCGTAGAAAATATTATAGAAACGCTGCACAAAAAATAAGTTACTGTGCTGAATACCCTCCGTCAATCACAAGGTTGCTACCCGTAACCCATCTTGAGGCATCAGACAACAGGAAAATACAGGCATTCGCTACATCTTTAGGTTCACCTATTCCCAGCGGATGCTTTTTTATGATTTCTGATGAAGCTTCTTCTCCGATATTTTCAAACATTTTCTCTAAAATAGGAGTATTTACCATTGCCGGACTTATACTGTTGACCCGAATATTACTTCTTGAAAGCTCCATGGCCAAAGAACGGGCTCCGGAAATTACAGCACCTTTACTGGCAGAATAAGCAGCCTTCCCGGCCTCTCCTATCATCCCTGCAACAGAAGAAATAAACACAAAACTGGAGTTTTCGTCTTTGTATTTTTTTAAAGATAAAATTTTTGCAATTTCAAGTCCTGCAATGACATTCACTGCAAATATGTCCTGATATAACTGAGGATTGTGCTTTTTTAATGGTAACGTTTTTTCGATACCCGCACAGTGAATAAATCCTGATATTTTACCTAAAACTGAAACTTTATCGGCAATAATTGCTTCAAGGTTTTCAGATTGGGTAATATCTTCCGTGATGGTTTCAACTTTTGTTTCAGGATTAAGCATAGAAACGGTTTTCATCAGCTCTTCCTGGTTTCTTCCTACAAGAATCAGATCAGCACCGCTATTGCTGCATTCTACAGAACAGCTTCTCCCGATTCCGGAAGAAGCGCCTGTAATGAGAATAATTTTATTTTTTAATGAGAAAGCATCCATTAATCTTCAAAATTTTCTTGTCCTATAACATTCATCAGATCTGAAACGGTTTCAATATCTTTAAAATGCTTGGTATCAATTTTTTTGCTGAAATTTTCGTCTACAAACGCAATAACAGAAAGTAAGCTGATAGAATCGTAGCTTTCTAAAGATTTCAAGTTCGTTTCAGTAGTCAATGTTTCATCTTCTTCCAATTCCTCCTGTAGTTTTTCTAAAAAAACGGATGTTTTCATATTTTATAATTTTAAATGTTTATTTTTTTAAATTTCCATAATGGTGGCTCCCCATGAGTACCCTACCCCAAATCCGGCCATTAAAACCTTATCTCCTTCTTTAAGCAATCCTTTATCCATCATATTTTTAATCGCAATAGGAATAGTTGCCGAAACAGTATTCCCGGTCTTTTCCATATCAATATAGAATTTCTCTGCCGGTATTTTTGTTTTCTTTCTCAAATAATTCAGCATAAAAGAATTGGCCTGGTGAAAAACAAAATGATCGATATCATCCATCGTCATTCCGTTCACTTCCAATGTTTCTTTTACCAGTCCCGGGATATTTTCAATGGTGAAATTAAAAATTTCAGGGCCGTTCATATAAATATTTTCAGGGCTGAATTCGTGCTCAGGGTTCAGTTCAAAGTTTGTTTTGAATGCTCCTTTCTTCACGATAAGGTTTTCTGCACCGCTTCCGTCTGTTCCCAGACAGAACTGATAATCGTTACCTTCAGCTTTTTCAATAATAGTAGAGGCAGAGGCGTCTCCGAATATACTTCGGTTTCCTTTATCATCCGGATGAATATGTTTGGTATATGTTTCTGAAGTAACCAAAAGAATACTCTTGGCAATTCCACCGGCAATCAATCCTTTTGCAAAAGCCAATCCATAAACAAATCCTGAGCAGCCAAGGTTAAAATCCATAGCGCCTATATTTTTCCTAAGCCCCAATCTGTCCTGCAAAATACAGGCCGTTGTAGGGAGGAAATACTCCGGACTCTGGGTACAGAACAAAATAAAGTCTACCTTGTTTCTGTCATAGTTTTCGAAAATTTTTTCTGAAGACTGTACCGCCATATCCAGTACAGTTTCGCTGTCAGAAGAAATATGACGTTGAGAAATACCTACTTTCTCCTGAATACGTTCAGAACTCCATTCAGGAAACTGCTTTTCAAGATCATCGTTAGTTAACACCTGCTGAGGCAGATAATATTCTATTTTTGAAATTTTCATCATATTAATAAATTCTCTTTCTTTGCAAAAGTAACAAAACAAATTTACACTTGTGATGATTTTTATATTCAGAATCCTACTAAAAATGGACTCCCTCTATCATAATTTCTTGAACAGGGGCAGCCTTGAAGTGGCTAAATATAGAGGGATGAAAGTTGGAAAAAACTTTAACATGCCTGATAAAGTGTATTTCGGAACAGAGCCTTACCTTATCGAAATTGGTGATAATGTGAACATTGCGGGAGATGTACGGTTTGTCAACCACGGCGGAACGACAACTCTGCTCAGAAAACTTCCAGGTTATGAAGATGCCAGAATCCTGGGGAGAATAAAAATTGGGAATAACTGTACCATTGGTCTCAATGCTGTGATCATGCAGGATGTCCAGATTGGAAACAACTGTATTCTGGGCGCCAACTCCGTCCTGTCACAGTCTATGCCAGACAACACAGTCTTTATCGGAAATCCGGCACAATTTCTGTGTACTATTGAAGACTATGGAGATATTGTTCTTAAAAACAATCCGGAATATCCCCGTGAATTGGAGAAAGACAGAAAAAAACTGGATGCTTATATCAAAGAAAATCTTCCTCACAAGTATAAAAAAGCAAGAAAAATTAAATAAATTTAATCTTGTAAAATCATAAAAAGTAAAAAACAAATTGAAAAAGAAAAAACTCCTCATTCGTATAGGTTCATTACGTCATGGTGGTGCTGAGAAAGTATTAATCAACTTTTTGAAGAACCTGCCTGCTGACAAATATGAAGTTGACCTTCTGGTAAATCTCTATTCAGGATTATACATTAAAGAGGTTCCGTCATGGGTAACGCTGTACTATTTGACAAAAGGAGAAATGATAACGACCAACAGACCGCAGGATATTCCTGTGAAAGCTTACAGGGTTCTCTATCAGAAAATGTTTCTCTGGTTCCCTTCCCTACTTTATAAATTTATTTTAAAGAATAAAAAATACGATGTAGAGATTGCTGCCATCCATGCGATGCATCAGGAAATTCTCTCCAGCCCTCAAAAAGATTCGAAAAAGATCATTTGGGTACAGAATGATATTTTCAATTTAAAAGAATATACTCCGGAAGTCATCCGACAGTTTTTCAGGTTCGACAGAATTCTGGTAATCTCTAATAAACTTCAGGAAGGAATGCATGATTTGGCTAAAAATGAAGCTGAAAAAGCATCTGTGATTAAGATTTTCAATCCGATTGACAAAAATGATACGTTAAGAAAGGCGGATATTGAAGTAGATGACTATCCTTTCAACAGTGATCTTCCCACTTTTGTAACAGTAGGAACAGTATATCCTCAGAAAGGATATGACAGATTGCTTAATGTGCATAAAAAACTTATTGATGAAGGGTTCAAACATCAGCTTTTGATTATTGGTGACGGGTATGATTTTAATAATATTCAGGATCAGCTCAATACACTTGGTCTTCAGGATACGGCAAAAATGCTTGGTTTCAGCAGTAATCCTTATCCTTATATGAAAAAGGCGGATTTCTACATTATGTCTTCACGACATGAAGGATTTCCTACCATTATTGCCGAAGCGCTTATTCTGAATAAACCTATTTCTGCAACGGATATTTCCGGCATCAGAGATCTTCTGCAGAATGGAAAACTGGGAAATATTACTCCAAATTCCGAAGAAGGGATTTATGAAGGAATGAAAAAGTTCCTTACGGATAAAAATATCACCGAAGAATACAAAAAACAGATTTCGGAAACGGAGCTTCCGTTTGTATTGGAAAAATCTGTAGAACACCTTCAGAAAATAATTGACGAAGTATAAATATATTGACGATGGCTGATTATTCTATCATTCAAAAAGACTTTTACCGGGAAAGTGGAAAGTGGCTTTCCACTTTTCAGATCTGGAAAAAATGCATTAATCCTAATCTTCATTTTGTATACATTCTGAGAATGGCTCAGAAATATCAGAAAAATCCTTTTTTAAATCCTTTCTGGAGAATTGTATTAAGACATTATCAGATCAAATACGGGTTTCAGATTTATCCTGAGACTCAGATTGGCGAAGGTTTTTATTTAGGTCATTTTGGAAGCCTGGTGATCAATCCGAAAACAGTAATCGGGAAAAATTGCAACATCGCCCATGGCGTTACAATAGGGCAACAAAACCGTGGAAAAAATGAAGGATATCCGGTGATTGGCGATGAAGTATGGATTGGTACTAATGCCGTTATTGTAGGAGGAATCACTATTGGAAATAATGTACTGATTGTTCCCAATTCTTATGTCAACTTTGATGTTCCCTCTGATTCTGTTGTCATAGGAAACCCTGCAAAAATTATCCCTACAGCAGATGCAACAAAGGATTATATCAACCGTAAAGTATAGTAAATCCAACAGTTATCATAAAAATTCTACTTGTATTTATCGGTAATTTCGTGTACATTTGAAAAAATTGTATTGTTTGATTAAAAAATAGCATCACAATCATCCCATTTTATATAAAAATATTACATTTTATTATCCGGATGGTATCTATCATTTAGTACAGCTTGTTCTGAAAAAAATCACTTAATATTAAAAACACAACTCCAGTTTATTACTAATTAAAAAAATAATTTTTGATGAAAAAAATACAAATCCAACTATCCCCATTCCCACCTACACAATAAGCTCTATAAAGCAGAAAAACAACAACTTAACTTCAAAAGTTTCTTTTTGAGTTGACAATATCTGCAATATATAAGAATTATTAACTGATATTAATTCTTTTCATGCACCCCATGATTCTGATATTCTGTAGGCTCTTATTCAGAAAAAAATTAAAGAAGTTGATATAAAAATTTATTTTAACAGCACAGAAACATATACAACCATGTTTAAAAAAATAGTTCCCATTCTTCTCATTATAATATATCTAACAGGTTTTTTGATTTCATTCCCTTATATCTTTGATAATCTGTTTGGGGCAGAAAAACTGGACAGTATCCGGAATATTTTTGAGTATGGAATTATGTTTTGTTCGTTTCTGGTATTCAACGCACTGCTTTTTAAGAATAAGTATACATCTGTAATAGCTGTTATTCTCTGTTTATTATTAAGTATTAACTTTCTGATCTCGGTATCCTGTTTTCTTATTTATCATTCCGGATTTAATGTAGGAATGGCTATCAGTATTCTTGAGTCTAACCCTGATGAGGCAATGAGCATGTCTTATATGTTTATTCTTCCGGGCATTTTATTTTTCGTTTTTCTGGGAATGGTGCTGTACTCTGTGAATTACCTTAAAGAAAATATAGTTAAAGTTGATGCTAAATTTATCATTATCGCATTACTGTGGCTTATTTTACCATTCGGATATCACCTTAAACACACCTATGTAAGTAATAAAGGAGGAGGCAGGATGATTAAGAATGTGTATTATCATTTATCTGATTTTAATACCGCGTTGAATATACAGAGAGACATCAACGCAATAAAAAAGAATATTCCGGTTTTCAATATCAAAAAAATACAACCTGGAATAGAAAACGTGATTCTCATCATTGGAGAGTCTGAGAGAAAACAAAATATGTCATTATACGGCTATAACAAGAAGACAACGCCTTATACAGATGAGCAGGCAGGAAATATGATGATTTTTGATCATGCTGTTTCTCCTGCAGGTATTACCAACCTGAGTGTTCCGCTGATGCTGTCCAGTATTCATCCGGATGAATTCAGATATCGTTATGATAAACTATCCTATAATATCATCAACATGGCGAATCAAAGCGGATATAATTCTTTCTGGCTGAGTACACAGGCTAGCGCAAGAGGAATTACAGCCATCGCTTCAATGTCTAAAAACAAAAAGTGGGTAAACGGCTATGATGAAGTAATTGTTCCTGAGCTTCAAAAAGTTATTCAGCAGAAGGAAGATAAATTTGTAGTTCTTCATATTATGGGAAGCCACCCTAATCCATGTAACAGACTTCCTCCTAACTGGAATTCCGGTGATCTGAATTGCTATGACAGCTCTATCAAATACACGGATTACGTTTTCAAAAATATTTTCAGTACGCTGAAGAACACCAACTCCGTAGTCATCTATGCTTCAGATCATGGTCTTAAAATACAAGGTGACAAATTATTGCACGTAGACTCTAAAGAATCTACTCAGGTACCGTTTTTTGTATGGTTTGGTGATAAAGTGCCCGCAAACTATAGAATTACAGGGCATGAAACCAAGCAGACCCAAACCACTTATATCTACCCTCTGATCATGAAATATATGGGTCTTGAAGCTCCCCTACATTATAAGAATGAAGGAAATAAATACCTGAATCTGGAGATGAAAAGTATGGAATATGATCAATTGGACGAATAAGCAGGCATTTAAACTTTTATCTGTATTATTTTTCTGTTAATCCAATAAGCAAATAATAAATTAGGAATCCAACACAGCCATGCTACAATAATATAAGACTGAATAGGGTCTCCAGTAATACTTTTTAGTAAAGGGAGCCATAATCTTAATGTGACTGCAGCAAAGGTACAGGCGTAGCTATAGGTCATAAGCTGCTGATGCCTGATCATATTTCCTTTTCTGATTTCTACTAAAGCAGTGAGAGTGGTTAGTAACCAGATCAACCCTAAACAGATAAAACCCATCGCTGAAACCAGCCCTCCATTGGCATAAAATCCCATATAAATAGCTGAAACAGAACTTAGCATCACAGCAATTACATACAACATTCCGATATTCCGATGGATTCTCATATATCGAGTCCGAAATGAACGGCCAAACTGACGCCAGCCTATAAAAAGAGCCAGCCCTCCAAAAGTAATATGGGTGAAAAATGCTGTTTTCCAGATCATGTTGTGGAGTAATTCGGGAGATTTTGAACCCAGAAAAGTATATTTGGATTCAACGAAGGCATAAATAAGAGGATAAGCTCCGATCAGTAATGCCAGTACTCCCATCATTACAAATAATATTTTTTTCATAATACCTGATTATTTTTCTGTAAAAATGAGGATTATAAAAGCTTCAATTGTTCCAAAATGAAAGGTGGAACATGTTTATAAACCATTATGAATAAACACTTTGATCAATTCACCAGCAAATCATTCCATAGTAATCTCTATACTTTGGCTTTTTAGAAATTCTCTGGGTGAGCAGTCCATATATTTTTTAAAATTCCGGTTAAATGATGTTTTAGAATTAAAGCCACTCTCAAAAGCTAATGAAAGAATAGTATACTTTCCGTTTTCAGGAAGTACTGCAATCCTTTTAAACTCTTCAATCCTGTGACGATTGATATAATCATAAAAATTTTTATTCTCAATGGAGTTAATTGCCTGAGAGAGAATATTTGGATGAACTTCCAGTAAGGCAGCGGTATGATTCAGATTCAGTTCGGGATCTTTATAAAGTTTTTCTTTCTCCATCTTCACCACAAGCTTTTCGTAAACAGCCATGATAACATCTTCTCCGGGAGAATTCTTCTGATATTTTACCGTTTCTTCGTTTGTTTCTTTTTCATTTACAACACCTTCCGCTGCAGGCAAGTTCAGAATTCCGACACGACTGATGCCAAAATACGCAGCAGCTACAATAAACAGAACAACTATGAAAAAAATAAGAATGTCATTTCTAATAATCACTGCAATCCATATCAAAGCTAATCCAGCAATAAGATAATACAGCCAGCTGAGATTTATTTTCTCCGTATTTGAATATTGGTCAGAAATCTCCTGTGTATATTTTCTGACAGCAAAAAAACTTAATGTAATATATAATACTCCTGAAAGTATCATCATGTATTTGATAATATTGCTGATTAATTGGTATTGATTGCCTCCGCTTTGATAAATGGCAAGTCTTTCCCAGGGAGACAACATCAATAGTTTAAATAGCATCAAAAAGACAATCAGAACAGGAACAAAATGTAGAAGCCAGATCTTTTTTCCCGGTACTTTTCCTGTAACACAGAGAACATAAATATATAACATTGGCCCGTGGATAAAGGGAAAAATAACTTCATAGCCCAGAAAATAAGGAAACTTTATATAGCCTCCGGAAAAAAACAAGATAAATAAGATAAGATGTATTCCTATCACCAGAAACCATGCTGCCAGAATATAATCAGCTGTAATCTTTCTACGTTTTCCCACAATCAGAAATGAAGAGAAACAGGCGATAAAGACTCCTGCCAGATAGAATACCGATGGTAAAGATTGCAGACCAAAATCAGGCATCAGATAGATAGATTAATAAGAGGTTTAAATTATTCATTTTTTGACAGACACAAAGTCTTTTTATTAACTATTTTAAAAGAAACAATCGAGGTTACCTAAATAATTAAGAATATTTTAATTCACAAATCACAAATTTTAATTTATACTTCGTAATTTTATCCTAGTTTTTTAAACGTTTGGATTAGTATAGAGAATCTGATACTTGTAAAGCATAGCATATCGGAATATTAGATATGATTTTAAGCATATTTTAATATTAAACTTTGTTAAAAGTGATTGAGTTTTTAACAAAAAGTATATTTTTGCACAATTATTGATTTAGTCTATTGATTTTGAAAATAATTTAAACGAAATAAATAATTATAAACTTTTAAAATTTAAAATTATGTCACAATCGTACGAGGTTATTTTCGAAAACAATAAAAAATGGGTAGAGTCCAAACTAGGTGAAGATCCCAATTTCTTCCATGAACTTGCTAAAACTCAGCATCCGGATTATCTTTATATAGGATGTTCAGATAGCAGAGCTACCGCAGAAGAGTTGATGGGAGCAAAACCTGGAGAGGTGTTTGTTTACAGAAACATTGCCAATGTGGTTAATACTTTAGATATGAGTTCCACAGCAGTTATTCAATACGCTGTAGAACATCTGAAAGTAAAACACATTATTGTTTGCGGACATTACAACTGTGGTGGTGTAAAAGCAGCAATGACTCCTCAGGATCTGGGATTATTGAATCCATGGTTGAGAACCATCCGTGATGTTTACAGATTACATCAGGCAGAACTGGATTCTATTCAGGACGAAAACAAGCGTTATGACAGACTTGTAGAACTTAATGTTCAGGAGCAGTGCATCAACGTAATTAAAATGGCCTGTGTACAGGAAAGATACATTTTAGAAGAGTATCCTATTGTTCATGGCTGGGTATTTGACCTTAGAACAGGTAAAATCATTGATCTGGAGATTGATTTTGAGAAAATCTTAAAAGATATCCAAAAGATCTATAATCTTACAGGTTCAGATTGGGTAATGAGCAGAAAGACTAAATAGTTTTTCTAAAAAGAAGGTAAAATGAAATTCTGGAGTATTATTGTATTAACGTTTTTTCTGAATTTTACAGCGCTGCCAAGCATAGCTGCAGTTGCGGGCTGGGATATTGCGAGAACGAATATAATAATCAATGAAGAAGAGCCTCATTCTCACCCATCCTCATTCATTGTTTACGAAAAGACGATTCCGAAACCTTTAGATGTATTCGATTATCTGAAGTTTTCCGAACCTGATGTTCAGGGCGTGTCTTTTGTTCTGATTGATGATACTTTTCATCTTTCCCCTTTACTTACTATATTTTCCCCTCCTCCGGAAGCGTAAACTCCTATAGTTAGATTTTTTTGATACCATTTCCATATCATTTTGTGATATCGGATACACATGTACTTTAAAAATTATTTTTTCTCAACTTTTTATAATTGACTTATTTAAAATAAATAAGCCGGTTATACTTTACAGCTTCACATTATGAAAAAGACATCATTAATAGGAGGAATCAAGGAAAATTTTCCTTCAGGACTCGTGGTATTTTTAGTAGCACTTCCGTTGTGTTTAGGAATTGCTTTAGCATCAGGTGCTCCACCATTATCCGGTATTATTTCCGGTATCGTGGGCGGCCTGGTAGTAGGAATCATCAGTAATTCAAATATTTCAGTTTCAGGGCCTGCTGCAGGTCTTACAGCTATCGTTTTAACAGCAATAACAGATCTAGGTGCATTTGAACTTTTCCTTTGCGCAGGGATTATTGCAGGACTTATTCAATTGGTTTTAGGGTTTGTAAGAGCCGGAAGTATTTCCAACTATTTCCCGAATAACGTCATTGAAGGAATGCTGGCTGCCATAGGAATCATTATTATTTTAAAACAGATTCCGCATGCATTAGGTTTCGACAAAGATTATGAAGGTCATGAATCTATTTTTGATAATGGCCTGAACTTCGGATATTTTAATGAATTATTTGGAGCCATCCATCCGGGTGCCATTGTTATTACTTTAACTTCTGTAGCAATCCTTATCGCATGGGACAAAATCCACGTACTGAAAAGGATGAAAATGCTTCCGGGAGCATTGGTTGCCGTAATTGTAAGTATTCTTTTAAATCAGCTCTTTAAGATGTCCGGAAGTTCTCTGGCTATCGAAACCCAGCATTTGGTTTCTTTACCGGTTCCACAGTCTTTTGATGATTTTAAAAATCTGATTACAACGCCTGACTTTAATGGTTTTACCAATCCAAAAGTATGGATCGTGGGAGCAACCATTGCGATTGTAGCATCTATTGAAACTTTACTCTGTATTGAGGCTTCAGACCGATTAGACAGACAAAGAAGAATTACAGATACCAATCTTGAGCTTAAAGCTCAGGGAATCGGAAACCTTATAAGTTCTTTTATTGGTGGTCTTCCTATGACTTCCGTTGTAGTAAGAAGTTCTGCGAATGCCAATGCGGGAGCTACCTCTAAAATGTCAACTATTATTCATGGTGTATTCTTGCTGATTTGCGTACTTTCTATTCCTGTTATTTTAAATTTAATTCCATTGGCGACATTAGCAGCGGTATTAATTTTAGTAGGATATAAATTAGCAAAGCCGGCAACATTCAAACATTTCTGGCATTTAGGAAAGTTCCAGTTTATTCCATTTGTGGCAACTGTTGTAGCAGTAGTAGCAACAGACCTGTTAAAAGGTGTAGGAATTGGTCTTATGATCTCCGTTTTCTACATTCTGCAGGGAAATATGAAAAGAGCCTATTATTTAAGCAGAGAAAGACTGGATGATGCTGATGGAATCAATATTAAACTGGCTGAAGAAGTATCATTTTTAAATAAGGCAGCCATCAAAAAAACACTTAAAAACATAAAACCCAACTCTACAGTCATTATTGATGCGAAGAGCACTTCCTACATTGCAACCGATGTACTGGAAATGATTCAGGATTTTGCCAATATCCGTGCAAAGGAACAGGATATCAATGTAGAGCTTATAGGCTTTAAAACTTCATACAGAGATTACGAAAGAAGTGAGGATTCCCATATTTTAGTTACTCACAAAAGAGCCATGTAATCCCAATAATTAATTAATTTTTTTAACTTTAAATTCGAAAACAATAAAAATATGAAAGCACATACATACGAAACACAGTCAACTATTACTCCTGAGAAAGCATTAGAATTCTTAAAAGAAGGAAACCAGAGATTTGTAAACAACCTTAAGGCAAACAGAGACCTTCTTGAACAAGTGAATGCAACACGTGAAGGACAATGGCCTTTTGCAGTAGTTTTAAGCTGTATAGACAGCCGTACTTCAGCTGAACTTATCTTTGATCAGGGATTAGGAGATGTTTTCAGTATCAGAATTGCCGGTAACTTTGTAAACCAGGACATTCTTGGATCTATGGAATTTGGCTGTAATGTTGCAGGTTCTAAGCTTATTGTAGTTTTAGGACACACGAAATGTGGGGCTTTAAAAGGAGGTCTTGACGCTGCACAAATTGAAGGACTGGGAATGGATAACCTGAACCACCTGATCAATCACTTCAACCCTATCATCAATGAGATCATTGAAGAAAATGAAGAGCGTTCATCAAAAAACAGCTCCCTTCTTGAAAGACTTAATCACCAAAACGTAAAAAGTGCGATTGAAGATATCCGTAAGCAAAGTTCAACACTTAAAAACCTTGAAGCCGAGGGTAAAATTAAAATCGTTGGAGCCAACTATGACGTTGAAACAGGTGCAGTAACCTGGTTATAAGAAGTAAAACTCTTTATATTTCAATTATAATTTACAGAAAATGCCATCGGAATCCGGTGGCATTTATGTTTTATTATATATCATCATAAAATAAGATAATTATAAACCTATCTTGTCAATAAACTGGCTTAAACAGCAATAAATTTCATTTCAAAGAGATTTGATTTTAATTATTGAAAAATAATTATAAATTCACATCCTCATAAACAGCTTGAACATAAAAACACATGATTTTCCCAGAAGCAAAAAAAGTTTACTTTTTTAACATTTCCGACACGAGCCCGGTAAGCAGTCCTGGATACAAAATTGTATCTGTAGCAACCGGTTTCCTTACCTAAGAAAAAATATTAAACATTAGCTTCACAAGGGTACTGTGAACAGCAATATGTGATTATAATACTATATATTTTTTAAAACACAATTATGAAAAAAAAATTATTAAGCTTATGCATCGTTTTAGGAACTATGGCATTTGCGCAATCTACAGACAAACCTAAATTTGGTATTAAAGCCGGAGGTAACCTTTCTGATATATCCGGAAGTGATACCCAATCTAAAGTAGGATTTTATGCCGGAGCATTTATTACTATCCCAATTTCTAATGCACTCAGTCTTCAGCCGGAGATAGTTTACAGCAAGCAGGGGGCAAAAATAAAAGGTGATTATGAAATGGCCACCTATACAATAAAGAATATGAGGCAAAACCTTAGTTATGTGAATGTTCCTGTAATGCTTCAATATAACGCCACTCCTGAATTCTATCTGGAAGCCGGTCCGGAGTTTGGATTTCTTGTCAATGCACAGGCGAAAGGGGATATTAATGGACAGACTTATAAAGGTAATAATAAAGAATCATTCAGAACCTTTAATTTTGGAGCCGGAATTGGGTTGGGATACAGGTTTACCCCGAATATAGGAGTCAATATCCGTTATATTGCCGGTTTTACTGACACCTTACAGTCTGGATTTGGAGAAGCTTCAAAAAATACCAATTTCCAAGTAGGTCTGAATTATAGTTTTAAGTAGCAGAAGAATATTTTTAAATAGCCTGAGTTCGGGTTAAGCAAACTAAGATTGAAGGCGGGAAGCCGGAAGAAAGAGGATGGAGGTTATTATTTTTAGTTATAAGTAAATACTCTTAAAAAAGAGAAGATAGCCATTGATGATGATCTTCACACCTTCCTTCTTCCTTCTCCCAGCTTCAAGATCATCTAAATCAGGAATTCTTATCCCGAAATCAGGTTAAATACATCAAATAAATGACTGCCTTATTGTAAGGCAGTCATTCAATTTTATAAACTCTATTGTAATTTCAGTTCTATTTTATCCCTTTCTGGAATTATTTCCCGTTAAAAGCAGACATTGTATTGTTCAATCCTGCAAATACGAATGAAAGACTAGCCTTAGCAGAAGTTTCAATTCTTTCTTGAAGCTTTTCAGATTCTTCTTCATTCCATGTTCCCAGAACATAATCAACCTGTCTTCCGGCAGAAAAATCCGCAGAGATTCCGAAGCGAAGTCTTGCATAGTTTTGAGTCTGCAATACTTCATTGATATTTTTAAGTCCGTTGTGTCCTGCATCAGACCCTTTTCCTTTCATTCTTAAAGTCCCGAAAGGTAAAGCCAGATCATCAGTAACAATCAATACATTTTCTAAAGGAATATTTTCTTTCTGCATCCAGTACTTCACTGCATTACCGGAAAGATTCATATAAGTATCCGGTTTAAGGACAAAAACTTTTCTGCCTTTGTGCTTTCCTTCTGCCAACCAGCCAAAATTAGAGGTATTGAATGATACGTCAAGAGTTTCCGCTATTTTCTCAGCTACTTTAAAGCCTATATTATGTCTTGTATTTTCATATTCCGAACCTTTATTACCAAGCCCGACAATTAAATATTTCATCAGAAATTTTTTGCAAAATTAAGGTATAAAAAATAAAAAACTCAATCTTAGGAAAGATTGAGTTTGAATATTGTTAAAAATTTTTCTATTGTGGTTTATAGATATAATTAACGCCATATCCTTTTGTCATGTAAGTCTGAGGATCGTAAACGTAATTGGTACTCTTCACAATCGGAGTTGGAATGGGTGGTGTAAGATCTGTTACCGACCATCTCTTAGGGTTGTTTGGAGATAAGATAAGACTTTCTTTGTCATTGATGATTGTAGATAATAATCTTGAAATTTTATATACATGTGGCAACAATGTGAATGGGCTTACCTGCTCATCATAAGCATAGTATTCGTAGCTATATTTTCCAGTAACAGGACCAAACGATCCACCGGTCATTGTTCCGTAGTTTCTTACTACTTTAGAGACATTGTCTCCTACATAAGTATAACCTGTTTTTGAATAATCTGTAAAATTAAGTGGAGCTCCTGGTACATCTGGTCCGTTTCTCATAATGATTGAATCCAGTTTTCCTGTAGCAGTACTGTATTTAACCTGATAAGCAGTTTTCTCTTTTTTCAGTAATGTCTGTGGTCCCACAGGCCCTCCAGGTATTACAGGCGGAGTTCTTCTGAAGGTCGAACGGTTTTCAGAAATAAGCTGCAGTTTGTTATTGTTTGCATAAGTGAATAATTGAGTGTATGATACACTGTCTTTATCCAGTTTTCCGTTTCCGTCTAGATCAAGGAAACCATTGAAATTAATCTGGCTGATTTTATCACCACTGTACATAATATCAGTGATAGAAGCACTGTCTGTGATTACTTTAGTCACAAGAAGTCCGCTGTACTGATATTCTGCGATAGTATCTTTATCTGTAATTTCTCTGTATAATGCTCTGGGGCCGCTTAAGCCTCCTGTATTGTTAAGATCCAATAATGGATTTCCATCCTCATCCAGCATGTCCTTGCAGGAATGTATTGAGGAAAAACCTGCGATTAGTAAAATAAAATAGAAAATTTGCTTCATTTCCTTGTAATTGATTATTTTTTTGACAAATATAATTTTTTTTTGCCTAAAAATTAGATTATTATTTATATTCTGGTAAGATTAATAACTCTATTTCTTCTATAAGTTTTTATAGGTAAAAGTTACATTCTGATTTTTTTCAACAACCACATACCCTTGATTATCATAAGAATAACTTTGAGAGGTATTAACAGGAGTAGCTGGTGATGGCAATTCTATAAACATAGAAGTAGGATTGTTCGGAGATATTTTATAGAATTGAACAGGGTCGATCAGACTTCGCGTGATGAAATACACTGATGGCAGTGTAGAATATGGGCTTTTCTGAGCATCATAGTTTTGAAAACTAAACTTGCTTATTACCGCAGTACTCATATTCGGGTTTCCGTTGATATCCAACAGACCTTTGGAGCGAACGACCTGAATCACATTTTCTCCATTATACACAAAAGAATAATCAATAAATTTGTTATAAGCACTGATTCCTCCTTCTTTTCTCTTCTCAAGAATTTTAGTAAGTCTGCTGTTAACCGGATCATAGGTAAATGTATAGTCGCTTACAACAGAAGCAGATGGAGTTGCCCCCGTAGCGGTAGAAGTAGCGTTATAAATCTTTTTACCTGTAGCATCAGGAACGATATTAAATTCATAAGTAAGGCTGGATGCCGCTGAACTTACATATTTAATTTTAGTGATATTTTTATCGGTATACGTTACGGTTCCTGTATAATAAGCAGTTCCGGCAAAAGATTCATCTTTAGAGACAGCAGTCTGCAGATTTCCGGTTACAGCGGTTGTAGTATAATCTTCCTGAGAAACATTATTCGAATTTACCTTCGTTAAAATCTTTTTAGGAGGAGTTCCGTCATCCGGATTTGGGATGGATTCTGTGGGATCTGAGGTAGTATTACATGCTGTCAGCAGCCCAAGAAAAGCAATACCGGCAAATATTTTAAAAAAATAGTTTTTTACCATATAGAATTTTTTTAGCTTGTCCAAATATAATTCAATTTTCGATAATACACTTTACTTTATCTGAACAAATTCACAAGAAATAGACTTAATAAACAAAAAAAATCTAAAAACATAACGTTTTTAGATTTCCTATTATTGTATTATGATGAAAATTAATAAGGTTGCAATATGGATGTTGTCAAAACAGACTGTGACATATCGCTGTTGAGGAAGGTCGTATCCACTGCTCTTCCTATTCCAAGAGTTGTTCCTGAAATAGCTCTTTTTATACAGGCAACTTTAACAGAATACTGATTCTTAGGAGTAAGATTAGTAAGAGTAGCATTAAGGTTAAAAATCTTATAAGCACCGCTGTCTCCCAATAACACATCCGTTCTCACTGCTCTAAGGGCATTATCAACAAAAACTCCACAGGCAAAACTTGCAGAATTTGTTCCTGTTTTCTGAATCGTCGTCTGAAATGAGAAAGTAGCTTTATTCGTACCATTGGTTACAGAGAATGTATCCACAGTTCCAGGAATTACCGTCCACCCTCCAGTCAGGGCTTCCCCATCAGTATAAGGGTTAGTTGCCCCGCTACTTCCAGAAAAACTTACTCCGGTTTTATCCGAAACGGTGTTGATGGAAAACACAGACATACTTCCCTGTCCGTCGGCAATTTTAATGGATTTCCAGTCATTGGCGTCTAAATCCGTATTATTGTGAAATATGTCACCTGCTTCTCCGGCAGACCCTTTTAATACATCAGTACCTCCTGTTCTTAATTCTTTTCTGATATTGAGATCTCCGTTTACATCCAGCATATTAGTCGGATTAGGAGTATTAATACCCACTTGGGCATTTGTTGCAACAGCTACTAAAAGTGATGTTACAAATAATATTTTTTTCATAATCCGTCTTAGTTTATAATCGTGTTAAATACTTCAGGAACTTCATATACGTCAACTTTAAGAGAAGACTGTGAAATAAAGCTATTGATATTGCTATACACATTAGTTCCTATAGTAAGGGTATTTCCTGCACCTGAAGCTCCATAAGAGCCTAATCTTGTACAGGCAACACTAACGGTATGATTACCCTGAGATAAATTATCTACAATCCCGATTTGAGTATGGGTAAGGAAAGGATATGAAGTGGTAATTGCCTTTAGATTTCTCTGTCTCAGGTTTACCAGTTTATTATCCACAAAAATACCACATGCATAATCTATGGAGTTATCTGTACTTCCTGCCGCCGTAAAATCTGCCTGTACAACCGTTTCAAACTGAAAATACGCCTTACTTTGAGTACTGTAAACGTTGATGGTTTGTGAAAGTCCGTTTATTATCTTAAAATTGGTAAGGGTACTATACTCTTTTCCTTTCGTAAAAGTTCCTCCTCTTGAAGCCATGCTTACCGAAGAGTTCTCTGAAGAAGAGAAAGTAATTCCTACTTTATCTGAAAAGGAATTATTGTATATAAGATAAAATTTATTAGGTTCATATTCAGGAATACGAAGTGACTTCCAGATCGGAGCAAAGCCTTCTCCCTGAGACACAAGAAGCTGATCATTGTTCCCTTGAAAGATTGAGTTATCAGCAGCGTTCTGGACAGCAATTTTCTTTCTGAAATTCGCATCTCCGTTTACATCAAGTTTTGCCTGTGGAGCGTCTGTTTTTATTCCTATTTGAGCTGTTGCCAAAAGACCTATGCTAAGAAGCAGCGTTGATAATAGTTTTTTCATCATTAGTTGTTTTTATAGCTCACGTATTCGATAACATCCATTTTCATTGTAGATTCCAATGTAAAAGCACTGGAAGCACCATTTGAAGAATCTACATTTCGTCCAATAGTAAATTGTGAAGTAGAGCTTGATGTATCAATCTTTCTGCATGCAATTTCAATATTGTGAACTCCCACAGGAACGTTCTGCTCCGTATAATTAAGAGTAAAGATATAATCCTGAAGACCCGCTTTTCCGCTGTTGTTATTGGAAGCAATTCTATCCGGACGTACAGCTACCAATGCTCCGTTTCTGAAAACACCGCAGGCAAATCTGACGCTCTGTATCGTGGTAGATGTAGATGCTTTCATTTCAATTCCTGTCTGGAACTGATAGGTAAGTCTGTTCTTTCCATTTTTGATGGTAAAAGTATTGTCGAGCCCGCCTATTTTTTTCCAATTACCTTTCGTGTTATCAGTAATGTTATCTCCCACGTTGTTCGTGTAGATACCATCACCAGCGATACCGTCCGTAAGTGAATTAATACCCGTTTGATCCGATGACAGATAAGAATTAATCAGCTTATACTGTCCCTCTTCCATAAAGGAAACATTCAAAGATTTCCACACAGGAGGCAAACCCTCACCCTGAGAAACCAAAACCTGGCCATTCAATCCGGCATCTCCAGCCTGAGTTGAACTACCGCCTACTCTAAGTTCTTTTCTTAAGGTGGTTTTTCCGTTCACATCAAGAACAGATTTGGGTTTTGCAGTACCTATTCCCACCTGTGCGTTAGCATAGAACGAAAAAAGTCCAGCCACGCAGCAATGTATAATTGTTTTCATAATTAAGGACTGCAAAGTTACACAACGAAGTCCAAAAAATTCCAGTTATACATCTATAAGCCTATAGAAATAAACATATTAGAGCATAGAATTAATAATACTAAAAAGTAGAATTATTACTACATAACTCTACTTTCCATGTATAAAAACAATAAGATAAGATCTCAAACCCTTACTGTACGGGACTTTGCGGGATTTCTTTTATCATTAAAAAGTGATTTTAACCCCTTAAAAAGCGCCTTAATTCTCTTCAACAGGAATATTACAAAAGAAAAACATGATAACAATCACAAAAAAAACGTATAAAAATTAATTTTTTTACACGTTTCTAATAATTTTTATGATATTATTTTCAGCAAATGGAAAATAAATTTAATCATGTTCAATAATTGCTTTCAACAACAGATTGACCTCATCTACATTTTTCACTCTTTCTTTCCTCATCATCAATTGATTACCTTCTTTTCCTGACTTCTCTTTAAGCTGGGCTTCAGCCGGATTTCGGGTCAGATAATTAATAATATGTCGGAATCTGTCTGTCTGATAAAACTTATCCTGAGGATTCCCCGGGAAGTATCCTAAAAACACTCCGTTTTTCATGACAATCTTTTCAAAACCGATATCAGAAGCAAGCCACTTCAAGGAAACACTCTTCAAAAGGTTGACAGCTTCTTTCGGCAATGCTCCGAAACGGTCAATCAGCTCCAGCTCAAACTGATGAAGGTCGGCTTCATTAGTAATTTCCGCAATTTTCTGATACAGCAACAGCCTTTCTTCTGTATTAGAAATATATGAATCCGGTAACATCAACTCTAAATCGGTATCAATATTGACATCCTTCACAGATTTGAAAAGTTTTTGTCTGTCTTCTTCATTTTCAAACAGGCTTTCAAAATCAGCATCGTCTTTTAATTCTTCTAAAGCTTCCTGCATTAGTTTCTGATACGTTTCAAACCCCATTTCATTGATAAACCCACTTTGTTCAGCACCCAAAAGATCACCGGCACCACGAATCTCCAGATCTTTCATCGCAATCTGGAAACCACTTCCCAGATCTGAAAACTGTTCAATAGCTTCCAAACGTTTTCTGGCATCCGAAGTCATCATATCATATGGCGGAGTAATCAGATAACAGAATGCTTTTCTGTTACTACGTCCTACCCTTCCTCTCATCTGATGCAGATCTGCCATTCCAAATCTTTGCGCATCATTGATGAAAATAGTATTGGCATTCGGAACATCTACCCCACTTTCTACGATGGTAGTGGACACAAGAACGTCATATTTCCCTTCCATAAAATCCAGAACATTCTTTTCAAGCTGCTTCCCTTCCATTTGCCCATGTCCTGTAATCACTCTTGCATCCGGAACCAGCCTCTGAATAAGTCCTGCAATATCTTTCAGGTTTTCAATTCTGTTATTGATAAAGTAAACCTGCCCGTCCCTCTGAAGCTCGTAAGAAACAGCATCACGAAGCGTTTCTTCATTGAATCCGATTAATTGAGTATCTACAGGCTGTCTGTTTGGTGGTGGTGTTTTGATAACGGATAAATCCCTTGCTGCCATTAACGAGAACTGTAAAGTCCTCGGAATAGGAGTTGCCGTAAGCGTCAGGGTATCCACATTATTTTTCAGAGTTTTCAGTTTATCTTTTACTGAAACCCCGAACTTATGTTCTTCATCAATAATTAATAAACCCAGATCTTTAAACTTCACCGAACTGCTTACCAATTGATGCGTTCCGATGATAATGTCTACTTTTCCGTTCTTTAAAGCCTCTAAAGTTTCCGATTTCTGCTTAGCTGTTCTGAATCTATTGACATAAGCAACGTTGACAGGAAAATCTTTAAGTCTTTCTTTAAAACTTCGGTAATGCTGAAAAGCAAGGATAGTAGTAGGAACCAATACCGCAACCTGCTTACCATCTGTTGCCGCTTTAAACGCTGCTCTGATCGCAACTTCCGTTTTACCGAAACCTACGTCACCACAAACAAGTCTGTCCATTACCGTATCCGCTTCCATATCTCTCTTTACATCTACGGTAGCTTTTTCCTGGTCCGGAGTATCTTCATAAATAAAGCTGGCCTCCAATTCGTTCTGCAGATAAGAATCCGGAGTATAAGCAAAACCTTTTGCCGTTTTCCTCTGGGCATATAATTGAATAAGGTCAAAAGCAATCTGTTTTACCTTCGCTTTTGTTTTCTGTTTTAAAGATTTCCAGGTTGGAGATCCAAGTTTACTCAGAACGATCTCTCTTCCATCCGGTCCGTTGTATTTCGATATTTTATGTAAAGAGTGAATACTTACATATAATAAGTCTCCATTTTTATAGGTCAGTTTGAAACATTCCTGAATCTTTCCGTCATTATTCACTTTCACCAATCCCATAAATTTCCCGATTCCATGATCAATGTGAGCAATATAATCTCCAATTTTCAGAGACATCAGGTCTTTCAGGGTAAGCTGCTCAGATTTTGCAAAAGTATTTTTCGCTTTATATCTCTGATAACGGTCAAAGATCTGATGATCCGTATAGACCAGCAGTTTGTGTCCATTATCTACAAATCCTTCATGAAGTTCAGATTTAAAACTTTTAAATGGAAGCTCGTGTTCAAGCTCTTCAAAGATAGATTCCAGTCTTTCTTTCTGTTTTTCTGTTGAAAAAGAAATCCAGGTATCAAATCCTCCATTCTGCTTTTCTTCAATATCTTCAATCAGTAGTTCAAAGTTTTTATGAAAAGAAGGCTGTGGAAGCTGTTCCATTTTAACTTCGGTTACTTCTTTTAACCCTTCAATGATTACTCCTCCAAAATCAACCGTTTTGAATTTTTTATAATCGAAGAGAAATTCCTGATCAGAAATAAAAAGTTCCTGCGGGGTTCTGTGGGCAATATCTTTACTTAATGTATCGTACTTTTCCAAAGACTTTTCGTAGAATGTTCTGATCTTCTGCATTCCCACCATTCCGTTTTTAGAAACTACAAAACTTTCTTTAGGCAATAGCTGCAAGAGAGAAACCCTTGTTCCCGTTACTGAAAAATTCATGTTGGAAACCAACTGGAAATCCTTTACTTTATCTACCGAAAGCTGTGTTTCGATATCAAAAGTTTTAATGCTTTCCACTTCATTCCCGAAGAAGGTAATCCTGTACGGCTTTTCATATGAATAGGAAAACACATCTACAATTCCTCCTCTCACTGAAAATTCTCCCGGTTCAGAAACGAAATCAGCCTGCTGGAAATGATAATGATTAAGCAGTTCGTCCACAAAATCAAAATCCAGCTGATCTCCCACTTTAATATGATGAGAAATTGCTTTGAAATCTTCTTTTTTCAAAACCTTTTCAGATAAAGCACCAGCATAAGCCACAATCACTTTCGGAGATCTTCCGGAATTGATTTTATTAAGAACCTCAGTTCTTAACACCAGATTGGCATTTTGAGTCTTTTCTACCTGATAAGGTTCAAGATGGGTTGCCGGAAAATATAGCACTTTATCCTTACCCAGAAGATCTTCCATCTCTGTATTGGCATACAATGCATCTTCCTTATCATCTACCAGATAAAGAATATTCTTCTTCTGAACCAAAAAGAGCTCAGCTACAAAAATAGAAACTGAAGATCCTGCACTTCCTTTTACAGCAATATGCTGACTGTTTTCTAACTGGGTAAAAATTTCTTTCCCAAACTCTTTCTGCATAAGGTCTGGAAGGAACTTTTCATTGATGGATTTTAACTGCATAAATAGTAATGGTATAAACGACAAAAGCGATTTCGGGAGTTTTCCGAAACCGTTTATTGCTATACAAAGGTACGGATATTTTTTTCTTTGTTTCAAAAACAGAGCAACTTTCAGATTTAAAATGAAGCACTTAGGCAATAAATCTTAATTTTTTACAATTTTATCTAATAACCTGTTAAAAAAATTCAAGTATTCGCCCATGGCATAGTGTTTGGGACTTCCTGCCTAACCAAACATTAAGAATAGTATTATGAAAAAAGCAATTAAAATCTTAGGAGTGATGATGCTGTTGGTATTTACCGCAGTATCTTTTTCGTCGTGCAGTAAAGATGACGACCCTGTAAACAATGAATTTTTTGCAGGAACCTATAAAGGAAGTGTTTCTTATAAAGATGGAGGCTCTACCAATATCAGCACAGATAACGGAAGTGTATTTGTAACGAAGATCGCCAGCGGCACCAAGTATAATTTCGCTTTCTCAAACAGCATTCCGGATCTTAACGGAATAGAGTTTAATCAGGAAGGAGATCATACGCTGGTGATGATTGGTTCTACAGCAACCTCTTATATCAGAATTGATAACAATGTTTTAAAAATTCTGTACGTCAAGGATGGCAAAACGTGGACAGCCAATTGTACGCGCTAGCCATGTCTATTTATATATTATTCAAGCCTGTCTTTATTTTTGAAGACAGGCTTTTTCATTGTAAATGAAGTGTTTTAATTTTTTTTTAAGCTGTAATAAACTTTAGTTAAGTTTGAAAATCTCAATTTTCTAGCCTGCTTTTTGTATATCTTTATTCAACAAAAAACAAACAATAATTCTTATGAAAAAATTCTTATCTGCAATGTCTTTGATCCTTGGATTAGGACTTGCCACTGCTCAGCAGACTGCTCCCGCTACAGGTGCTACGGCACACCCACCTGTAAAAGCAACTACAGCAAAAGCTGTTAAACCAGCTGAAGTAAAAGCTGCAAAACCGGCAATGGATGCAAAAGCGGCGAAGCCTGCACAACCGGCTGCTAAAATGAAAAAAGACGGCACTCCGGATAAGAGATATAAAGAAAACAAACACCTGAAAAAAGACGGTACTCCCGATAAAAGGTACAAAGCAAACAAATAAGCATAACATTAACATATAGTTGTTATTTTCATAATCAAATTTCGAAAAGCCGGTGGAACTTGTTCCATCGGTTTTTTTATGTGAAGCTTCGTAAAAAATGATTCCAGATTCTCTACTTATTTATAAATTTGACCCATGTTAAACTTCTTCAAGAAAAATGCAGCGCTGATCTGGGCAAAGAAACATGTTCAAAAAGCGGAGGATTTCAAAAAAAATGCTGAGAAAAACCAGGAGGACTTACTACTTTCTCTAGTGAACACAGCTCAAAAAACTCTTTTTGGGCGGGAACATGATTTTGAAAACATTCATTCTGTAAAAGAATTTCAGGACAGAGTTCCTGTAGCCGACTATGAAGATCTGAAACCTTATATTGAAAGAGTAAAAAAAGGTCAGGCTAATATTTTATGGACAGAAACTCCTGAATATTTTGCCAAAACTTCGGGAACAACTTCCGGATCTAAATATATTCCGATTTCCAAGGAAGGAATGCCTTTTCAGATAGCCGGAGCTCAAAGTGCTTTATTTCATTATATCAGTAAAAAGAATAACGCTGATTTTGTGAATGGAAAAATGATTTTCCTTCAGGGCAGTCCGGAACTGGAAGAAGTATTTGGGATAAAAACAGGAAGACTTTCCGGTATTGTAGCCCATCATATTCCTAATTATCTTCAGAAAAACCGTCTGCCAAGTTGGGAAACCAATATTATGGAAGACTGGGAAACCAAAGTAGATAAAATCATTGAAGAAACGGAACATGAAAACATGACACTGATCTCAGGAATTCCGCCATGGCTGATCATGTATTTTGAGAAGTTGACAGAAAAACATGGTAAAAAGATCAAACAGCTTTTCCCCAATCTGCAGCTTATTGTAACCGGAGGAGTCAACTATGAACCCTATCGTGATAAAATGGAAGAGTTATTGGGAGGTAAAGTAGACATTGTTCAGACTTTCCCTGCTTCTGAAGGTTTTTTTGCTTTTCAGGATGATTACACCAAAGAAGGACTACTGCTATTGACCAATCATGGAATTTTCTACGAATTCATTCCTTTGGAAGAATATGGTAAGCCTGGCGCAAGGAGATTAACATTAAAAGAAATCGAACTTCATAAAGATTATGCATTAATTCTTACGACTAATTCCGGGTTATGGGCCTATTCTATCGGAGATGTTGTAAGATTCATCAGTAAAGATCCGTACAGGGTTTTGGTAAGCGGGAGAACCAAACATTTCACCTCCGCTTTTGGAGAACATGTGATAGCATTCGAGGTAGAAGAAGCTTTGAAAGCGACTCTTGAAAAATATCCTGCGCAGATTACGGAATTCCATCTGGCACCACAGGTAAATCCCGCAGAAGGGCTTCCTTACCACGAATGGCTGATTGAATTTGAAAAAGAGCCTGAGCATTTAGAAGCATTCAGAGATGAACTGGATCAACAGCTTCGGGCAAGAAATACATATTACGATGATTTGATTTCAGGAAATATTTTACAGAAATTACAGATTACGAGGCTTAAAAAAAATGCTTTTCATGAATATACCAAGTCCCAGGGAAAATTAGGCGGTCAAAACAAGACTCCGAGATTGGCTAACGACAGAAAGATTGCAAATCTGTTAGAAATTTACAAACTTTAATCATTTTTTTTCAATTCCAAAAACGTATATTCGAAAAAAATTATAAATTTGAAAAACTAAAAGAAAATAATGAAAGCATCTGTACTGTTGAAATCGTCTTTACTAACATCTTTATTTGTTATTACATCTTGTGCTACTACAAAATACAGCGAAGATATTTCAAAAAACAACTACTCTAATCTTGAAGCCGGAAAAGTATATAAAGTAACTATGAGAGACGGCTCTCCGAAGCAGACCATCTTATTCAGAAACGTCGTTGGTGAAAATCTTGTAGGTACAGCCGGTAAAAAAGACAGTACAGAAGTAATTATTCCTAAATCCAATGTAGCCGCTGTAAAAGACAGAAGAAAGGCAAGAATTGCCGCAGGAGCTACGATCATTGGAGCAGCAGGTGTTGCAGCCATCGTATTGAGTTCATCAAGAGCTGACTAAAATAGATTTTATCTTTTGAGATATATTTAATATATCTTTCAAAAATTGTCATATGGATAGCCCTAAATAAATTTTTAGGGCTATTTTTGTTCATGATTTCCTTTACCCCGTTACAAACATTACAAAATGTTGAGTTCAGAAATCTTCTCACCGGGAGATTTTTTATTGTTTTAGCTTTCAGAATGCTTGCCACTTTACTTGGATGGTGGGTGTATCAATTAACAAAAGATCCTTTTTCAATAGGTCTTATCGGACTTTCAGAAGTGATTCCTGCGGTAAGCTGTGCGCTGTATGCAGGACATGTTATTGATATGAATGAAAAGAAGAGACTGCTTCTCATCTGCAATTATGCTTATATTTTCCTGATCGGGCTTCTGCTGATCCCAGCCTTCCTGGATGTAGAAATGCACTTTACAGGCCATCAGATTACTTATTATATTTATGGAGTTATCTTTTTTACGGGAATAGCAAGGGCATTTATCGGTCCTATTGTTCCTTCCATGATTCCTAAAATTGTAAAGAAGGAAAATCTTCCGAATGCCGTGACTCTAAACCAGGCTACTTTTCTGATCTCTTCTGTTTGCGGACATGCTATTGGTGGTGTTCTTATTGGATTTATCGGTGTAAAATGGACTCTGGTTGCTATTTTAGCACTCATATTTGTTGCTTCATTATTTTTCTGGCAACTTCAAAAACAGTATTCGGAATACAAAAAGGAAACAGTAAATGTAGTAGAAAGCATGCGCGAAGGAATTTCTTATATTTTTAAAACCAAGGAGATTCTGGGAGCTTTATGTCTTGATATGTTTGCAGTACTTTTTGGCGGAGCAGTTGCTATGATCCCTGTATTTGCTACAGACATCCTGAATTCAGGAGCTGAAGGTTTCGGCTTACTGAATGCAGCTTCGGATATCGGTTCTATGTGTATTATTACTATTTTATCTATTGTTCCTCTTCGCAAAAATCAGGGAAAAATACTTCTTGTAGTGGTTACCGGATTCGGGCTATGCATTATTGGATTCGGGCTCTCAAAATTATACTGGCTATCTTTTATGTTCCTGGTGATGAGCGGAATGCTGGATGGAATTTCCGTGGTTATCCGAGGAACCATTGTACAGTTAAAAACACCGGATCACATCAGAGGACGTGTTCTAAGTGTGAATTCAATTTTCATCATGTCCAGCAATGAAATGGGACAATTCGAAAGTGGACTTATGGCCAAACTACTGGGAGTTGTACGCTCTGTGGTATTTGGTGGCTGCATGACTGTTTTAGTGGCCCTTGTTGTAGGAAGCACCAATCCTAAACTGAGAAAGATGCAATATTAACTAATTGTTTATCAGCCTATTTAAAATCTGATACAAAAAAAATCAGAATTCGAAATACTTAAAATCAGAATAGAACGTTTTCTATTCTGATTTTTGTTTTATAGCTGTTTTTTAAAAATTTATAAAAGAATTAAACCTTAAATATTCATCAAAAGCACCAATATCTTTACGATCTCTACATAATCTAACCAAAATAAGAAAATACAATATTTAAAACCAATACGTTACTTTCATTAAATATATCTCAAAATCTTTAATTTAACGTTAATAATTTTTTATATTTGCTTCATAAAATATCCCCCTATGACTAAACTTTTACTAATTTTGAGCTTTCTCGTGACAGGTTCTCTGATGAATGCTCAATTTTTTTCAGACCAAACCTTACAACAATCTGTTTTGCAGCTCAATGAAGCTAAAACAGAAAACGACTATGATACACTTTTCTCTAAGTTTTCAGAGGCTAAAACTTCAGAAAAATGGAAAGCCAATTATTATGCAGCTGCAACATTGTATCTTAAAACCAATTTCCTTTTAAAGAACAGTCCGAACAACCCTCTTGGAGAGCCTAATGAGACTGCAAGAAAACTGGCTATGCAGGTACTTGCTTCCGAAAAGAACAACGGAGAAGTAAACCTTCTGCTTGCTCTTATTCATTTTCAGAAAATCAGAATAAAAACAGCTACAGATCCACAAAAAGAATTAAAGACAGTTACCAGCTACATGAATAAAGCTGAAACCACTTTAAAAAGCAGCCCAAGATTATCCTTCTTAAAAGCTGAAATGGCAGAAAAACAAGGAAATAAGACTGAAGCTATAAAATTATATCAAAAAGCAGCCAAAGAATTTGAAACATCAGACCCTTCATCCAGTTCACCTATCTGGGGAAAACAGCTGATCGGAACAAATTAACAGCAAAAAAATGTATGATCTCCCGAATAGATTGGGATGATCAATTTTTTTTTTGATAGGAAAGACTTAGAAATTCATTTGTATCAGATAAAGAATAGCATTTTTTAGTAATTAAACACTTTTACTATTTGTTTTAAAATTAATTCTCATGAAAAAAACATTACTTGTTTTATTAATCATATTTTCACATATTTTATTTGCACAATCAGATTGTGGCACTGCAATGGCAGTCTGCGGTAACTCTGACATTTCATATACACCAGGCGGGCACGGAGACATTGCAGAAGACCTGGGTGGATGTTTAACTTCTGACGAAAAGTACTCCGTATGGTATTCTTTTACCATAGCTACAGGAGGAACTCTTACTTTCGAAATTATCCCTAACGACCAGGGAGATGATTATGACTTTGGAGTATATGGACCTAACAAGTCTTGCGGAAACCTGGGAGCTCCCATCCGTTGTTCTTATTCCGGACAAAGTGGAAACACAGGTCTTAATATGACCGCTACTGACCTTAGTGAGGATGCAACAGGAGACAAATGGGTAAAATACATGGATGTATTGCCTGGTCAGACTTACTATATCATTGTAAACAACCACAGAGAAACAGCTAACGGATTCAAATTATCATGGGGTGGAACAGCTACTCTATCATCTCCATTTACAGATCCGAATATACAACCTCACCCATTTATCCCACCGGGAATTCCAGGAGCTAATCCTGCTGACCCAAGAGAAGTAGTAATCTGTTCAAATCCGGCGACTTTTGATTTCGCATCATTATCCGCAGGTATTCTTAATGGTAACCCTAACTTCAACATTAGCTACCACACAAGTCAGAACGATGCTTTAACAGGTAACAACCCTCTTGTTGGCCCTCAAACAGTTACCCCTGTTGGTGTTTATTTCTACAGTATCAACTATACTGACCCGACTAACCCCAACAGCCCTATTAATAAATGTAGACAGACTGGTAAATTTAAATTTAAAGATGGAACGATCACCGCTACCGATGTAACGCTGACAAGTTGTAATAATAACAATGCAGGTACGGCAATGTATGATCTTACCACTGCAGCAGTTTTTGCTGATCCAACGGCAACTAAAAAATATTATTACACGTTATATGATCTGAACAACTCAATCAATGAGATCACCAATATCTATCAGTTTGTTTCTGCTGAAGGTAAAATATATGTAAAAGTAACTTCTGTATTTGGATGTAGTGATATTGCAGAAATCACCCTTAAGTTCTATCCGCAAATCATTGCAAAAGATGCAGAATTAAGATCATGCTTTATTGAAGCCAATCCTTCTACAGCATTATTCAACTTAGATAACGCTGCTGTAATTACACCACAGGCAGGGATCACGAAAAAATATTTCCCTTCATTGACAGATGCAATAGATGAAACCAACCAAATTTTAAATGCTAATTATATTGCACCAAGCGGCTTAGTATACGTAAGAGTATCTGACACCAGAGGATGTTATGTAGTGGTAAAAATTGGTTTAACAGTAATTGCTCCAGTAACATCTAGTGTATTGAAAGATAAAATTATCTGTATAGAAGACACTACCACTTTAGATGCAGGACCTGGATTCAAAAGCTATGAATGGAGTACAGGAGCGACAACACAGTCTATCAAAGACGTAGGAGTAGGCGTTTACTGGGTAAAATTAAAAACAGGTGAATGCGTTGCCACTCAAAAGGTAACCGTTTATCCTTCTGAGCAACCAGTTGTAACAAATATTGATATTAACAATACTACTTTGACAATCAACGTTATTGGAGGAACACCGGATTATCAGTATTCTATGGATAAGATTCTATGGCAGCCTTCTAATGTATTCTCCAATGTAGCAAGAGGAACTTACAAAGTATATGTAAAAGATGCTTATGACTGCGAACCAATTGAAGTTGCAGTAGTGGTTCCTAACCTTATCAATATGATTACTCCAAACGGAGATGGTGTGAATGATGTAGTGGATTATTCTGCTATGGCTGATAAACAGAATCTTATTTTGAGTATCTTTGACAGATATGGAACAAAAATCCATCAGGGAGACAAATCCAATGGTTACAAATGGGATGGTAGAATTGGTGGCAAGAACATTCCAACAGGTACCTACTGGTATTCTGTAACATGGAATGAGAACGACAAGAAGAACACTCCTTTCAAGTTTTCAGGTTGGATTGTTGTAAAAAACAGAGAATAAAAACACCACAATATAAAAAGCCGCTTTGGCGGCTTTTTCTTTTACAAATAATGATAAAAATTTATTGATTTCAAGTTTGTTTAACAAAAAAAGTTTTAACAATGAAAAAAATATTACTTCTTTTTATTTTATTGATAGCGCAAATGGCCTATTCACAGTCAGACTGTGTCACAGCAATTCCCATCTGTGGTAATTCTGACATCTCATACACCCCTTCAGGCCCGGGGAATATTATAGAAATTCTTAACCAAAACGGAGGATGCCTCAGCACCAATGAAAGATATACAGTTTGGTACACTTTCACAGTATCCACACCAGGAACGCTGGCATTTAAAATAAAACCTAACGATCAGGATGATGATTATGATTTTGCAGTTTACGGACCAACAGCAAACGGTTGTGCTTCATTACAAAATGCAGATCACGTCTTCATACAGCCCATAAGATGTAACTATAGTGGTACTTCAGGAGATACAGGTCTTGATCTGACTCTCGCTCCACCTGCAGTATTCCCTACCAATCCTCCGGGTGTAACATCCAGTATGAACAATGGAAAATGGAGCCCTTATATGGATGTATTGGTAGGCCAAACCTATTATTTGGTGATTGACAACTTCAGTAGATCCGTTAATGGTTTCTCTTTAGAATGGTCAGGAACGGCAAGTTTAAGTTCTGCATTTAATGATCCTATTCTTTCTCCTAATCCATTTATTGCACCAGGTATTCCGGGAGCTACTCCTACTGATCCTAATCAGGTGATGGTTTGTGCGTTGCCTACCCAGTTTGATTTTACAACGCTATCTGCGGCTATTATTAATGGTAACAGCCCGAATTTCAAAGTTACTTATCATAAAACAACCAACGATGCCCTTACAGGACAGAATCCACTTACGGTAGCCACTGTAGACGGAACAACAACATATTATTACAGAGTTGTATACCAAGACCCAAGCAATCCGGACAACCCTATCAACGGATGTTTCATAACAGGGAAGTTCAAGTTTGTGAATGTAGGAATCTCAGCCAATACAGCCACATTATACTCTTGTAATAATAATGGAGCTGGTACTGCAAAATATAATTTAACAACAGCCAATGTATTTGGAGGCACCGGAGCAACCATTAAATATTATGCTACGGTCGCAGATATGAATGCTGAAATTAATGAAATTACAGATCCTACCAACTACGTTTCTGCTGAATCAACTGTATATGTAAAAGTAGTTTCTAATTTTGGTTGTATTGCAACCACGACGATCAGACTATTATTCTATCCAACGGTGGTACTGAAAGATGCTGTACTTCAAAACTGTTATATTGATAATGATGTTACCCGCTCTACATTTGATCTTTCTAAAGCAGATATCGGAGTAGCTGTTCCAACACCTACCGGAACGATTATTAAATATTACACAACTATAGCTGATGCTAAAGCACAGACAAACCCTATTATAGCAGCATTAAACTATCTTTCAGAAAGCAAAACAGTATATGCAAGAGTAGATAATGACAAACAGTGTTATTCAATTGCTAAAATAGAACTGATTGTATTACCTCCGGTAAAATCAGCAGTATTAAAAGATAAAACAATTTGTGCTGAAGCCAAAACCTCTTTGGATGCAGGACCTGGATTTGTAAGCTACGAATGGAGCACGGGTGAAACTACACAATCTATCAACAACGTAGGAGTTGGGGTTTATTGGGTAAAACTTCAGACCGGAAAATGTTTCACACTTCAGGAAGTACGCGTACACCCAAGCCTTCAACCAGTGGTTTCAGGAATCGAAATTACCAACAACAACATCACAGTAACTGCTTCAGGAGGAGTTCCTCCTTACAAATATTCTATTGACGGTGTTAACTGGCAGGATTCTAACGTATTCACAGGACTTCCTAGAGGAGAGAATACGATATATGTAAAAGATACTTACAACTGTACTCCTATTCAGGTAACCGTTACTGTTCCTAACCTTATCAACGCGATTACTCCGAATGGAGATAACGTAAATGATGTTATTGATTACTCAGCATTAGCTTACAAGAAAAACCTTATCTTCATTGTATATGACAGATATGGAAACAAGCTTCATGAAGCTAACAAAATGAATAACTTCACTTGGGACGGAACAGCCTTTGGTAAGAAAATCCTAACCGGAACTTACTGGTACACGATCTCATGGAACGAAAACAATAAAGACAATACCGAAACCAAATATTCAGGATGGGTATTGGTAAAAAATAAAGAATAAGTTTTTACTTCATCTTTTTGAAAATCACCTCAGACTGAGGTGATTTTTTTTATCAACAAGTCCAACCTCCTGTTTACAGCATTTTACGAATGACTGCTAATAATTTGTTGAATACTATTTTTTTATTATTTTTTAAATAAACTATCTTTGCACCATGGCGCAGAAAGAAACATTATCATCCCTGACACACGGAAACTTTGCAAAAGAATTGTCTATTGCGGATGGAAAAATGCCTCCCAATGCAGTGGATTTTGAAAGATTGGTTATCGGAACTTTTTTGATTGACAAAAAAGGTCTTGACCATTCCATTGACCTTCTTACCCCAGAAGTGTTTTATGATCCCAGACATCAGGTCATCTTTTCTACTATCCTAAAATTGTATGAAGGCAACCACCCGGTAGACTTAATGACGATTATTCAGAATTTAAAAAAAGAAGACAAACTGAGTCAGGCTGGTGGTGATCATTACATCATTGATCTTACAATGGGAGTAAGCTCATCTGCCCATATTGAATATCACGTACGTGTTATTCTTGAAAAGTATATTTTAAGAAGCCTTATTAATGTTTCTGCTAATGTTATTGATTCTTCCTACAAGGAATCAACAGATGTTTTTGAACTTCTGGATAAAGCAGAACAATCTTTCTTTGAGATCACCAACGGAACGATTAAGAAAGGATTCGATACTGCCAACTCATTGGTAAAGCAGGCTATTGATACCATTAAATCTTTAAAAGATAAAGAGGGACTTTCCGGAGTTCCTTCAGGATTCAGAGATGTGGATAAGGAAACCGGTGGATGGCAGAATTCTGACCTTATTATTATTGCAGCCCGTCCCGCGATGGGAAAAACGGCATTCCTTCTTTCCATGGCAAGAAATATTGCAGTGGGACATAAAGTTCCTATGGCATTATTCTCTCTCGAGATGGCCTCGGTACAGCTGATCACCAGAATGATTGCTTCCGAAACAAGAATCTCATCAGAAAAATTAAGAAAAGGAACCCTGGATGATGAAGAATGGCAAAGACTATTCTCCAATGTATCCGAATTGGAAAACGCTCCTTTATATATTGACGAAACCCCTTCCCTTTCCATATTCGATTTCCGTGCAAAATGCCGAAGACTGGTAATGCAGCATGGGGTAAGAATTATCATGGTTGACTACCTTCAGCTGATGACCGCAGGAAGCAGTGGTGGAAAAGGAGTCGGAAACCGTGAACAGGAGATTTCCATGATTTCACGTTCATTAAAAGCCATTGCAAAAGAACTTAACGTACCGGTAATTGCCCTGTCACAGCTTTCAAGAAGTGTGGAAGCCCGACCTGGAAAAAGACCTCAGCTTTCAGATCTGAGGGAATCCGGAGCAATTGAGCAGGATGCGGATATCGTATCTTTCATCTTCAGACCAGAGTATTATAAAATTACGGTTTGGGATAATGATGAGGAAGGACAGGAAACTTCTACAGAAAACCAGGCCGAACTGATTATTGCAAAACACAGAAATGGTGCTACGGCAGATGTAAGATTATCATTCCTGAAACATTTTGCAAAATTCGGTGATATTGAAGCTGCACTTGACGGTGGTGCCGGAGGAGGATATCCTTCCAACTTCGGAGAGCCGAGCGGATTTGACAAGATCAAAACAACAATTCAGCCAGGAGCAGCATTTGATCTTCCGGACAGTTCAAAACTTTCAGGGTCTTCAATGAATGACTTTGATGATGATGATGACTTCCCTTTTTAAGCAAAAACTAAAATTCAGTTCAATTTTTACAGTCAATACATCAATTATTAAAAAGCAGATTTGAGAATCGAAATTTATACGGACGGAGCTTGCAGTGGAAACCCGGGAAAAGGCGGATATGGAATTCTTATGCGCGTTCCTGAAAAAAATTACCAGAAAACATTTTCAAAAGGATTTCGAAAAACCACCAATAACAGAATGGAACTTCTGGCGGTCATCACTGCATTGGAAAAACTGAAATCTACAGAAAATGACATCCATGTGTACACCGACAGCAAGTACGTATCTGATGCCATCAACCAAAACTGGATTGCAGGATGGATCAAGAGAGGTTGGAAAAATGTAAAAAACCCTGATCTCTGGAAAAAATTCATTGAACTCTACAACAAACACAACCCGAAAATGCATTGGGTAAAAGGTCATGCCGGACATTTTGAAAACGAACTTTGCGACAAATTAGCCGTAGCAGCAGCCAGTTCTCCAGATCTTGAAATTGATACTTATTTTGAGGGTTTGGATAACAATTCCTTATTTTAATTTAATTAATGTAAATACGTAATTGCTACTACACCATTCACCATTATATCATAATAAGCAGTATTTTTTTAAAATATTATTAAAATTTAAGCAATATTAACATTAAATACATATTATTTAATTGGGATTTAATATCTTTACATATTAATCTAAGTCCCATTATAAATGAATAAAAATCTATTATTGTATTTATCTGTTTTTTTACTCTGTATAGCTGGGAAGTCCTTTGCTCAGACTTATCAGCTTATCGGAAACCCAGTGAACACTACCGGATGGACCATGGTTTCTCCTACTCAGGTAAACACAGATTTTATTCAGCTGACCCCGGATACCAATAACCAATCCGGTTCCATCAGGCTGAATGATCCTATTAATTTAAAATATTGTGATAAATGGAGAGTGGAATTTGATTTCAGAATGGATTCCAACCAAACCTCCAATGGAGATGGAATTGCCTTCTGGTATCTTGCCAATCCTCCGGTAGCCAGCGTATTAGGCTCAGGACTTGGAGTATCTCAAAATGCTGTAGGACTTGTTGTAGGACTTGACACATACAACAACACCACAACTGCTACCATGAGTAAGGTGCATGTTGGTTATGGACTGGTTCAAAACACCACTGACAGCAATAATGTCGAATTTTTTAATGTTCCCGGAAGTTCTTTCCACTCCCCGGATCTGAATACTACACAGCCTTTTCAGGGAACAACTTTTAAACACGTAGAAGTAACGGCGCAGGTAGATCCTGCAGCTCCTACCAGCTGGATTATAAAAATAACAATAGACGGTAATGTAATTTGCAATCAGTCTTTTGCACCTTCAGGTGCTGCTGCTTCAATGACTGTAGGATATTTTGGTTTTTCAGCTTCTACAGGAGGTGCAAGATCAAGACATTCCATTAAAAATGTAAAAATTTATACGGACAAAGTTCCTATTTTACAGAATTCAGCCACACAGTCATTCTGTCCTAATCCTACAACCGGATACGGATCTGTAAACCTGACTACTTTCAATTCACAATTTGTAAGCAACCCTTCCAATTATACATTTACCTATTATCCATTTGGAAGCTCTACACCTATTGCGAATCCTACCAATTATCAGTTCAATGCTAACTCAACAGTAACAGTTGTTATTAAAGATAATGCAGGATTACTGTGTGATAACCCGGATGGTAAAATTTTATTGGTTCTTGCTCCTTTCAAAGCGGAAGACAAAACCATTACGGTATGTAATAATAACAAAGCAGGAACAGCAGCTTTCAATCTGAATACAGCAGCGGTGACCAATGTTCCTGGAGTTATAAAAAAATATTATAAAACGCTGACAGATCTCAACGCCGATACGAATGAGATTCAAAATCCTGACAATTACCTATCTGCTCCCGGAGTTGTTTATGTAAAAGTAACAACCCCTCAGGGATGTACAGGTTCAGCAAAAATTACCCTTGCATTCTATCCGGACACTCCTGTGAAAGAAGCTACTCTAAGATCATGTTTCATTGAAAATAATATTACGAGCGCCATCTTTAATTTGACAACCGCAGATGTTACTACTTTAGGAGCAGGCGCTGCCAAAAAATACTACACATCCATCGCTAATGCTTTAGACGGAATCAACGAAATCATGAATCCACTTCAGTATTTATCTACAAGTACTGCGGTATATGCAAAAGTAACGGATGCCAACGGATGCTTTAATATTGCTAAAATCAATCTTATTGTATTACCGCCAGTAACCTCTTCTGTTCTGAAAGACAAAATCATTTGTATTGGTGAAAAAACAGATCTGGATGCAGGACCAGGATTTGACGGATATGAATGGAGCACCGGAGCAACTACCTCATCTATTAAAGATGTAGGCGTAGGTCCTTATTGGGTAAAATTGAAAACCGGTAACTGTATCACTACACAGACTGTCAATGTAAAAGCATCTGCAAATCCAGTGATTTCCAGCATTGATATTGACAACAACACCATCACAGTAAATGTAGCAGGGGGAACTCCTCCGTATCAGTTTTCTCTGGATGGAATGAACTGGCAGCCTAGTAATATATTCACAGGTTTAGCAAGAGGCGAAGTAAGAGTGTATGTAAAAGATTTTTACAATTGTACACCTGTTGAAGTTCAGATTACCGTTCCTAACCTGATTAATGCTATCACTCCAAACGGCGACAACGTAAATGATTTCATTGATTATTCAGCACTTGCTTACAAGAAAAACCTGATATTCATCGTCTACGACAGATATGGTAACAAACTGTACGAAGCCGGAAAAATGAGAAACTTCACATGGGACGGAACAGCTTCCGGTAAAAAAGTTCTTACAGGAACTTACTGGTACACCATTTCATGGAACGAAAACAACAAAGACAATACTGAAACCAAATACTCAGGCTGGGTATTGGTTAAAAACAGAGAATAAATTTTACTATCAGAAACTACCTCATTTGGGGTAGTTTCGGTATTAAAAGCAGAATCTGCTCCATCAGAGATTGGAACCAGGTATTGCTTTTTATCACCAATTTAAACATAAAAAACAATTTTATTTCTAAGATTAAGTATAACATCACAATCCATCCACTATGAAAAAAGATATACTCATTTTTTTACTGACTATCTTATTATGCTTGCCGGGAAGATTATTTTCACAAACGTATCAACTTACCGGAAACCCTGTTAATACAACGGGCTGGGATCTTGTCTCTGATGCTATAGTAAGCGGAGACTTTGTAAGGCTTACCACAGACCAGACCAGCAGATACGGGGCTGTAAAATTATCAACACCTATTACTTTGAGCTACTGTGATAAATGGAAAGTGGAATTCGATTTCAGAATTGACGGAAACGGAACCACACAATTTGGAAAGGGAGACGGCTTTACCTTCTGGTATCTTGCCAATCCGCCAACAGGATTTGTATCAGGAGGAGGTTTAGGTATTCCAGCTAATGCTTCGGGGCTAATGGTTGGTTTTGATATTTTCAACAATACCACTGAAGGCCAGATGAGTAAAGTACATATTCTTTATGGTACCAATAATACAGCAGGTAATAATATCGAATTCAACACCACTCCGGGAAGTACATTTCACTCTCCGGACCTTATTGCTACCCAACCGTTTGTAGGAGATACCTACAGACATGTTGAAGTAAACGGAGAAACAGACCTTACCAACCCTACAAACTGGATTATCAAAGTAAGAATAAATGGTGTTCTTATCGTAGATCAGCCTTTTGCTCCTTCCGGAGGTGCAGTAGGAATGTCACAGGGATATTTTGGCTTCTCTGCAGCAACCGGAGGTGCCAGTGCAAGACATTCTATTAAAGACGTTAAAGTATATGTAGATAAAGTTCCTATTTTAAGTAATACCATAACTCCATTTGTTTGTACAAATCCAGCTACCGGAAATGGTACAGTAGATCTTACTTCTTATAATTCTCAATTCGTAAATAATCCTGGAAATTATATTTTCACTTATTATGTATTGGGAAGTTCTACTCCTATCGCCAATCCTACAAGTTTCCAGTATTCCGGAAATACAACTATTAAGGTGGTGGTAAAAGATCCTACTTCTACTCTTTGTGATAATGGTGATGGTGTTATTCAGCTTAATCCTACTCCATTTGCAGCAACAGATGCTACTCTTAGCGGATGTAATAACAACAATGCCGGAACAGCAACCTTTGATCTCAATACTGCTGCTGTAACAACTGTTGCCGGAGTTACCAAAGAATTCTATCCTACTTTATATGATCTGAATAACGGTACGAATCAGATCACAAATCCTTCCGCATATGCCTCTGCAGCAGCAACAATATATGTAAAAGTAACCACACCTCAGGGATGTGTAAGTACTTCTAAAATCACACTGAATATTTACCCTGTGGTAGTTGTTAATGATGTGGAACTCAAATCATGTTTCATTGAAACCAATCCATCTATGGCTTCTTTTAACCTTACAGGAGCTGTTGTTTCCCAGGGTGGACTTACAAAAGAATATTACCCTTCATTGACAGATGCAATCAGTGGAACTAATGCCATCTCAACTCCGGCAGCATACATTGCTCCTAATGGAGTTGTTTATATTAAAGTTTTTAATGGAAATGGATGCTACTCTATTGCAAAAGTTACATTAACTGTAATACCTGCTGTTTACTCAAGGACTTTACTTGACAAGACAATTTGTATTGAAAACACCACAACATTAGATGCGGGAGCCGGATTCAAAAGCTATGAATGGAGCACAGGAGCAACCACACAATCCATCAAGAATGTAGGAGTAGGTACTTACTGGGTAAAACTGAAAACCGGAGATTGTATTGCAACACAAAAAGTAACAGTATATCCTTCTGACAATCCTGTTATTACCACGGTTGACATTTCAGGAAGCACAGTAACAGTATATGCTAACGGTGGAACTCCTCCTTATCAATACTCTATGGATAATATCAACTGGCAGGACTCCAATGTGTTCACCAATATTACAAGAGGAGAAGCTAAAGTATATGTAAGAGATGGTTATAATTGCGTTCCTGTTGAAGTCAATATTACAGTACCTAACCTGATTAATATAATCACTCCTAATGATGATGGTATTAATGATTTCGTTGATTACTCTGCATTAGCCAATAAACAAAATCTGGAAATTGCCATCTTCGACAGATATGGTTATAAAATGTTCCAGGCTGATAAGACCAATGGTTACAAATGGGCAGGAACTACCAATGGACATAAAAAAGTCCCTACAGGAAACTATTGGTATTCTGTTTCATGGAATGAAAATAATAAAAACAGTACTCCGATAAAATTCTCAGGCTGGATTGTTGTAAAAAACAGAGAATAATTACACTTTCCACCACATCAAAAGAATCACCCCGCCGGTCGGGGTGATTTTTTTGTATTAACAGGCAGGAGATATTTCATTTTAAAGACTCTTTATTCATATTCAATTCTTAAATTTGTCGTATGAATTATTTGGAAGCTTTAAGCAGAAGATATTCTGTAAAAAAATTCAATCATCAGATTATTCCTCAGGAAACTCTTCACAACATTCTTGAGTCAGGAAAGCTGTCTGCCAGTTCGCTGGGGCTTCAGCCTTATAAAATTGTGGTTGTTGAAAGTGAGGAGATGAAGCAGAAATTAATTCCTGCTTTTTATAATCCATCTCAGATTTCCACCTGTTCTCATCTTATTGTTATTATTTCAAAAAAAGTGATAGAAGAGAACTATATCCGAGGGTATTTTAATCATATTTCTGAAGTAAGAAATACTCCTATGGAAACACTGGATCCTTTCAGAAACAGTATTAATCAGCATATCAACCAGAAAACACATGATGAAATTTTCAACTGGGCAGAAAAACAGTCTTATATAGTATTGGCCAATCTTATGTATGCCGCCGCTATTGAAAATATAGATTCCTGCCCGATGGAAGGCTTCCGTCAGGATCTTATAGAAGAAATTCTGAATACCGATCCTGAAACAGAAAAAGTAACTGTTACCCTCGCTTTAGGTTACCGTTCTGAAGAAGATCACTTCCAGCACATGAAAAAAGTAAGAAAACCAAACGAAAAATTGTTTAAATTTATTTAATCTTAAACGATTGTACCTAAAGCCAGCATATGATAAAAGCGGATGTATTAGTAATTGGTTCCGGCATTTCCGGACTTTCCTATGCCATTAAAGTTTCTGAACAGCACCCTGATGCCAAAATCATTATTGTAACCAAGTCTGATGAAGACGAAAGCAATACCAAATATGCACAAGGCGGTCTCGCTGTCGTTACAGATTTTCAGAATGACAATTTTCAAAAACATATTGACGACACGATGCGTGCCGGTGACGGAGAAAATAAACGTGATGTCGTAGAGATGGTGGTAAGAGAAGCTCCTGCAAGATTCAATGAAATTGTAGAATGGGGAGCACAGTTCGATATGAAAAACGGCAAATTCGCTTTAGGAAGAGAAGGCGGTCACACTGAAAACAGAATCGTCCATCATAAAGATATCACAGGTTTTGAAATCGAAAGAGCTTTACTGGAAACAGCCAATAACAGCCCGAATATTGAAATTCTTGATCATCATTACGTCATTGATATCATCACACAGCACCACGTTCCGGGAAAAGAACTTAATGAAGGAGACATCCACTGCTACGGGGCTTATATTCTGGATGAGAAATCCAAAACCATCAAAAAAATTACTTCTAAAATAACATTGGTTGCCACAGGAGGCGCCGGACATGTTTATAAAAACACCACCAATCCTACAATTGCCACAGGAGACGGAATTGCTTTCGTTGCCCGTGCCAAAGGAAATGTTTCCAATATGCAATATTATCAGTTCCACCCTACAGCTTTGTACAGCAAAATGGATGGAATGTTGTTTTTAATTTCAGAAGCAGTTCGTGGAGATGGAGCAAAATTAAGAACCAAAAGAGGTGAAAAATTCATGCATAAATATGATGAACGTGAAGAATTAGCCTCAAGAGATATTGTTGCAAGAGCCATCGATGCCGAAATGAAAATTACCGGAGACGAATTTGTTGGCTTGGATTGCAAGGAAATGAATCATGAAAAATTCTTAGAACATTTCCCGAATATTTATAAAAAATGCAAAGACGAAGGAATTGATCCTTTCACTCAACTGATTCCTGTTGTACCTGCCTGCCACTATCTCATGGGTGGAATCGAAGTAGACAGAGACGGACAGTCTTCCATCAGAAATCTTTTTGCAGTAGGAGAATGTACCAACTCAGGACTTCACGGTGCCAACAGACTTGCTTCAAACTCACTTCTTGAAGGCTTGGTTTTCGGGCACAATGCAGCCATGAAAACGGTAAACCTTCTCAATGAAAACAATTTCAACTTTGATGATCTGAAAGCCGTTCCGGAATGGAATGAAGAGGGAATGAAAATCATGGACGAAATGGTTATCGTCAGTTATCTGAGAAAACAACTTCAGGAAATGATGAGCGATCTTGTAGGTATTGTAAGAAGCAACAGACGTCTGAATATGGCACTGCAAAAACATCAGGAAATTGCTGCCGCTGTTGATGAAATCTACCACTACTCCATTCTTTCACCACAACTTTCAGAATTAAGAAACTTAACAACCGTTGCACACCTCATCATTACCCAATCTATGGAAATGACAGAGAATAAGGGAGCGTTTTATAATAAAGATTTAGCTTAAAAGCATACTATAATGAAAAGACCAGCATACGTTACAGATAAAGCATTAAAAGCATTCATAAAAAGTGCGCTTGAAGAAGATATTCAGGATGGTGATCATTCTACTCTTTCTACTATTCCACAGGATCTTGTGCAAAGTGCCAGGCTTTTGGTAAAACAGGATTGTATTCTTGCAGGTGTGGAGCTGGCTGAAATCATTTTTAAAACATTTGACAAGAATTTAAAAGTAGAGGTTTTCATTAAAGATGGAACTCCATGTAAATTCGGAGATGTAGCTCTTATGGTTACAGGAAGTGCAAGATCTATCCTTTCCACAGAGAGATTTGTTCTTAACTGTATGCAGAGAATGAGCGGCATTGCAACCCTTACTCATGAGTGGGACTCAAGATTAGTAGGAACAAAAACTAAACTTTTAGATACGAGAAAAACGACTCCCAATTTCAGAATGTGTGAAAAATGGGCGGTAGCTATTGGCGGTGGAACCAATCACAGATATGGTCTTTATGACATGATCATGCTGAAGGATAATCATATTGATTACAACGGAAGCATTACCAATGCAGTAGCAATGGCAAAGGATTACGTTAAAAAGAATAAGAAAAAGTTGAAAATAGAGGTTGAAACCAGAAACCTTGAAGAAGTTCAGGAAGCCATCAATGCAAAAGTTGACAGGATCATGCTTGATAATATGGATGTAAAAACGATGAAGCAAGCTGTAAAAATGATTAATGGTTCTTGTGAATCTGAAGCTTCAGGTGGAATTACCCGCGATATGCTGAAAGAAATTGCCTCCACAGGCGTTACCTATATCTCTGCAGGAGCCCTTACACACTCTGCTGAGAATATAGATTTGAGTCTCAAAGCAGTGAAATAGCGTTGAATTTTTAACAAAAACACCACCACTTTGTTAAAAATTCAATAACATGACTTTTTTCATACTAAAATTCGATTTTTAGCCATAATATTGATTTTTAACACTTTAACATTATTAAGACTGATTAAAAATTAACATTGAGTTAATAATAGTTAAATTTTATTTTGCGAATTTTGCAGAAAATTAAATCTAATTATTACTAACGATTATGAAATTAATCAACAAATCGATACTAACTGCGGTTATTACATTATCTACAGCTAGTGTTTATTACGCTCAAGAAGTTCAGGATTCTACGAAAACTAAATCTAAGGACATTGAGGAGGTAATCTTAAGAGGTGTTACGGATATCGCTAAAGATAGAAAAACGCCTGTTGCAGTATCTACAATCAAAGCTGCTCAAATCCTTGAGAGACAAGGAAACCAGGAGTTGGTAGAATTGCTAAACACAACACCATCAGTATATGCTACAAAAGGTGGTGGTGGATTTGGAGATTCTCAGATCACTATGCGTGGTTTCGAATCAAGAAACATCGCTGTAATGGTAAACGGTATGCCTGTAAACGATATGGAAGGTGGTACTGTTTATTTCTCAAACTGGACTGGACTATCTGACGTAACAAGTACTATGCAGGTACAAAGAGGGCTTGGATCTTCTAAATTAGCAATTGCTTCTGTAGGAGGTACTATGAACTTCTTAACAAAGTCTGCAGACATGAAAAGAGGTGGAATTCTAAGATTCGGAGTTGGTAACAACGACTACCTTAAAACCTCTTTTGCATACAATACAGGTAAATCTGAAAATGGATGGTCTTCTTCTATCTTGATGAGCAGACAGGCTGGTAGCACTTATATTGAAAACACACAATATGAATCTTATGCTTATTATTTTGCATTAGGATGGGAGCCAAATAAAAAACATAACTTCCAATTTACACTAACTTCTGCACCTCAATGGCATAATCAGAGAACATTCTCTCCAACAATCCAAAATTATATAAAATACAATCCGGATCATGATGGAACACCATACAGACAATATAACTCTGATTATGGTTATTACACTGATGCAAATGGAAATAAAGTATCATTAGCTAACAGAGCAAATTATTACTCTAAGCCTGTTATGATGCTAAACTGGGACTGGACTATGAGTGAGAAATCTAAGTTAAGTACAGTTTTATATATGTCTAACGGTAGAGGTGGTGGAACCGGTGAAATTGGTAGAGTTGGTGGAAAAGGAATTACAGATGCCTCTTTCGTTGATGCAGAAGGTCACTTCAACTACGATGCTATTTTTGCTGCAAACAAAGCTGTTAACGTAAATACTGCAGGTGCTGGTAGTACTTTGATCCGTAGATCAAGTATCAACTCTCACAACTGGTATGGTATCTTGGCTAACTTCCAGCATAAAATCAACGACAACTGGAATTTCTCAGTAGGTACAGATGATAGATATTATTATGGATACCATTATCAAGTAGCTTCTGACTTGTATGGAGCATCAGGATATAAGGATAGTAATAACAAAAATATTGCACCTAATATTGTCAACAAAACTTATAATTATCAACAATTAGCTTGGAATCCTTTTGGAGGAAAAACAGCTCCTATCCAAGATCAAATTGGTTATAGTAATGATGGAGAGGTTATCTGGTACAGTGGTTTTGGTCAAGTTGAATTCACTAAAAATGATTTCTCTGCATTCCTACAAGGATCAGTTTCTAACCAAGGATACCAAAGAATTGATAACTTCATTCAAGATGGTGTAACTAAACAACAAGGACAAGTTGTCAATACAAAAACAGGATTCAAAAACCTTTTTGGATATAACATTAAAGGGGGAGCTAACTATAACATCAATGCAAATCACAATGTTTTCGCAAATGTTGGATACTATAGCAAGCAACCATTCTTTAACTCTGTATACCCAAGTAACTTCCAGGTAGTTAACCCAACTTTAACTAACGAAAAAATCTTCTCAGCAGAAGTTGGATATGGTTTCAGATCTCCAAAACTTAGTGCAAATGTAAATGTTTACAGAACACAGTGGGGAGACAGATGGTTAAGAAGAACTAACCAGACATTTACACTACCTGACAATACTACAACTACAGGATATGCAGAAATTAGTGGTATTACTGAAGTTCACCAGGGAGTAGAATTTGACGCTGTTTACAGACCAACTAATTATCTTGAATTCCAAGGTATGTTCTCTTGGGGTGATTATTATTATAAAGGAAATGCTACAGGTGCTGCTTTTGATGATAACAACAACCCACTTACCTTAGCTGGATCTTCTACATCAACAACTCTTTACTTAGATAAAGTAAAAGTAGGAGGAACAAGTAATAACAGTATTCCTCAGATGACTGCTTCATTAGGAGCGACTGTAAAACCAGTAAAAGATCTTAGTATCTTTGGAACTTGGAGATACGTAGGTAAACTTTACTCATCAATTGATATTGCAACATTCTCTAACCAAGCAGCTCAAGATAAAGGAGTAATGAAATTACCAGATTTCAACCTATTTGATGTAGGATTCTCTTACAAAATCAGACTAAGAGACAGTTCTCAGTATTTCACTATTGGTGCAAATGTTTATAACTTGTTTGATACTACTTATATTTCTGATGCATCAACAAATGTCTTCACAAAAACTAGTGATCAGTTTGCTACAGCAGCACAGTATGAGGCTTATCAATCTACTCTATACAAAGGAATTGACCCAACTAACCGTGTACTTTTCGGATTCGGAAGAACATGGGCAGCTAACTTATCATTCAACTTCTAATAATATCACAATATTAGATTTTATAAATATCAATCCCGGCTTTGAGCCGGGATTTTTGTTATCTTTGTGTACAAAAAAATAGGATTATGGATTTTTACAACATTTTACTTAATGCCCATAAAGGTTTCGGGTATCTTGAAATTCTTTTGGTAACATTATTTGTCATTGCACTTTTAGCTACCATGTTCGGTTTCAGTGGAAAAGTGAACAAATTTTTGAAGAAAACAACTCTTTTCACAATGATTTTCTTCCACGTTCAGTTTTTATTAGGGATCATTATGCTGATCACCACTTTCAGCAAAGGTTTAAACATGGGAGAAGTAATGAAAAATGCAGCATTAAGATTCCAATATGTTGAACATCCATTCTCTATGCTTATTGCAGCAGTTTTGATGACAATCGTCAACAAAAAAGTAAAATCAAATGATACTATTTCTTTAGGAGTAGTAATTATGGGATTAATTGCAGTAGGTTTATTTGCATTTGCATTCCCTTGGACAAGAGTCTTCGGGGCTTAAAACAGACAAAGAAATTATATGCGTTATAATTTATAAATAGTTTAATCTTAAATTTTTAATTAAATCAATGAAAGTAGCTGTAGTAGGTTCAACAGGAATGGTTGGACAAGTTATGCTTAAAGTTTTGGAGGAGAGAAACTTCCCTGTAACAGAATTAATCCCGGTAGCATCCGAAAGATCTGTAGGCAAGAAGGTGAAGTATAAACAGAAGGAATTTACCATCGTAAGCATGAAGAACGCTATAGCTGCCAAACCGGATATTGCAATCTTCTCTGCGGGTGGTTCTACTTCTCTTGAATTTGCTCCTTTATTTGCAGAGGCAGGAACAACAGTCATTGACAATTCTTCTGCATGGAGAATGGATCCTGACAAAAAATTAGTCGTTCCTGAGATCAATGCTGATGTTTTAACAAAAGAAGATAAAATCATCGCAAATCCGAATTGTTCTACCATTCAGTTGGTCATGGTTCTTGGACCTTTGAACAAAAAATATGATTTAAAAAGAGTAATTGTTTCTACCTATCAGTCTGTAACAGGAACAGGTAAAGCTGCTGTAGACCAGTTAAACGGTGAAATCAGCGGAGATGATTCTACTGAAAAAGTGTATCCTTATCAAATCTTCAAAAATGCATTGCCACACTGTGATGTATTTGCTGATGATGACTATACAAAAGAAGAAATCAAACTGATGAAGGAGCCTAAGAAAATCTTAGGAGATGATACCTTTAACTTAACAGCAACCGCTGTAAGAGTTCCGGTTCAGGGAGGACATTCTGAAAGTGTAAACATCGAATTCGAAAATGAATTTGAACTGGACGAAGTAAGAAAAATTTTATCTGAAACTCCTGGAGTAATCGTAATGGATGATGTAAAAAACAACCACTACCCGATGCCTCTTTATTCAGAAGGAAAAGACGAAGTTTTCGTTGGAAGGATCAGAAGGGATCTGTCACAGCCTAAAACGCTCAACCTCTGGATCGTTGCAGACAATCTGAGGAAAGGAGCAGCAACAAACGCTGTACAAATTGCAGAATACCTTGTAGCAAACAACTTAGTATAAACTAACAAAATAAAAAGAGTCTCAGAATTGAGATTCTTTTTTTTATCAAACACAATTATGAACACCCAGAAAAATGCCCATAAAGAGAAAATAGGATTTCAGAAGCTTATTGCAACGTTCGGAATCATCCTTTTTGTCGGAAAAATTATTGCATGGAAGCTTACCAATTCTGATGCAGTATTTTCTGATGCTATGGAAAGTATCGTCAATGTCATCAGTGCATTCATGGGACTCTATTCTCTCCATCTTGCAGCCAAACCTAAAGATGATGATCACCCGTATGGCCATGGGAAAGTAGAATTCGTGACTTCCGGAATTGAAGGAGCCTTAATTGCCATAGCCGGTGTTATGATCATCTACGAAGGAATTCACAGTCTTATTGTAGGAAAAACACTGAGTAAAATTGATCTTGGGATATGGATTATTGCTGCCACTGCAGTTATTAATTATCTGCTGGGATATATTTCTATTAAAAAAGGAGAAAGAGAAAACTCTCTTGTTCTTATTTCATCCGGTAAACATCTACAGTCGGATACCATTACAACCCTTGGTGTGGTTGCCAGTTTAATTATTGTTTACTTCACCAAAATCTATTGGCTGGATTCAGTAGTAGCATTAAGCTTTGGACTTTACATCATATTTGTAGGCTATAAAATCGTTCGAAAATCTCTGAGCGGTATTATGGACGAGCAGGATCCTGAAATACTAAATCAGGTGATTAAAATCCTTGAAGAAAACAGACAAATAGAATGGATTGATGTCCACAACATGAAAATCCAGCAATTTGGTTCGTCCTTACATATTGATGCCCACATTACCCTTCCCTGGTATTATGACCTTCGTGATGCCCATGGAGAAATGGAAAAGGTAATCATCCTTCTTGCTAAAAATATTAAACGTACTATTGAGTTCAATTTTCATATGGACGATTGTAAACCGATTTCATGCTCAATCTGTCAGATCAAAGAATGTCCTGTCCGTGAAAAAGACTTTGTAAAGCGTGTAGAATGGACCCCGGAAAATGTCACAAGTGTAGATAAACATACCATCTCTGAAGAGGAGTAAGGAAATTCAGTTTGGGCTTTATCAATTTGATTTAAGAGCCACCTGTTTTCGATAATAGAACATCGGAACAATCAAAAGGATTATCAACGGCTGAATTACGAATCTTCTCATATAAAAAGAAAAAAGATATCCTATCTCAAATTTGCTGTGAATACAGTACAGGTAAATCGGAAATGTAATGGAAAAAACTACAATCATCATTACAGCTCCCTGTAAAGTCCATTCTTTATTTTTAAATAAACCATAAATAATCAGGCAGGAAAAAAGAAGGTTTAAAATAAACCTGAACACATGTCCTGCAATCAGTTTTCCCCATTCAAAGACAGGGAACTCAATATGTTTATTGGCTTCGTGAAAGTAGTCTAAAAAAGGGTCATAAAAAAGACTTCCTTCCAAAGCTCTTATCCCAATCAATCCGCAGACACCTGCGATAACCATAAACCAGCTAAGAATTTTCATGTTTTAAAGCAAAAAATTTAATCCAGATCAGCCAAAGGACAACCACACTTCCATAAATAATGGCAGGAAAAATAAAATCGTGAAACATCTTTCCATATTCTTTATGATCTGACATGACAATATTCAATCCTACAATTCTTAAAAGATTGATAACGTACAATAATACTAACCCCGCTCCCACAAAAACAAAAGTTTTCGTTCCTTTATAAAAAGCAAAAACAAAAGACACAAATAAAATGATAACAGAAATCGCATTACAGCCCTCTACCATTCTCGTCACATAATTCTGCTTAACATAAAACCAAACCTGTTCATTCTTTACATCATCATAAAGTTCTGTAGGGTAACCTATCGCATTCTGAAGAGCTGTTACCTGATTGGCAATCATTCTTGAAAAAGAATCCAATCCGGAGTCTTTCCCACTATTCAGATAGAACTGATAGGCAAAAAGCAGCACCAGATAAATAATAATAAAACGCAATAAAATACCCAAAACAGGTTTAAAGTCTTTCAGCATAATACAAAGATAAAAATTAGCGTGTAATATCCTGAATTTGAATGAAGAAAGTTAAAAACAAGAGTTCAAACGGTATAATTGCTAGGCTTACACTGAAAATTTTTCACAAAAACATTCAATAAAATCAAAATTCTACAGCTCCATGATAATAACTCTTTGACCTTCATCCATCACTTCTTAAATCTATCATTTCCAACTCATGTTAATTTAGTATATTTGTTTCCATATTATGACTTCTGATAACGCAAAACGATTTTTTGAAAACCATATAGGTAAAAAATCTTCTGAATTCGTCACATTAGCTCAAAGCGGCTCTGCGAGGGTCAATTTTCTGGCCACTACAGGCACTGAAAAATACATCATCACGTACAATGAAAATCTTCCGGAAAATGAAAGTTTTCTTTACTATTCCGAAGTATTCTCTGACCTGAGTCTTAATACCCCTTCCATCTTTGCTGTTTCTGATGACAGGAAGATGTACATTCAGGAATTTTTAGGACAACAAACACTTTCCGAGGTGATTACAAAAGAACAATTATCTCCTACGGTGAAATCTTTGGTTAAGCAGACCTTAGAAAAGCTTTTCCAGATGCAGGTACAAACTCAGGGGAAAATTGATTTTTCAAAAACCTTTGAATATGAAAGTTATGATGAGCTTCCCGTGATTCATGATCTTTATTACTTCAAAAATTTTGCCGCTGATTTTCTGGAACTTGAATACAACAAGTCTACTCTTCTGAAAGAGTTTAAAAAAATTGCTGTACTTATTGAAAATCTTGAACCTAAAGGAATTATGATCCGAGATTTTCAGGCAAGAAATATTATGGTGAATGAAAAGAATGAAGTTTCTTTCATCGATTATCAATCGGCAATGAAAGGTCCGTTAATGTATGATGTCATCTCTTTTCTTTTTCAGGCTAAAGCTAATTTCCCGGAAGATTTCAAACAGGAAATGCTGGAATATTATATTCAACAGTTTGAAAATCCTGAAACTAGAATGCAGTTGAAAAATGCAGTAATGCCTATTCAGATGATGAGATTTTTACAGGTTTTGGGAGCATACGGATTCCGAGGATTGATTCAGAGGAAGCAACATTTCATGGCCAGCCTTGAAAAAGGGATACAGAATATTACCCAGTTTGCAGACTCATGGGAACAGATGAATAATTATCCGGAATTGCAGAAAGTAATTCAGCAACTGACATCAGAGAAGGCAAAGCAAAAAATTGAAGAAATAATAAATTTAAACCATTAAGAATGCTTTAAGCTATTAAGAACATTAAGGTTATGACCAAAAAAGAAATTACTCAATTGTCATATGAAATTACTGGCTTTGCTATCAAAGTCCATAAGACTCTGGGTCCTGGTCTACTTGAAAGTGTTTATGAAGAGTGCTTAAAAATTGAGCTTGTTAAAAATGGTTACGATGTTAAACAACAATTATATTTTCCCATCAATTATGACGGGGTAGAAATTGAGACAAAACTTGTTGTAGATCTCCTAGTAAATGATGCAATTATTATAGAGCTAAAAGCTGTGGAAGATGTATTACCAATCCATGAAGCACAATTACTCACTTACATGAAAGTTCTTAAAAAGCCACAAGGTCTTCTTATTAATTTTTTCACTAACAATATTACAAAGTCAATGAAACCCTTTATTAATGAATTTTTCAAAGAGCTTCCTGACTAAATTTTGATTTATCAAAATCTTAACTTACCTTAAAAACTAAATAAACCTTAATGGTTTAAAAAAAGATAAAAAAGAATATGCTAAACATCGAGATACACAGTTTTTCTTACAAGAAAGGAGGAATTCCTAAAGACAATTCAGGAAATGGCGGAGGTTTCGCTTTTGACTGCCGTGGAATCTTAAATCCAGGAAGAATTGAAGAATATAAAATCCAGACCGGAAATGACATCGGAGTTCAGGAATATCTGGAAACAAAAACAGAAATGCCAAAGTTTTTAGAACTTATAAAATCTCTGGTTTCTATCAATATCGACGATTACCTTGCAAGAGGCTTCGAACATCTTCAAATCAACTTCGGATGTACAGGCGGACAGCACAGATCAGTATATTCCGCTATAAAAATTGCAGAATTTATCAGAGAAAAATATCCTGAAGGAACTCAGGTAACCCTTCATCATGATGAACAACCGCAACTGAATATTAGTAATCAGTAATGAGCAATAAGTAATTTTCTAATTACACTTATATATTACTCATTACCAATCACTCATTACTTATAAAATTATGAAAGCTTTAATTTTCGCAGCAGGAAAAGGTACCAGGCTTAAGCCATTTACAGATCATCACCCAAAAGCACTCGCCAAGGTAAATGAAATTCCGCTTCTGGAAAGAAATATTAATTACCTGAAAAGTTTCGGAATAAAGGATTTTGTTATCAACATTCATCATTTTGGAGAACAGATTGTTGATTTTCTGAATAAAAACAATAATTTCGGTTGCAAGATTGAAATCTCTGATGAAACCAATGAGCTTCTGGAAACTGGTGGCGGCTTGATATTTGCAAGAAAATTCCTGGATCACGGAGAAGATTTTTTAATCATGAACGCTGATATTCTAACCGATCTGAACATCAATGCATTGGTAGAATACCACAAAAAGATAAAAGATTTTGCTACTTTAGCGGTTTCGGACAGAGAAAGTTCGAGAAAACTCCTTTTCAATGATGATATGGTTTTGAGAGGATGGCTGAATGTACAGACTGGTGAACAAAGGTTGGCAGAATTCAATAAAGGCTTTAGACCCCTTGCATTCAGCGGAATTCATTGTATCAATCCTGTCATCTTCGAAAAAATAAAAAGAACAGGCAAATTCTCTGTTATGGAAGAATATCTGGATCTGATGCAGACCGAGCATATACATGGTTTTGTACACGACAGTATTCTTATTGATGTCGGAAGACCATCATCCGTAATAGAAGCCGAAAAACATTTTAAATAAATTTTTGCAATGGAAATTGATGGAACCAGGGATGAAAGTTTAGTAAATCCAGAACTTGACATTAACGAAACAAAACTGCATAACAGTTTCAGACAGAAAACCTGGGACGAAACAATCACCAAAGACAGCTGGATGGTCTTCAAGGTCATGGCTGAATTTGTAGACGGCTATGAAAAACTGGCTAAAATTGGCCCATGCGTTTCTATATTTGGCTCTGCCCGACTGAAGCCGGAGAACAAATATTATGAAATGGCAGTAGATATCGCTGAAAAGATCACCAAACTAGGTTTCGGAATTATTACCGGAGGCGGTCCGGGGATTATGGAAGCAGGAAATAAAGGTGCTTTTAATGCCAAAGGGAAATCTATAGGACTTAATATTGATCTTCCTTTTGAACAGCATTTCAATCCATACATCAACAAATCCTATTCGATGAACTTTGATTACTTTTTCGTGAGAAAAGTAATGTTTGTAAAATACTCTCAAGGTTTCGTAGTAATGCCTGGAGGATTCGGAACACTGGATGAGCTGACTGAAGCGATGACCTTGATTCAGACCAACAAAATTGGAAAATTCCCAATTGTTTTGGTAGGAAGTGAATTCTGGGGTGGATTACTGGATTGGTTTAAAGCAACTCTGTTAAAAGAAGGAATGATTGCGGAAGATGATCTTGATCTTTATCGTGTGGTAGATACGGCTGATGAGGCTGTAGCGCATATTAAAGCCTTTTATGATAAATATTCTGTAAATGTAAATTTCTAATTGGCATATTATTTGTGACTTATAACTAGCAAGTATGATTGTAAATCTATTAATTAAGATGAAAAAACTTTTATATATATCAGGAATTTTAACATTTTTTGTGTTAATGAGTTTTATGTATGTAGACTTTTTCTCTTCAATGACCAAAGTTGACTATATTGATGGAAGCAAGACATTGAAGTTTACCACAAAAATGAATACAAGCCATATCTCTGATGCTATTAAAATCAACCCTAACACGGCAGGATTTGAAGCAGAGGTAAAAAAATATGTGAACAATAATTTTGATGTATTTGTCAATGGGTCTCCTAAAACGATTACCTTCACAGGAAGTCAGGTCAGTGGAGAAACTGTATGGGTGTATTTTGAGACCGGAGGCGTTTCAGACATCAACACCTTAAAGATTAAAAATACGATCCTTTTAAGCGCTTTTCCTAAGCAGATCAATCTGGTAAATATAGCATACAAAGGCAGCCAGAAAACAATGAACTTCCAAAGAGGAAAAGAAGTGAACGAGGTTTCTTTTTAAACGAAAATTAGATTTAACCATTATAAAATGGGTACCCTGGAAAGTTGAACTTTTCAGGGTATTTTTTTGGAACTTCAAAAAATCACTAAAAAGAGATTAATTAAGTACAAATACCTAATCCAAAATTTCCGCATTTTTACTCTAATATTTTCATTTTCAGCAATGTACATTTGTATTGTAATTACAACCCAATCAGTGAAGCCGTATCACTTTAATAACGGGGCGGAATCTGAAAAGCCCAATGAGTAAGAAAACACCAAGTAAAACTAAATATCATGGAAGATATAGAACTAAAATCATCCAGTCAGGAAATTGATGTCCTGATCGTTATTGACACGGATTATGTAAGAGGTACTTATAAAAACCCAAGTACAGACCCTAATAATCCTACCGGGATTGATCATAACAGCCAACATATGATCGTTTCCAATGCCAACGCTATTTCCGGGCAAGGTACAGCTGATTTGAATTTCAGTGCAAGAGCCGGAGATACTGTTTCTTTCAGAGGAACATCAATATACCAAAACTCCGATGATGCAGTAATCATCTATAATATTAAGTACTGGTCAGGCGATCAGGTTTTTAACAGCTTTATATACAATTCTGTGGAAAGAAAAAAGGCTGCTGTACCTAATTTGAATTCTCAAAATGGTCTTCCTGCTGCCAGCGCAGATATCACATTTGCGAGTATTGACTCTAAAGTAAAAGCTACGGGAACAGAGAATTTCTATGTACAGTTTGGACTTTATATTTTAGATCCGAATGACAGTAACAAACAGATTCTGTACGGTTACTTTTACTGGGATCCAACGATTACAGTTAAATAAAAGAAAATAAAAAACCACTGCTTCAACAGTGGTTTTTTTATTATTAAATGAATTAAAATATATTCTATTCTAATTATTACTCAATTTTGATGTTATCAATCTGAAGATCATATATACCGTCTTTTCCTGTTTTAAGGGCAAACATAGTTTTTCCAGCGGTAGTATTAAGATCAGTAAGACCTGTAAGCGTAAGCTCAATCAGTCTCCATTGTCCGTTCGTATTGATAGAACCGTTATATGAATTCGTACTTTCCGGACTTAAAGTAGCACCTGTAGAGAATGTTGCTAAATTGAATGTATAGAAAGCAGACGTATTAGGAGCCAATGGTGTTGCTCTGTATACATTGAAAGAAAGTGATTTTCCTGATGCAGTACCTTTGATATACATTGTAATTCTCTTTGGAGCTGCTGGTATTCCTGACCCTGCATTCGCTGTAAATACATAGTCATTATTGGCAGGTGTCCCTTTAATCTGAAGGGAGTTTGTCCCGTTATACCCCAAACCAATACCCTGAGATGCATAAGACATAAGTCCAAAGCTGTTTAAACTTGACAGGAAAGATGGCCAGTTTTCAAAATCAGAACTAGGGAAAAGATTGACAGCATTCGCTGATGGAAGTTCCGGCTCACCTGGAGTGAATCTGGCATTCGGGAAGTTAATATCATCAAGATTTCTGATATAAGCCTGATCTGTGAAAATCGTTGCATTACTTGAACTTGTAAAACGGCTTAGAAGAAGAACGATATCACCGCTTTTTTCATATTTAGGAGAGATCGGAGATTTCGCAAACGTTGCATAGTTGCTGAAACGAAGGTCTAATCTTCCTGCTTTTTTATCTGTAATATAACGGTCACCCGTAGCTGATTCATCAGCAAAAGTTTTTGTCAGTTCAGGCTCTTCAAACTGAACGTTTTTAATTTTTACAAGTTGGTTGATGTGAGCACCGTTTTTCAAAGCATCAGAGATAGAATTGAACTCCAATGGTTTCATTGCAGCTACTACAGGTTTTTGCCCATCACAAACTCTTGCCAGGTAATTGGATACTTTATTAGGATTAATTCTACCGATAGGATAGTTTGGATCATAAGTACCTACTTTGATATTTCCGTTAACACCTTGAACGATCAATCCTTTCAGGTTAATTCTTACTAAAGCTCCTGTAGGATAATCAAGATATTGGTTTCCACCATCGATATCAATTTCAATACCTTGTGTAGGGTTTTCAGGTTTATCCTGAAGGAACATCATTTTGTAAATGTTTCCGGACTCATCGCTTGAAGAAACATAAGCTTCAACGATATAATCTTCTTTAATAATATCAGCTTCACCCGGTTTTGCTTTTGCAATGGTAGCAAGGTCAGTTAGTGGGTGATTTGCAGCTGCAAATCTGTTGGTACACTTGATTTCCGGCACATCATAATCATCAGTTTTTACACAAGACGAGAAAGACAGCATTGAAATGGCACTGAAGATCGCCGCTTTAAAATATATATTTTTCATTGTTTTCGATTTTTAATTTTAGTTTTTTAGAATCTGAATTGAAGATTAACAAAATAAGATCTACCCTGATTGTACCAATATTTAGGAGCGAATACCATGTTTCCGCTGTCATAATCATTAGCATAATCAGTATAGTTAACATTTCTGGTCTGCTCAAATCCTCCTGTAATATAGTTTCTGTTATTAAGGATGTTATTGACAGATCCGGATACCATTACATAATACTTACCAATCATCCAGGATTTCCCTGCATTCACATTGAAGAAGAATGCTGAAGGTAATTTTGTAGGCGTAAGAACTCTTGCCAGTTCCTCTTCAGTGACATTATCAGAAGGTACTCCAGGTGTATTTGGATTGGTGTAGAATCTTTCTGTTCTGGTTACAGGAGATGGATCCAGGAACGAATGCCCAAAGTAGTTCCAAGTTGCTCCTACCCACCAGTAGTTTTTAGGGCTGTTGTAACGAAGACCTAGCGTATATGCCTCCTGAGGAGTACCACCTTGTCTGTAATTTTTAAGAGTAGCCTCACCCATGTTGGTATAAGATCTTGATACGATATTTCCATTTCCGTCAAGCTCTCTGAAAGTTCCAACGGCATCAGATGCAAAATACACTGTAGGGTTATTGGTATAAGTGTATTGTCCTAAACTTAATAACCCACTGGCAGTTAAGGTTGGAGTTACTTTCACTTGTGCACCAAGCTCAATTCCCATATTTCTCTTATTCGCACCTGCCAATACCTGCGTAATGAAAGCCCCATCCTGAATTGGAGCCTGTTCTCCACTTTCAGTTAAGGTAGTTAATTTAACACCTTGTGCAAAATATCTTTGTACGCTTGTTTCGTTTTGAGTATTAACAAGGTAACCTGTCAATCTAAGTTTAACAATTGGGGTAGAGATTACGTAGCTCAAATCGTTAGCATCAACAACAACATTTTTGATCCCCGGAGTAGTAACACCACTTACTCTTGTATTAAAGTAAATATCATTTAAGAAAGGAGATTGTGAAAAGTAAGCTCCATTATAAACCAGGAAGTTTCTCCCATTGATTTTATAGGTAACCTGACCTTTAACCCCTGCATTCCAGAAGTTTTGATCTGCTCCTTTTCCGTAAGAAGACTCATACAGATAGTGTTGGAACAATCCTTCTCTGCTGTTTGTAGTATAACCGAATAATCCGGAAATAAAAACATCAAATTTTCCTGTGGAGAATTTGAAAGCAGGATTTATTTTGAATTCCTGTCTTCTGAAGATATAGCTGTATCCGATTTTATCACCTTCTCTTTTGGCAACATCTGTATCGCTTTCTCTCGTATTGAATTTCCCCCAAGCATTTCCTGCTGTTGTATTAGATGCAAATGGATCCATATTCAATGCAAAATCAGCACCTAATAGGTCATTCACTTCTCTGTACTGCTCAGATCTGTAGTTCTGGTAAGATAAGTTTAAGATAAAACGGGAAGTATCGGTGAAGTTATACGTATAGTGAGTAGATACATTCCATACTTTATCATCTTTTACGTCATCCACAAGATAATAAGCAGCTCTTCTTCCGCCAAGTAACGCATTGTACTCTACGTTTCTGTTCGCATTGTAAAGATTATCCCAGTTGATCTGTGTGTGTGACTGGTCATCATTCGTCCACCAGTCTCTTGTGATTCCGATGTTGGCAGCCTGCTCCGGAGATGGATTTGTATAATTTAACCAATAGCTTGGCAGATTACGGTAATAAGTTGGAGAAGGGTTATTAGCTCTGTACCAGTCTAATCTTGAACTGTACTCTTTCCCAAACTGGTAAGAAACAGACGTCCATAGCTGAGAGTTTTTATTGATTTTCCAGAAATCCTGTAATTGAATCATCGGCTGGAAACCTCTTTTCACTCTTTCATTTCTTTTATCTCCGTTTTGCCATCCCCAATAAGAGTTATAATGAACTCCTCTGAAGTCATATACTTCCTGAGTACTTGGACTTGAAGAGCTTCTCGCATATTTAGAACCTATGGCATTCAAAGTCATAGTATGGCTATCACTGAATTTCTTCTCAATACCGACATATCCGCTGTATGCATCATAAGCAGTACCATCCTGAATCCCTTCCTGTGCCCATCTTCTCGCAATCATTCCTGTAAATGCCCATCCGTTCTTATTCATTCCGGATGAAAATCTGTAGGATAATCTGTTGGTATAATTTCTATTGGTCAGAGAGTACGTCAACTGACTTCCTTTTCTGTACTCGCTGGCTTTTGTATTTTTATAAAAAACTCCGGTAGTTCCTCCGAAAGCATACTCTGAAGGGGCATGGTTAGCTGCAATTTCCGGGTAACGGGTAATTTCGTTCAATCCTCCCCAGGTACTGAAGTCTACATCTCCATTATCTGCCGCGGCCATAGAAACCCCATTGATCATATTCTCACCTGTTCTGCTATCAATTCCTCTTGGACGGAACCAGTAAGGTCCTAAATCAAAACTTGCAATTCTGCTGAAAACATCCTGAGAAGACTGTAATAATCCTACCGTTGCTGTTTGCTGTGCACCACCGCCATCACTTTCTCCAGAATCTTCTATGATAGCTAACCCTTGATCAGCACCATTCAGTGCAGAATAAAGAGTAATTACTCCAAGATCTTTTCTTTTCTCATCACTGGTTACATCAAATTCAAAAATTTTAGTTTCAAAATTGGGTTTTGTAACCATAATCTGATAATGTCCAGGCATCAAATCCTTAAATTGGAAATATCCGATTTTGTCTGCCTTTGCATCATTTCCTGCTCCTTTTAAATCTACACTTGCTTGCTCCACAGGTTTACCGTCCGCATCCTTAAGATACGCAAACACAGTGGTCTGCGCATAATAATATGACGCAGGCAGCAAAGTAAATAAAGAGATCAATGATAATTTTTTAATCATGAGTATATTTATTTTTTAATACTTTTATTGTTAATTTTCAACAGTTTAAAAGTTGGGGGCACAAATTTAATCAAATTTTGCAATTCAGAACTTTTTTAACGTTATTTTTCCTTAACATTGCAATCTTTTAAGAATCATTATAAAAGAGAGGTTCGAATTACTGCTTTTAAATTTACAAATATTTAAAACGCAGCAAGTTAAAAAAAAGTAAATTTGTAATTAATAGTATAATAAAACTCCAAAGAGATGAAGAGATTTTCGAGTCTGTTTGCCCTGTTTATTTCGATCGTGGCATTCTCCCAACAACAAGGAAAACTGAGAAAAGTAGCAACCGTAGGTTTCTTAAATGTAGAAAACCTTTGGGACACTATTCGCTCAGCAGATTATATTGACGGAACCAAAGACATTAAAAACCCTGCTTTCCACAGAAGTATCCCGATGGATTCTATTCAGTTTCTGGAAGCAGAAAAATATGACGGACCATGGAGCGATGGAGCTTTAAAAGGGAAAAAAGCAGTAAGAATACAAAGTGGCTCTGAAGAATTCACTCCTAAAAGCGCTAAGAACTACGGAGCTAAAATTTATAAGGCAAAACTGGCTAACGAAGCTAAGGTAATTTCTGAAATGGGAGCACAATATACCAAAACAGCTCCTGCAGTAGTAGGTTTAATTGAGGTTGAAAACAGACAGGTCATTCAGGATCTTGTGAACGAACCTGCTTTAAAGAAATATGACTACGGAATTATTCATTACAACTCTTATGACTACAGAGGAATTGACGTTGCATTGATCTATCAGAAAAGAAGGTTTACCCCAACCAATTCATTAAAAAAAGAACTGGTAATTTACGGTGACAACGGAAAAAGAGAATACACAAGAGACATCCTTGTAGTAACAGGATTTTTAGATAATGAAAAAGTAGCGTTTTTTATGAACCACTGGCCTTCAAGAAGAGGTGGTGAAGCAATTTCTCTACCTAAAAGAAATGCTGCTGCTGCTTTATTAAAACAACAGATGGACAGCATAAGAGCTGCAGATCCAACAACAAAGCTTTTTGCTATGGGTGACTTTAACGACGATCCTGTAAGCCCAAGTTTAAAAAACCATTTGAAAGCTCAGGCCAATCCAAAAGATTTAAGCGAGGAAACTCCTTATCTTAACTTGATGTATCCTTTATATAAGAAAGGAGTTGCTTCTTTAGCTTATCAGGATGCTCCCAACCTGTTTGACCAGATTATCGTTTCTAAAAACGTAATTTCAGATCAGGTAACTAAAGAATATTCTGTGTACAAAGCAGAAATTTTCGCTCCGGCTTATCTTGTCAATAAAGAAGGAAATTACAAAGGATATCCTTTCAGATCCTGGAATGGAGATCAGTTTACAGGAGGCTACAGTGACCACTTCCCGGCATTTGTAGTTCTTCAGAAAGAACCATAAAAAAGTTAGGCACTCTTATTGGAGTGCTTTTTTTATATAAATACCTATATCATGAAAAATATTATTTTATTAGTAATGATTGCATTGATACCTTTCAGCTGTTTTTCTCAGGAAACACCAAAGAAAGATAAAGAGCAACATGAAATGAAGCCTTCTAAAAATGAAGACGGAGAATGGGAACTTACGGTCATTGATACCCAATTTGATTATTTTCTGAGTGCTGTCGCCAAACCTATCAGCCAGTATACAGAATCTTATCTGAAGACAAAAAACACATTCTTGGTCAACGAGTGGAACAGCTATTATAATTCCGGCAGGTACAGAAATATTATTGAATCCGGGATAGATTATGATCCTAAGGAAAATTACGGGATCAAGTTTGAATATAAATTATACCAGGTTTTCGCCTATGTAAACTGGAAATACAAGCTAAGATTGAATGGATTATCCGGAAGCGATGCAATAAGGTAAATTTAAATTTATGCAATAAAAAAGGTTCAGAATAATTCTGAACCTTTTCATTTTTATAATAGCTGAAAATTATTTATTGAATAATTCTTCTACTTTATCCCAGTTTACTACATCGAAGAATGCAGAAACATAGTCAGGTCTTCTGTTTTGGTAGTTTAAATAATAAGCGTGCTCCCAAACGTCTAATCCTAAAACCGGAGTTCCTTTAACGTCTGCCACAGGCATTAATGGGTTGTCCTGGTTTGGTGTAGAAGAAACAGATACAGAACCGTCAGCATTTTTTACTAACCAAGCCCATCCTGAACCGAATCTTGTTTTAGCAGCATCAGAAAAATCAGTTTTGAATTTATCAAGACCTCCGTAATTTTCGATAGCAGCCTTTACATTTCCTACAGGCTCTTTGCTTCCTCCAGGAGTTAAAATTTCCCAGAATAGAGAGTGGTTGAAGTGACCTCCTCCGTTATTTCTTACTGCTGGCTTGTCAGTTCCTGTCTGGCAGATTTCTTCAATAGTTTTTCCTGCTAGTTCAGTTCCTTCAATTGCTTTATTTAAATTGTCAATGTATGCCTGGTGGTGTTTTGTATGGTGGATTTCCATAGTTCTTGCATCGATCGTTGGCTCTAATGCATCGTATGCATATCCTAGTTTTGGTAATTCAAATGACATAATCTTTATTTTTAATGTTATATTTCAAAATTAGCCAATATTTAAGGTATTATCAAGGATTGTGGATTACTTTAATAAATCTTTAACATTGATATATTGATTTAGAATGAATTAAGTTTTAATTTTTTTATCCTATTAATAAAAAGCACGAACCCAATGATCCGTGCTTTCTATTTAACAATATTAAATTAAATTTATTTATTCATAGACATCAGGAATTCTTCATTATTCAGAGTTCCTTTGATGTTTTTATTAACAAATTCCATAGCTTCTACAGGATTCATTTCAGAAAGATATTTTCTGAAGATCCACATTCTCTGAGAAGTTACTTCATCCAGAAGCAGATCATCTCTACGGGTGCTGGAAGAAATAAGGTCAATAGCAGGATAAATTCTTCTGTTGGCAATTTTTCTGTCCAGCTGAAGTTCCATGTTACCTGTACCTTTGAATTCTTCAAAGATAACTTCATCCATTTTAGATCCTGTATCAATTAATGCTGTAGCAATAATGGTAAGAGAACCTCCGCCTTCAATTTTTCTTGCCGCTCCGAAGAATCTTTTTGGCTTGTGAAGAGCATTGGCATCTACCCCACCGGAAAGCACTTTACCAGATGCAGGCGTTACGGTGTTGTAAGCTCTTGCTAATCTTGTAATAGAATCCAGTAAAATAACCACATCATGTCCGCATTCTACCATTCTTTGTGCTTTTGCAAGAACAAGGTTGGCTACTTTCACATGTTTTTCTGCTGCTTCATCAAATGTAGAAGCAATTACTTCTGCATTTACGCTTCTTTCCATATCAGTAACCTCTTCCGGACGTTCGTCAATCAGAAGAACCATCATGTATACTTCCGGGTGGTTGGCTGCAATAGAATTAGCAATATCTTTCAGCAACATCGTCTTACCTGTTTTAGGCTGTGCAACGATCATTGCTCTCTGACCTTTTCCGATAGGTGCAAATAAATCTACAATTCTTGTAGAAATGGTAGAATTGCTTCCTGCCAAATTGAATTTTTCTTCCGGGAAAAGCGGAGTAAGATATTCAAAAGCAACACGGTCTTTGATGAATGCAAGATCACGTCCGTTTACTTCTGTTGGTTTTAACAATGAAAAGTATTTCTCTCCTTCTTTTGGAAGTCTTACAATTCCTTTCACTGTATCTCCGGTTTTTAACCCATAATTCCTGATCTGTGCTGTAGATACATACACATCATCCGGAGAAGAGATATAGCTGAAATCTGAGGAACGTAAAAATCCATAGTTATCCGGTAAGATTTCCAAAACACCTTCAATACTTACCAATCCATCGAAATTGAATTCTTTTTTATGGTCGTTCTGCTCCTCTGCCTTTTCAGAATGTCTGTTTTGATTCTGATTTTGGTTTTGGTGCTGCTGATGCTGATGTTGTTGGTTTTGATTTTTATGTTGGTTTCCACTGTTCTGTGGATGGTTGTGCCCTTTTTGGGGTCTGTTAGCCTGTGGTTGTTGAGGATTGTTAGGCTTTTCTTCAGCCTGAGCAGGCTCTTGAGGTTCTGTGTTTTTTGGAGTTTCAGTTCTTTCCTGAGATACTTCTGCATTCCCTGCATTGGTAGAAACTCTTTTTCTTTTCTTTTTTGCCTGAGCAGTTGCTGCTGATTCTTCTGTTACTGTTGCTACAGTGGGTTCAGCTTTTGGTTCTTCCGGTTTTATTTCTTCAGAAGCAGCTACCTTTTCTTCTACTATTTCCTCTGTTTTAGTTTCTACCGGAGCTTTTGCTGGTGCTTTTGGCTTGGCTGCTGTTTTTTTCGGGGCAGCTTTTTTTGCCGGGGCTTTGGCAGGTTTTTCTGCTGGAGCCTCTTCAGTATTTACACTGGCGGTTTCTGTGGCGTTGAAATAATCTTTTGCAACTTTAGGGTTAGAAGCCTGAAAGTCAAGAATAGCAAAGATCTTGTCATTTTCATTGCTGGTTCTTGCAACTTTAACGCCCAAATCTTTTAAGATTTTAGTCAGTTCCGTTACGGATTTTGACCTTAACGTTTCTATGTTAAACATATTTAATGTAAAAATGTAATTAATTGTGAGTAAGAAAAGTAAGTCCGGTGACTTTTGTTTTCAAGTACATTGTATAATGCAAATCTACACTTATTTTTGAATTGTGCAAAATTTATATTATTTTTGCCAAGAATTTAATATTCAATGCTACAGAGAATACAAACAATATGGACTTTATTAGCAGTTTTAGCTGCTGTTTTCCTTTTTATAACAGGACAGGATGTTGTCATTTCAGACAGTATTCCTTTACTTAATATAAGCTGTATAGTACTTGTTATTATCGGAGCATTAAGTATTTTTAGTTTCAAAAACAGAAAAAGACAAATTTTGCTGAATACCATCAGCATCATTATAAACGTTTTGTTGATTGGTGTATTGGCGTACTGGTTACTAAACTTATCCGGAGGAATTCAAATTCCTGAGAAGGGTATTGAGCCGATTTTCCCATTGATTGCGGTAATCTGTCTGCTTATAGCAAACATTTACATCCGTAAAGATGAGAGGCTCGTAAAATCTGTAGACAGACTTCGATAGCCTTACAACGATTTTTTGAGTGAGAACAGCTTCTTTTAAGGAGCTGTTTTTTTATTTGTCACCCATTCTTAATTTAAATTATGTAAATTCATTGCAACTTTTTGATTAAAAGCACGACAGATCATATAATTTTAACAAAAGACAATGAAAAAGCTAACGTATCTTACTTTATCACTATTCTCCATATTTACTTTTGGACAGGAAGTTTCCAAGGAAAGAGTAAAAACAGTTCTTTCCACTCTCGCTTCAGATGAAATGAAAGGCCGTGAGATCGGAACTCAGGAAAATGAAAATGCTGCCAATTATATTGCAAAACTTTTCAAAGAAAATAATCTGGAATATTGTACCGGAAAATCTTATCTGGTACCTTTTGACTACAACGGAAAGACCGTATACAATGTTTGCGGAATCAAAAAAGGAAAATCAGATCAGTATCTGGGTTTTTCAGGTCATTTTGACCATATCGGAACCAGTGATAAAAGCGGAGACAATATTTATAACGGAGCAGATGATGACGCCAGCGGAATTACTACTCTGGTAGGCATTGCCGATTATTTTAAAAATAAAAAACCGGAATTCTCTATGGTATTCATGGCATTCAATGGAGAAGAAAAAGGAATGTTGGGCTCAAGAGCGATTTCCACCGATAAAAATCTGGATCATATTTATAATAAAATGACTGCTCTTTTCAATTTTGAAATGGTTGCTACAGAATCTCAATGGGGAAAAAATGCATTATATATGACAGGAGACGGATTCTCAGATCTTGATGAACTTTTCAATCAAAATGCAGTGAATGGATTAAAAATCAATGCAGATCCCTATGCAAAACAGCAGCTATTCTACCGTTCAGACAATGTAAGCTTTGTCAAAAAGAAAATCATTGCCCATTCATTTTCTACTGTTGATATGACCAAAGCGTCTCATTATCACCATGAAAATGATGACATCAACGTTGTAGATTTTGATAATATGACTCAGATCATCAATAATTTGGGAAAAACACTGGACAAACTGAGTCCTAAAAATTTTGCTCCTAAATACAATGATCAGGTAAAATTTTAATTGAAATAATATAAAAACTGCTGTTTCAGCAGTTTTTTTTATTAAACAGCAATACCTTACGATCTCCTGTTCTTAAGCCCTGTTCAGGTTTATTTATTCAAAAAAATAATGCTTAATAGCGCTGAGTTGTAACAAAAAGACACTTTTTGAAACTTATCCAGTAAAGTAAAACAGGATTAAGAACGTCTTATCTTTTAATTTTACGTAATTTTGCTATCCAATTTTTTCATTGAATGAACCAATATATTAAAATACTAAAGTTCGCAAGACCTCACCAAAAATACATCTACGGAAGTTTGTTTTTCAATCTTATGTATTCTGTATTCCAGATTGCTTCCTTAGGGACAATCCTACCTGTTTTGGGAATGCTTTTCGGAACCATTGAGGCTAAAAAATACAGCCATCCACCTGTGTATTCGGGAGAAATTTTAGATTTTTTCTCCTATGCAAAAGAATATGCCAATTATTATGTTCAGAGTTTAGTAACCCAATATGGAGCACTTAACGTTTTGGCGTGGCTTTGTGTGATCACAGCTTTTATGTTTTTGCTGAGAAACCTTTTCAGATATTTAGGTTCATTTTTACTGATCAATTACCGTGTAGGGGTTACCAAAGACCTTCGTGGAGCGATGTACAGAAAGATTCTTGCTTTACCTGTTTCCTTTTTTACAGAAAGCCGAAAGGGAGATCTGATGTCCCGTATGTCCAATGACGTGGGTGAAGTTGAAGGTAATATTTTAGGAAGTTTAGTGGAATTAATCAACGCCCCTTTCATGCTGATCAGTACGTTGGTGACGCTTTTCTTTTTAAGTACAGAGATGACTCTTTTCTCTCTTTTAGTATTGCCTGTAATGGGAACAATGATTGCTTTAATAGGAAAAAGTCTGAAAAAAGATTCTCACCAGGCTCAAAATGAGATGGGAAATATTTTCTCGATTGTAGATGAAACACTAAAATCTACGAAGGTTATTAAAATTTTCAGCGCAGAAAAAATAATGGACAACCGTTTTATGCAGTCTATGCAGAAATGGATCAACAGTTCAATAAATTTAGGAAGAAAAAAGGAACTGGCTTCTCCTATGAGCGAATTTTTAGGATCGGTTACGTTCCTGATTATCGCATGGTACGGTGGAAAGCAAATCATTGTAGAACAAAGTATTTCTCCTGCAGATTTCTTAGTTTTTCTGGGTATTTTCTTCCAGATTTTACCTCCTGTGAAAAGTTTATCTCAATCTATTTCGAATGTTCAAAAGGGTGAAGCTTCTCTTGAAAGAGTTTTAGCTATTCTGGATGCGGATGTGAAAATTGACGAAGTACCAAATCCTGTTTCTATCTCAACATTAAATAGTTCAATCGAATTTAATAATATTGGTTTTTACTATGATAAAGACCATACGATTCTTAAAAACTTCTCACTTTCTATTCCAAAAGGAAAAACCGTTGCTCTTGTTGGGCAAAGTGGAAGTGGTAAAACAACTATTGCCAATCTTTTAGCAAGATTTTATGATGTTTCGGAAGGAGAAATTCTGATTGATGGAACAGATATCAAACATTTAAAGCTACAGGAATACCGTAAGCTATTGGGAATGGTAACTCAGGAATCTGTATTATTCAATGATTCCGTTTACAATAATATTCTGATGGGTAAACCTGATGCCACCAGAGAAGAAGTGATTGCAGCCGCTAAAATTGCCAATGCAGACGCATTTATCACCACACTTCCTGAGGGATATGATTCCAATATCGGAGATGACGGAGGTAAACTTTCCGGAGGTCAGAAACAAAGGGTTTCTATTGCCAGAGCGGTATTGAAAAACCCACCTATCATGATTCTGGATGAAGCCACCTCTGCACTGGATACAGAATCCGAAAGATTTGTACAGGATGCACTGGAGAAAATGATGGAAAACAGAACTTCTCTAGTTATTGCTCACCGTCTTTCAACCATTCAGAAAGCAGACTGGATTGTAGTGATGGAAAAAGGTGATATTGTGGAACAGGGAACTCACCACGATCTGATCGCAAAAAGAGGAATGTATCACAAACTTGTCGAACTTCAAAACTTCGACTAATCTTTTAATTGAATTAAAATGAACCCTATACAAGAGTATTTCTACAGAATCGAAGAGCCTGAAAGAAGTACTCTTTTATTTTTACGTGATACGATCTTAGCTTCAGATCCGGAAAACATTACAGAAACATTCAGTTTCGGTCTTCCCTTTATCAAATACAAAAAGAAAATGCTGTGCTATTTCTACTACAGCAAAAAATACAAAAAGCATTACCTGAGCTTTTATCATGGTGACAGACTTGATTATCCTGAGCTCATCCAGGACGGCAGAAAGAAGTTTAAAATCCTTCTTATTGATATGGAAGAGGATATTCCTGTAGAATTTATAATAAGCCTGACAGAAGAGATTAAAAAGTATATAAAATAAAAAACTCCGGCACGAATAATCGTGCCGGAGTCATCTTTAAAAAACTTTATCATTTTGTGTTTATTCCGTTGAACTCTGCCTTTTTAATTGCCCAGGCAAGAGCATTCGCATAGAATATTGAGTTATATACATTCATTTCGTAGGCAGCTGCTCCATTTCCATAATTAGGCTTAGCAATAGGCTTATAGTTCGTATCTGCATAGAATGGACATATCGTATCAGAAGTATTGGGAGAAGTAACTGTTCCACATTGAGAGTTGAATCCGCCATCTCCTACCCAGATGAAGTTCAGTGTATTATGCTTAAACGCAGTTACACGGCCTACAGTTCCCGATGGTGAAGCTGTAGAAATATTTGTATCTCCTGAATAGACTGTAATTTCACTTGATGGCAACCCGGTTGCATACGTTGTGGAAGAAGCATCTTCTCCCCATTGCAATCCTCTGATGTCACCGAAAGGACCGTTCAGTATTTCATCATTGGTCATTGGCAGTTTATAAATTGCTCCTGCACTGTTTACACTTCCTGTATTTACTGATCCGTCAAAAACATTTCTGAAAAGATTCTGCATTCCGGCATTACTTTCAGAATAAGCTACGATTACACCACCTTTTGCCAGATAATTTTTTAAAACCTGTGCTTCCGCAGCATTCATACCCCACGCATATCCTATGACGATTATATCTACAGGATTAGATCCGGTGGTCCAGGTCGTTAACTGTGCAGCACTCGGGCTGTCTGTACCATCTATGATCTGATCCCATCCTTCGTACTTTACGATGCTGTTGGCCAATGTTCCAAAATTAGCAGCCGCTTTCGTTACCATTCCTGACGGAGAAGTTCCTGAAACATTATATCCACAACCATTTGGCGCCGTTCCGATTGTTAAAAGTTTTTTCTTTGGAACTACCACAATCACATTGACAGAACACGTTGTAGATACACCTCCCTGGCTGTCTGAAGTAATAGTTATTGTTTTTACTGTCGTAGAAGAAGGTGTTCCCGCTCCTCCTAATGTTATATTCTGATTTCCTGTAGCCGTAAAGGTTCCTGACCCGCTGAAAGAAATTCCGTCAACCGTGTTGGTTGTAATAGTGTAGCTTCCCAATGTGGAAACATTCACTGGTAAAGTAATGGTATTGGAAGCGGTAAGAGCTGTTCCTACTTTATAAATACCGTTTACCGTGGCACTACCACAGCTCATTGTATACGTTCCTGCAGGACTTAACACAGCAATAGAAATGGCAGGAGTACAGGTAACAGTTGTTCCGTTGGCTTCCAGCGACACATTATCTGTCTGAATATTCTGAGGAACACCCTGTCCCGGAATCTGTATGGTTTGCGTTCCGGCATTTAGAAATACGCCGGTTCCATAAAAATTATATCCGTTTGTGGTAGTTCCTGAAATGGTATAATTACCGGGCTTTGTCACATTCACGGCAATGCTCAGGTAATTCGAGTTGGTAAGCTCTTTTCCTTTTACATAGCTACCCATGGCTTTGGATGTGGAACAGTCTATGGTAAAAACAGCTTTCCCCATCTGTCCGCAGACACTTTTCCATTCGTTATCCGCAAGACTCCAGTAATTGAAACAGTCTTCTGTGGTGTTGTAAATCGTCAAACCATCATCATTGGATTGATTAATTACAATTGCATTTCGCTGGGCTTCAGTTAAGCGAGGAATAAGAACTCCTTTATTATTATTTCCTGAAACAACATCCAAAACGGAATTAGCGTTCGGGGTTGTAGTATTAATCCCTACTGCACCATTGTTGGTCTGAGAGAAAGATTTTCCAAAAACAAAGAGCATTGCGATGAACAAGACTTTGGTTGAAGGCATTGTAAATTTTGTTTCCATCATTGTATAAGTTATAATTGTTTGATAATTAAATTTTAACCTGAACATTTAATTTCCACAAAATTATCAACCACAAGCGATTACAAATTAATTCCCGCTACGCAATACTACTCACGCGTAGTAAAACTCACAAAACGTCAATAACTTATCATAACATTCGATACAAATAAAAAAGTTGAGTTATTTAACAAAACCCAACCATAAATTCAAAAAACAAAATCAAAACAGCATAAAATCAATTATCTCTTATGCAATAGAAAAAAATAAAGCAATTAGATTAAACAGAATACAACACTTTTTATGATTTGAAAATGGTTTTCCATTTGGCAATTGTATTTCGGCTTATCTTAAAATGATGGCTCACCTGAAGATTAGTCAGTCCGTTTCTTTTTTGGTAACTGAGAATTTTCAAAATAGATTCTTCGTCATAAGAACGGAGTCTCTGATTATCACATCCAACTGTATAGTTGGCATCTCCAAAAATCAATTGATTAAATTTCAGAATATCAAAAGCTGAATGCAATGTTTCCAGCTTAAGCCTTATGGCCGCATCCAGTAATTTTTCAGGAAACTTTTCTTCAAGAATATCGGTATAAATCTGCTTGTAATCAGGAATCATATTATATTTTTTTCATCCATTTATATAAAGTGGTCTTGGGTATTTTATACCTTTTAACAGCATCATTAGCAGTCATTTTACCCGTTTTTATTTTATCAAGAATAAAATCTTTAACCTCCTGTGTGTAGATGCTCTTTCTGAAAACCAGAGTGTCATTCTTTTGAGTGAATTCATTATCAATTCTTGCCTGAGGAGCATACAAAATCAGATGGCCTGTATAGAACCTGAAAAAATCGAATTTTAAAAGTTTACACCATTTCAACAGAACATCAGTATCCATACTTTTGGCATGAAACATCATCTCTACTTCATCTTCCGTCCTGTTTAAAAATCGGGAAATTCTTTCTATTGAAATCTGATATTCTTCTACTTTAGATCTGATCAGGTTTCCAATATGAATGTCTTTAATATTCATCACAATATTTTTAAGTAAAAATATCGACAACAAACTCAAAAATTACCATCAGAAGCTACTCAACACTACGTATGAGTAACAAAAATCAGAATTTTGTTTAAATTTTTATAAGAAAGCTATTGATATTAATCTCTGAGGAAATATTGAGTTTCTTCCGGATTCTGTACTTTTTACTTTCCACAGCACGAATACTGTTGTTGGTACACTGTGCAATCTTTTTCGTATCAAAATCCAGCTTCATCAATGCGCAGAAGTAGAGCTCAGAATGGATCAGATTAGGATTTATTTTTAAAATATCAGGAATAAAATGCGGGAAAAACACCTGAAATTTTTCAAAAAACATAGGCGAATTACTTTCCGCCAAATTCAAAATTTCCTGAATGTTCTCTTCTGAAAGATGATTGATCAGCATCTGGTGTTTCATCAGTTCCGCATTCGTTTTTACCAGATCTTTGATGGTAGAATCTTTTTCTTTTTTATCGGAAATCAAACCATGAATCAGTGCGTCTTTCTGGGTAATAAAAACGATATCCATCAGGAAAGAGGCAACTGAAAATAAAATGTTCAGCAATTTTATTGTTTTAAAATCCTCTTTTTCTATAAATCTGCTTTTAGGAAGAAAATCAAAATCAAAGTAAAGGCAGGCAATAAAATTAATACTGATCATAAAAGCAATGAAAAAGATAGCAAAAGAATCTTTTTTATAGTTCAGAAAAAATGGAACTGCAAACAAGAGACAAAAGTAGAAATACTCTACTCCCGCATTTTTGTAAGTATAAATATGAAAAAAGCTTACAATAAAAGTCAACAGGGCAAGTATAAAGATAACAGCTCCTTTCAACACCTTCCTGAACCGTTTCATTTTTCCCTTGATAGCCATTAAAAACAACCAGAAAAAGGTAATAACGGTAAGAAATATGGAGATCAGCATATCCCCGAAAAAAGTAATTATGAAAATGGAATAAAACAGGAATATGAAGAACAATAAAAGCAGATACCGGTTAATAAGATGAAGATAACTACTTTCAAAATCATCATCCATATTCTCCGCTTCGTCGTTGATCACCTTAAAGAAAAACTTATAAATCATCTTGTTGTTGTTTTTATGCTTTCACAAGCTTAAGTTGGCATTCGTACTCCTGAAAGCATAAATTTCCCAATATTAACAGCCTTTCTTGCAAAAGAAAAAATCTACAAAACGAAATGTATAGTCTTTTTCAGCATTAAAAAGGATATGATTAAGGTGTTTTCTAGCTACAATTTATTAAAATTTTCAAATGAAATACCATTTTTGACAATAAATTAATAAGCATTTACCTCAGATCACTTAAAAGCATGAGCTTGTGTTTTTAAGCATGCAAAATTATTGATCTCCACGTAAAAGCATTCATCTTCCGATACGCAATATTACTCATGCGTAATTTAATCTTAAAACACTCAAACGAGGGTAATGTTTACAAAATAAAAAAGAGAGCCTTTATAGCTCTCTTTTGATTTATATACGATAAGAATATTAATTTTCTTTCAGTTTGGCGATAACATGCTCTCCTCCTTTTGTAATATCTCCGATTTTACAGATAATCTCAGTATCCAAAGGAAGGAATACATCCATTCTGGAACCGAATTTAATAAATCCGAACTCATGCCCGGCTTTTGCTTTATCTCCTTCATTACAGTAGAAAACGATTCTTCTTGCAACATATCCGGCAATCTGTCTGAAGACTACTTTATGATTAGTCATCGTCTGAACAGCTACCGTAGTTCTTTCGTTCTCTGTAGAAGACTTTTCATGCCATGCTACCAGATATTTTCCCGGGTGATATTTTTTGTAAATCACTTCTCCCGAAACCGGATATCTACAGATGTGAACATTGAGTGGAGACATAAAAATAGAAACCTGGATAGCTTTTCCTTTTATGAATTCATCCTCTTCCACTTCTTTGATCATTACCACTTTTCCGTCCACCGGAGCAATAACATTTTCTCTGTGATCAAGAATATTACGATCCGGAACTCTGAAGAACCAGAATACTAAACCGTAAATAACCAACAAAGGCATAATGATCACCAGTGACCATATTTCAAGGAAATAAATTGCTAGAGCGCCCAGAATAATAAAAAGCAGGGTCGCAACGGTAATCGTTCCTTTTGATTCTCTATGTAATTTCATGAGACTAAATAAATTTTTCTAAAATAAAGTACAAATATACGACAGGAACGCAGATAATAAAACTATCCAGTCTGTCTAAAACTCCTCCATGCCCAGGAATGATGTTTCCACTGTCCTTTACACCGAAGTTTCTCTTCAATTGACTCTCCACCAAATCTCCTAAAGGAGCAAAGGCAGCAATCAAAAATCCTACTACCATCCAGTTGCCTCTCAGCTCAGGCTGATAATGTTCAATAAAGTAGGATAAAACCAATGTTAAAATAACACCTCCGGCATACCCTTCCCATGTTTTTTTAGGGGATATTTTAGGAGCCATTTTATGTTTACCGAAGAATTTCCCTACCAAATATGCAAAGGTATCGCTACTCCAGATCAGGATAAACAGAAACAGAACCTCCAAAGAGAAACTATCGCTATAGCTTGAGAACTTTGGCAGCCCCAATGCAAAACTAAATGGCAGAGCTACGTAGATTACGGTAAAAATAAGTTTCCCACTGTCGAAGTATAATTCGTTGGGATATTTGAATAAAGTAACCACAGCAATCCCAATAAGTGCCAGTGCCAGTATTTCACTAAGCCTGAAATCAAAAAAGAAATCGTGATTAAAATATCTTTTGGAAAACATGTAAAATATAAAAATGACCAATGGATATACGACCCATTTTTCATAGCCGTTTCCAAACTTCATGATTTTGACACATTCCCATGTTCCTACAATCAGCAGCAGGCTCATTAATCCATGATAAAGATACTGTTGCTTGATAAGACCAGGTGCAATATTGTTCAGCAGCTGTGCTCCCAGCGGAGTAGAACAAAGAATAATGATAGCTACATAAACGATACCTGATACGGTTCTTTGAATGAGATTTTTGTCCAAAATTTAAAATTTAGAAGTGGTTGCTTAATCTTCAAGCAGCAATAAAAACAGTTTTGTATTGGAATTGGAAGAACTGTCCATTTTCGATTGGCTTCCGCTTATGGAAGTAAGGTTCTTGATATTTCCGTTCCTTTTTATTTTCCCCATAGCATCATTCAGGTTGTTTACAATCTGAGAAACATTGGCAATGATGATAATTCTATCGGGAAGCCTTGAAGAATGATAATGAAGAATATTATTATGTGAAAGCATGATTCTGCCGTCATAAGCGATCAGATATTCACAGGTGATGAATGCGGCGTCATTAGACGGCTGTAGTTCTGAAGTATATGAAGACTTCACAACGTTCAAAAAATTCTGAAGTTCTTTATCCCAACAAAAAAGATTGTGGATCCCTTCTATTTTGATAATTTGATTTAAAGTTTGTAGAGCTTCCGCTTCATCTGCACAATAATTAAAAAATCCCCCCGAATGCGTAAATAATTGCGCAAACTTATAGTCAAGATCCGCATTTTTCAGCGAATCCCCAAGCTTCTCCAGGCTCTGTTTGTCCTCTTCTTCAGGCTGGTTGGTAAGTTTGCTTACAATCCTCTTGAATAAATTCAACTTAATCTATTTTTAGTCAACTTTATACAAAAATAGAAAATAAATTACAATAGTGTCCAAAATATCTCCTTAAATATGAAAAAACCTGACAATTTTGCAGTTGTCAGGTTTTTATGAATTCTATTTTTTAAGAGTCTTAAAGCTGTGTCGGGCTTTCTGGAGCCTGTATTTCGCTTTCTTCTTCTTTTTCTTTAATCTGAGGTGTTTCCACTACTACCGGCTGATCTTTTTCAGGAATAGTATTGGTTACAGGCTTCTCTGTCAATTCAGGATCCCATGCTCTTTTTCCGAATATTTCTTCTAAGTCTTCACGGAAGATCACTTCTTTTTCTAGCAGCTTATTAGCTAAAGCATCCAGTTTATCTTTATTATCAGCAAGGATTCTTATTGCTCTCTCATATTGGTTTTCAATGATAGATTTAATCTCTGCATCAATCTTAGTAGCCGTTTCTTCAGAATATGGTTTTCCGAAATTGTACTCAGACTGGCCTGAACTGTCATAATAAGAAATATTACCAATGTTCGGGCTTAATCCGTAGATTGTTACCATTGCCTGAGCTCTTTTCGTCACTGTCTCCAGGTCAGAAAGTGCTCCTGTAGAAATGTTATTGAAAATAACCTGCTCTGCTGCTCTACCTCCTAATGTTGCACACATTTCGTCCAACATCTGTTCAGTAGTGGTAAGCTGTCTTTCTTCAGGAAGGTACCATGCTGCTCCCAGTGAACGTCCTCTAGGAACGATCGTCACTTTTAAAAGTGGAGATGCGTGTTCTACCAACCATGAGATCGTAGCGTGCCCTGCTTCGTGGTAAGCCACCCTTCTTTTTTCAGAAGGCTTGATTGCTTTATTTTTCTTTTCAAGACCACCAATGATTCTGTCTACAGCATCAAGGAAATCCTGTTTTGTTACTGAAGTATGGTTATTTCTTGCTGCGATAAGCGCTGCTTCGTTACAAACATTTGCAATATCTGCTCCACTGAATCCTGGAGTCTGTTTTGCAAGAAACTCTCTGTCTACATTATCATCAAGTTTGATCTTTTTCAAGTGAACATCAAAGATCTGTCTTCTTTCGTGAAGCTCCGGAAGATCTACATAGATAGAACGGTCAAAACGTCCTGCTCTCATCAAAGCTTTATCAAGGATATCCGCTCTGTTGGTTGCTGCCATTACGATAACGTTGGTATCTGTTCCGAAACCATCCATTTCAGTAAGAAGCTGGTTCAAAGTGTTCTCTCTTTCATCGTTTCCGCCGGAGAAATTATTTTTTCCTCTTGCACGTCCGATAGCATCAATCTCATCAATGAAGATAATGGCCGGAGATTTTGCTTTAGCCTGAGCAAAAAGGTCTCTTACTCTGGAAGCTCCTACTCCTACAAACATTTCAACGAAATCAGAACCTGAAAGTGAGAAAAACGGAACTTTAGCTTCACCTGCAACAGCTTTCGCCAATAAGGTTTTACCTGTTCCCGGAGGCCCTACTAAAAGAACTCCTTTAGGAATTTTACCTCCCAGTTTTGTATATTTTTCAGAGTTTTTCAAGAAATCTACTACTTCCTGAACTTCTTCTTTAGCACCTTCCAATCCTGCAACATCTTTAAATGTTACCTGAATTCTTTCTTTTTCGTCGAAAAGCTTCGCTTTAGATTTTCCGATAGAGAAAATTTGTCCGCCAGGACCTCCACCACCGCCCATCTTTCTGAAAAGAAGGAAGTAGAATAATCCAAGAATAGAAATCCAAACCAATGCAGGAACCAAGATGTCCATTAATGCACTCTTACCTGTTCCGTAATCTTTTGTTGTTTTAATAACCGGATTGCTGGCTTTGACCTGTTCAAATTTCTGAAGGAAAAGTTGAAGGTCTCCGTATTTCACAGAAAAATCTGCTTTAGGAGCCATTTCGAAGGCAGAAAGAGGGTTGTTTTCTTTTCCGGCTTTGGAAACCATTGCCGATTTTGCTTCTTTTGTTAGGAAAACATCAGCTTTCTCTATGTCTTTGTATATAATTATATTCTGGACTTTGCCCGCCTGCATTTCTCTAAAGAAACCATCTTCATCAATAGATTTTGCTGCATCACCTCCAAGGAAATTGGAGCCAAAGAATAGCAAAAGAGCTACGATTGCAATAGGAAAGAACCAGTTGAATCCTTTATTATTCATTTAGACTTTTTAAATTTTTTTATTATTCATTTTCAATTTTGGTAATGACTGCGTCACCCCAAAGCTCTTCTATATCGTAGTACTCACGTACCTGTTTTTGGAATATATGAACCACCACTGAAACGTAATCCACCAATACCCACATCGCATTTTCAGTACCTTCTACGTGCCAAGGTCTGTCTTGTAGTTCGTTTCTTACTTTCTTCTCTACACTTCCTGCCAATGCAGCTACCTGTGTATTTGAGTTTCCACTACATATCACGAACGTTTCTGCTACGGAGTTTTCGATGTTTGAAAGATCGAAGATCATAATGTCTTCCCCTTTTACATCCTGGATAGCTTCAACGATTTTATCTATTAACGCTTGTTTTTCTGCTGTTTTATTCATTAAAAAAATACTATAATCTGCAAATTTATTGTTTTTTCTTTACTTTAACCTTACTTTTACCCTCTTAATCTCTTAAAGTTTTCTTAAATGAGCCAACTCTTCTATCTGAAAGAATGTTCTTCTACTAATGACGAAATATCAAAGTTTTTACTTTACGGAGATTCAAATTTTATAGGGCTTCATACTTTTAATCAAACTAAAGGCCGTGGTCAGTATGGAAATACCTGGACTCAGACTGCCGGAAAAAATCTGGCTTATACGCTGGCAGTGAATACTCAGAACATCCTGTGCTCCGACTTTATGTTCAATTATTATACCGCAATGGTGATCCGGGATTTCCTTGCCAAATTGTCTGACTCTGAGGTAAAAATCAAATGGCCGAATGATATTATCCTTAAAGGTAAAAAAATCGTTGGGATTTTAATAGAAAAGAAAAAAATTAATCAAAATAATTATTTCATCATCGGAGCCGGGATCAATATTCTTCAGGAAAATTTTGATAAAATATCCAATGCAGGATCACTTCTGACGCAGACAGAGATCCAATTTGATCTGGAAGATCTTGCATTCAACCTTCATGAATATCTGTCTGAAAGGCTCAAAAACATACCTTCAGATCAGGAAATTCTGGATGGATTTAATAAAAACCTTTTCAGAAAGGATCAGATATCAGTCTTTGAAATTGAAAAAGAGCGACAAAATGGCATCATCCGACATGCAGACGAAAAGGGTGAACTCTGGATCGAACTGGAAGACGGAATGCATTCCTTTTATCACAAAGAAGTAAAATTACTTTACTGATTGGCTCTCTTGATATAAAGATAAAGAGTAAGTGGTAAAAACACCATATTAGGCAGCCACATCGCTACAGCCGGAGACAAACTTTTATTTTCCGAAACCACTTTTAAGGCTTCGAATGAAAACACAAAAATAAAGGCCAATGAGATCCCTATTGCAAGGTTAACTCCTAATCCTCCCCTTTTCTTTTGTGATGACAGAGAAAGTGCCAGGAAGGTCAGAATAATGATTGAAACAGGCATTGACGTTCTTTGATGAAGTTCATTCAGGTAAGAGTTCAGGTTGCTGTTTCCTCTTTCTTTTTCTCTTTCAATAAATTTTAAAAGTTCCGGAGTGGTTTTATTTTGTCCTAAGAGCTCGTTAGGGAAAAGTTCTTCCGGTGAGTGACCGTAGTTTTTCCTTAATTCTATTCCGTTTCCGAGCTTTTCGGTATTGTCTTTATTGATCGTTTTTTCCAGATAGTTATTTAAGACAAACTGTTTTTTGGCTTTATCCCAATATACTTCACTTGCTTTCAGCTCATAGGTCATTTTTCTGTCTTTATCGTATTTCTGATAGACAAAACTCGACCCTCTTTTTTCTCTTTTATTCCATGAGTCAACGAAAATATATTCCGTTTTACTCAGCTGTGAAGAAGCAGGAGCTGTTCCTAAAATCTTTTCTTTATTGGCCGCATTATAAGTATAGGCCTCCAGTTCATTTTTCTTGATATTGGCCCACGGCAGCACCATATGATAGACTACAAGAGCAATTAATCCGATAAAAATAGAGGTTACCAGATAGGGCTTGGAAAACCTGTGAAAACTGGCTCCACTACTGATAATAGCAACAATTTCAGTGTTATTTGCCATTCTGGAGGTAAAATAAATCACCGAAATAAATACCAGAATGGAAAGGAAGGTCACCACAAGATTGATAATCCAGAAAGGATAAAAATGAATAAGAAAATAGGTCAGATCCAGTTTTGGATCAATAGCCTTAGCATTCTCAATTCTTGGGATCTTCTGCTGAACATCGATTACCAATACGACTATAGACAATAGCACCAACATGAAACTGAAAGTTCCAAGGTATTTTTTAATGATATATCTGTCTACAATTTTAAGCATATCTCTTACAGTCTTTGTCTAAGAACCGGTACTACAGAGTTTTTCCACTCATAGAAATCACCTGCCACAATATGTTCTCTGGCTACTTTTACCAAATCAAGATAGAAGGCAAGATTATGAATCGAAGCAATCTGTTTTGCAAGATATTCTTTAGACACAAACAGGTGACGAAGATACGCTTTTGAATATTCACGATCTACAAAACTGGTCCCAAATTCATCTAAAGGCGAAAAATCGCGCTTCCATTTTTCATTTTTAAGGTTCATCACCCCTTGCCACGTGAAAAGCATTGCATTTCTTGCATTTCTTGTTGGCATTACACAATCCATCATGTCAATTCCCAGTCCGATAGATTCCAGGATATTCCATGGAGTTCCTACTCCCATCAGGTATCTAGGTTTTTCTTTTGGAAGGATATCTGTTACTTCATCAGTGATTCTGTACATTTCTTCTTCAGGCTCTCCTACCGAAAGTCCTCCGATAGCATTTCCTTCTGCTCCTGCTTCAGAAATCACTTCTGCAGAAATCTTTCTAAGATCAGAATAGGTAGATCCCTGAACAATAGGGAAAAGCCTTTGCTTATGTCCGTATAATTCAGGATTATCATTCGTCCATTCAATACATCTTTTCAGCCAACGGTGAGTAAGCTCCATAGATGATTTCGCCTGGTTGTAATCACAAGGATAAGGAGTACATTCGTCAAAAGCCATGAAAATATCGGCTCCGATTTGTCTTTGGATCTCCATTGATCTTTCCGGAAAGAACATATGATAACTTCCGTCGATGTGAGATTTGAATCTCGCCCCTTCTTCTGTCATCTTTCTGTTACTAGCCAGTGAAAATACCTGAAAACCTCCTGAATCGGTAAGAATAGGAAGATCCCAGTTCATGAATTTGTGTAAACCACCTGCATCCTGCATCGTTTCCATGCCCGGACGAAGGTATAAGTGATAAGTATTTCCCAGAATAATCTGAGCTTTAATGTCTTCTTTTAATTCTCTCTGATGAACTGTTTTCACACTTGCTACAGTTCCCACAGGCATAAAAATAGGAGTTTGAATCTTCCCGTGATCTGTGGTAATTTCCCCTGCTCTTGCTTTTCCTTCAGAGGTTTTTTCTATATTAAAAAATTTCATCTCTATACTTTTTTAAATGCACTGTTTTGGCCAGTGATTTTTGTAAAACAGAAACTATTATGGTAATTTACCTCACTAAGGGGATTACAGTACCATTCTGTTTCAGTTTTTCCTTTACATATTTATCTGCTTTGGGATCTTTTTTCAGCAATATTTCCTGAGCATCATTGGTGATCCCATCCATTTCTTCTTTAATTACATAGTATTTGAAACTATCTACAAAATCATCAGGCTTTACCTTATGTGATTTCAAAACAGCTCTTGTTCCTGCTTCCATATTTTTGTCAGGATATACAAAAATAGCCTGATCGTTGATTGCAAGATCGGCAATAATTTCCGCCATCATATCTTTATCGATCAGATTTTTAGGCTTATCAATATAATCGCCGCACGAAAGCAAGCCCAACAAAACGAAAATAAAGATTAACTTTTTCATCAGTTTCATAATCTGTTGATGATTGATTTCCATTTTAAGTTCAGCACTCCAAAAACAGCTTCATGGATAATTCCACCATTCATTTTGCTTTCTCCTAAAATTCTGTTGGTAAATATAATAGGAACTTCTACAATTCTGAAGCCTTTTTTAAAAGCTCTGAATTTCATTTCAATCTGAAATCCATATCCCTTCAGTTTCACATTATCCAATCCTATTTCTTCCAATACTTTTCTTGAAAAGCATACAAATCCTGCTGTAGTATCATGAATTGGAAGTCCTAATACAAACCTTACATATTTGGATGCAAAATAAGAAAGCAGCACTCTTCCCATAGGCCAGTTCACTACATTCACTCCCTTTGAGTAACGGGAACCGATCGCCATATCTGCATTTTTACATGCTTCAAAAAGTTTCGGCAGATCGTTAGGATTGTGTGAAAAATCAGCATCCATTTCAAAAATATAATCGTATTTATTTTCGATGGCCCATTTAAAACCATGGATATATGCCTTTCCCAATCCGTCTTTTACATGTCTTATGGATAAGTGTAAATAATGCGGATGTTTCTTCTGTAGTTCTTTTACAATTTCTGCAGTTCCATCCGGAGAAGAATCATCTACTACTAAAATATGAAAGTCGTCCTCCAATGCAAAAACCGCGGAAATAATATTTTCAATATTTTCCTTTTCGTTATATGTTGGGATGATGACGAGTTTTTTCATTTCAGTTTGCAAAGATAGTTTATTTAACCTTTTTATTTTATACAAAATAATCTATAATTTTGCAAAAATATTTCTCGGGGATTAAGCGGATGAAACAGAAACTTTTATTCAACAGATCTGAACAATACGTAAAATCGGTGGGAGCAAATATTATAACTGCAGATTCATGGATCTGGTGACAGGAAAATCTGTGCCGGGCTGTGTTATCTGAAGTTAAATAATAAATAAAAAAAACTTAAATTTTGCCATCATCACAACACTTCATCAATCACGTAAGAATACCTGAGAACAATGATTGGGTAATCTTTATCCTTGTGGGCTGTATATTTTTATATGTTTTTATGATGAACGTCATAGAAAGAGATGCCAGCCTCAAAGATTTTCTGCTTCAGAAATATTTTGATGCAAGCAATAACCTTCCCAGCTGGATTATCACGTCTTGTGTAACGACACTTACCCTGTCTGTATTAATTTCACAGTACGTTCCTATCGTACCGAAATATATTGCAGATCTTCAGCTTCTGGGATATCAGCTTAATAAATTTGGATATACATTGCTGGCAGTGCTTCTTTTTTATTTAACAAAGTCAACATTAGGATTTCTATTTTACCAAAGCATAGGGGATGGAAAAAAATGGACTATTTTTTATTTTACCTCCACAAAATTTTATTTCATTCTTTCATTTTTGCTAATAATTCTTTGTGTAGCCCATTATTACTTCCCGATAGACAGAAATAAAATGTTTTTATATTATTTCTGCTTCTTTGCTTTTGTATTCATTTTCAAAGTCTTTTTCTATTTATTTCACAAGAACAAGATTCTTCCCGAGAAATGGTATTATAAATTTTTGTATATTTGCACCCTCCAAATCGCACCATTATTATTGCTTTGGAAGTTGTTATTTTTTTAATAAAAGTCAATGATGAGAATAAAGTCTATATTGGTTTCTCAACCAGCGCCTAGTGAGTCTTCTCCATATTTGGATATAGCGAAGAAGGAAAAAATAAAGATTGATTTCCGTCCATTTATCCACGTCGAAGGGGTTGACAATAAAGAGCTCAGAACACAGAAAATAGATCTGACGCAGTATACCGGTATTATTTTTACCAGTAAAAATGCGATTGACCATTACTTCAGACTAGCAGAGGAATTGCGTTTTGCCGTTCCGGATACAATGAGATATATCTGCCAGTCGGAAGCAATTGCCAACTACCTTCAAAAGCATATTGTGTACAGAAAAAGAAAAATCAGCTTTGGGGAGAAAAACTTCTCAGATCTGCTTCCTCTTTTCAAAAAATTCCCAACTGAAAAATATCTGTTGCCATCTTCAGATGTTTTGAGTCCGGATATTGTAAAAACCATGGATGCATCTAATGTAGACTGGACAAGAGCAATTATGTACCGTACCGTATGCAGCGACCTTACAGATATCAATGTTAAAGATTATGACATGCTGATTTTCTTCAGTCCGCAGGGAATAAAATCACTACAACAAAATTTCCCTGACTTCAAGCAGGATGAAACAAAGATCGGAGTTTTTGGAAACACGACTTTGGCAGCTGCAGAAGAAGCAGGATTAAAAGTAGATTTAATGGCACCTACGAAGGAAACTCCTTCTATGACAATGGCCCTTGAAAAGTATATTAAAGCACTTCACAAATAGTCTTTAATTATAAAAATACAATGAACCATCTTTTCAATAAAGGAAAGATGGTTTTTTTTTACCTAAATTTGAACAAAAATTAATATTGAAAGGATTTCTGCTTAAATTACTTACTTTCAGAAGAAAAAGTATAAGAACATTCTATTCAATGAAAAAATAAAATACCCCGGATGAAAGCTCCACAGGCAAAAAAAATAGAAAAAATACTGGAAACCCACGGCGATATAAGAACCGATAATTACTTTTGGTTGAATGAAAGGGAAAACCCTGAAGTAATCAAATATATTGAGGAAGAAAATGCCTACGAAGAATTCATCATGAAAGATACGGAAGCCCTTCAGGAAGAGCTTTTCGAAGAGATGAAAGCCCGTTATAAAAAGGATGATGAGTCTCTTCCTTATTTCTTTAATGAATACTGGTATATTGTACGTTATGAAGAAGGTAAGGAATATCCTATTTTCTGCAGAAAGCACAAAAGCCTCGACAATGAAGAGGAAATTGTACTCGACGTTAATATTCTGGCAGAAGGCAAAGAGTTTTTCGAAGTAGGAAGTGTTGCCGTAAGCCCCAGCAACGAACTGGCTTCTTTTTCTTCTGATGATGTAGGAAGAAGAATTTATACGCTTAATTTTAAAAACTTAAAAACCGGAAAAATCCTGCCAGACACTATTCCTAATACGACAGGAAAAGCTGTTTGGGCGAATGATAACCAGCATATTTTTTACATCAGAAAAGATAAAAGTCTTCGTGCATTTCAGGTGTACAGACACAAGCTGGGAACAGATTCTGCAGAGGATGTACTGATCTTCCATGAAGAAGATGATACTTTCGATGTTAATGTATTTAAAACAAAATCGTTACAATATATTTTCATTGCAAGCTCAAGCACTATTTCTGATGAACATCGCTTTATCCCTTCTGATAATGTATTTGCAGAATGGATAGTGATCCAGCCAAGAATAGATGACCTTGAATATTCTGTAGAGCATTATGAAGATGAGTTTTACATCATTACCAATGCGGACGATGCCATCAATTTCAAGATTGTAAAGGCAAAGATTGATAACTGCGGTATGGAAAACTGGATTGATGTTATTCCGCACCGTGCAGAAGTTTTACTGGAAGGTTTTGAAATTTTCAAAGATTATCTGGTGTTGGAAGAAAGAGAAAGAGGACTGCTTCAGATCAAAATTATTGATGAAAAGACACAGGAATCTTATTACTTACCTTTCTCCGATCCTACTTATACAACATATATCGGGATCAATCTGGAATTTGATACGGAGATTTTACGTTACGGGTACACATCCCTTACACAGCCTAGCTCCACTTATGAGTATAATATGAAGGACAAGACTACAAAATTACTGAAGCAACAGGAAGTTTTGGGTGGAAAGTTTGTTCCTGAAAATTATATTTCAGAAAGAATCTGGGCCGACTCCAGAGATGGAAAAACTAAAGTTCCTATTTCTCTAGTATATCATAAAAATACCAAAAAGTCTGCTGACACTCCGCTTCTTCTGTATGGATATGGAAGTTACGGACATACCGTTGATGCCAGTTTTTCAAATGTAAGATTATCTTTACTGGACAGAGGTTTCATCTATGCTATTGCGCATATCCGTGGTGGAGAATATTTGGGTAGAGAATGGTATGAAGACGGAAAAATGCTGTTTAAGAAAAATACATTCTTTGATTTTATTGATGCAGGAAAATATTTAATTAAGGAAAATTATACTTCATCAAAACACATGTATGCGATGGGAGGAAGTGCCGGAGGACTGTTGGTAGGTGCTGTGGTGAATTATGAGCCTCAGTTATTCAACGGAATTGTAGCACAGGTGCCATTCGTAGATGTTGTTTCTACGATGCTTGATGATACAATCCCTTTGACAACCGGGGAATATGATGAATGGGGAAATCCAAATGACGAAGAATATTATCATTATATGAAAGATTATTCTCCTTATGATAATGTAGAAGCTAAAGATTACCCTCACATGCTGATCACTACAGGATTCCATGACTCTCAGGTGCAGTATTGGGAACCGGCAAAATGGACGGCAAAACTGAGAGAGCTAAAAACAAACGATAATATGTTAGTATTTAAAACTGACATGAGCTCCGGACACGGAGGAGCAAGCGGAAGATTTGAATCTCTGAAGGAAGATGCGTTGGAATATGCATTCCTGTTGAAAATAAATGATAATTCATAAATGATAAATGATGGATAGTCCAGATTATAACACAATTTTTGCTTTTAAAACAAAGCAGCTAGCCATTATGATTATTAAAGAATTTTCTAAACTTCCACATAATGAAGCCTTTTCTGTGATCAGAAAACAAATATTTCGGTCTTCTACTTCTATGGCTGCTAATTATAGAGCTATGTGCAGAGCAAGATCAAAAGCTGAGCGGTTTTCTAAAATATCTATCGTGATTGAAGAAACTGATGAAACTTTGTTTTGGCTTGAAATGTTAGAGGAACTGGAATATGTTCAAAAAGAAATTATAGCAGATATAAAAATAAAGACTGAAGAAATACTGAAAGTAACTTCTTCCTATAGAAAAATGCTAAAGAACTAACTTTATCATTGATCAACTATCATTTATCATTTAAATATATTATGAACGAAGCTGAATACTGGAAAAAAATAGAACAGTTCTTCGAAGATAATTTTCAGACTGAGAAGAATCCGCCCATTGAAACCCTTTTATTTCTGATAGGGTTACAGGAGTTGGGAAGCGGCCAGCAAAAATACACAAAAGAAGACAAGGTAAACCTGATTCACATTGCGGTTTGCAGACTGCTAGAACCTTTTGGATATTATAAATTTACCCACTATGAAGACGGATGGCCACAATTTGAAAGCCTGGAAGAACTTCCGGAATTAAAACCTAATGAGCAGACTTTGCTTATGAAAAAGGCAATTATCCAGTACTTTCAGGAAGAAGAGCTTTTATAAAGGCTGGAGTCTTGAAGAATGAAGGAAGTTAATCCCTGTCAATAAATAAAAAGAGGGTTTTCCAATGGAAAACCCTCTTTTTTATAAATAGCTGTATTTCTATACACTCAAATTCATCCAATCAATTTTTCAAGTTGATTCAGTCCTATTTTAAATCCTTCTTCAAATCCCATGTCCATGAGCTTTTTCATGACTTCAGGAGAATGGTAATGGATATTGATGGTTACTTTCGTTCCCTCTTCCACTCCAGTAAAACCGATTAACCATTTTGACCTTGGAAAATCTTCATTAATATTTCCTTTCTCATCACAGAAAGCACTCATCCAGTCAAGACTTCTGTGTTCTGTAATTTCTCCGTATTGAGTTTGAGAATACATCGGTCCTTTTTCACCATTTGGTCCTACCATGGTATACATCCAGATCCCACCTTCTTTGAAATCCTGACTTACCGTTTCACATTTCCACGGCTTAGGTCCCCACCATTGATCCAATAATTCGGCTTCTGTAAAATACTTCCACACTGTTGAAACATCAGCCTTATAAATCTTCATCACATAAGTGCTGGACGCATCAAAATCTTTTTTGAAAATGATATTAGATTCCATAAATATTTATTTTTAATAAAGTTAGCACTTTATTTATTGAAAGGGACTTTTCATATGACAACTAAAAGAAAATTCATAAATAATTGTTAAAAAACACTCTTTTAAGAAAAAAAAAACAATTTTTTGGCTCGTTTTTTGTTTAGGTACTCTTAAAACAATTAATTTTAACATTCATTTTTTCAAAACCTATATAATTAAATAATGAATAATAAATTCATCCCAATAATTTCAGTGTTTATGACAATCTCACTGATTGTCTTCGTAACGCTCCAATTTTATTGGTTGAAAGGCTATTACGGAGTACTGGAACAGGATTTTTCAAATAAAGTGTATGCGGTTTTGGAAAGTACTTCAAAAAGTATTGAAGAGATAGAAGCGGACAAATACCTGAATCAGGATTATAAAGATTTCAGAAAAAATATTCTGGCAAACAGCAAACAGCCGTCTTTAACTACAATCCAACAAGTGGAAGACTCTGGTACACAAAGACAGATTATTTACTCCAAAAATATTATTGAAAAAACACAACTTCCGATTTCTCAAAAAGGAGATTCCATTAAGCTGACAACATTATATACAGACGAAGCTGCATATAAAATAAAAAGAGATACCACCAATCGCGAACTTCTTACCACAGACATCAATCAGGAGATTGAAACAGGAGATTACTCCATGAAAGAATTTGTGAAAGTGTATGGAAATAACCTTCCTATTACCAAAAGAGTGGATCCGAAAACACTTGACTCTGTTATTGCCAAAGAGCTTAAAATAAGAGGTATTACGGCCAAGTTTGGATATGGAGTTCTGGATCGTAATAATAAGCTTACCAGCATTGCCAATAAGGCTTACAAAGAAAAAAAGGACAGCAATACCTATAGCTTTCCTCTTTTTGCTGATAAGAAAAACACGTTATACAGTCTTGCATTGGTATTCCCTAAAAAAGAATATTCACTGGCGATGAATAACTGGCCGATGTTGTTAGGAACATTCCTTTCTCTCCTTACCATTCTTGGGATTTATATTATATCCATTAATTATATGATGAGGCAGAAGAAGCTTGCTGAAGTGAAAACAGACTTCATCAACAATATGTCTCATGAATTTAAAACACCATTGGCAACCATTTCTGTAGCCACGGATTCTTTGGCCAATGATAAAATTGCCACCAATCCGGATAAGGTAAAATACTATTCCGAACTGATCAAGCAGGAGAACTTAAGAATGAAAAAGCAGGTGGAAAATGTGCTTAACATGTCCAAGCTTGAAAGAAATGAAGTGGAATTATTCTTAAAAGAAACCAATGTAAGAGAATTGATCAAAAGAACTACAGAATCTTTCAATCTGATTGTACAGCAAAGAAACGGAACGCTTACGCAGAAGTTCAATGCTACTCATTATAATTTTAAGATAGATGAATTCCACATCTCAAATATGCTGGTGAATTTACTTGATAATGCCAACAAATATTCTCCTGAAGCACCGGAAATACATGTGGAAACCAGAAATGAAGGAAACTGGTATGTGATTGAAATTTCCGATAAAGGAATGGGAATGGACACCCAGAATAAAACCAAAATTTTCGAAAAATTCTTTAGAGAAGAAACCGGAAATATACACAATGTAAAAGGACAGGGATTAGGTCTTTCATACGTGAAGAAAATTGTAGAACTGCACAAAGGACAGATTATCGTAGATTCTCATAAAGGAAATGGAAGTACATTCACGATAAAACTGCCAATGAGCTAGAAAAATAAATGATAGATGATAGGCGATCAATGATAAGACTTCTCCATCACATCAATTATCAATGATCATTTATCAATTATAAAGTATAACCAAATATCAAAATATAGAAGATAGAGTGAGGAAGTTCATTCTTAATTGTTAATTTTTAATTATTAAAATTATGAGCAACAGAATATTATTAGTAGAGGACGATCAGAGTTTCGGGGCGGTGCTTAAAGATTATTTGACCATCAATAATTTTGAAGTAACTCTTGCCACTGATGGGGAGCAGGGACTAAAAGAATTTACAGAAAATGAATTCGATATCTGCATATTTGACGTAATGATGCCTAAAAAAGACGGATTTTCATTAGCGGAAGACGTAAAAAAGATTGATAAAAATACACCTATCATTTTCCTTACTGCAAGAAACATGAGAGAAGATATCTTGAAAGGATATCAGCTGGGCGCAGATGATTATATCACAAAACCATTTGACACTGAACTTCTTTTATACAAAATAAAGGCTATTCTTCAGAGAAGTTCTACTTTGGAAAATGAAGAGCAGGAGCAGTTTAAAATCAGCAATATTTTCTTTGACTCTATGCTAAGACAGCTGAAAGTAGGTGATAAAGAATACAAACTTTCTCCTAAAGAAAATGAATTATTAAAACTTCTTTGCATCCACAGAAATGATTTTATGCCGAGAGATCTTGCTTTAAGAAAGATCTGGAAAAAAGAAAATTACTTTACTGCAAGAAGTATGGACGTATATATCGCAAAGCTTCGTAAACTATTAAAAGACGACGAAGGATTGGAAATTATCAACGTTCACGGAGAAGGATTTAGACTTTTGGTAAAAAATTAATCCAAAAATCAAATTATAAGTATAAAATTAGCAAAACAATTGGAAATGTTTTGCTAATTTTGTTTCATACCCATGGATATGAAGAATACATTTATAGGTTTGATCGCCGTATCACTATTAGCTGCATCTTGTAAAAAGGATGAAAGAGCTACTTATTTAAAAGAAGAAGCCAACGCTGGCCAGCCCAACGTAGCTCTAAATACCACCTCAAAAACTGCTCTGATGGATCAGGCAGGCATCCAATCCAACTCTACTCCTGCTCCTATGGCAACAGCTCCAGGAATGAATCCTCCACACGGGCAACCTGGGCATCGATGCGATATTCCGGTAGGACAACCTCTGAATGGTGCTCCGGCAGCAGCTACTCCAGCTACGCAAAATGTAAACGTGAATGGAGGGAATACAATCCAAATTGATCCCAATGCTGTATCACCAGGAAAAATCACCCTTGATAACAACGGAAAACAGGTAAAAACCGCTCCGGGAATGAATCCTCCCCACGGACAGCCCGGACACCGATGTGATATTCCCGTAGGCCAACCCTTAAACAGTAAACCAGCTCCTGCACCACAGCCGGCACAAAATGTAGTCCAGCCTTCTCCAAGTCCGGCCCCTGCACCTGCTGCTCAGAATCTGGCGATGGGTGAAAAGCCCAAACTGAATCCGGCACATGGAGAACCTTGGCATAGCTGCTCTCTAAAAGTTGGTGATCCTTTGCCATAAATTTTGTATTTTTGCAGAGATGAAGCTGTTTCACATACTTGCAATAGTTTTTTGCCTGGGAGTCTTTCTGATTCCCAAGGATAATTTCTATGCGCAAGGTGCACAGGAAACATGCTGTAAAGCAGAGTCTTCCAAGAAAATGGACTGCTGTAAAAATCATTCTTCAAAAAAGGACAGCAATCATGATAAAACAAAATCATGTAAAGATGACTGCTGCTCATCATGTATTGCCTGCTACACTTTTATTGAAACTCCTTTCTCAAAGAATCTACGTCTGGAACTGTCTTATTACAAAGCGAATAAGAATTCTCAGTTTCACTATTCAGATCCTTATCTTTCAGATCGTTTAAAGGAAATCTGGCAGCCGCCCAAGATAGGTTAATTAAAACATCAAGGGTTCATTATGTCTTATAATGAACTGTTTTTTAATTAATTTAAACTTTTAAACAAAATGAAATTACCTATTTCCAGGTTGATACTTGGTGCATTATTCCTATTTACACAATTTATATCTGCTCAAACACTTTCAAAAAATCAGTTCAAGGTAAAAGGGAACTGTGAAATGTGCAAAACAAGAATTGAAAGTGCCGCTAAAAAAGCAGGTGCCAAAACAGCTGTTTACTCTATTGATCTTCAAACATTAACCTTTGAAACAGACAAAGCATCTGCCGATGACATTCTAAAAAAGGTAGCAGAAGCAGGTCATGATAATGAGAAATTCAAAGCGTCTGATACAACCTATGAAGGACTTCCGGGATGTTGCCATTACGAAAGAGATGCAAAGCCTTCCCAAGCAGAAACAAGCCATGAGCATCATGTAAGTGCCGCTATTTCCACTAAAAAAGAGAATGAATTCTATGTTAGAGGAAACTGCGCTTCTTGTAAAGCCAGAATTGAAAAAGCGTCCAAAGATGCCGGAGCCAATACCGCAGAATGGAATGCAGAAAAACAAACGGTTACTTTAAATTTTGATCCTTCAAAAACCTCATCAGATAAGATTTTAAAGGCTATTGCTGATGCCGGTCATGATAATGAAAAATACAAAGCTTCTGATGCAGTTTACAACGGACTTCCGGGATGCTGCCTGTATGACAGAGAGTTTACTTTTGGACAGCCTAATCCAAAAGTTCATTACGAAGAAGAAGCAAAGCATGAAGATCATAAAGAAGGTGAAACCTCATCAACTAAAGAGGATCATTCTCAGCATGAAAAAAATATCGACGGAGTTGTTGTAACGGGTTCAAAGGCAGCTACAGCTTTAAGCAAGAAAGAAGCCGGACTTGTTTTTAATATTGATAAAAAAGAGTTGTTAAAGGCTGCTTGCTGTAATCTTTCCGAGAGCTTCGAAACCAATGCAACGGTAGATGTTTCTTTCAGCAATGCGGTTACGGGAACAAAACAGTTAAAAATGCTGGGTCTGGATCAAAAATATACCAGCTTAACGAAGGAACAGCTGCCTGAAATCAGAGGGTTGGCTTCTGCCTATGGATTAAATTTTATTCCGGGAAGATGGATTGAAAGTATTCAGCTTACTAAAGGAGGAAGTACGGTGACCAACGGCTACGAAAGTATCACAGGACAGATCAACACTGAACTTCTGAAGAATGCAAAGACTCCAGAGACTTCTCTGAACCTTTTTTCTGACTTTAATGGAAGAGCAGAAATCAATATTACCAATGTTTCTCCTATCAACGAGAAATGGTCACAGACTTTCCTTCTTCATGGAAACGGAACATTTGGAAATACCGATATGAACCATGACGGTTTTCTGGACAGACCGAAAGGAACGCAGATCAACGCAGCGTATTTATTGAATTATAATGATCTTGAAAAGTCTGGATTCGGGTCTCACTTCGGAATTAATTTTATCCGGGATGAAAGAACTGCAGGACAGATTGGATTTGATAAAAAATTGGGTCAGGACAAGCAACCTTTTTATGGGGTAGGAATCGATATTTCAAGATTCCAGGTCTGGAATAAGACAGGGTATGTTTTTAAAGGAAAACCTTACCAGAGTATCGGATGGATGAACCAATATGTTTACCATCAGCAGGACAGCTTCTTCGGATTGAGAAATTATGCAGGGCAGCAGCACACGTATTATTCCAATTTAATTTTTGAAAGCATCATCGGGAATACCAACCACAAGTATAAGGCTGGAGCAAGTTTCTTATATGATGGCTATAAAGAAACGTATTTGCTGAATGATATGAGAAGAAATGAAATTGTTCCGGGGATTTTTGCTGAATATACTTTAACTGGTTTAAAATATACTTTAGTAGCAGGTTCAAGAGTAGATTTTCACAATCTGGCAGGGACTCAGTTTACGCCAAGACTTAATTTCAAGTATGATTTCACTCCTCAGACTATTTTAAGACTTTCTGCGGGAAGAGGATTCAGAACAGCGAATGTATTTGCGGAAAGCCAGCAGTATTTTGCATCGAACAGAGCTATCAATATTTTATCTAATGGAGGAAATATTTATGGATTAAGACCTGAAATTGCATGGAATTATGGGGCGAGCTTACAACAGGAATTTAAATTATTCGGAAGAAAATCAAGCATTGTTGCTGACTTCTTCAGAACAGATTTCCAGGATCAGGTATTGGTAGATTTGGATAAGTCTCCTCAACAGCTGACATTCTATAATCTGGATGGAAAATCATTTGCGAATTCATTCCAGACCCAATGGGATTTCATGCCTGTAAAAAATCTTGAAGTAAGACTTGCTTATAAATATTATGATGTGCAGGCTGATTATATCGGTGGAAGAAGAGAAGTTCCTTTTATGGCGAAGCACAGAGGATTTGTAAACCTGGCCTATTCAACCAATAAGAACGATAATGGTGGATTCTGGAGCTTTGATACGACTTTAAACTGGGTAGGAAAACAAAGACTTCCTGATACTTCAAGCAATCCTTCAGAGTTTCAGCTACCTGCTTATTCAGAATCTTATGCGGTACTTAATGCTCAGATCTCAAGAAATTTCAATAAAAAGATCAGAGCTTATTTAGGAGGAGAAAACCTTACTTCTTACTATCAGAAAAATGCGATTGTAGATTTTAAAAATCCTTTCGGAAGTTATTTTGATGGCGGAATGGTATATGCTCCGATTATGAAGGCGAACTTCTATGTAGGACTGGATGTGACTTTTTAAAGGCTGAAAGCGGGAAGAATGAAGCGGGAAGTATTTACAACCGAGTAAAGTTTTTATCCTATTGAGGATAAAATCTGAATACACAAAAACCTTATAGGTTTCAGAAACCTATAAGGTTTGATTTTTACCATAAGCAGGTAAAATTCAACACTCATAACGAAGGAAATCCAAAAGTTTTGAAAACTACCGGTAACTCCCATCTTCCAGCCTCAAGCTTCCTTACCAATAAAAAAGGATGAAGCCGTCTCATTTTCCTTGAGGCGGTTTTTGTTTATAAACTACCCATATTATTTTTTTAGGATGATTTTTTTGAT
>NZ_JAMZGF010000079.1 GCF_024158915.1 Chryseobacterium sp. S0630 | reverse complement strand
CTTATTTTTGAGAAAAGGCTCAGATTATAAAATCTAAGCCCTGACTTTTTAACTTACACACTTTACGGGATAGTGTCTAATAAATAGACATCACTATTATTTTAGTTTGCTATTCATTTTTTTACATAAGAGTAATATGAAAAAAGATGAAATTATGGATCTCTTAAATACTATTAGTACCAAAAACTTTTTTGTTTTTACAAGGCAGTATGATTCTTTTATTGTGAAATATATTAAAAGAAAGCTATTTCCTTCCCAATCGATTTTTATTTATAAGAATTGGACTTTTATTTTCCTTCTGATAAGGTTGGATAATTTGATTAATAGATGAATTACTTAAAGAAAAATATAACCCCAATATTAATCATTTCACAAATATTTGGTTTATACGGTGGTATGCTACAGGCACCGAGACTTCTTGCTATTTTATTTTTACCATTACTGATACAGGATTTAAATAAAAAGCTTATTAAAGGGAAAGAGTATTTATTGTTTTTCTTTTCTTTTATTATGTATTGTGTATTGTCAATGTTATTTTTAACATTTAATAATGACCAATCATTAAAAGAGTTTGCATATGCGCTGATAAATTTTATCATTTTCGTTGAAATAGTAAATTTTAGCAAGTATATAAGTCTAAATAAACTGATAAATGGCTGGGTTATATTTGTATTACTAAGTATTCCAATTGCAATTATAGAAATTAATTTCAATTTACACTTTTCTAATTCAAAGTTTGGAGATGATACGGTATTAGGAGGTGTGGGAACTCTTAGAAAATATGCAGCTATTACTTTTGGAAATTATAATTTGTATAATCACCTTTTGGCGATTTCATTTCCTTTTATTTTAGCTAAACTTAAATTTATTTCAAGCAAATTATTTAAAATAGTTTATATCCTTTTTATTTTAGCTATTGTTTGGGTTGTATTAACCAATGCAAGTCGTGGTACTATGCTGTGCTTATTAATATCTACTATTATATATATTATTTTTTATTCCAGCAAGTCAATCAGCAAAACCATTATGTACACATTCATTTCAATAATAGCATCTGTTGCAGGGTATATATATGTAATGAATAATGCATCATTTTCTTATTTAAAGACAAGAATAGAACAAAAAGGACTGGAAGACAATTCTAGAAAGGAAATGATTAACATCGGTATCGACATGTTTGTGGACTCAAAATTTTTGGGTGTAGGAGCTGGAAACTTTTCTGATACAGCTAGTAAAATGACAAATAATCCTATCCTGGTACCCCATAATTTATTTATAGAATTACTCTCTCAATATGGGATTGTTGTCTTCTTTACATTTCTTTTATTGTTATTTAAAATTTTTAATCCAAAAAGGGTTTTTAAAAAGCGTGAAATTCCGAACTATATTTTATTAGGATCATTACTGGTAATGCCATTAGCATTTACAATTAATAGTGTTTATTTAAATAATCCGTACATGTGGATTTGGCTGGCAAGTCTTTATTGTATATCATCATTTTATAAAACAACGGCTAAAAATGTTAATTGATTATATAGATAGAAAATATTCATCGTTAAGAAAAATTTCTAGAGCTCAGTCTTTAGCAAGATTTTCTATAAGAAAGTTTTCAAATTTTGTCTTCCCGATATATCTTAAAAATACTATAAAAGAAGTAGTACTACCCGAAAAATTGTCGGAAAATATTATCGTGTCACTTACAACATTTCCAGGAAGGATATCCAAATTATGGATGGTTGTAGAGTGTATGTTACGACAAAGTCTGCTGCCAAACAAAATTGTATTGTATCTGGCAAAAGATCAATTTCCGAATGAGTTGAAAGATATACCGGATAATCTGATGGGTTATCATAAAAAGAAACAATTGGAAATAAGATTTGTAGATGAAGATCTAAGGTCTCATAAAAAGTATTACTATGCCTTTAAGGAATATCAAAACGACGTTATCATAACGATAGATGATGATATTTTTTATCCATCGAATATCATTAAAGACTTAATGGATTTACATGCAAAATTTCCTGATGCAATTTGTTGTCATAGAGCCCATAAAATCGTAAGAAATGATGATAATACAATAAGTAAATATTCCAACTGGAAAAAAGTTTTTGGAAATTTTGGACCGGCATTTGATCTATTTCACACAAGTGGGGGAGGAACTTTGTATAAGACTAATTTTTTTAGTGAAGAAGTTTTAAACAAAGATGCTTTTGTCAGCTTATGTTTTATGGCAGACGATGTCTGGCTGAATACGATGGCTCAGTTGAATAAGACAAAGACCGTGAAATCCAATTATTTTTCAAATTTAATTCCCATTGAAAATAAAAATTCCCTCTTTAAGCTAAGCCAGGAAAACGTGGCAGATGGAGGTAATGATAAGCAGTTACAGAATCTGATTCAAAATTATAATATTAATAATTATGAAATATTTAAGTGATTTTATAAAGCTTAGTGCGTTATTATTATTTAGCTTTTCTTTTGCTCAGCAAAACAGAGTAAGCAGATATAATGCAGATATGCAGGCATCCAAAAGTTATGGTTTGCAGAAAATGGAAATGTCATCAAAGAGTAAAAATACTTACGATTTCATGGCATTAGGATATTTTATCAATGCAAATAACAATATGTATCTTAAAACAAAAGATAAAAAATATATTGATACTAATATTTCTGTCATAAAACCAATCCTGATTGATACCAATTCAAATACCTCATACCAAAAAAATGGCTGGGTGATGAATGTAGCAAAAGGAAATCAGAATGCAGCAGTGAACGGACAGGAACATTTAATTTCAGAGGGATATTTTTTCAGATACATCGGTGAGTTTTTGGATATTCTAGCCAAGAATAAATTATATACGAATTATCAGCCGGCGATAGAAAGTGGTTTAAAATACTCCTTCGATAAATGGAAAGCCAGAAGTTTTAGCCAATATGGAGATTATTCATTATTGTTTCATCAAAGGCTTCATACAGGAGCAAACTGGGCAGTTGTTGCACTCTATCTGATGAAGTATGACGAATCTGATAAAAATTCATATGCCTTATTTGTAAATCAGTTTGATCAGCAGCTGAAAAAAGCGTTGGTTTTAAACAAGAGCGCAGGTAGCGTTTTGTATTACACGTGGAACAGTACATATCCTGATACTTTTTGTAAGGCGTTACAGAAAATTAAGAATTATAAACCGGTTGTACAGGATGTATCACATGGAAATCATGTCGTATTATATTTAATAAAGGCAAGAGAATTGGGAAATGCCAATTGGGCTGACTTTAATTTCAGTTACCTATGCAATACCTTAAAACTTAAGATTCTGAAAGGAGACAGTATTGCCGATAATGTAGATGGTACTACAGATCCAAGTGTGCAGAATACAGGTTGGAAAATATCGGATGGCTGGATGAAACTTATCTATTTTGATACAAGTTTATATCCTTTAGTCGAAAAAAACCTTACAAATTATAGTAATAAAATTAACAACTCTTCTTTAGAGCTGCAGTTTAATTCAATTTATCCATAATGATACTCCACATTACAAACGATTACTCAGGATCTACAGTGTATAAAAATTTAGTGAGAGAGCTGGATAATAACGGGCTAGAGCAGATTGTATATAATCCATTCCGAGAATCTTCCAGAATAGGGAAAAATAAAATAGATTTTAAAACTACCCGCTCTCAGATTATCTACAGTCATATTTTATCAAAATATGCAGATCGGGTTTTGTATAAGAAAAAAATTAAAAAAATAGTACAAGACATTGAAGCAAAAATAGACCTCAAGACTGTCAAATTTATTCATGCTCACACATGGTATAGCGATGGCGGAGTGGCCTATGAACTTCATAAAAAATATAATATTCCATACATATTAGCCGTGCGCAATACGGATCTTAATGTGTTTTTGAAGTATTTTCTGCACGAAAGAGGCTACGGACAAAAAATACTTCAGAATGCAAATAAGATCATAGCCATTTCTGCAGTCTATAAAAAAAGAATGCTTGAAGATCCACGCCTGTCTCATATCATGAGCGATGTACAGCAAAAACTAATGGTGATTCCAAATGGTGTAGACCCTTTCTGGATAGAATCAAAGGTTGTGAACAGGAAAATTGTTGAGAATGAAAAAAGCATTCAGATGCTTTATATAGGGAAATTCAATAAGGGCAAAAATGTCTTTAACCTCATTAGTGCTGTTAAGAATCATAATCACAAAATTCAGAATAAAATAAAATTAACACTGATTGGAGGAGGAGGAAATGACGAGAAAAGAATCCTGGATTCTATTGAAAACGATCATTCCTTTGAGTTTGTAGGAAAAGTAGACAGTCTGCCTGTTCTAAAATCCTATTACGAACGAAGTGACTTCTTTACAATGCCTTCCAAAGCAGAAACCTTTGGCTTGGTCTATATAGAAGCGCTTCTGCAAGGCTTACCGGTGATGTACACGCAAAATGAAGGGATCGACGGTTTTTATGATGATTCTATTGGAGAAAAAGTGGAAGACACTTCTGTTTCTGCTATCGAACGAGGACTTGAACGATTAATACAAAAACGAGATCACTATAGTTTTGATATGGAACAATTGTTAGAAAATCATGACTGGAAGAGAATAGCTGAAGTATATCAAAAATTATATATAGAAAAAAAATAATGAATATATTATACATCCACCAATATTTCGTAACTCCTCAGGAGCCAGGAGGAACAAGATCGTACTGGCTGGCACAAGAACTTATTAAAAATGGGCATAAAGTTACCATGCTCACTTCATCATCCAAATTTTCAGAGGATGTTAAAGTTGTAGAAATTGATGGTATTGAAGTCGTTTATATAAAGGAAGACTACGACCAGAATATGAGTGTTTCAAGAAGGTTAAAGGCTTTCTTGAAATTTATGTACAAATCATCTGTGCTAGGATTGAAACAGAAAGATATCGATTTGGTAATTGCTACATCTACTCCTCTTACAATAGGTATTCCGGCACTTATATTAAAGTGGTTTAAAAAGAAACCTTTTGTTTTTGAAGTAAGGGATCTCTGGCCGGAGGTGCCAATACAGATGGGAGCCATAAAAAACAGTTGGACAATAAAAACGACCCGTCTGCTGGAAAAAGTGATTTATAAAAATGCTTCCCGTGTTATTGCACTTTCTCCCGGTATGCAGGCTGGAGTGGTAAAATATATTCCAAAAGAAAAAACATCCATGATTCCTAATATGGCTAAAATGGATGAATTCTGGCCTAGGGGGAAAAATGATCAACTGATGGAAAAGCTTGACTTAAAAAAAGATTCCTTCAAAATAGTTCACTTTGGTTCTCTGGGATTGGCAAATGGGGCTCATACAATTGTTGAATCTGCCAAATTATTAAACAATAGAGAAGATATAGAATTTTTGTTTGTAGGAGGAGGTTCTACTGAAAAAGATTTGGTAGATGAAGTAGAGAAAAACAACCTTAAAAATGTGAAATTTCTCGGAAAATTCCCTATGACTGACGTATCCGAGATTGTCAATTTTTCGGATGTTTCGATGATTTCCTTTTTGGATATCCCGATTTTGTATACCAACTCTCCAAACAAGCTTTTCGATTCGCTGTCTGCAGGAAAACCGATTATTGTAAACTCTGCCGGATGGACGAAAGATATAGCCGAAAAATACCATTGCGGATATTATGTAAACCCAAACCGTCCGGAAGAACTTGTACAAAAAGTACTCTATCTGAAAGACAATCCTGAATTGGTAAAGGAAATGGGACAGAATGCAAGGGAATTGGCTGAAACAGTTTATGACAAATCCATTTTGTGTAAAAAATTTGTTGAAGTTATCGAGCAAACAGAATAAATGATCAAAAGAAAGAATCTATTGTATTTATAAATCATAGATAAAGGGTCATCTTAGAATTTAAAGTAACAAGAATGTTGATTTTGTGTGTGTTTTTATAATCGACTTTCTTAAATTTTCTAAGTAAAAGTGGGCAAAAGGGTATTAAGTGCAGCTATATATTAAAATTTTTATATTTGACAATCTGTATCTTAACAATAGCTTTGAAAGAAAAGAAATACGTTTCTTTGGAAAAGTTAAAAAAAGCTATATATTTGCACCAGTTAAAAAGCAAATGCTACCTTAAAAATTGATCCGGTAGTTCAGCTGGTTAGAATGCCGCCCTGTCACGGCGGAGGTCGCGGGTTCGAGTCCCGTCCGGATCGCAAAAAGTCTTCTAGAAATAGAAGACTTTTTTATTTTCCCTTATTGATAAACAGGTGGGAAATAATAGCCGATTCTTATAAGAAGTAATGTACTGACAGGTTTTTCAGTGATTTTTCAGTTCTGTATTTTGAATGGTTATTGTTATTTTAGCGAATAAGCATAAGCTGAGATGTCAAAAGGAAAATTTATTTTATTCTCAATACTTAAAACGTGGCTAATCTCCACACTGCTTTCTTTTGTGCTTTTAATCTTGTTTTTAAGTCTTACAAAAGAAGTAGGAGATAGGCCGAGGAATTGTGATATGAGTGGATTAGTCTATGGGTTTACCATTTTCTGGATATCATTTCTGAGCATATTATCTTTAAGCAGCTTCCTTTCTCTCTTACAAAAATTTCATGGTAAAATACAAACAGCTTTATGTTGGTTTCTGCTGCCTTTTACAGCTTCTGTTTTTTCCTTTTTCACGATCACTGATGGAAAGATTGACGGTGAAGAAACGATCGTTTTTTTGATTATGAATCTGCCGTGGCTGGCTTTTTGGATATTGTATTATTACAGATTCAATATCCGTTTCAACATAACCAACCACTGATCGTATATTCATGAAAAAACAATTTCAAAACTGGACCCTCTTTTTTATTACAGGTATCATAGCTATGATTGCCGGATTGATTGCAGCCATCGTTATGATGAATGGGCCATCCGCACCTGATGCCTTATTCGGAATGTATCTCCTGTTTAGTTTAGTTCCTTTATTGCTGGTGATTATTATAGATCGTATTCTCGTATGGAAATTCGGGAATAAAAACGTAAATAAAGTTCAGTTTTCAATACTGTTGCTTATTGTTTTTTTATGGATTGTAAGATTTGTACTCAACCTTTTTATCTAATCTAAACCTTATGAAAAAACTGTTTTTATTCTGTTTTATAATTTTTTCTGTGGTGATCTCTGCACAGCCATTCATTCTAAAATCAGTAGGAGAAGCAAAAGAGTTTAGGTTGACACTTTATTACGGAACTCAGGGAAAAGGAGCTTTTGTACAATATTCAGGGAAGAAAGAAATTATTCCTTTACATATTAAAAGTTTTAAAGTAGATGACAGTGGAAGAAGTGACGGACAGCCGGATATTAATTATTACGTCTGGAATGAAATAATTGATGGGAATGTCACCGGAATATATACGTTCGAAATGATGCATCATACTGCTTCGAACATCACTTATACCAGAGCAAAAGACAACAGAAAGTTTAAGATGGAAATGATTGAGGACGAAAAAAAATATGACGGAAGCAATACATATCTTCTGAATGATGCTCTCCTTACCTTTAACCATTTTTATAATAATCATTTCATCATTACTTATCCCGATGGAAAAAAGACAGCCATAGAACTTCAGTCTCCCGATAAACCTTCTTTTGCAAGACAGAGTATTATTGAAGACTATAATTTTGACGGTTATGATGATATTGCATTTTCTGTTCCCGATGACGGAATGGGTGTTTACAGAATGTTTGAGATTTATCTGTATAATCTACAAAGCAAACGTTTTGAAAAGCTTAAAGAACCGGATTTTTCCCACTCAAGCTGTTCATGTTTATGTGATGTCACAGTAGAAAAAGATAAAAAGCTTTTAACAACAGGATGCAGAGGGGGAGCAAGATGGCATCAGGATGTTTACCGCTTTGGTAAAAACGGGACTTTAGAATGGATTTCTACAAAAGAAAATACGGATGAATAATGCTTTTTTTTAATATCTGAGAATACCTTTAAAATCTATGTTTTTTTTGAAATTGTAAACTATAACTCCTCATTTACAGTGATAAAGCCTCCGTTTTTTTACGGTATTTTTAAGAATGTCTTTTAGGATTCAAATTTAGGTCTGATATTTGTACTGGGTAGCCAAACTAAATGGCCGATTTATTTATGAAAAACATATCTGTGAAAAAATCCTTTTTTTATATCTGTTTATGTGCTTTTTTTCTGGTTTCCTGTAAAAAGGAAATAGAAAAAATAAGTGATACCTTTAAAGATACTGTTTCTTCTTCGGAAGTTCCGGAGGTAGAAAAGGATTCTGTAAAGAAAGATTCTGTTCCTGTCGTTAAAAAAGAATCTGTTCCACCTGTTATGCAGGAGAATGGCTTTTATAATGCCTTTGTTCTTCCAAAAGATAAAAAAATGCGTGATTCTATTTACGCAGAATTCAGCAAGAAATATAGTGTAGAAGAAAGAACAGCTATTTTAGCTTTAAACAGATTGGATTCTAAAAGTAAATGGAATGCCGACACCTTGGTAGTTCCTGCGAAAATAGATACCACACTGATGGCCTATTCACCGTTTCCAATGCAACTGGATGTATTAAGCGGAGTGAAAAAGTTTGTCATTTTCTCATATCCCATACAGGCCTTTGCTGTATACTCTAATGGAAGTCTTATAAAATGGGGCCCAACAAGTATGGGTAAAAAAGCAGCCCAGACCACAAGAGGGCTTACTTTTGCCAACTGGAAAAAGAAACTGGCTATTTCCACCGTGAGCAGCGAATGGAAACTTCCTTACAATTTTAATATCCACAATATAGGAGGAATCGGATGGCATGAATATACGCTTCCCGGATATCCTGCTTCGCACTCATGTTTACGATTGCTGAGAAAAGATGCCCAATGGCTGTATTCCTATGCAGATACCTGGATTTTGAATCCCGGTGGAGCTACTACTAAAGCCAGAGGTACAGCAGTAATGGTATTCGGAGATTATAAATGGGGAGGAAGAAAACCATGGAGAAATCTTTTGGATGATCCTAATGCCAACAATATTTCCGTTGAAGAATTGACGAAACTTTTAGAACCAGATGTTCCGAAAATGCTAAAAGAACAAAGCAACAGAGAAAAAGTGTCCGATTCGATCAAAGCAGCAAAAGCAGCAGCTCCTGTTCAAAATGAAAAGCCTGTAGAACCTCTGTCTAATTAATTTTCTTTTCAAATTGTAATGTAGATTCTTCAGCAAACTTTCTCAATTTAAGCATTTCCTCTTTACCTTTATGTTGCCCGAATCTGGCAGCAATATAAGTAAGAAGAATAAATAATAACATAATAAAAGAAGCGCTCAGTGCCCAAGGGTATTCGGCGCTTTTTATTTGCTTTTCTACGTAATACATTGTGAAAAAGGTCATCCAAAGAATAGAAAAAGAAAAATACAGGAACATAAAGAATGTCCACACTGCAGAACTCGGACCAAATACTCCGCGTATTGCCGTATGTTCATCCTCCATTTCCACCCGTAAGGCAAGGCGGGGTTTCCAGTAATTATCATATTCTGTTTTCACCCAAATGGTGGCAACTTCTTTATTAATATTACCCGAAAACTCATCTTTATGCTCTTCCATATATTTTTTCAGATTTTCAGCATACTCTTCCTTGGTAAGATGAGTAAACATTTTAAATCGGGGTCTGGTTCTTATTCTGTCTAAAGTGGTTTCTTCGGTATTCATATTGTTATTCTTGATAAGGAATGGGGTCTTCCAAAGCGAAACTTAATGTAAGTTTTTGATTTTTTCTTTGAATGACCATGGTAATATTTCTGCCTTCATTGGATTTCATAAGCTCTACTATTTTTTCCAGAGTCATGTCTGAGGTCTGAGCTCCATTAATGGTTAAAATTTTGTCATCCTTTTGCAGACCAGCTTCATAAGCGGGAGAATCTTTTCTTACACCGGCAATAGAAAATATAGGTTTTAAACTGAATTTATACTGAAAAGCGTCTTTATAAACCTCTGTTGCTACCATCGCCGATTTCTGGGTTTCAATTTTTACCTTATCTTCCTGCCACTCCAGTCCATCCTGTTTGAAATCAAGCCCACTCATATTAAAATGAAAAGGATCATCAAAGTATCTGTTTTTTTTCAAATAAAGCTTTTTATTGGGGTAATCAAAGACTACAGTAAATCTACGCATAATTTCGCTGCCTATTGAGCCTTTTCTGTTTTCTACCATATTAACATGTTGTATGGAGAATTCATCCGGCATTGCAGTAAGTGGTTTTTCAAACTTAAATTTTCCAAGATAGAAATTATGAATACGGCTTCTTTTTCCATAGATATCTCCGTTGAAACCACGGCCAAGGAAATCGTCAATATTAGGTCTGTTATAAACAAAGTTCTTAATAAGAGTAGGAAAGAGCCAGATGGCATCACTGTTTCCAAGATCAATCAACAATTTTGAGTCCTTTTTTTCATTTGTCATTTCTATGCCACCATAAAGATAGGGCTTATCTTTCTCAATGGTGATAGGGAACTCTTCAAACCTTTTGATTTTCTTTTGCAGACCATCTTCATTTTCATACACGGTTATTTTTTTAGAATTATAATCTATATAAATAGGGTGGTCTTTGAAAAAATGATATCCTATAACTCCGTTCACAGGAATTCCTACGTGGGGCGAAATGTTAAATTCCTCATCGATAATGATATAAAGAGACATAGAGGTATTGACAATTTCATTCCCAATTTTACCTATATTCCGCTCAGATTTCAAGCCATCAATACTGAGACTGCCTCCAAGACCTGAAAATTTTACTTTTTCAACGTTGCTTAGCGTGAGTTCCTTATTTTCCAGACTAAAAAGAATGGTTTCAGAAACTCCCGTATCCAGAAGAAAGGTGAGTTCAGCACCATTAACATTGATTGGAATAAAGATAAGATTGTTGATAAACTGAAAAGGAATAACTGCTTTTTTAGTATTGATCAGCTCAAAAGTATTTTGAGCATTTACAAAAATGCTTAGAAATAATCCCAGTAAAAGCAATTTAAATTTCATTTACTGAATTTACTGAATTTATCTATATGATAATAAAAAAACATTCCAAAAGCTGGAATGTTTATATAAGTTACAATGAAGTAGTGTTTTTTATTGAATTTATTTCAAAATAGGTTTTATTTATTTTGAAAAGAAGTCCATCAAATCCATATAGTTCTTCTGATTGACACCGTGTCCGCTCATATATTCTCTGAACGTGAAGTAACAGCTAAGATCATAAAGAAGATCTGCTGCTTTTCTTCCCCATTCAAGTGGGATCACAGCATCATCCGTACCATGAGAAATGAAGAAACGAAGTCCTTCCAGTTTTTTCTTATCTTTTACAATACTGTCCAGAATTTTATCTTCAGGATAACTGCTCATACAGGCAACACGATTGAAAAGCTCAGGATGTTTTAAAGCCAAAGCATAACACAATATTCCTCCCTGGCTGAAGCCACAAAGGTGAGCTTTGCTCTCCGTAAGTCCATAGTGGTTGATAATCTTTAGCATACTTTCCAGAACTGCATGTAAAGATTCATTGGCCTGTGGAACATCGATGAAATTTTCGGGATCATTAAAATTGATATCATACCATGAATATCCTTCAAATTGGGTATCACGTGGAGCTCTGAAACTTACAATGATCCAGTCATTGGGAAGAGTTTCTCTAAAACTGAAAAGATCCTGTTCATTGCTGCCATATCCATGAAGCATAAAAAGAATAGGAGTTTGGGAAGTAATATTTTCCGGCTCTCTTACTAGATAATCTAAATTCATACAGCAAAGATAATTAAATTACCTACAGAATCTTAACTTTTATTATTCATACAATGAACTTCTGTTGCATGATGATTTATGTGTAATGATTAATTATTTGGAGTATATTTTTGAATTTTTCCGGGGCTTTCTGTTTTTATTGATTTGATATTATTTGGAAATCTTTATTGGAAATTTTTCATAAAAGTTATTTTTATATTAATAAAAAACTTATATTTGAAACATTAAAAAATCTATTTGGAGAAATGAAGCAATTTTACAATTCAAAAAGTTTACTTAGACTTTCTTTTTTATTCGTTTTATTATTTTCTGTAATCACCGTTGTTAATTCTTGTAAAAAAGATGACGATGAAGAATTTCAGGATCATGTGGTTCAATTCGAAGTGAAGACCACTGCCGGAGGAAACATTATAAGTGTTGTAACACAGGTAGGTACAGCTCAGAATACCATATACAATACTCCGCAGTCTCCTGTAACTTCACCGTGGACAAGTGGAGAATTCTTTGTGAATTCCAGCCAGGCACAGCTGAATCTTGATGCTAACGCGTCAATGCCGGATGATAATTCTGAATTGACAATCAATCTTTACATTGATGGTGAGATAGCAAGAACAGTGAAGAAGAAAGGTAAAGGGGTATTGGTTGCTTCTATTGATTATAGCTTCTTAGAACCTTAAATTACTTTAACAATATAAAAAAAACCGCTTTGAAAGCGGTTTTTTTTATTCTTCAATCATATGTTGCTGTACAGCGAGGTTGATCAATTCTGTTGAGTTTTTTGCTTGAAATTTCTGTAGCAGATTCTTGCGATGAGTGTCTACGGTAAGAGGACTTAAAAACAGTTCTTCAGCAATTACATTACTTGTTTTCCCCTGTGCTACCATCTGTAGAATTTGTTTTTCCCTTTTTGTCAGTCTGGGAACAGGAAGATTATTCTGAGACGGAAGACTGATAATCTGTTTGGTTTCATTGCAGAAAACAATATCTCCCGAAAGTGCCCCTCTGATACTTATCACAAGATCATCAATAGAGGTGTTTTTGAGAAGATAACCGCTTGCTCCGTTTTGTATAGACTGCATAATAATGCTTCGTTCTGAACGGTTACTGAACATTATTACAGAGGTGCTTGGCGATATTTTTTTGATTTCTCTGCAGAGTTCTGTTCCGTTGGAATCTGGGAGCGTAATATCCAGAAGAACAATATCTACCATTTCAGACCGGATAAAACTCAGTGTTTCTGCACCGGATGCAAAGCTTCCTGCTACATGAAAGAAAGGCTGGCTTTTCAGCATCATTCTCAGTCCCTCAATGACAATAGGGTGGTCGTCTACAATGACGATATTTATTTTCTCATTCTCCATGGATGTTGAGTTCTATATTAATGGCTGTTCCTTGATCATCAGAATTGATTTCCATTTTTCCTTTCAGGTAGTTGACCCTGTTTTTCAGATTACGAAGTCCCAGACTTTTAGTGGTGTTTTCTATATGTTTATCAAATCCTTTTCCGTTATCTTCAATCGTGATCAGAAAATTTTCGCCGGATTGGGAGCATTGAAGAAGAATACTGCTGGCTTCGGCATGTTTTACAGCATTGGCCAATAACTCCTGCACAATTCTGTAGATATTAAGCTGGATATTTAAAGGTAATTTTTTGTCAATATCAATAGCCTGAAAATCAATTTCAAGATTTTTTCTGGTGTAAAATTCACACAGGTCGAGTAGAGCAGTTTCCAAACCAAAATTAAGCAATGATTCAGGCATTAAATTTCTGGCAACATGTCTAAGCTCACTTACAGAGCTGTCCAGCTGACCCAGTATCTTATAAAATTCCTGATCTTTTTCAGGGTTTAAATGACTGGAAGACCACGTAGAAAAGTTGATCTTTACGCCGGCAAGCATTCCACCAAGACCATCATGAAGATCCCTTGCAATACGTTCTCTTTCTCTTTCTTCCCCATCAAGAATGGCTTTGGTTAATGATAGTTCTTCCTTTTGCTTTATTTCATTGAGTTTCTGTTTACTTATTTTTTTATTTTTTCTGAAAATAATAAACAGAAAGATCAGAAGACTTAACGCCAGCAATAAAACAAGTCCCATTCCCCATAAATAAGAGTTTTTCTTGTTGACTTCCAGGTCTTTTTGATTCTTCTCAGCATTTAAAGTTGCTATTTTTCTTTCTTTTTCGGCAGTATTGAATTTAGATTCCAGTTTGTTGATTTCAATTTTTACATTCTCCGTATTAAGGCTATCATTTAGCTTAGAATATTTCTGTTCCCATACAAGAGCTTCTTTGGTATCTCCCAATTCTTCATTGAGTAAAGAGAGTTGTTTGTAAAAGGTTTTTCTGTTATTAAGATCAATGGCCAGAGATTTTTCTGTTAAAACATTCTCCAAAGTAGTTTTAGCCTCCTTATATCTTTTAAGCTTCTTTAAAATATCATACTTGTTGAAATAAAACATTTGAGCCAGAAGATTCTGATTGTACTTTCTGGTATAGAAAATTCCTTTTTCTATCACAGGAAGGGCTTCTTCATTTTTTTGACGGGTAATATACAACAGGGTTTTACTGTAATAATAAAAAGCATTGGATGAAGATTCCGGATAACCTTTGATGAGTTTTTCAGCTTTATTTAAAAACTTTTCAGCTTCATCTCCATTGGCCTGGTAACAGAAATTGTTGGCAGAATTAAGATAGGTAAAAAATAATTCTGCAGAATTCGGATAGTTTTTTTCAAGAATTTCCAGGGCTTTTTTATTGTATTCTTCAGCTTTTTTAAACTGAGCATTATATGTAAGAATAACCGCAAGCTGAGTATATAGGAAACCCAGATTCCTGCTGTTTTCATATTTTTTAACCAGTGGGATGCTTTTTTCAAGCATTATCTTGACCAAAGGAATATAGCCCTCTTTATCCTTTTGTGAAACTCCGTAGCTGTACCAGGCAAGAGCCTGAAAGAAATCGGACTCTTCATTTTTGAATTTCGATAAAGACCGAATAGCCTGCTGATAGGAAACTGCAGCTTTCTTTTTATTCCTGTCCAGATTATATTGTCCTTCGTAATAATAATATTTTGCTGAAATAAATGGATTGTTTTGAGCCAGTCTTTTTCCGTTGGAAAGATACTTCTTACTCAAAGCAGAATCACTGTTCCTGTAATAATTGGATAAAAGGAAAGAGGCCGTTGCTTTTGAAGTATCCGGATGGTTATCCTTTGTAATACTTTGTAAACTATCTATATAAGCTTTCTCATTAAGCGGAATGATTTGTTGGGATTGTAAAGCAAAAGACAAAAATAGACTTAACAGGACAAGTAATCTCTTCATTATGGATCAATTCTGTAAAATGTTTTTTAAAACGTTCAATTTAATTAAAAATTTTAGCATAAAAAATACCTGAATTTAGGTAGAAAAAATTACTGGTTTTTCAGGATTGATAGACGTAGGGGATGCTCATAGCTTTGCAAATATCAAATCATGAATCATAGAATATTCAATATAGTAACTAAAATTTAAACAAAAAGATTATGAAAAAAATGAAAATGAATCAGCTGTTAAGAGGAGCATTGGTTGCAGCAATAGCAGCAATGTTTATTGGATTTACAGCGTCATGCAGTAAAGATAACGACGACAATGTGAATGGAGCAGGAAAAAGTCATAAATTGGTTTTTAAAGCAATCGCTTCTTCAGGTAGTAATATTGATGTAGCGGTTTACGGAATTGATGGTAACCCTACCACAGCATCAAGTTTGAGTGGAACAACATGGTCCAGCCCGGAAGTGACATCAGAACCAGGAGCATATAGCGCTAATGTTGCAGTAAATGCTGTCGGACCCAATGCTTCAGCAACGTTGAAGGTTCAGATCTGGGTAGACGGAGAACTTAAGAAAGAAGGAACTTCCAGTGGACAGTATTTGTCAGCTTCTACAAGCTATACATTTTAATATTAAATTTTTTTAGGACATAAAACGGGCGCTGAGATGGATCTCAGCGCCCGTTTTTATATGTATCTTATACTAGTTTGCTCTTACAATAAAGTAGCTTTTTTTACCTTTTTGTAATAATAAGAACTTACCATCAATAAGGTCAGTTTCATTAGCTGTAAAAGTATCATTTACTTTTTGCTTGTTGACAGAGATTGAATTTCCTTTAATCTCTCTTTGAGCTTCACTCTTAGATTTTAAGAATCCTGATTTTTCAGAAAGAAGATCAATAATATTCACTCCTAAAACATCAGCTTTTGCAATTTCTTTCTGAGGAACTCCATCGAAAACTTCAAGGAATGTTTCTTCATCAAGACTTACAAGATCTTCAGCAGTAGAACGGCCGAAAAGAATTTCAGAAGCTTTCAGAGCTTTTTCATACTCTTCTCTTCCATGTACCCAAACTGTTACTTCTTCCGCAATTTTCTTCTGTAACTTTCTTTCGTGTGCTGCCGTTTTGTGCTCTTCAATTAAAGCATCAATCTCTTCTTTTCCTAAGAAAGTATAGAACTTAATGAATCTCTCAGCATCTTCATCAGTAGCATTCAGCCAGAACTGGTAGAATTTGTAAGGAGAAGTTTTCTTTTTATCCAGCCAATAATTTTCTCCGCTTTCAGACTTCCCGAATTTGGAGCCGTCTGCTTTGGTAATTAGAGGAACTGTTAATGCAAAAGCTTCACCCTGCGCTTTTCTACGGATCAATTCTGTACCTGTAGTGATATTTCCCCACTGGTCAGAACCTCCCATCTGTAGCTTTACATTATTGTTTTGGTATAAGTGAAGGAAATCATATCCCTGGATTAGCTGGTATGTAAATTCTGTAAAACTCATTCCGTCTGCACCCGATTCTCCTGAGAATCTTTTCTTCACAGAATCTTTAGCCATCATATAGTTGACCGTGATATTTTTCCCAACATTTTTAGCAAAATCAAGGAAAGAAATATTCTTCATCCAGTCGTAGTTGTTCACCAGCTCAGCTTTGTTAGGCTCGTTTCCTTCAAAATTTAAGAATTTTGAAAGCTGATTTTTTAAACAGTCTACATAGTGTAAAAGAGTTTCTTCATCCAAAAGATTTCTTTCAGCAGATTTTCCGGACGGGTCACCAATCATTCCTGTTGCACCTCCCACCAATGCAATTGGCTTATGGCCATGAAGCTGGAAGTGAGCTAAAATTTTTATCTGAATAAGACTTCCGATATGTAAAGAATCGGCAGTAGGATCAAAACCAATATATGCAGTAGTTACCTCTTTATTCAGTTGTTCATCGGTTCCTGGCATCATATCGGCAAACAGACCACGCCATTTAAGTTCTTCTATAAAGGAATTCATTGATTTTTAACTTTAAAATTTTAAGATGCAAAGATAGTAAATTCATAAGTATTAAGGGTAAAAGCGAAACAGCAAAAAATGTAGGGGAAATAAAGTCACAGATCATGAAAACCTTTTGGATGTTAACCTTAAGAATTGAACAAGTTCAGACTTTTGCCCTTTTACTCCTTTGTTTTTCACCCCAAATAATCTATATTTGTTATTAATGAACGACGAACAGCTATTCCTGCTCATCCAGAAGGCCAAAGATAAAGATCAGAAGGCCCAGACTAAACTCATTAATATTTTTTGGGTGGATGTTTTCTCTTTTGTCATGAAAAAGGTAAGAGATGAAAATGATGCGGATGAAATTACCGTCAATGTTTTCTCAAAAGTACTGTCTAAACTGGATATGTTTGATCCTCATTTTCAGTTTAAAACCTGGATATTGACCATTGCCCAGAATACCGTTATTGATTTCTGGAGAAAGAAGAATCGTGATAACGAAGACGCTGTTGAAAACCTTGATGAGGTCAAAAACCAATATGCAAAATCTCCCGAAGAACTTCTGATTTCCGAAGAAGAACAAAAGAAAATCATTAAAACAATAGAATCGCTGGATGCCAACTATCAGGATATTATCAAGCTGAGATTTTTTGAAGAAAAAAGCATCAAAGAAATTGCTGAAGAGCTGGGGATCTCCGTTGCCAACACCAAAGTAAGGGTCATGCGTGCCAAAAAAGTCTTAGCCGAACTGTTGAAGAATAATGAGTTTGATGATCATTAAACTCAATAATTCAATAAATCCTATTCAATAGAAACGGGCTTTAGCCCGTTTACTAAAAATATAAATCCAGAATGGGCTTTAGCCCAAACTTACATCCCATAGCTTTTATTTAAAAATAAACCTCTTCTTTTGTTTTTGGAAGAATTATTTTTTGCTGCTTTTCCTGATTTCTGTTCTGCAGATTAATTTTCAGCCCTTTTTTTATATAAGTTTCTTTTAAAGACTTACCATATTCAGCAGTATTTTCTACTTCTTTTGAATAGTTCAGTTGCCCTGTTGAAAGATTAAAATCTATATCTTTCCAGTAATCCCCAGGTCTTCCTGAAGTGGAGGATGTTCCTATAAGTTCAAAATGTCCGTTCTGAAATCTATACTTGTCTGTAACATCCCATTTCCAGCTGCTTCCACCGTTTTGAGAAATGATCAGAAGTCCTTTTTCTATTTTCGTTTCTCTGTAAGGATCGCCCATCATGCCTCCGCCATTGCTTTCCATAACAGCATTTCTGGATTTTTCAAGGATGGTCCATGCTCCGCCTGCCTTTTTCAGAATCTGAATTTCACGGATGTTTCCCATATCTGTGGTGTCCTTTGTATTGTAAATAATTACTTTTTCAGGAATTTTATCCCCATCAAGATCTCCGTCTACCGTTTCAATGATAGTAGAACCCGAAGGCTGAAACTGTTTTTGGGCAAGACAAAATGTTCCGCATACTGCGAATAAAAGGAAGAATATTTTTTTCATAAGAATATTTTGAAGAGATAAATATACAAATGAAATTTCGAATTATAAGTTTCATCAATATATCCGGTTGATGGTTTCCATTAAAAAATCCTTAACTTTGAACTTCAATTTTAGAAATGGAAAATTCAGTTCAAGACACTACCGTTCAAAAACCAAAATGGATCCGCGTAAAACTTCCTACCGGAAAGAATTACAGAGAGCTGAGAACTTTGGTTGATAAATATAAATTAAATACCATTTGCCAAAGCGGAAGCTGCCCGAACATGGGAGAATGTTGGGGTGAAGGTACAGCTACTTTCATGATTTTAGGAAATATCTGTACAAGAAGCTGTGGATTCTGTGGGGTAAAAACAGGAAAACCACTTGATGTAAACTGGGACGAACCTGAAAAAGTAGCAAGATCCATCAAATTAATGAAGATCAAACATGCCGTTCTTACTTCTGTAGACCGTGATGATCTGAAAGATATGGGTTCTATTCTTTGGGGAGAAACAGTGAATGCTGTCAGAAGAATTTCTCCGGGAACAACAATGGAAACTTTGATTCCGGATTTCCAGGGACTTACTAAACACCTTGACAGATTAGTAGATGTAGCGCCTGAAGTGATCTCTCACAACATGGAAACCGTAAAACGTCTGACCAGAGAAGTAAGAATTCAGGCAAAATATGAAAGAAGCCTTGAAGTATTAAGATACCTGAAAGAAGCCGGACAAAGAAGAACCAAAACAGGGGTAATGCTTGGTTTAGGTGAAACTAAAGATGAGGTTTTCCAGACGATCGAAGATATCAGAAATGCCAATGTAGATGTGATTACACTAGGACAATATCTGCAGCCGACTAAAAAACATCTTCCGGTAAAGAAATTTATCACTCCTGAAGAATTTGATGAATTCGGAGATTTTGCAAGAAGTTTAGGTTTCAGACACGTTGAAAGTTCTCCTCTTGTAAGAAGTTCTTACCACGCAGAAAAACATATTCACTAAAAATACAAACCGTTCAGCAATGAACGGTTTTTTGTTTTTTTCAGGTAGCAGGGAATAGGTAACAGATTATAGGTGATAGGTTGCAGGGATCAGCTGTTAGGGATTAGCTAATGAATGTGGCAATCTTTACAATAACTGCTGCCATCATTCCCATCCTTTGGAGGGGTGGCAAAAATTCAAAGAATTTTTGACGGGGTGGTTCATAAAACACGCACCAAAATCTACTTAACAAGTCGTATCCTTCTTAATCACTCCAATCCTCCCATTAATTTCAATCGGTCTGAAATGTTTCTTCTTGAATTCAGAAGGTGTTTCTCCCGTATGCTGTTTGAACAGTTTATTAAAATAAGAAAGACTTTCAAACCCCACCTGAAAACAAACTTCTGTCACAGACTGATCTTTCAGCAGGAATATTTTAGCCTGATTAATCCTATAATTATTGACAAAATCAGTAAACGTCATATTTGTCTGTTTCTTAAAATATCTGCAGAAAGCAGGAGTACTAAGGCTTACCACTTTTGCTACCTCATTTACATTGGGTTTCCTGTCGTAATTTTCGTGGATATAATCATAAATAGTTCCCATTCTGATTTTATCATTCAAAAACCATTTGATTCTGGTATCATCTTTATTAAGTTCTTTTACTTCAGTAGAATCGGCCAGGATTTGTAGTATTTCAATTAATCCAACCAAAGATTCAAAAGAGTTTTTATCTTTAATAATCTGTAGTTTTTCAACAACAGTATTTTTGGTTTCTCCGGAGAATGAGAGTCCGAGATAGGAACGTTCTAAAAGGATTTTAATATTTTCAAATTCAGGAACAGGAAGGATGATATCCTGAAGGAAACTTTCCCGCATTTGCAATACAAGCTGCTTGCATTCGGTCTGAATCCCATAATCAAAATTAAGATGGGGAACATTGGAACCAATCAGCAAAAGATCACTGTCTGTAAAACCGGAAATATTCTTCCCAACATGACGGATTCCATTCACCGCTTCTACATATACCAGTTCAATTTCCGGATGATAATGCCAGAAAAAACAATTTTTCAGAGAAGGAGCAAATAGCTTAAACGATTTCCCTTTTTCAAACTCAATAATTTCTTTCTGGATCTTCATTTTGTTCTTATTTGATTGTTTCTGAAATTAAAATTAAACAAAAAGGTTAATATGGAGCAAATTTTTATCATTCAAAGAGGTGTGAAATTCAAACTTTCTTTCGATTTTTGCACTTTCAAAATAAAGATACTCAGCGAGTCCTTTAATTTGAACAGAATTAATTCAGAAAAAAGATTTAGATACAATGAAGATTGATAAAAGAATAATACCACTGGCTATCGGTGGTTTAGGGATAGGAACAACGGAATTTACCGTCATGGGACTGTTGCCGGATATTGCAAAAACATTACAGATCACCATTCCTCAAGCCGGACATTTAATTTCTGCTTATGCCATGGGAGTGGTTATCGGAGCTCCAATTCTGATTGGATATTCCGTAAAATTTCCACCGAAAAAAGTTTTGATGGCTTTTATGATCCTTTTTACATTATTTAATGGGCTTTCTGCTATTGCTCCCGGGTACAACAGTATGCTGGTTATCCGTTTTATGTCCGGACTTCCGCATGGAGCGTTCTTCGGTGTGGGAACAGTGGTAGCTTCAAGAATGGCCGGAAAAGGAAAAGAAGCTTTTTATATATCGATGATGTTTACAGGGCTCACGGTTGCCAATCTGGCAATGGTCCCTCTGGTCACCTATATTGGGCACACCTTCCACTGGAGATTTTACTTTGCTATAGTAGCAGTGATTGGGCTTTTTGCCATCTTATTTTTAAAACTATGGCTTCCGGCAATGGAGTCCAATCAGAATACCCATTTCATGGAAGAGCTGAAATTCCTTAAAAATAAACAATCGTGGCTGGTATTGGCTATTACAGCGATAGGGTTTGGAGGATTGTTCACCTGGTTGAGCTATATTACCCCTTTAATGACTGTTGTTGCAGGAATCAAAAGTAGTCAAATGGCTTATGTAATGGTTCTTGCCGGAGCAGGAATGGTGGTTGGAAACCTGGTTGGAGGTATTGTTTCAGATAAATTAGGCCCGGAAAAAACCTGTGCATTGCTGATTTTCCTGATGATGATTTCTCTTGGAGGGGTTTTCTTCCTTGCAGAGTATAAAAATATAGCCCTGGTATTGACATTCATGTGTGGGGCTTTATCCATGTCTATTGCTTCACCCATCAATATTATGATGATGAAAGCTGCCCCGAAAAGTGAAATGATGGCCGCCGCTTTTATGCAGGCTGGTTTTAATATTGCCAATGCAATGGGAGCTTTCCTTGGTGGAATTCCCTTAGAATACGGCTACTCATTCAATTATCCATCACTGGTAGGAGTGGGGATGACTTTTATTGGAGTGGTTATCAGTGTAAGATATATGTATCTGTACGGTTCAAAAACTCAAAATGAGGAAGAAGTGGCTGCTGAATGCGTATCATGTGATAAATAAAAAATGTAATTAATTTATATTTAAACATAAAAAAGAGAAGCCGTCTCACAACTGAGGCGGTTTTTCTTGTTAAAAAGTAAATAATTTTTATATATTTTGATTTGTTTTTTT
>NZ_JAMZGF010000078.1 GCF_024158915.1 Chryseobacterium sp. S0630 | reverse complement strand
AAAGAGTCCGGTACAGTACCGAACTCTTTCATATAATAATATTGTTTAATTTTGTCTAAACTTTTGGGTGCAGTCCATAAAAGAACGGATTTTTTTATTTATTAAGTTGATCTATTTTTCAATAAAGAACTTTACATTTTCAATAGGTCTTCCCAGCATTGCTACTGATCCTTTTACCAGAATCGGTCTCTGTATCAAAGAGGGATTTTCAGAAAGAATTTTAATCCACTCTTCTTCTGAATAGTTTTTATCTGCATAGTTATCAATATACAGTTTATCTGTCTTACGAATGATATGAAAAACACTTTGGTTCAGCTTTTTCAATACTGTTCTTATTTCAAGTGGACTTAACGGATCATCAACAATATTAATGATCTCAAAAGACACTCCGTTTTCGTCAAGATACTCCAATACAGCATTTGACTTTGAACAGTTCCCGTTATGTAAAACTTTAACTACCATGATATAATTAATTATTCAAAAAATTAAACTTGATCTAAACAAATTTAAAAAGAATTACCCTGAGTATGTCTTAATGTTCTGATAAAAATATGTTAAAACAATCCGTGAAGTTCGGCTTCAATTTTCTCCAGAATAAATCCGAAATCTTCAGGTTTTTCCACAAAATCAAGATCATCTACTTCTACAATCAGAAGTTTTCCTTCCGTATAATTGGAGATCCATTTTTCATATTTCTGATTCAGTTTTGAAAGATATTCAATACTGATGGATGCTTCATATTCACGGCCTCTTTTGTAGATTTTTTTAACCAGGTTAGGAACATCTGATTTTAAATAGATTAAAAGGTCCGGAGCTGATACAAAAGACTTCATCAAATCAAAAACTGATGAATAGTTATTAAAATCTCTGTCTGAAAGAAGATTCATATCATTCAGGTTTTCTGCAAAAATATGGGCATCTTCATAAATCGTACGATCCTGAATAATGTTTTTCCCGCTTTCTCTAATCTCTTTCACCTGGCGGAATCTGCTTCCCAGGAAATAAACCTGCAACGCAAAACTCCATTTGCTCATATCGGAATAAAAATCCTCCAGATAAGGGTTATGATCTACATCTTCAAATTGTGCATCCCATCCGTAATGCTTGGAAAGCATCGTTGTCAAAGTTGTTTTTCCGGCTCCGATGTTTCCTGTAACTGCAATATGCATAATATTCTTTTTCCTTGTATTACTGATTAGTTGATAAGTTTTTCGATGGCTTCAGTCTGAACTTTAGAAGTGTCTTCAATCAATTTCTCTAAGGTATTGTCTGAAGGTTTCTCTGCTGTATTCTCATCAGGTTTCTCTTCCGTTTTTTCTACGGGTTTTTCTGTAGATTGTTGGAGAGATTCCGGCTGAGCTTCGAGCTGTTTTTGCTGTTTGGCTTTCTTTACTTTTTCAAGGCTGTAAAGATAGAGTTTGTTCCCTTTGATTGCAAAATAAGAGAGGATGTTTTTATCCACAATTTGCGCTTCCTGATCTTCAAAAATGGTTGTCATCCCTTTTTCAGGGACATATTGTGAAATGAAATTACTGGCCACCACCAGGATCGTATCGTTCTCTCTTCGAAAACGTTTTCCATTTTCCAAAGGAGCTTCGAAAAGTTTTTCAAATTTCAGGCTGTAAATCCTGATATGTTTTCTTGTTAAGATATAGACCTTATTTTCATAGACCAGCATATCCATTAAATCTTCAAAACTGATATCAAAAGGATATGAGTTGATGGTTGTATCGTTTCTGAAATTGTACTGTATCAGACGTTTTGTACTGTCATCCAGGAGCCACATCTGTTGCAGGTCTTCAGCATAGGTCATTCTTATAAAACCAAATTTCTGTTTAAAATCAAGCTTTTGAATTTCATTCATATTCTGGTCTACAAATTTCATTTCCTGAGCATTTTCAGAAAACAAAGGGACATTCAGAGGATTTTGTACCGTCTGAACTTTGTATGGAACAGTAAGCATCATTTTTCCGATCTGCTTTCCTAAAGAATCATATTTGGTAAAACTGAAATCTTTGTTTTTGTAGATATACAGATTTCCGTAGTCATCGGCAAGCATATCTTTAGCTTCCTTTAGTTTCAATGTATCTAAAGGAAGAATATTCTGCGCTGAAGCCGTACAGAAAAAGAAAAAAAATAGTATGTTTAAAAACTTCACTCTGTTTTTTTAATGGGGTCAATTTACTGAAAAATAACTTTACTCAAAAGATGATTAAATCCAATAGAATCTTCTTTGAAGTGAATCAAAATTGAGACCATCTTATTGCTGAAAAGGACTGTTCTACAAAAGATATAATAAGTTTATTGAAAAGCGACTTCATAAATTTTCTCCCAGTTTTTTCCTGTCACGAGCATATTATCCCCTTTAAAAGCAATTCCGTTTAAAACATGTTCGCTGTCTCCCTTATCATTTTCTTTGGTCAATGGTGTGAAATCAAATTTTCCAACAACTTCTCCGTTTACAGGATTAATTTTTAGAATGACAGGTTGATGCCAGACATTCGCATAGATAAATCCATTGTGGTACTCCAGTTCATTGAGTTGATTATAAATGGTAGAATTCCCGCCAACGGCAATCGTTTTCACCACTTTTGAAGGATTCTCAACATCCAGAAAATAAAGATTCTTTGAACCATCTGTCGCGATCAGGTTTTTCCCATCATAGGTCAGTCCCCAACCTTCTCCAATTACACCAGGCAATGGAAATTCAGAGATTTTTTTCAAAGTATTTTTATCGTAAATAAAACCAATTTTATTCTGGTAGGTTAGTTGATACACCTTATCCCCTACAATCGTACAACCTTCAGAGAAAATATCTGCGGGCTGCTTAGCCAGAATTTTGGGAGCTGAAGATCCTAAAGTATATTTTATAAGCTGGGAAGATCCCTTCATTCCATCACTTTCATACACCGTATTGCCTTCTACCACAAAACCTTCAATAAAGTTTTTGGGATCATGAGAATAATCGGCAACTATTTTATAGGGAATATTCTGCTCAGGAGTTTTTGTAAATACATTGATGGTAGCATCCTGGTTTAAAACTTCACCACGATTGGTCTTAATCACAAAGACTACTTTATTATCTCCCAATGTGAAAAACTGAGAATTAATTCTTAAGTCTTTTGTTTCTTTATCCCCAAAGCTGATGGAATACTTTCTGCATTTTCTGTCACTTCTTTTGGAAGATCAAGCTTATCACCGAAATGATAGCCTTTTTCTTCTTTTGAGTTATTATAATCTGCAAGAGAATCCAGCATTTTTTCCTTATTACTGCAAGAGACAAGGAATAAAGCCGCTACCAAACCAATATAGACATTTCGCTTCATGAAGGTATTAATCATTTGCCAAAAGTACTAAAATTTAATCCTCAAAACGAAAATAACGCTCCCAAGGGAACGCTATTTCTGTTTTTTATCAATACAATCAGATTATTTGATCTGAACTTCGTAAATCTTTGGCCAGTTCTTTCCTGTTACCAGCATATTCTCTCCTTTGAAAGCGATTCCGTTCAGTACATCATCACTTCCTTTGGTATTCTGTTTTGCGATTTCTGTAAAATCAAAAGTTCCCACTACTTCTCCATTGGCTGGATTGATCTTTAAAATAATCGGCTTCTGCCATACGTTGGCATAGATAAATCCGTTGTGGTATTCCAGCTCGTTCAACTGATCATAAGCCTGAGAACTTCCGGCAACAGCAATATATTTAATCAGTTTTGAAGGATCATTTACATCAAGGAAATATAAAAGCTTACTTCCATCAGAAGCAATCAGGCTTTTCCCGTCATACGTTAATCCCCAGCCTTCACCCAATACATTAGGATAAGCAAATTCTGAAAGCAGTTTCAAAGAACTTTTATCGTAGATATATCCTTTTTTGCTCTGCCATGTCAACTGGTACACTTTATCACCAACGATGGTGCTTCCTTCAGAAAAGTCTTCCTGAGCCTGTTTTGTAGAAGCCAACGGAGTGGTTGTTCCCAGCGTATATTTTAAAATCTGTGAAGATCCGTTCTGCCCGTCACTTTCATAAATAGTATTTCCTTCAATCTGGAAACCCTGTACAAAGTTTTTAGGATCGTGAGGATATTCGGCTACAATCTGATAAGAAATACTTTTTTCAGGATTTTTTGCAAATACGTTGATGGTAGCATCCTGATTAAGGACTTCACCTCCTTTTGTTTTAATATTGAATGTAACAGCATTGTCTCCCAATGTGAAAAATTTAGGATCAATTGTTAAATCTTTTGTTTCTTTATCTCCAAAGCTGATCGTTACGCTTTCTGCATTTTCCGTTACCTCTTTCGGAAGCTCAAGCTTATCTCCGAAATGGTATCCCTTCGCCTCCATTGAAGTATTATAAGTGTTTAATGTATTAAGAATTTCTTTATCCTTATTACAAGACGCCAATAATAAAATCGCTGCGAAACCCGCTATTATACTTTTTTTCATTGAATTTCTAAATATTTCTCCAAAAATAGCAAATTTTATTCCGTATTGCCAATATTATCTACGGGTTCACCAAATTGTAATATGTATCCATTGTTGTCATATATAGCAAATTCTCTCATTCCCCATTCAAAAGTTTCAATTTCATAGCAGACTTTGGCTTTTGTTTTAAGGTCTTCCCAAAGATCATCCACCTGATTTACATTGAAATAAAATGATCCTGAAAACCCGATGGAAGCATTGCTTTCATGTTCATTAGGCTGAGAAAGCATAATGTACACCTCATCTTTTCGAAGAGAAGCCCATTGCCAGTCGTCATTTCTGCCCATCAGCGTAAATCCGAGAACATTCATATAAAATGCGATGGTTTCATCAAGATTTTCTGTCCAGAAAATAGGGCGAAGTCCTGTAAACTCTGTCATGATTCCTGTAATTCAAAGGTATTTTTATTGATTTTCATATTCAGAGAAACCCATGTTTCCTGATCTATCTTGGCTTCGCTTTTAACGTATGGATCAAAAGCAAAACCTACTTTCTTGTAACATTCTATAGCTCCGGTATTCCAGTCGTACACGTTCAGTTCTGCTGTTTCTTTATCAAAATGATTGAACCCATATTTCAAAAGCTCCTGCATAACCTTCTTTCCATAGCCTTTTCCTCTGTTGTTTTCATCCCAGATCAGAATTCTTCCCAGCAGGAATGTCTTCTCTTTTAGAAATATCTGAGCATGCCCGATGGTACTTCCGGTCTGATCTGTAATTTTAAAAAGAGTTCTGTTTTCATCAGACAAATCTTTTTCCAGCTGTTCTTCTGTAAGAGGGAAACGGTATACTGGTCCGGCAAACTGAAGAAGCATCCTTTCATCTTTTATCTTTGAAATCAGTTGGGGAGCGTCATCTATCGTAAAAAGGTGTAATGTGATCATTTTTTATTTTTCTAAATATTCTTTTAAACTCTGTCCCAAAATCGTGTTCCACCCTTCTGTAAAGTTTTCTCTTGAAAAGCCTTCTCCCAACTCTTGAAAGTTTTCAATGTCTTCATGAGTCAGCTTTACCACAGTATGCCCATTTTCAGGCAACAATTCCCAGGTTACAATGGTTTTCAGTGCTGAAAAATCAGGATAAGACCAGGTATGTTTTAATTTTTGATTGGGTATAATTTCTAAAATCTCACCATGATGATGGTATTTATTGGCTCCTCCGGGTTCATAGAAATTAAATTCTTGTCCTGCTTCCAATACAAAATCCTGGATATCAAAATACCAGGATTTCATTTCATTTTTATCGGTTAATGCTTTCCAGACTTTTTCAGCCGGAGCATTTATGGTGTACTGAACAGTGATGGGTGTACTCATATTATGGATTTAATATGTTTAAATGTACACATTTTACTTATAATTTTTAACCACAAAAGGCATAAAAGTTTGAGCTCTTAATTTGTTAAAGTTTAAGTGTACTTTCATAATTCGGGCTTATTTCAATCTATATTCTTTTGTGGTTTTTATTTTTAATTACCCATGTGAAAAACCTGTGATCTTGGCTTCATCAAAATCCAGCTGCATTTCAATGGTTCTCATCACGTGATCATCAAATATCTTTTCTCTTTTCATTCTGTGCAATTCGTTTCTCTGCGCCTGAATAATCTGTCGAAGGACATCTTTATTTTGATTGATAGCGGTTACATAATCTCCTGTGGAAGCCATACATTGGGCTTTGTCTGCCATCAGCATCATTTCATTTTCCAATTTGTGCTTTTGATGGCGCACCAGGCTGTTGGTTACGGCTAATTCAGAAAAGTCATTATCCAGTTTGTGTAAAGCTGTTTCCTTCAGTTTGCGCATAAGGATTACCTCCTGTTTTTCTTCCGGTAATTCACTTCCGGCATCCTGAATATTCAATAATTTCAAGATCGGACTCAGCAATAAACCTTGTCCTACCAAGGTAATCAATATGATAACGAAAGTGACAAATAGAATAATATTTCTATGCGGAAATGCTTCTCCATTAGGTAAAAAAGCAGGAATTGACAAGGCTGCTGCCAGTGAAACTACTCCTCTCATTGCTGCAAAGCTGATGATAAACGGTTCTCTCCAATCCGGTTTGGGAACTTTTAATCTTAATTCTTTAGAACAGACTCTTGGGAAATACATTAATGCATAACTATACAAAATTCTCGTTCCGATAATCGCTCCGCCAATCACTACACTGTAGAAAATACCTTCTGAAATAGTATATTCTTTCATTCCTTCCACTACAATCGGAAGTTCCAGACCAATCAGGATAAAGATGATGGTATTCATCAGGAATATCAGAACACTCCAAACATTTCCGGACTGTATCCTTGAGGTATGGCTCAGATAACAATGCGAATTATAGGACATCAGCAGACCTCCGGCAACCACTGCCAATACTCCTGAAAAATGGAAATGTTCTGCTCCCACATACATAATGTAAGGAACGATAAGGGTAATAATGGTATCAATATTAGAATTGGTAGGAATAATCCTCAATAAAGCTCCAAACAGAAAGCCTACCGCCACTCCTACTGCAATTCCACCGATGGCCATGGTAAAGAAATCCTGAACGGCATCTCTCCAGATAAACTGTCCTGAAATAACGGCTGCCAGTGCAAATTTAAAGACAATTAAACTGGATGCATCGTTGATTAAGCTCTCTCCTTCCAGGATATTGGTGATCTTTTTAGGGATTTTCATATGTTTCAGAACCGAAGTTGCAGCTACCGCATCCGGCGGAGAATTCACACCTCCCAGCAAGAATCCCATAGCAACAGTAAGCCCCGGAATAATGGAAGATGAAAGATAAGCAACGACTATGGATGTTAAAAACACCAGTCCGAAAGCCATCGAAAAAATCTGTTTTCTCCATTTATGAAAATCCTGCCATGAAGTAAACCATGCAGCTTCAAACAAAATAGGCGGAAGAAAAATCAGAAAGACAAGGTCTGGCTCTATTTCAATACGTGGCATTCCCGGCACGAAGCTTATCAATAATCCTGCAATAACAAGGAAAATAGGATAAGCAACTTTTAATTTCTGGCCGATCATTACCAATATCATCACAGACAGCAGTACTGCAATGGATATTATAACATAGCTGTGAATCATTTTTAAATAAGTTTTTTTAAGTGTTAAGTATTTTTTATTTGGATTTGATGTCCAAATCTAATTCCCCCAACCTATAAGGTTTCATTTCATCCAAAGTTTAGACTTTTTCTTTACAACTATCTTCATACATTATAAAAACGGAAAAAATTAAAGCACAATATTATTCTTTGGAGTGATGGCTGGCGGAAGATCAGATTCATCCAACATATCTCTCATATCGATTTCAATAGTACGGCTGATCTGAGTAATCGGTACATCATTAGCGCTTCCTTCGAATGGATTAACAGAAGCTTCTCCTACGTTGTCTAAGGTATGGAAACACCAGGTCACCAGTAAAGAAAACGGAATATTAAACCATAATGTCCAGCCTTCTACCATGGTTCCTTCACCTAATTTGTCGAACTCTTTCAATAATCCGAAAGGCACAAAAACAATGAATAAAAGCAAAAGATACGTGGTGATGGAAGAGAAATTTCTTGGGTAGGGAAAGTTTTTAATTCTTTCTGCTTTTCCCTGATCGTCGGTAAACTTTATCAGTTGCTGATTGATCTGTGTCCATTGGAAATCATTAAGTTCTCCTTTTTCATACGCTTCGGACAAAGCTTTACTTTGCTTCGCCATCAATTGGGTCGCTCTATTTTTTTTGCTTAAAATATACTGAAGTTCAGATTCTGAAAGATATTTTTTCAATTCTTCATCCAGTTTGGTCAGTCTCTCCGGAATGTCATATTTTTTGGCATATTCATCAAACTGATCTGTCCCCATATTTTCCCATGCTCTCGGTTCACGAAGCTGAAATCTCAATGCTGTAAGCCATGCATAATGACGAAGAAACATTTCTTTTACTTTACCCGGATCTTTTGAGAGCAGTGCATCTCTCAGAATATATCCAAAGCTACGGCTGTCATTGATAATCGCTCCGTAAATCTGTCTTGCTTCCCAGAGTCTGCTATAGCTGGCATTGTTTTTAAATCCTACAATAAAGGCAACGGCTGTCCCCATGATGGCAATAGGCTGCCATGGAACAGAAAGAAACTTCCAGCCTAAAAAGTACAGGACTGTAGGAATAGCTGATAATACAACCAGCGCATAAATGCTCCGTCTTGTCCAGATAATGAACTCCCGGGCTCCGAATCTTTTTCCTGAATGCATAAGTGTTTATTTTATAGTGTTTATGATGATCTATTTTCAAATAATGGTCTTCCTCACAGCATTCAGTAACAGTTTCATTAGTTTTTAGTAAATGGAATATTATTATAAAAACCAATCTGAATCTGTCCGCGGTTTCTGTTCTCCTGAATCTGATTCATATACCCTGCTTCAATCCTCATATTTTTATTGATGACATATCCTAAAGCTCCATACACTCTGTTCCTGTCGAAAACCGGACTGTTGAAGTGCAGAAAAATTTCGTTATATACTGATGCATAAAGGGTTTTCGGCAGCATTTCTTTTTGAGTAATCGGAATATTCAGTCCCAGCATGTAACGGAATCTCATTCTGAAATCATCCTGCAGAAAACGTTCTTCCAAACGGTAACGATGCTGAAGATAGAAACGTCCGAATTTCTGTTTGGTAATATACTGCTGGAAAATTCGGTGCTCAATATTTTCTTTTTTCTCCCCGTTTACATAAGGTTGGCTGAGAATGAAACCATATCCTAATAAAACATTGTTATTGTTCTCTGTAAGATCATATCCAATCCCTGTACGGATCAGTAACTGTTCCAGGTCTCCCACTCCATCGAAATTACGGTACTGGATTTCATTGTGCCAGTTCAGTTTCTTGCTGATCTTATTGTTTCCAAAATACATATACCATGCTCCCAGATCGTTTTTTTGAGCAAATGTCAAAATGGATCCCAACCCTAATACTGTGAATGCCAACTTCGTAAAAACCTTTCTCATGTTTATCAATTACTATTATCTATCGTTTTTAACAAAATTAATATTTTAAATCAATAATAGCAAACAATATTTTATAAGTTATTATAAACAATTACGGATGCAATGGTCTGCATCCGTATTTGTGTAAAAGATTATCCCGGAACCTCTTCTGTCAGAACATCCGTTTCATTCTGATCAAAATAAGTACACGTCATCGCATGAAGATCCATTACCCAGCCATTGATTCCGTTTTCTGCACAGTCTTTACAGAAAGTCATATAATCTGTTCCTCCCTGTTGATGAAGTTTCAGTCTTATTTTAAAATTTTCAAGATTTAAAGTATCGGAAACAGCAAGAGGATCATACTTTTTTCCTGTATGAACAGATTGATTTTCGTTATTAAAGTATTCAGTATTTCCATCCGAGACATATGCTTTGTAATGAGAAACCCCTAATGCTTTTATGGCTTGAATATATTGAGGAAAATCGGCTCCGCTTTTTACTTTCTGGTGCTCTGCTTTGATGTTTTCAATTGTAAATTTCATTCTTTTGTATTTTCTGTTTTAACTATAAATTATTGCTTTTCATAAACAAACCTTTGGGTTCTGCTTATCAAAACAAAAGCTAATTTAATCAGAAAATATAAATTTTATTTAATTTTTTAATGAAAACAGCTGTATGAATATTTACTCGAACCTGTCTTTTAAATAGTTCATATCTGCAATTTTACTTTCTATGGCATATACCACTAAACCTGCAGTGTTTTTGGCTCCTGTTTTAAGCAGAAGGCTGTTACGGTGACCTTCAACGGTTCTGGAGCTTATAAAAAGTTGATCTGCAATCTCAGAAGTGTTGTATTGTTTACAGATGAGTTCCAATACTTCTTTTTCTCTTTTGGAAATATGATTGGCATCAAAAATACTGGAAACTTTTTTCTTAGGTTCTGTAAGATTTTGATGTAAAGCTTCCATTACCTCATTGTTATAGAAGAAACCTTTGCTGTGTACTTCACGGATTGCAGTGAGCAGTTCGGCAGGACTTGAGTTTTTTTTAAGAAAGGAACAGGCTCCTGACTGTATCATATTGACAATAAATGCTTTTGTATTATAGCTCGTTAATGCAATAATCCTGATCTGAGGATATTTGATATGGATTTGTTTAGTAGCTTCTACTCCGTTTATTTCAGGCATATTGAGATCCATCAGGATGATATCAGGCAGTTCTTCCAGGGTTACAAGCTCGTCCAGCAGCTCTTTCCCATTGCTGAAATCACTTACCAGTTCAATATCTTTTTCTCTCTGTATCAACAATGAAATTCCCTGACGAAAGAGTGCCTCATCGTCTACAGTTATGACACGAATTATATCCTTTTCCATTTTATAATGATTTAAAATGTAAATTCTACAGCAATCCCTTTATTTTTTTCACTTTCAATTTTAAGTGTTCCATTGATCAATTCTACCCGGCTTCTGATATTTCTTAAGCCTAATCCTTCTTTCAATGTATTTTCATTAAGATCAAATCCTTTCCCATCATCTTTATAGATACAGGTATTTTTTCCGTCTTTTCCCAAAAATTCTATATCAATATGTGTACTTTCTCCGTGTTTTATGGAATTGTTAATGAGCTCCTGAAGTATTCTAAAGATATGCAAATTTTTTTCTTCTTCTGCTTTTGCAAAGTATAAGCTGTTGGAATAAGTAACCTGCAGGGTTTTGGACAGGTTAATTTCTGAGCACAATGCATCTATTGCAGCATGGAGTCCAAATTTTTCTAAAATCGGAGGAAGGAGATCATGCGAGATCTGCCTGGCACTTTCTGCTGTTTTGTTGACCAGATGTATGATTTTATTTTTCAGATCGTTATATTCTTCTCTGGACAAATTATCAAAATCCAAAAGATGGATATTTAAAGAAACCACACTGAGTTTTGAGCTGATATCATCATGCAGATCCTGGGCAATTCTCAGCCTTTCTTTTTCCTGAGCACTGATGATAGCATGGGTAAGATCTTTCTCATATCTCACCTCCAGTTCTTTTTTCTGAATAAGATTTCTTGTTATTTTCTTATTCGAAAAATAATAAAATATAATCAGGGTAACAGCCAGTAAGGTAAATGCCAGAAAGGTATAAACGATAGTGGAAATAATTGTATTCTCATTCATTTTGTAAAATCATAACAGTAATTACACATTTTTTTTGCGGGAAGAAAGATAGTCTATCAGAATAAAGATCTGATACACAATAAACATAACAACATTGAATACCCAAATCTCTTTATGCAGTTTTCTGTTCATCACCGTATAGAGGTTTCCGGACAAAAATATTACGGTACTGCTTATCAGATAAAGTAAAAGTCCCAGGCTTATATAATTGTATTTCTTTTTGGTATCCAGTATATTATATAAATGAAATAATGCCAGAATGATAATAGAATAAGAAGTAACAAAAATTTCAAATAGATTAAAAACATAATACTTTTCAGGGTATATGATATACTGTATAACGAGAACTACAGGAATGATAATTAAAAGTGTACGTGCTGTTTTTTTCTGGTATTTTTCCGTTAAAATTTCATGAAAAAATAGCCCCAGTAACAAAAACTGACCTGTCAGATAGTAATGTGAAAAAAACAGATTATTAATCTTCTGTGAATTCAATACATAGAACACAATTTCACAAAGTAATATCCAGGCCAAATAGCTGATGAAGAATGTATAGGCTTTTCCTCTTCCGGAAAAACCTATACAGTATACTGCCAGATTAATCAGCAGAATGCCTTTTCCAATCAATGACAATATTTCAATCCAATGATCCAATAATCTCTGATTTTCAGATTACAGATTCCACCATTTTGCAGTAGAACATACGCTTGGACAAGGTGTTGTCATATCATAGACATAATCTCCATTATCATAATTTACAATATCATTATCATCTTCATCCACTCCTACCATCAAAAACTTAAATTCGCCTTCATTCGTGATGGCATTGTATCCACGATATCTCGCAAATCCTTTGTCTTTAATGAAAATATCATGAATGTCCTTTGCAGGGATGAGATGAGCCCTTATCGACATTCCATCAACACCTTTTCTGTTTTGCCAATTTGCGATCCATGTTTTAGCATCATCGAATGAGATTGCATGTTTTGGTAATTCCATAGTTTTTCTTGTTTTAAATTATATAATAGGTTTAGAATAAAGTCACTGTAGCTACACATTACAAGTTATGAAAAAAACTAACCATACCGTGAAATAATTTCATTTTAATTAACATAATATTCATTTTTCAAAATTATAATAATAACAAACACCAAAACTGCGTATTTCTACGCATTTTTCAATTCGGCATTTAATACGCTGTTATCACTTTGTATTTCTCGGTTACTTTGTGGTATCCTTTACAGGAAAATCTCATGAGCATATCAACAGTACAGGAAGCTTATGATCTTCTTTAAACATTAAAAATCTGTATCATGAAAAAAAATATCTTTTTTGTAATTCTTGCTTTCATAAGCAGTATTACAACGATCAATGCACAGATCACCACTGTAACTTTTGAAACTTCAACTGGTGGCAGTACAAGCTTTACCAGCAATGGATATACATTCAATATTGTTTCACAGGCCGGAACTTTTAGAATTCAAAGTAATTATCCGAACACCGGCTGGAACGGAACAGCCAATGATAATGTCTACATAGATAATACAGGAACAACCAATATCAATGCTCCTGCTTTCAGTGTTAAAACCAGTTCCCCATTCACCGTATCCAAGTTTTGGGTCTTCCTGAGTAATACTGCTTTAAACCAGTCTATCTCATCAGGAACGCTTATCATTACCGGAAAATTAGCAGGAGTTACAAAGTTTACCACTACAAAAACTTCAGGTTTTAATACAACATTCAATGCAACAATGGGAACAACAGGCATTAACAACGGATTTACCCTGATTGATCTTGCTACTTTAAATAATCAGAATAACAGCAATACTACCATTGATGAACTTCAGCTGCAATCCACAGGAGGATACGTCTATATGTGCCTGGATGCATTTACATGGACAAAAATTTCCACGCTGGGAACTTCAGAAAATTCACTCAAAAGCAAAGGGAATATTTATCCAAATCCAACTACTGGTATCTTCTATATGGATGATCTGAAGAAAAATGATAAGGTTTCATTATATGACCAGTCTGGAAAAATTATAAAATCTGCAGCCGCTGAAAAAGATAAAAATAAGTTTGATATAAGCGAACTCCCGGATGGTATTTATCTCATCACAACAGCATCAGGAAGCTACAAAATCATTAAAAAGAAATAAAAGCAATACAACCAGTAAATAGTAAAAAAAACCGACAGCTAGCTGTCGGTTTTTGGGTATTTTGAATTCCAATATCGATCTTATGGATGTTGCTGCATTTTTGCAGGATCGTCATAGTTTACCATCCAGTTGATTCCGAATTTATCACTAAACATTCCGAAATAAGCTCCCCAGAAGGTATCAGCCATTGGCATTGTTACCTGCCCGCCTGCAGAAAGACCACCGAATAATTTGTCTGCTTCTTCTTTAGATTCAGCGTTCACAGAAATAGAGAAGTTGTTTCCTGCTTTGAAGTTGGAAGACCACTCTCCTCCTGTATCGCTTCCCATCAAAATCGTTTCTTTCGAGATCGGAAGAGAAACATGCATGATTTTGTTTTTGTCTTCTTCAGGTGTTTCTTTTCCTTCCATTGGAGGCATCTCTCCAAATGTTCCGATGTAAGGATATTCTCCCCCGAAAACAGATTTATAAAAATCGAATGCTTCTCTGCAGTTTCCGTTGAATGTCAGGTAAACGTTTACTGTTGCCATAATTGTTTTGTTTTTTTAAGTTGAGTTTATTTTATTGAGGTTTTTCAGATAAGGTTTTTAATCTTGAAAGTCCTTTCTGATAATCTTTTCCAACAGCTTTCTCCATATTCATAAACAGTTTCATCAAAGTAAACGGATAAGGAATCTCTGATGTGAATCCCCATGTTGCCTTGCTTCCGTTTCCTTCCGGAACTACTGTTACATAAGCATTTGCTTCACTTTCATAAGGCGTGAGAAATTTGATTTTTGTATCTATTCTTTTACCTGTTTCATCTACTTTTTCTAATTCCTGACAACCTTTTCCTGCTTGTTTATTTTTACTGTCCCAGCAAACTTTTTCTCCGGGTTGGCCGGTTGTTCCTGTCCAGTCTTTTTTCATAACCGGATCAAGATCATTCCAAGGACTCCATTGATCCATTGCCTTGAGGGTATTGGTATTTTTCCACACTCTTTCTACCGGAGCATTGATAGAAATCGACTTTTCATATTTACAGTCTCCCGAAATAAAAGCAGCCCAAACCAACAAGATGATTAGTAATATGGTTAAAAGTAAAAAAATGCGTTTAAATGTTCTCATCATACATGTGTTTTTAATTATTATCTGTGTTGATCTATAAGAATCATATTTCCATCAGGGTCTTTCAGATAGATATGCTCAGGGCCGGAAGTGGTTTCATCGGCTTCTTTTCCGATTTCTATTCCACTTTCTTTTAACTTTCTCTGAATTTCACGCACATCGTCAAAAGATTCCAGATTCTGTGCATTTTCATCCCATCCCGGATTGAAAGTAAGCATATTCCCATCAAACATCGCCTGAAAAAGTCCGATAAGAGTAGACCCGTTTTTCATGATCAGGTAATTTTGTGCTTCTGTTCCTGCCATAGTGGTGAACCCAAGTTTCTCATAAAAGTCTTTGGATTTCTGAAGATCTTTTACACTTAAACTGATTGAAAAAGCTCCTAATTTCATATTTTTTTTGTTTTTAAAGCAAGTTTATGTCCTACGAAAACCAATCCCCAAACCAGAATTCCTAAAATCCAGAACCAGATTGGAGAAGGTAAAGATGCCATCATGTAAATGGTCATCAGTAAAAAAATAATTCCACAGATTGCAGCAGCTGTATATTTCCCATTATTTGAGATTTTTGAGGCTACAAAACCTGAAACAATTGCTGCCAAGGCATACGCAATGATAATAAAAAACAGAGCCATAAAAGGAGCCTGTTCTACATACACTTTCAAAGCCTCCATACCTCCGGCCTCTGCCTGTGCAGGTGGCGGGTACAAAGCATGCCCTATCTTTTCCACCACAGTAATACAAACGGATCCTGTGATAAGACCAACCAATACCGCTAATATTCTTCTCAGCATGGCTATTGGTTTTTCAATTGAGTTTTAAACTCCAGAGTTCCGTCATAACTTTTCCAGTCTCCTATAAACTCAATAGATTGTCCTTCAATTTTTTCCGTCTTTCTATTCCACTTGAAGTTATAAACAAACTTTCCTTTAAAAAGTCCGGAATGTTTTCCTTTATTCTCTTCTGCCAGTTCATATTCTCCAAATACCGTTCCCTGCTTCTTAGAATCTTTATATTTTGAAATGGTAATTTTCCCTTCAAATTTTGCATAACTGGTATCCACAAGAGAATATCCTGAAACAAAATATTCCTGATCATTCTTTTTATTCTGCTCAGAAATATTGATTTTCAGTTTTAGTTCCTGGCCTTTGTTTCCAATAGTCCCTATATAAGGTTTACTATTGTTCAGCCAGGTATTTGAGATATCCGGCATCTGCCCTAATGCAAAATTGGCGGTCAGAATGAGGAGTAATAAAATTTTTTTCATAGGGTGTGTTTTTTAAACGCCAAATTGTGCAAGATGGTGGTTCAGATGTTTGGCAAACATATTATTCCATTCCTGGGAATTCAGTTTTCCGAAAGAAAAAGATTCTTTACCATCGAACGCATCTGCTCCTAACTGTTGTGTCTTTTGAATGAACCCGATCAGTCTTGTTTTTTCTTCGTGAAAATTCTTTCTGGTGGTAATCAAAAACTGTGGAGCGGTAGGAGAATCTCTTGGATATGCTTTTTCTCCCACTACTTTAGGTTTTACGAAAGTTTTTAGTATAAATTTTGCAATCGCTCCCGGCTTTTTGTGTTTTTCCGGCTCATAGATCATTTCATAGGTAATACAACAGTGTGCCAGCATTTGGTCTACTGTCATTTTCCCCCACAAACCGTGAGTATCTTCTACCAATCTGTTGATCCTATCTATATAGTTTTGAGCATCTTTTGCATCAAATACATTTTCCATATAATTTCTATTTTACTATGGACAAATATATCAGTTTTTTTGTTTGATTTTATTGTTGTTTGAAAAAATTGAGCGTGGATAGTTTCGGGATTCGAGTTACGGGGTTGCGAGTTGTTAATGATGAGTTTATGATAGGTAGAGTCTGGGTAAAAGAGAATGATTTCTTCACTACTATTTTGAATTGTTTAGCACAAATGCTGAAGTTAAGTAAGTCCATATAACATCGATAGGGAACTAATAAACAAATTAACCATCCATAACAAACTACTCAATCTCCTCAGAAGTATTCTCAACCTCAATTTCCTGTGGCGTGGATTTTTTGAAAATAAACCAAAGTTTGATCTTTAAAGCAATCCAGCCGATAATAGCATATATTACTAAAAGGATACTTAGATGTTTCAGATATGGGAATGTAAGTTCTACCGAACCCTTTTGAATTAATAAAATTTTGAAAGCCTGTAAGAAAGGAGTCAAAGGAATAATATTCGCAATAAACTGTACGAAAGCAGGCATTGCGCTCAAAGGCCATGTAAATCCACTGATAATGAAGGCCGGTGAAGCAATTACCATCAGGATTTGTGTCGCTTTCAAAGCATCCGGAATCAGAATACTGATGAATACACCCAAAAATGAAGCTGACCCCACAAAAACGGCTGTGAGGAGGATAAAATTAAGAATTCCCTCCGGCATCGGAACCCTGAAAATCATATGCATAAAGTAATAAATACCTACAATAAGAATAGAAAACACCCAGATTGGAATCACTTTTATCAACATGGTTGGGAAAGCCCATTTTTTCATTTTGAGATATTCTTTTACAAAAGATCCTCTTTCAAATTCGGCAGCAAAACTTACCGCCATTGCTAATAAGATTACCTGTTGCAATACCACTGCCAGCATTGCCGGCCACATAAAGATCAGATAGTTTCCGGTAGTATTGAAAAGGGTAATATAATTGGCTTTGAAAGGTTCATATTGTGTTGCAGCTTTTGCAGCGGGCATTCCTGCTTTCTGAAGGGCTTTGATGGAAGCTCCGGCAGAAAATGTTCCTATGGTCAGCTGAAGCGCTTTGGATGCGAAATTAGCTGTTAAAACGTTCCCGGTATTGATATAAACATTGAGCTCCGGGTATTTTTTCTGAAGCATATCTCCTTCAAATCTTGATGGAATAATTACGACAGCCGCAGCCTCATGCCGGATCACCTCATCTTTGATACTTAAAGGTTCCTGCAGATATCTGATAATTTTGATGCTTTTATTATCATCCAGCATTTCTGTCAGTTGGTTGGATAAAGGCGTATTGTCTCTATCTACAACCAAAACAGGAGTATTTTCAACTTTTCCGCTTTTGTAGACAAACCCCAGCAAGGTAGCATAGAAGACGGGTGCCAAAAAGAACACCGTCCTTAAGGTAGAATTGCCGATAAAAAGTTTGAACTCACGTTTCAAAAGACGGAAAAATTCTTTCATCTGTATATTTTTATATGTTGAAGAACAAAATGAAATAAATTGAAACTTCATCTGTCCTATTTCAATTTATTTCAGGATTACATTCGCATTGACCAGAATACTTTTAGCCTTATTCATGTCTTTAGGCTTTACTTTAATCTCATAGATCGCATCCTGTAACTGGTAATCAGGATAAGCCGTGGTAATATCAGCATACTTTGTCAACTGCTTAATGTATACGATATTTCCTGTCAGGTTTTCTTTGTTATACACCACCTGCATGGTTACCTCCTGCCCTTTTTTGTATTTTGAAATAGCACTTTCCGGGATGGTAAATCTGAAATACGTACTCTCCGGAATATACCCGTTGAACAGTGCGAAACCAGCGGTTGCCAATTCACCTGTATTTAAGCTGATGGTCTCAATTTCCATATCGTTGGTAGCAATGATATATCTTTCGGAATAGGCTACATTAGCTTCCTGCAAAGCTCCTTTAGCTTGTGATGCCTGCCCTGCCGCCATTTCTATTTTTTCGAAACGGGTTCCTCTGTTTACATCATCCAATTCTGCCACTACAGCATCATACTGAGCTTTTGCGCCTTGTAATTTTGCATAGATTTCGTCATGAGCCTGTGGAGACATTAAGCTGTCGCGAAACATATTGTTGGCTCTTTTATAAGATTTCTGGGCAAATTCATATTGTTCTTTCAATCCTTTATATTTGGCCTGAAGCTGTTTCAACTGATCGGGTGTCGCTCCATTTTTGGCCATTTGTTCCTGAGCTGAAGCAGCACTTACCGCACCTTGTGCCTGTGCAATTTTTGCAGAAACTTCAGGGACGTCAAGCTGAGCCAGCGTATCTCCTTTTTTCACAGTCTGACCTTCAGAAACATATATTTTGAGAATCCTTCCGGTAACTTTAGGAGCAAAAGAGATGACATCTTTTTTGGTTTTTCCTTCAGGTTCTTTGATTTTTTCATTTTTTTTGTCACAGCTCCCCAAGAAAAACAGAGCAGCGAAGAGTATAGATATATTTTTATGCATCATTTAAATTTTTAAGGGATTAAATAAAATTTGGTGATATCCAGCTCCTGGGTAGACCTCATCAGTTCTATTCCCGCTCTTCTCTGGTTGAAAATGGCATTCTGATATTCCAGTTCTGAAGCTTCAAGATCATTTTCTGCATCAATAAGCTGTGAAGATTTGCTCATTCCGTATCTGAATTCTTTTTCTGCCTGTACGAGTGCATTTTTTGCCAGTTCTTTTTCTTTGGCTTTCAAGGTGATCTGTGCAGAAGCTATATCATAATTGGTTTGATTATTAGCCAGATTCAATGTCAGCTTTTTCAGCGCATCTTCTTTCTGGTTCTGCAATACTTCTTTCCCAACTTTGGCAGTTTCTTCTGCATGTTTTCCTTCTTTACCATCGAAAATTTCCCATTTAAAACCAACTCCTGCTGTAATCAATGGAAACACGTTGATATTATTGGGTCTCCAATCCAGCTTTTTCCCTTCATATCCAAGTATGGGAACTGCCGGGATTACATTTTCCGAAGATTTTATTCTGTTCCCGTACAAACCAATATAATAGGCAGAAGCCATCAGCTGTACTTTAGGAATCATCCACGTTTTTTCTGCTTTTATTTTATAGTCTGCAGCACTGATCCCATGTTCCAGTGCACGGATTTCAGCTCTTTGCTCTATTCCTTTTTCCGCAGCCAGCAATTCTACAGGAGATAATACAGGATCAATCATTCTGAGCCTGTCTCTTTGAATCCCTGTCAAAATATAAAGCTGGGTAAGAAGCAGTTCTTTTTTCCCTTCATATTCTACCATTTTGGCATCTAAAGTTGCCTGAGCCAGCTCGATTTTCTTATGGTCATAAGGCGTTATTAAACCATAACCAAGCGCTTTATCGGCTGTTTTTCGATTAATATCAAGTCTTTTTTTACTTTCATCCAGAACCTTTTTAGACTGATGAATGAGAGCTAGCTGGTCATATGCTTTAGAAATAGTAGCAATCACCTCATCTTTTGTTTTCTCCAGAAGGATATCTTCAGACTTTTTCTTTTCTTCTACCGCTTTTTTCATGTACTTTACCTTTCCTCCTGAATACAGAAGCATCTTGGCATCTGCCTTGGCAATACCTGAAAATCCGGATACATTGAAATTATTGTTGAAAGTCCCTTCAGGAATATTGATAAAGGGAGCGAGATTGAATTCTGGTGACGTCAGTCTTGCTGTTCCGTTGAGATAGCCGGCTTTACCACTTAGTTCCAAAGTTGGAAGAAAGATATCTTTGAGTTTGTGTTCGTCAAGATCGGTAAGTTTGTTTTGGGTAATCTGCATTTTGAGGTTCGAATCCCGAACCATAGCACTATCCAGAAGTTCTTTAAAATCTGGCGCAGACTGTGCCCAGCCAAAAGCAGGGAAAGCAAAAAAACTAAACGTAAAAATCAATAAATTGTTTTTCATGGTTTATGTTTATAACAAATATAATGCAAAAATTGTTAAAATCCTTAAAGATAATTCTACAATACAGTGAATTTAAAGTAAGTTTAAAATATGTTTAAGTTTAAAACCCTACAAAATAAAGTTTTGGGCAAAGCGTTTAAATGTTAATTAAAAACGAAAAAACTTTGAAAAAATATTTAACTCTACTTTTATCACACTCTTTTTGTTTTATTTTTTTGAGGAAAGAAAGGGGTAAAATGACATTTAATCTTAAAAACAGCTAAATATTTTTATTCTTGATTTTGAAATTTGGATTCCTGCGGAATGACAAACTGGGTGGATAAATTTTGAGAATAAAAACATTCCTTCATCTTAAATCACAATATTCTATTTAACAAAAAAATTATATTTTGAAACAAATTCTCATCATATTCTTCTTTTTACTCTCCATTTTTTCCATGGCACAAGATCAGGAGGTCTGCAAGTGTGAAGCTTTAAAAAAGGCCAAGCATAGTTTAAATAACCCATATTCTTATAATTATAAAATAACCAGAAAACAAGCACTTAAACGTCCTTTTAAGTTCATATCTATTCAATATTTAAAAAAATTTTCAAAATCTGAAAGTATAATAGATTCTTTGGAAACAAAAATGGCTTCCGCAGAAAGTAACGCAGCCCCCGATAGCCTCTTAGGACATTATAAACTAAGAGACTCTATTAGAAATACAGAATTTGCCAAACAATATGGAAATATTCCGTGGCCTTTAATCGTTAAAACGGGTCGGTTTAATAACATCATTGCTATACTTTATCAGAATGATTCTTCTTTTAATGCGAAATACTATCTGAGAATTTCAGTGGACAATGGAAAGACCTGGAACAATTATTATACTGGAATGGAAAAGAATAATAATTATTTTTTTAAAAACAATTCTCAATTTTCATTGTGGAAAGACAGCCATCATTTACAGATTGAAGCAGACATTGTGAGAATGACAAGACCACTCACTTTTCCACATGGTGAAGCTGAATATGAGGTACTAAGAAGAAATGCACTGGTTATTATTAATATTAATGAGATCATGAAAGATTCTGATGATGATGGGCTTAATGATCTTGAAGAAAAAATGGAACTTTTTACCGATCCTTTATCAAAAGATACCGATAACGATGGAGTTCCGGACTCTGAGGACAATAATCCAAAATACAAAACGATAGACAATGATTTTACAAAAGCATTATTAGCCGCTTTATATGGAGAATACGATCTCATTGATAATCCTGATCCATTAACCATTGAGTTTATTGTGAATTTAAAAACATTTAAAGAAGACTTTGCTTCACAGATTGAAAGATATAACTCTACTTCAAATAATAAAAAGAGCTTCATTGATATGCTACAATATAATGTTATTGTAACGAATGACGAAAATCTAAGAAGAACAGATACTTTAGGTAAAAAAATAATTTTTCTTACTTCAAAAGAGTTTTCCAAATACATCCAACAAAGCTTTAACAATATATATGCTCATTTTTATAGCAAACTTTTCACATGTGATGATAAAAAAGATACTTACATTTTAATCCATAATGGGGTTTCTAGAGGTGAAACTTATGTTATAACAAGAATTCCTGAAGGTTGGAATATTAAAGTAATTAATCATTGGATGACATGACAAATCATTTTTTATCATATTATCTCTATCCTACTTTTGGAAAGCTGGATTCCTCCGGAATGACAAACAGAGTGGATAGGCTTGGGGAATGAATAATCTGCTCAATCAGCAAAATCTGCGAGAGATCATATTCAATAGCGACGGACTTTAGTCCGTTTAATAAGAACAAAATTTTCAACGGCTTTAGCCAAAACT
>NZ_JAMZGF010000077.1 GCF_024158915.1 Chryseobacterium sp. S0630 | reverse complement strand
GTTTGCAGTATGTAAAATAAATTGACAAGCGAAGCGAATTGACCATTGACCATTGACGGATCTTTTACCAGTGAATTTTTGATTTGCAAAGTGAATGGTGAATGTTTGCAGTATGTAAAATAAATTGACAAGCGAAGCGAATTGACCATTGACCATTGACGGATCTTTTACCAGTGAATTTTTGATTTGCAAAGTGAATGGTGAATGTTTGCAGTATGTAAAATAAATTGACAAGCGAAGCGAATTGACCATTGACCATTGACGGATCTTTTACCAGTGAATTTTTGCTTCGCAAAGTGAATGGTGAATGATTGCAGTCTGTAAAAGACATTGACAAGCGAAGCAGATTGACGATTGACTATTCACGTATCAAAAGTGAATTTTTGCTTCGCAAAGTGAATAGTGAATATGGTTATTGCGTATAAGATAAATTGACAAGCGAAGCGGATTGACGATTGCCTATTCACGTATCAAAAGTGAATTTTTGCTTCGCAAAGTGAATAGTGAATATGATTATTGCGTATAAAATAAATTGACAAGCGAAGCGGATTGACGATTGACTATTCACAAAAAAAAGCCTCATGTAAAATGAGGCTTTTTTATATAGCAGTTGCTTTTTTTTAACGATCGTTGTTGGAAGTTTCTTCTCCAATGTTCCAGGTAAGACCGAAACGAAGAGTATTATCCAGAGCACTGTTGATTTTTGACATATTGATCAGATAAGAAAGATCAAGTCCGAAAGAACGGTATCTTAATCCAACCCCCGCAGTAGCAAACTGTCTTGCTCCCTGCTCTTCACTTTCATGGAAGTAACCTCCTCTTACAGAAAATGCATTGTCATAAGAATATTCTAAAGCACCACTGTACATGATACTGTTTTTATTTTTGAAAGATTTTCCGATACCAGCCATTGGTCCTACATTCGGGATCTGATAAATAGGCTGTCTTGTATTCGGGTCTATTCCTGCATACTCAGATCCTGGAACCAATAGTTTTGAACCTTCCACAGAAATTCCTACTCTGTTCATATCATCCAGGTACATATCGTATCCAACCCCTAATCTTGCCATAGTAGGAAGATAAGATCTTGATTCTTCATTTCCTGTATAATCCAGTTTCGGACCTAAGTTCTGAATAGCCAAACCTGCATTTACTTTACCATCATATCCACCAATACTGGAGAATCTTGGAGAGGTATAGTATCCTGAAACGTCTACTGCAAAACTGTTTGCCGCTTTAAGTGTAGTATCTGTGTTGAATCCTCCGGCTAAGTCTGAACGGATAAATCTACCGGTAACAGCTCCGGAGAATGAATCAGAAAGTTTCAAAGCGTAGGCAACGTCAATGGAGAATTCGTTTGGTTTTGATGTACCCATAGAAGCGATTTCTGTACCCACCAATTGAGTCAGGTCTACCTGTCCCATATTGAAATAATAGATACTCGCGGAGATTGTAGATCTTTCTTCCTGCCCCAAAAACTTATGGAACGAAGCATATAATAAGAATACATCATTGGTAAGTTTTCCCATGTAAGGCGTATAGTTAAGACCTACGGAAGAACTTGTCCTGCTGAAAGGGTATTTAGCCGCATTCCAGAATTGTGAAAATGCATCCGGAGAGGTTACCACCCCTTGATCTCCCATACCTCCCGATCTTGCATCAGGTGCAATTCTTAAGAAAGGAGCTCCGGTAAGAACTGGGTTTACTTTACCTAAATCTTGCGAATAGCCTAAAAAACCAGCACTCAAACCAAATCCTAATAGCAGTTTAGTAGTTAAATTCATATGTTGTCTTTTATATATTATCAGTTTTTTGTTAATATTATTATCTATTGTTCTATTTAATTATTTCAAAAGTACCATTTTTTCTACAGCTGTAGCACTTCCTTTGCATTTTTCTTGATTTTGACTTTTTGCAAATATCTTAAAAATATACGTACCTTTTGCTACTGTAGCTCCAAAATCATCTCTTCCGTCCCATTCTATTGCCTGACGAGGGGTTCTAAAGCCCTGTAGGAAAGGTTCTGCAACCACTGGCTGCGATAAAGTTCTTACCAATCTTCCGGTTATTGTATAAATTTGTACGTTCACATCCAGAATATCATCACAGTTGTGTTCAAACTGAATATAGGTTTTATTGGTGAATGGATTTGGCCAGTTCAACGGACGGTTGATCGTCAGGTGTTGGTCAGACTCATCTTTAACTTCAAAATTTAACGTAGCAGTTGTCGAATTATTGTTTATATCCCAAACTTTAAATGATAATTGATGTTGTCCTATGGAAAGATTTCTGAAAGGGTAGGTTACATTCCCTTTCTGATATTCGGCAAGACTTGGGTTTAAGCATCCGTTTCCTTCTCCCGGAGCATAAAAATCATTTAAAACCACGGTATTGATAATCTGTCCGTCAAGATATACTGTAATATCATGTCCTACACCGGATCCTGTTGAGTTAATCCCTGTATCATCAGTAAGACAGGCAAGAAGCATAGGATTCTGATTGGTGATTCCACCATCTGCAAAGTTGGTGTTGTTCATATACAGTTTTACTTTTGGAGGTTGATTATCATTGATTCCATTAGGATTGATATCTCCCACCTGTACAGCCTGGTTGTTGAAAACATCCGTTGATTTATTGTCAGAATAGGCAAGTATTCTTCCTTGTCCTACAGCATAGTTAATGTCTTTAGGAACATAGAATTCAGCAGTGAAAACTCCGTTTACGGCAGTTCCTGCGGATTTTACAATTGCACTTCCTTCTTCAGTATAATCTAAAACCGGAGTTAAAATTCCACTGTTGTTAAGTGTTTTCTTGTTTAATCTCTTATCAAAAATATTGATGCTGACTTTTCCGTTGAAAGTATTGTTCAGTGTTCCGTTCGGATTATTGATATGTCCTTTGATTTTTACAAAATCCAAACCTCTGATCAGTCCCGGAACCGGAGTTTCAATATTATCAATAACCAGGAGTCTTTGAGGTCTGCTTAATTTCATCGCAGGATCACCCAGGAAATTTACTTTTAAATGGTTACTGTTAGGACCTTTTTGTTTTTTGGCAATTAAGTGGGCATTTCCTAATGAATTAAAATCGTCATTGGTTAATTTAAAAATATTCTGAGTGAATGTATTGGTAAAATCACGTCCGTAATCTACCCCAATAGCACGGCTGGAAGTAATCATGGTAGAAACACCTCCCTGTTTCATTTTAATAAACTGTTCTCCAACAGAATTGGTTGAAGGTTCGTCCCATAATGTGAATTCACAAGTGATGGTAGAGACAAAAGGGAATCTGCTGTATACATTAGAGAAGTTGTTGGCATTCTGAACCTCTGTGCTGGTAAGCACTCTTTCCTGTGCCCAACCATTGATTCCTCCGTGTCCGAAATAGAACAGGTACAAACTGTTTCCGATAGCATTGGAAATAGCCTGGTTTACCTGCGGATATCTTCTTCCTCCAGATGTGCTCTGAGCGGTAAAGGCATCCATATATAGTTTTTTAACATTATATTCTTTAAGATCCAGCTGGCCTGGCTGTTCAAAAATATTCACCAGTGAATTGTTCATTACATTATGAAAAGGACCTCCTCCTTCTTCATTATCATCCACTACAAAGTCAAGTCGCATACGCCAGTCTCCGAAAGGAGATGACTGCCCTTGAAGAGAATTGTTATAAGCCAGTGTTTTATTGATCATATCGCCGGCTTCACTTACATTAGCTGCCGGAATTCTACCCACAGGCACATCCGGTAAATTGTTTTCAATTAATAATGTAGTCTGTGGCTTGGTCATGACAATATAATCATCCGTAACAAATGATGATACGTAATCAGAAGATTGCTCACTCTGGTAGCTGGCAACAACGTTTGAATTATTCGGAACCCTGTTTTTATAATCGTATGAAGCATCCCCAAGAATAAAAACATACTGAAGTCTGCCCAGAGGAGTGTTGAGTTTGCTTACGAAATCTCTTATCGCGGTAAGGTCTTTACTTCCGCTGCCATATTCCTCATAGATTTTGTTAATGTCAACAATTTCTACTTTGTAGTTATGAGTAGTCTGATGATAGTTGGCAATTCTTTGTGCCTGACCCATCATTTCAGGTACAGTAAGGATAAGATAATCTACGTTTTGTATTGCGGAAAGATTCTGATTGGAAATTCTTCCTACAAATTGTGGACTGAAAGCAGCATCAGCACGGAACGCTACAAATTCATTATTGAAATTCTGATCAGCAGCAGTGTAGGCAAAGTTGAAAGAACCACCTCCTGCTTTATTCACTCTTCTGTTAACGTTGGTAATATCCGTTACATCCCATACCTGTTCTATATTAGCTGCATTTGTGATACTGAAACCGTAGTCTGTATTGCTCCCGCTTACAATTGAATAATCCCTGAAGTTCATTTGTGAACCATTGAATGCAAGATTTTCTTTATACTGAACTTCCAGATAATCAAAATAGAAAGTTCCATTCGGATTCTTGGAAATATCGGGATTATAGACCAGTGTAAACTGGTTTCCGGTAAGATTGGTTAATGTTCCGGTGTATGTTACAGGATAGAAGGTATACTGATAGGAAGGAGTATCCATAGGAATTACCTGCTGTGGGTGTGGATTTAAATTGTTGATTTTAAAATCCATCGTATTCTGCTGAGAATTATACGCCACCACCTGAGTTCTGTATCGTACCACATCATTCGCCTGTATAGGTGAATTGGTAGACAATGTTATGGTCTTTTCATTGGAGAAAGGAGTATCCTCTACCCATGTTCTTCCTACTTTTAAAAGGTTTTTCTGATCCTTGTTAATGACCTGGTAACTGTCATATCTTGTAATCAGCTGGGCAGGAAGATTTCCATCTACTGTGGGAACTCTTTTTCCTGCACCTTTGTCAAAATTGATATAATAATAAGAGAAATCTTCATAAATATTTTTGACATTATTACTTCTCTCACTGAATCGGGTATCGTGTCTTTTAAAACCATTTCCATTGCCGGTGTCATAAAGGTTATACCCATCAGGTCCTTGTGCATAGAAAAGAGCATAGTCATTATCATTCCAGACTCCATCATCTTCACCTACTACCTGAATGGAGTTTTCCTGTAAAGCTCCGTATCTTGGATCCTGATTGTATTCAGGAAGCATTACTCCTCCATTTCCATAAATTCTGAAGTTTTTAGGATTTACAGAACTCGGATTAATTCCGTTATCTTTTAAAAACTGGGAAGTAATTTTGAATACTCCGGACTTGTCTACCTTTATCTTATAAAAATTTCCACCTGATAAAGGATTGCCGGTAGTACCTATTTTATTAACCGTTCCTGTTGTATTGATAAAAGAAGAGGCTTCTGAAACATTAAATGAAGATAATCTCTGAACGCGCCCTTTTATATTTTTAAATAAAGCAATACTAATGCTGGCATAGCTTTCACCCTCTAAAGTATAATAGGAAACATCTGCTACATCATAATCAGGAAGTCTGCCTTTATCCAGTTCAAACAATTCTTGATTAGAAACGTTTTCCCAAACAAGGTCTGAGATTTTTAATTGCTTTTCTCCGATTTTTTGCTTGCTTACTATAAAAACATTATTTTGGCTGAAAGAAAAACCTTCATTTTTAAAATTGGGAAGATTTAATTTTGTGTCACCAAAATCCTGAATTTTAGAACCATTCCATTCAATGGTGTTTCTTTGGGCGTAAAGTGTTGATGCAAAAGCGATTAAAGATAAAATCGTAATTTTTCGTTTCATGTTTACTATTGAAATTGCTAAATTACAAAATAAATGAAAATTTTAGAATTAAATTGTGATACAATAAAATTAATTTGTTAACGTTTTTCAAAAAAATCAAATGTTTACTTGATTTATTGAATAATTTATTTTTTCTTTGTACTTTGAAAATATTTATATCGACTATGAAAAAACTAAAGTTGTTTTCATTAATAGCATTAAGTTCTACACTTGCATTAACCAGCTGTGGCGGATCAGGAACCAGCAAAGGTGGCGGTACCAAAAAATTTGTCAGCAAAACAGGTTGGAAACCAAACGAAAAACAGGGTTGGTTTTTTGCAGGAAAGCAACAGAAACAGAAGGGTTGGCCTGGGATGGTATATGTAGAAGGTGGAACTTTTACAATGGGATTAGTGAAAGATGATGTTATGCACGATTGGAATAACACACCTCGCAGAATGCAGGTAAGTTCATTCTTTATCGGTGAAACTGAAATTACTAACTACGAATACCGCGAATACCTTACATGGTTGAAGTATGTATTCCCACCAAGTGACCCGAGTTTTAAGGAGATCTATAACGGTGCTTTACCGGATACCTTATTATGGGACAACAAATTAGCAAGAAACGATTATAACGAAACGTATTTACGTTCTCCGGAATTTGATTACTATCCGGTAGTAGGAGTTTCCTGGACTCAGGCAAACAGATACTGTGAATGGCTGTCAGACAGAGCGAACGAAAAAGCTTTGATGCAGGCGGGTATTATTGCTAAGGATTTGTATATCAACGAATCCAACAACCAGGGAGGTACTGCTTTCAACATGGATAAATTCAAATCGAATGATCCTGAAATGCAAGGATATATCAATGAGAAAAGAATGCAGCAAAAAACTGGTATGAAAACAACCAACCAGAGATTGCTTGCAGCTAACAGAGCTCCAAATTCTGCAATGGTACAGAAGTTCAGACTTCCTACTGAAGTAGAATGGGAATATGCAGCTCTTGGGATGGCTAAAACCAGAGAATATAACCAATATCTAGGTAAAAAACCTGAAATCGAAAGATTAAGAGGTACTAAAGGAAGAGACAGAGGAATGTTCCTTGAAAACTTCAAAATGGGTAAAGGTGACTATTCTGGTATCGCTGGATGGAAGAATGACGGATCTGCTCAGACTTCTGACGTAAGACAATATCCATCGAACGATTTAGGTATCTATGGAATGTACGGAAACGTTTCTGAATGGACGGCTGATGTTTACAGACCTATCATCGATGAAGATTACAACGATTTCAACTACTATAGAGGAAACATGCCTCAGGCGATCGTAAGAAACGGTGACGGTACTTACAAAATGATCGACGAAGGTACTATCAAATATGACACTTTAGCTGACGGAAGATTAGTATATAAAGGTCTTCCTGGACAGTTCGAAAGACAAACTATCGCTGACTACAGAAACTACAGAGATGGTGACAGACAGTCTTCTTTAGAATATTACAGAGTTTCTGATTCTGCTGCAGGATTCGATATGTACAATGCTCCTAAGAAAAGCTTTGTTGTAGATGGAACGGGTAGAGTGAAGTTACAGAAAGATACTAAAGACAGAACTTCCGGAATTTCTAACGAGGTTAGAGTGGTAAAAGGTGGTTCTTGGCAGGATACAGCTTACTGGTTGGATCCGGGACAAAGAAGATATAAAAATCAAAACAGAGCTTATGGTTGGGTAGGATTCCGTGTTGCACAGGATGCTAAAGCCAGCGATAAGAGTAGAACTAGAAGATAATATTTATCAAAAAATACTTATAAAAAACCTTCCGAACTTTCGGAAGGTTTTTTTATTTTTGACTCGTGAAATCGCTTGGGCTAAAAAGTCTAAAACGCTTATATAGATCTGGCGATTGCGTACGACTTTAAAAAAAATATATATATTTCCACATGAATATAGAACAGTTTTATCCTTTATTTCTGCAGGCGGCAAAAGTAACCATTGACAGCAGAAAAATAGCAGAGAATGATATTTTCTTTGCCTTTTCCGGTGAGAATTTCAATGCAGCTACGCTAGCGGAAAAAGCCATTGATGACGGAGCTTTGGCAGTGATTGTTGAACTTCCGGAATTTGAAAACAGAGATAAAAATATTTTCTATGTTCCATCTACTCTTGAGTTTTTACAACAGCTGTCAATTTATCATAGAAGCAAGCTTGCTATTCCTTTTATAGGACTTACGGGAAGTAATGGAAAGACAACGACCAAAGAGCTGATTCATGCGGTCCTTTCTGAAAAATTTAATGTTCAGTACACCGCTGGAAATCTGAATAATCATATCGGAGTTCCATTAACTATTCTTTCCATTAAACCGGAACATGAAATGGCCGTGATTGAAATGGGAGCCAACCATCAGAAAGAAATTGAATTTTTATGTACTATTTCACAACCTGATTTCGGATATATTACCAATTTTGGAAAAGCTCATTTGGAAGGATTCGGAGGTTTTGAGGGTGTGATTAAAGGAAAGTCTGAGCTCTATGATTATCTTAAAAACAATAACAGAACTATTGTAGTTAATGAAAACGATCCTATTCAGGTAGAGAAAACTGAAAACTATTCCCCTAAAATTACTTTTGGAGCAGAAACCTCTAATTATCATTTTGAATCTTTTTCAGAAGAGCATTTTGTAGGATTGACCTATCAGGGAGTAAAAGCAGTTTCAAAACTGACGGGAGAGTACAATTTTACCAATCTTTGTGCAGCCGCAAGTTTAGGACTTCATTTCGGAGTCAGCTTTGAAAAAATAAAACATGCGTTGGAACTCTACACCCCAACAAATATGAGATCTCAGGTAGTGAAAAAAGAGGGGAGAACTTTGGTTTTGGATACATATAATGCCAATCCAAGTTCTATGAGCGCTTCTTTGAATAATTTCATCAGTTTTGAAGGCAGTAAAACCATTATTATCGGTGATATGCTGGAATTAGGTGATGAAAGTGAGAAAGAGCATCAGAACATCTTAAAATTGGCTCAGGACCTTAGTTTCAATGAGATTATTACTGTGGGAAAACATTTTAAAGCTGTGAATGCTTCAGACCTTGCTTTTGAAAATACAGCAGAATTAACAGACTATTTAAAACAGAATAAAATTCAGTCCGAAAATATATTGTTGAAAGGATCCAGAGGAATTGCTCTGGAGAAAGTGATTGATTTTATTTAAAGTAAGGAAGCTGGAAGTTGGGAGAGGGAAATTCTTAAAGGTAAACAACGAGTATTCTCTTTTTTATACCACTTTATAGAATTTCATTGTTAAAATGATCACCTGAAAAAATGGTAATCATGTACAATTTTACACTAATTTAATTTGCTCATCTTATTATTATGACTCTGTCATTCTGAATGTAACGAAGTGAAATGAAGAATCTAAGCCGTGTATGAGATTCTTGCTTCTTCAGAATGACAATAGTGTAAAATTATATATAGTCACCAAAAAATAAATAGCCGGATCGTAACTTCCAGCTTCACTCTTCCAACTTCCAGCCTTATTACTTATTTTTTCGAATCCCAGAATTCTTTTACGATCAGCTTGATATTTTTAAAAGTACTCGGGAACACTTCATTTTCAATTTCTGATGTCGTTTTCCAGGCAACTTCTGTAATGCCTTCTTCTATTTGTGGTTTGGAAGTATCTTCTCCGTCAAAATTCATTTCAAACCAATGCGTGCATTTTAAGATTTTCTCGCCATTTCTTTCTACATAGATATGGTAAGTGGTATTGATGAATTGTACAAGTTCAACATTACTCAAACCAGTTTCTTCCTCTATTTCTCTTACTGCAGACTCTTCTCTGGATTCACCTTTTTCCATTTTACCCTTAGGAAGATCCCATTTACCCAGTCTTTTGATGAAAAGAATTTTACCTTCAGGGTTATTAACAAGACCTCCTGCAGCTTCTATAATTCTGAAAAGCTTTTGAAACTCCTGCCAGATTTCTTCCAAATTCTCTCCATACACATTCAGTTCCTGCACAGAAGTATTCTCCAAAAGATCCAATGCGATCTCTAAAGTTGTATAATTTTCATACCCAAGCTTTTTTTCAAGTTCTTCAGGATGCTTAGATATTAATAATTTTTTTTCGTTGACAAAAACTTTATACATTTGTAATAGTTAAGAATTTAAATACAAAAATAAAAAATGAATTTAGAAGGACGAAAGATTATTGTCAATAAATCATCTAAAGAACTTACCGAGTTGCTGAAATCTCCTGAAAATTATAAAGATTTTATGCCGGATGGTCTTCAGAAATTTGAAACAAGAGATAACGGATTTAAATTTGGATTGCAGGGAATGCCTGAAATCGCTTTAAAAATAGATGAAGTAGATGATCAGAAAGCTGTTTTAAGATCTGCAAGTTCAAGTTTGGATTTCTCATTAACAGCTACATTGAACCCAATCAGTGAAAATCAGACTGAGGTTCAGATGCTATTTGAAGGAAAATTCAATCCATTCATCAAAATGATGGTAGAAAAGCCTTTACAGAACTTTATCAATACGCTTACCGATAAAATCGAAGCTTATAAATAATAAAAACCTCCAATGTTGGAGGTTTTTTTATTTTTATATGTGAGTAGTTTCCTAAGCAATAACTCCCGAACAATGATCCTCAGTACTTCCAGTCGCAGAAGACAGTACATTGATCTCGTTGTTCATTTTTAATACACCCATAAAGGCAAAAATCAAGGCTTCCTTATAATCGATGATCTCTTTTTCAGGGATGATGACTTCAGCATTTGTTTTCGCTCTTATTTTTTTAATTAAAAACGTGTTGTAGGCGCCTCCACCAGTGATAAGAATGTCTTTTATATTATATTCATTGATGACATTGGCGATCTGCCGGGCAGCATGTTCTGTAAAAGTAGCCAGCGCATCTACTGTTTCAATATTTTCAAGAAGCGGAAATATATGTTGATGGCACCATTCTATTCCCAAAGATTTTGGATGTGAAATTTGATAGAAATCCAAACCATTAAGCTGATTCAGCAAAGTTTCATCTGTTTTCCCTTTTGCTGCCAAAGCTCCGTTTTCATCATAATTTTTATGAAGCTGTTGAGCCAAATGGTTCAAAACAATATTCACCGGAGCGATATCAAAAGCAATTCTTTTTCCTTCCGAACGTAAAGAAATATTGGAGAATCCACCCAGGTTCAGGCAAGCGCTGTACTCTGAAAAAAGCAACTCATCACCTATAGGAACTAAAGGAGCTCCGTTTCCTTTCATCAAGACATCCTGACTTCTGAAATCATAGATAACAGGTAATCCGGTTTCCAGTTTTATAGCTCTGCCGTCGCCGATTTGTAGTGTGAATTTTTTTTGAGGCTGATGAAAAACTGTATGACCATGAGAGGCAATTAAGTTGATATTTTCAAGTTGATGTTGATGAATAAATTTTTTAACCTGTTGCCCAAGATAAAAGCCATACTCTGAATGCAGTTCCAATAAATCTTCAGAAGAAAGATGAATAGAATTTCTGAGTTGAGTTTCCCAATCTTCAGAATAGGAGAGTGTCTCAGCTTTCAGGATTTGAAAAGTCCATGTGTCCTGCTTTTCAAATTCAGCAAGACAGATATCCAAACCATCCAGACTTGTTCCGGACATCAACCCAATAGCCAGAGCTTTCATTATTTTTTGGAATTATTTTTTATTTTCAGAAATTCTTTTTGAACTGAAATCTCCGGAGTTGTTATAGAATGTGTATTCGGAAAAATCATCTTTGGCAGTCATTCCGTTTGCTCCTACCAGCGTAGAACCGTCTTCCATGGTTACATACACTGTATCTTTGGTATAGATTCTGTTTTTTCGTTGATCCCAATAGATACTCTGCATAGCAAATCTCTGTCCTTCATTGGTTTTTATTCTTACATCACCTTTGGCTTCGTAGAATTTTTTGTATTCAAAAATACGGGCGTATTTAGCGGTAATTCTTCCTGGAACTTTAGGTTTCTTTTTATCAAAAAACTCGATGTCAATTCCTTTTCTGGCTACTACATACGGACTGTCAATCAGCTCATATTTTTCAATGATGGGTGCTTTTGCTTTTAAAGTAATAAAGCCGGAATCACGCTGTATAATATTAGCATTGTTGATGATCTGTGAAGGAAAGTTTTTGCTTTGACTACCATTTCTTTTGGTAAGATCTTCCTCACAGGATGTCAATATAAAAAATATAGCACAACTAAAAAGGCATGCTATATTTTTATATGATATTTTTTTTGAAAAGTTCATTTTAGTTATAAAGTGCCTTTCTGAACCACTTATCAGCAAAATTAAAGCCTATTCTCAGGTTGACAAAATTCTGGTTGATCAGGTTGTTTTGAAGAGTTCCTCTCTTACCAACTTCTAACCCAATTTCAAGACCACTCATTCTGGTGATACTACTGTTTTTGAATGGAAGCATAACTCCGGCAGAAATACCGAATTTGTTAATACTGTTCCCTTCCAGGTTTAGATTCCCTCTTTCATAGAACGCTCCGTATCTATAGATTACTCTTGAGAAGTAGCTTCTGAAGTTGTTATAGTTGGGAAGGTACCATCCCCCTGCAGAAATTCTGTAGGTATCCTGGAAACTGAAATCTTTACCAAAATAAGAGATATCTTCTCCTTTTTTATAATCTACCTGTCCAGATACAAACCAATGGTTTTCACTTCCATATCCAACCCCTACGGATGCCTGTAATGGAAGAAGGTTTTTGGATTTCGTTTCTTTTTGTTCGATGATTGTTTCTGAACCAGAAAGTTTAGTGGTTTCCTGAGCATCAGAATATCTGTAAGTACTGTTGGTGTACTGAGTAGTCATATTACTTGTATTACCAAAAGTAGCCGTAGCTCCTACTGTGAACTTCTTATCAGTACGCGTGTTTAAAGTCTGATAGCTTGTTCCCAGTGTAAAATTAAAGTTTCTGACCCTGTTTTTAGTCTCATAACCATTAACATATTCACCTGTATAAGTCCCAAGATTGCTGTTGTAAGCACGGAATTCATTAAGGTCATTAAGGTCTCCAAAATAAAGGTTAGCTTTTGCTCCTACTGATAATTCCTGATTGATTTTATAAGAAACTGCAAGCTGTGCAGTGTTCAATGTTCCGCTTCCTTTGAAGTTATTTTTGTAAAGAGGAGTCGTGTTATCACTGGCAAGCTGTTCTGTTACGATGTCGTAGCTTTTAGAACTGTATGGCTGATAAGAGATCCCCATTTTCACTTTTGAAGATAATGGAAACGCAATCGAAATATTGGAAAGATACGTAGAATGCTTTGTAGATTTCATATCGTTATAATTCGATTTGAAATAATTGTTTTCGTTGGTAGCTTCCAGTCTGATACTCGTAAGTTCAAAATTGGCGTTGTTTGCCGGGTTGGCAAAATTGAAACTACTGGTAAAATCACTAATAAAAGCAGTAGATATACCTCCCATAGAAGTAGTTTCGATCGTATTATCATATTTCACATCTCCAATTCCATAAGTTGCATAAGGAGAGTTGCTTAGACTCTGTGCATTCAGAAAATATCCAACTGATATGAATGATACTACAAAGATTTTTTTCATTCTTTATTTTTAAAACAATGCGCAAATATCTTAAATATTAATGAATTGTAAAAATTATATGTGGTTAAAGTTTGTTAAGGGCTTTTCTTTAAAAGAAAAATGCAAATTTTCTGCAATAAAAATATCAATTCTGTTTTGCAAAAAAGACTGTTCTATGATGAACAGTCCCGGTTTATATGAATAAGCATTTATACTCTTATTTTACCTGAAGAACAGAACGGCTGTGGCTGAAACACTCAAAACTGAATTTTCCGTGATATTTTCCCATTCCCGAAGTTCCTACACCTCCAAAAGGTAAATAGTGTGAACCCACGTGGATAATAGCACTATTGATCTCAGCATCTCCACTTGTAGTATGGTTTAAAACATAATCGGCAAGTTTCTGGTCTTCCGTGAAAACATATAATGCCAACGGTTTAGGACGGCTATTGATTTCCTCCAATGCTTCCTCAATATCATTATAGGTCATAATAGGAAGAATAGGACCGAAAATCTCCTGCTGCATCACCTGATCATCCCAGGTTACATTATCCATTAAAGTGGCTTCAAAGTGACGGGTTTCAAGATCATAATTTCCTCCGTAAATCACCTTTTCCGGTGCTGCTTCAAGGTAGCCTGCCAAATGTTTAATTTGGTTCTGACTTACAATCTTCCCGATTTTTCCCAAAGAATTACCTTCATAAGTGGCATTTAAATGAGCTTTAAATTTTTCAATAAATGCATCTTTTACAGATTCATGGATATAAATATAGTCAGGTGCCACACAGGTTTGTCCGCAATTAATCCATTTTCCATAAGAAATTCTCGCTACTGCTTTATCCAGATCTGCATCCTTATGAACAATCGTAGGAGATTTTCCTCCAAGTTCCAGAGTAACCGGAATTAACTGTTCTGCAGCGGCTTTCATGACAATTTTACCAACATTGGGGCTTCCTGTAAAGAAAATATAATCAAAAGGAAGGCTTAATAATAAAGTGTTTTCTTCAATAGCACCCTGAATAACGGCTACATAAGATTCATCAAATGATTCTTTGACAATATCTTCAAGAACCTGAGCAACATGTGGTGTATTCTCCGAAGGTTTTATGATTGCAGTATTTCCGGAGAGTAAAGCTCCGATAAGCGGACTGAAGGTCAATTGGACAGGATAGTTGAATGGTCCGATAATATAGGTAACTCCATAAGGCTGATAGGTTATTTTGCTCTCAACTTCAGCGCCTGAAGGATGGGGTTTTGAAGGAACAGAGGTAGGCTTTGCCCATTCATCAATATTTTCCAGCAAATAATCAAGCTCACTGATTACTATTTGAATCTCGACATATTCTGCTTCTTTTCTGCTTTTTCCCAAATCTGTATCTAAAGCTTCACAAAGTACATCGGTATGCTGAAGAAAAACGTCACGGAATTTTTTTAATTGTGCTTTTCTGAATTCAATATCTTTCGTCTGATTGGTTTTGAAAAAGGCTTTCTGCTGCTGAAATATGCCTCTGATTTTTTGTTCCAGGTTGGTATCCATTGGTTTATGATTTTAATATTTGAATTAGGTGTGAAATGGTAAGGAATTTACGAATATTTTCACTGAGTAAATTTATTGTATAAAATTAAATTGCGCAAAATTTAATTTATATTTTATTCTAATCCTATCATTGATATTACCTATAAAATAATATGATATATTTCTTTTTAAACTTTTATTTTAAACCATTAAGGTTGTATTAAGGCTTTAAGAATATGAAGAAAAGCTTCGCTTTAAGCTTAAAAATCAGAATGATTTTTCTTAACTATCCTTTATTTCTTCACTCCTTCTTAATGGTTTAATATATATTCTAATTGATATAAGTTTAAATAGTATTAAAAAATGGATGATCTGTATTTTTATCCATTTTAAGCAGACTTAATTTTATGAAATGAAATAAGATTTTTTATCTTTGAAACATGAATTGGGAGAACATCGCCGGACAGACGAATCTGAAAAAACTTCTTAGAGAAAGCATTGCTGAAAACAGAGTGAGCCATGCCCAACTTTTTGTAGGAAAAGAGGGATACGGAACATTGCCTATGGTATTGGCCTATGCACGGGAAATTTTCAGTCAGGAAAATGAACATGCTGCTGCGAAGGTAGAGCACCTCAATCACCTGGACCTGCATTTCAGTTTTCCGGTTTTTACGGATAATAAAAACTCATTAAGCAAGAATAAATTTGATGAGTTCAGAGAAATGATCCTGGCTTCTCCTTATGCAAGCTATGACGACTGGACTGCGTTTTTAGAATCAGAGAATAAACAGTTATTTATTTCTGCTGATGAAGTGGACGACCAAAATCAGAAGTTTTCTTTAAAAAGCTATGAAGGAGGAACCAAAATTCTTATCGTCTGGAGAGCAGATAAAATGAATGTTGCTGCTTCCAATAAGTTTTTGAAATTTTTGGAGGAACCACCAGCAAAAACTGTCATTCTTCTTACTGCTGAAAGTACAAACGACATTCTTCCAACGATTCTTTCCAGAACACAGATTGTAGAAATTCCGAGAATTAATGATGAGGATATTGAAAATCATCTTAAAAAGAATTTCTCTGTTTCAGAAGAAAAAGTAAGAGAGATTGTTCATGAAGCTCAGGGAGATCTCAATGATGCTATAAAATTGCTGAATTCAGGAGATAAAAGCAATGAGTTTGAAAAGCTTTTTGTACAATGGGTAAGAGATGCCTTTATGGTAAAAAAGAAACCGGAATATCTTAGAAGCATTATTGTCTGGGCAAGAGAAATTGCAGGATGGAACAGGGAGAAACAGAAGAACTTTCTTAATTATTGTTCTGAGATTTTCAGACTGGCATTGCTTCAGAACTATCAGTCTGAAAATCTGGTATATAAAAAGATCAATGCGAACGGCTTCAATTGGGCCGGCTTTTCAAAATTTATCAGTGGAGCTAATATTGAGAGTATTTTAGAAGAAATTAATACAGCCGATCTTCATCTGACCCGAAACGGAAATCCCAAAATTGTCTGGACGGATCTGGGAATAAAATTATCAAGATATATTCATAAAAGCACATAATTAAAACTCCGGTTAATCCGGGGTTTTTTGTTTTTGCTGTCAGGAAATGTTTGTCATATTGCCTGCACTTTCCCTATTTTTTTGTGCATATTTCAATGTGAAATTGCCAGAAAATTGAAAATTATCATGATTTTTTTTTTCAAAATATCAGATCAGCATGAACTTTTCTTACTTTATATTTCATCAAAAACAGCCTTTCCTGCGGTTTCAGCATCTATTATAGAAACTGTCTTTTCTTTACAATAAATTAAATCTATATTAAAAAATCAATCAATCGTTTGATTTTATTTGAAAACTTATGTACATTTGCGCCCTGAAAAATGAACACTAACATGATTTCAAAAGAAGAAAATATATTATTCGCTGCCGAGAAGCTCTTTGCAGAAAAGGGATTCGAAGGAACTTCCACCCGGGAAATTGCAAAGGCGGCTAATGTAAACATCTCTATGATCTCATATTATTTTGGCTCTAAGGAAAAACTTTATGAGAAATTAGTGGAATACAGAATGAATGAAGGTCAGTTTTTTTCAAAAGATCTTTTGGGAAGAACCGACATCAACGAGTGGCAGAAGATTGAAAGAGTAATCGATCAGTTTTCTTACAAGATCCGGACGCAAAAATGTTTCTACAGGATTATGCAGAGAGAGCAGCTGCATACTAAGAATCCTCAGATTGTAGAATTTTTGAAGCAAACCAAAATGGGATTCCTTTCCATGTATTCACAAATATTGGAAAGTGGTCTTAAAAATGGAATTTTCACCAAAAATCCACCTATTTATCTCCTTCATTCCACAGTAAGCGGAACTTTATTCTATGCATTCAATGCGAAAGAGATGTATAAAGAGTTCCTGAATGAAACAGAAGATGAAGAAACTTTTGATGAAAAATACTACACAGAACTTAATAAACATATTAAATATTTACTAAAAGACCTTTTAGGTTATGAAGAGAATAAATAACTCAGTGATTGCATTATCACTATTCGTAGGAATAGCAAATGTAAATGCTCAGGAGAAAAAAACACTTTCTCTTGACGAGGCCGTGCAGCTGGGAATCCAGAACAGCAAGAATCTCAAGATCGATGCAGCCAAGATCGAAGAGGCTACAGCTGACCTTTTGGAGGCTAAAAACAGACAACTACCGGAATTAAAAGTGTCAGGTAGCTATATGTACCTTCCAATAAAGCCAAATGTTGATATCAAACTTCCCGGTCTTTCAGGAGGGGCAGGTGGCCCTGAAGTACATCAGGTACTTTACGGTTCAGCTAATCTTAGCGTTCCAATCTACAGTGGTGGAAGAATCAAATACGGAATTCAATCTGCTAAATATTTGGTAGAAGCTTCTAAACTAAGCACTGAGAATGATAAAATTGCCATTGCTTATAACGTTGCTCAGGCTTATAATAACCTGTTTAAAGCGAACCAGTCTATCAAAGTTTTTGAAGAAAATCTTGCCGCTTCTCAAAAAAGAGATGAAACATTCCTTAAAATGGAAAACAATGGTTTGATCGCGAGAAACGATAGATTAAAGGCGAACCTTCAGACTTCGAATATTGAACTTCAACTATTGGAAGCTAAGAACAACTACAATATTGCCAACATCAATATGGATCTTTTATTAGGTCTTCCTGAAACTACAGAGCTTGCAGTAGATGAGAATTATATTGAAGAAGGATCAGACGTAAAACCTGTTGATTTTTATGTTAGCGAAGCCAGAGAAAACCGTAAAGATTTACAGGCTTTGGCACAACAGAGAAAAGCAGCAGAATTAGGTTCAAAAGCAGCAAAAGCAGAAAATCTTCCTTCCATCGCATTTACAGGAGGTTATGTAGCGGCAGATATTCCTAAATTTCTTACGGTATACAATGCTGTGAATGTAGGAATTGGAGTTTCTTATAACCTATCCAACCTGTGGAAAGAAAATTCTTCATTGAGACAGTCGCAGGCGAGGGAAAAACAGCTTGCTGCAACCGATGAATTACTGAATGATAACATTAAACTTGATGTCAACAGAGAATACCAAAACACAGACTACTCCAAAAAGAGAATCGTTGTTTTCGAAAAATCTGCTGAGCAGGCTAATGAAAATTACAGAATAACAAAAAATAAATACGATAACGGTCTTGCAACCATGACTGAATTACTGGATGCAGATGCGGCACAGATTGCGGCCAACGTTGGAGTGATCAATGCTAAGGCAGATGCTGCACTGGCATACAGAAAACTATTACAGACAACAGGAACTTTAACAATTAAATAATCAGATCGAAACCAAAATGGAAAATAATAATACACAGGCAGCTGAACCTAAAAAGAAAAAAAGTTTAGTTTTTCCTATCATTTTAGCAGCAGTAGTAATCGGAGGAGGAATCTACGGTTACAGAGCCTTTACTTACGGACAGTATCACGAAGAGACAGACGATGCTCAGATTACTTCCAATATGGCACCGGTAATTTCTAAAATATCAGGCTATGTAGCTCAGGTAAAAGTAAAAGACAACCAGTTTGTAAAGAAAGGAGATACATTGGTGATTTTGGATAACAGAGATCAGAAAATGGCTCTTGATCAGGCTCAGGCAGCACTATCTACCGCTAAAAGTAATATCTCCAATGCAGAAGCTACTACCACAGCAACTTCAAAAAATATAGGTTCTTCTGAAGCAGCGGTAGTTACTGCTAATGCTCAGATAGAAGCAGCAAAAGTAAACGTTTGGAAAACTTCTCAGGATTTGAAGAGATATGCTAATCTTGTAAAAGACCATTCTATTACAGAACAACAATACGAGCAGGCTTTGGCAGCAAAACAATCTGCAGACAGACAGTTACAGGTTTTGGTTGATCAAAGAAACCAAATTGCTCAGCAAACTCACATCGCTTCTTCTCAGACGGCTGCAAGTTCACAACAAATCAGTGTGGCAGGATCTGTTGCTAAGCAAAGAGAGGTAGATGTAGAAAATGCAAAATTGAATTTATCATATACTGTAATCCTTGCTCCAGAAGATGGATACGTAGGAAAAGTGTCTACACAGGCAGGTCAGTATCTGCAAGCTGGAGCACAGTTGTTTGCTTTGGTTAAAAATGACCAGAAATGGGTGGTAGCTAACTTCAAAGAGACACAGGTAGATAAAATGGTAGAAGGTCAGAAAGTGAAAATTGAGATTGATGCCTTCCCTGATAAAGAATTTGAAGGTGTAGTAAGCTCTTTCTCTCCGGCTACAGGAGCTACTTTCTCTATTCTTCCTCCGGATAATGCAAGTGGTAACTTCGTAAAAGTAGTTCAGAGACTTCCTGTAAAAATTGATTTTGTAAATCTTGATAAAGATATTGCCAAAAGACTGAGAACAGGAATGAACGTGAAAGCAGAGGTTGCTTTGAAATAACATTTAAAATTGTTAAAAGTCAATGAACTTCGTTATCAATAGTGAATCAGTTTTGTTATCAATTAAAACGAAAAGCTTTAAAATTCACCATTCACCTGCGAAGCAAAATTCATTATTGACTTTTTACATCGAAAAAAACTTATGCAAGATTCATTAGTAGAATATGGAGCGCGTAGAGTAATCATTACGATTACGGCTATCCTTTGTGCCCTTCTTGAAATTGTAGACTCCACGATTGTCAATGTTGCCTTGAATGAAATGAAGGGGAATCTTGGATCTACACTTTCTGAAGTGGGATGGGTAATTACGGCGTATGCCATTGGTAACGTAATTATAGTACCAATGACGAGCTGGCTTTCCCAACAGTTTGGGCGTAGAAATTACTTTGCGGCATCCATCATTATATTTACCATATTTTCATTTTTATGTGGAAATGCGACCAATATCTGGGAACTCGTGTTTTTCAGATTGATGCAGGGAATCGGTGGGGGAGCCTTATTGGTAACTTCACAAACGATCATTACGGAATCTTATCCGATTGAAAAAAGAAGTATGGCTCAGGCTATTTATGGTCTGGGAGTAATCATCGGTCCTACATTAGGTCCGCCACTTGGAGGGTATATCGTTGATAACTTCAGCTGGCCATATATTTTCTATATTAATATTCCGATTGGGATTGCAGCAACCTTGATGACACTGCAATTTGTAAGAAGTCCGAAATATGCTGAAAAACGTAAAGTTTCGGATGTAGACTGGATTGGGATTGCTTTACTGGCAGTAACAGTAGGTTCACTACAGTTCATTCTGGAAAGAGGTCATGAAGAAGACTGGTTTGCCAGCGGAATGATTGTAGCATTTACAGTAGCAGCTGTGTTAGGATTTATATTATTCCTTTGGAGGGAACTTACTTTTAAATATCCAATTGTTGAGCTTAGGGTACTTAAAAATAGTAACTTGAGAATCGGAACCATGATGTCATTCGTGCTTGGATTTGGGCTTTATGGCTCCACATTCATCGTTCCGTTGTATACTCAGAGTATTTTGGGTTGGACGGCACTTCAGTCAGGAGCATTGATGATTCCGGCTGCATTAACGACGGCTTTCATGATGCCTATCATTGGTAGATTATTAGCAAAAGGAGCAAAACAACAGATTCTGGTTTCATTAGGACTTTTTATCTTCTTCGTTTACAGTTTCTGGGGATACAAAATTCTGACACCGGATACCAGTAAAGAAGCTTTCTTCTGGATGCTGATCGTAAGAGGAGCAGGTTTAGGATTGTTATTTATTCCAATCACCTCTTTGTCATTAAGTACATTGAAAGGGCAGGAGATTGGTCAGGGAGCAGCTTTTACAGGGATGATGAGACAGCTGGGAGGATCTTTCGGAATTGCAGCTATCACAACCTTTATTGCCAATGCAGGCCAGAAATACAGGAATAACTTAATTTCCCATCTGGACGAAAACAGTTTTGATGTCCAGCAAAGACTAGCAGCTCTTAAAGCCAATTTTGTAGCGAAAGGAATGACGCCAGATGCAGCAATGAATGCGGCCTATAAAATGCTTGATATGTCTGTTACCAAACAGGCAACAGTACTCTCTTACATGGATGTATTTCTATACCTCGGGGTAATATTCCTGATATGTATTCCATTTATCTTACTTGTAAAAGAAAGAAAAAGTAAAGAAAAAATAGATTTGAGTGAAGCCATGCACTAAATTTTAATTAAAAAAACCTTCGAGATTTTCGAAGGTTTTTTTTATGCTTTTTCTGATGTAAAATAGTAAAATACAATAACTTTTATTTTTCATTTTATTAAACAAAAAATAATATCACTTATTGGAGAGTTTATTTATTTTTTCTAGCTTTACAATACCAAATGAAAAAATATGAATAGATTCCCTCATCTCTCAACAATCCTTTCAAAAAAGATTGACCAAAATGCAGTACCGGATTGTTATCTGAACATCAGTTATTAAAATCCATTTACCCAATAGTTTTTTACTTTGTTTTTATATCCTATAATGACAAAATTCCAGATGGATAGATGGGACTTTTCTCTTCATTATTGTACTTAAGATGAACTAATAACAGTAATAACTTATTAACTATGAACCAAATTCAACTTCCGAAAACCTACGTGGCATTATCCGATTTCAGAAAAAACGATATCTATCTTCCTGAAATGAACCAGGCTCAGATTATTGCAGATTTCTTTCCCGGAACTTTTACAGAGCTTACCCAGCGTCTGTCTGATATTACAGGAGCTTTTTATGGAGGCATGCTCAAACAGATCGGAAAACTTTACGGGCCAGAAGCTATAGAACAGCTTTCCAGTACTTTTATGTACGACCTCGGATCAAGAATGACCCTAAAAAACCTTGAAACAAAACCTAATCTACAACCCGGAATTCCAGCGGTTGGAAAAATATTGATAGGAGCAGTTTTTACATCCAGTCCCGAATATAACTTTGAATTTAAAGAATTAAATGACTATAAATGCGAATTGCTCATTAAAGGCGTAGACCGTTACCATAAAATCACTCATAGCCTGCAAATTGCAGGACTGTTGAAATGGCCAGTCATAAAACCTTTTATACAGGGTATTTGCGACACTATGGGACTGGATGTTTTACTTGAAGTAAAAGTACTCAAGCTTGATCCGGATAGCTCATGCAGTTATCATGTTCTGGTTTCAGAAAAATAACATCAAATATGAATAAAAGAAGCCGTCTCACAACTGAGGCGGTTTTTCTTGTTAAAAAGTAAATAATTTTTATATATTTTGATTTGTTTTT
>NZ_JAMZGF010000076.1 GCF_024158915.1 Chryseobacterium sp. S0630 | reverse complement strand
AAAGTAAAAAGTAAAAAGTAAAAAGTAAAAAGTAAAAAGTAAAAAGTAAAAAGTAAAAAGTAAAAAGTAAAAAGTAATGTTGATAAGCTTCCGGAATTTTTATCACTTGTCAAGCATTAAACTTCCTTCATTCTGTTTCCTGCTTCCATCTTTTTTGTAATTTTGTTACATGAATAATGCATCCATTTTAAAAGAAATTATAGAGCAAAGAAGAAGTATTTTCCCAAAGGATTATACAGACTCAGAAATATCTCAGGAAGTTTTGGAGGAGATTGTAAACTCTGCCACGTTTGCTCCCAATCATAAACGTACTAAGCCCTGGCGTTTCAAAATATTCAAAGGGGAAGAAAAAGCACAGCTTGCATCAGAAATGCAGGCTATCTATAAGACCGTTACTCCAGAACAGCTTTTCCTGGAAAAAAAATACAACGATATTGGTTTTAAAATCAATAAAGCCAATGTTGTGGTTTCCATTGTGGTGAATTTCAGCGGAATGGTTCCTGAATGGGAAGAAATAGCAGCGACTTCAATGGCGGTTCAGAATATGTATCTTACCTGTACAGCAAATAATATAGGGTGTTACTGGAGTTCTCCTAAAATCGTAGACGAGCTGAAAGACTCTCTGACCATTGAGGGAAATCAGAAGTGCCTGGGACTTTTCTATATGGGAAATTTGGAATAAATAGCCCTGATGGAGCGGTTTGTTTGAGCTCTTTTTCTTTGCGGAAGAAAAAAGCGAGTAGCGAGAGCAGGTTCCCGGCTTCTGAAAAAAATGAATTTTATAAAACTTTTTGCCTTAAGCTTTTTACTTCAAACTTTTTTACTATCTTTGCACTCTTAAATATTTAACTGGGACGAGTTCCCGTAAAATTCAAACATTATGTCAGTAAAAATCAGATTACAAAGACACGGTAAAAAAGGAAAACCTTTTTTCCACATCGTGGTTGCAGATTCTAGAGCTAGAAGAGATGGTAGATTCATCGAGAAACTAGGTACTTACAACCCAATTACTAACCCGGCAACTATCGAATTGAACGTTGATTCTGCTGTACAGTGGTTAAACAACGGTGCTCAGCCTACTGATACTGCTAGAGCTATTCTATCTTACAAAGGTGCTCTTTACAAAAAACACTTACAAGGTGGTGTAGCTAAAGGTGCTTTTGACGAAGCTGAAGCTGAAAAAAGATTCAATGCTTGGGTAGAAGCTAAAGATTCTAAAGTACAAGGTAAAGTAGAAGGTTTAGCAACTGCTAAAGCTGACGCTAAGAAAGCTGCTTTAGAGGCTGAAGTAAAAGTAAACGAAGCTAGAGTTGCTGCTGCTGCACAAGCTGAAGCTGATGCTAAAGCTGCTGAAGAAGCTGCTAACGCACCTGCTGAAGAAGTTGTTGCTGAAGCTACAGAAGGAGAAGCTCCTGCTGCTGAAACTGAAGAAAACACTGAAGCTTAAGAACAAACCCTGTTATGCGTAAAGAAGATTGCTATTTTTTAGGAAAAATCACACGCAGACATGGACTTGCGGGTAACGTGATCCTTAAATTGGATACCGATCAACCCGAGCTTTACAATAAATTGGAATCAATATTCGTTGAAATCAACGGATTATTGGTTCCATTTTTTATTGAAAAATCATCATGGAGCAAACTGGATGCTCTGAATCTTGCATTCAAAAACTCTTCTGAAGCGATGGTAGATCAGGTGTTGGGTAAAAGTGTTTACCTTCCACTTGCTTCACTGCCTAAACTTTCAGGAAAACAATTCTATTACCACGAAATCATCGGATTTGAAATTTTTGACCAGAATGATAACAACTGTGGAGTGATCAGATCCGTAAACGATCAGACAGCACAGGTGTATTTCATTACCAATCTGGATGGAAAAGAAGTGGTTATTCCTATGATCAAAGACTGGATTATTGCAGTTGACAGGGAAGAAAGAACAATCAAAATGGAACTTCCTGAAGGTCTTATTGATGTATTTCTGGTTCCTTCGAAAAAAGACGAATAGTTTTGCAATAAGCAATAAGCAATAAGCAATAAGCAATTACTATTCTTTTTTACTTTTCTACATTACTCATTACTCATTACTGATTATTCATTACTCATTTTCAAGGCTGGTAAAAGATAGTCCTGTACTATTTTTTCAGATTGCTGATGGGCATAAGGTTTGTTGTAAGCTTGTGCTGTAATTACGATAACAACAGGTATTTTCGTAAAAATAATAATTTTATTTCCTCCGTTTCCACTGGATTGGAAAGCTTCATAACTTTTGTTTCCCACTGTGTAAACTTTTCTCCAGAATAAATATCCATATCCTTCAAAATCAGGATTGTCTGTAAAATAATTGGTGAAAGATTTCTTTATCCAGTCCTTACTCAATAAGGTTTTTCCATTCCAGATCCCGTTATTTTGATATAATTGCCCGAATTTAGCAAAATCAAGTGCTTTCATACGAAGTCCTCCCGCCAGTGAAGGCTTTTGCTGTGGGGTAAACTGCCATTTGTAGTTTGTAATTCCAAGAGGTTGAAACAATTTTTGATCGGCATAATTTTTTAATCCGTGTGGAACACTTTTATCCAGAATATCTCCGGATAATACCACGCCTGCGGTGAAATAATTCCAGTTTTTTCCAATGGGATTCTCCGTCATCGGCAGATCCAGCGTAAACTTTACCCAGTTTTCAGTCGGGTACATATTTTCTTCATTTCCGGGAGATTCATAGTTCTCATCGTTCCCGTCAAACCCTGAACTCATTGTCAGTAAACTTTTGATGGTGACATTATCTTTTTGAGAAGAATAATTTTTAAAAAGCTTAAGGTCATAAAACTCACTCAGCTTCTGGTTTTCACTTTTTAAATATCCGTCTTTGATGGCAATTCCCATTAAAGCTGAAGAAAAAGATTTTCCTACAGATCTTGTATCCTGCAACGAATCTCTTCCTGACCCGTTGAAATACTCTTCAAGAAGTAATTTTCCTTCCTTTATAACAATAATTCCGGTGATATTTTTAAATCTGTTTTCTGCAATTTTCTTATTCAGGGTTCTGATGGCTTCAGTATTGATTTTTTCCTGTGAAGCCTTCCATCCGCTATTGGATTGAATAGGTTGGATGGCGATTTGCTGCTCCGTAATATTTTGAGCAGGAACCGTAAGATTGATTTGTCCTTCTGCAATGACTGATCCCGTTTTGATTGTAGCAGTATTGAGATAAGGTCGGATTTCAATTTTTAAAACATGATTTCCTGCTGTCAGTGCATCAATTCCGTTATGAGCCATATAAAAACGCATCCATAAATACCTTCCCCAGAAATCTTCATTTTTACTGCTGAGAAGAGGAATTTGTAATGTAGTTTTTACTTTTTTATGGTCCGGAGTACCTGCGTCTGTATTGAGATTTTCTTTATAGATAAGCTTTCCGTCTACGTAAAATGTGAATTGATAATTTCCTTTTTTCAGTAATTCATCCGCAGACCAGCTGGGTTCAAGCTGATGCAGATAATTGACCAGAGAGTTATCAAAGAAGGCATGAATTCTGAGATCTCCATTCTCCTGCAATACCGTAGAGGGAACAATATCGGAATCTCTCATATTTTCCGTTGCCATGTTTTGGGTTAGAAAAATAATTTTTCCAGCGTACTTTTTCTGAATGGGATTCTCAATTTTTTCAGGATTGACTATATTTTTATTTTGCCCGTGATAATAATAAAAGGTAAAAATAAAGATCAATAGTAGAAATGGTTTCATTTTAAAGAAGTATTTAAACAAAAATACAGAACTTCCTTCTCACAAAATAGAATGAAATTAACATTTCTATTGTAGTATTGATCTCTTCCGGAATCTAATTGAATAGCTTTCTGAACTCTCCCGGAGACTGATTGGTCTTCTGTTTGAAGAGTTTACTGAAAGACTGTGGATGCTCAAATCCTAATTCATAAGCAATTTCACTTACGGATAAACTTGTGGTGCTTAAACGTTCTTTGGCAGATTCAATTAACTTATTCTGAATGTGCTGTTGTGTATTTTGCTGAGTGTGAAGACGCAAAAGTGTTCCCAGATAATTAGGGGAAATATTCATCTGTTCGGCAATACACTTTACAGATGGAATCCCGTTTTCAAGGAGATTTCCGCTTTCGAAATATTGAGCAAGAATGTCTTCAAATTTGTACAATAATTCGTGACTTGATTTCTTTCGGGTAAAAAACTGACGTTCATAAAAACGATCGGAATACACCAGTAATAATTCAATCTGAGCAATGATCAGATCCTGTGTGAACCTATCAGTGTTGGTCTGATATTCCCGTTCAATATTTTTAAAAATATCAACCAGGATTTTCTCTTCCTTATCGGAAAGAAAAAGGGCTTCTTTCACCTGATAACTAAAGAAATCATATGATTTTATTTTTCTGGTTAATGAAGTATTCCACAGAAAATCAGGATGAATCAACAATAAAAATCCTGTGGGTTCTACTTCTACATCAGGATTGATTTCAAGGCTTAAATATTGTTGCGGGGAAACAAAACACAGTACTCCAGAATCGAAATCGTATTGCTGCTGTCCATAATTGAACTTTGGGCTTACATTCTTTTTCAGACCAATGGAATAAAAATTCTGAATCCATTTCAGTTCTTCGTGGTCTACAATATAGCGGACTTTACTGTAATCTACCAAACTGATCAGTGGATGCTCAGGATGAGGGAGACCACAGAAAGCATGAAAATCTGAAATAGAATTAAAACGAACAGGTTGTTTCATAGAGCGAAGTTAATTGTTTTTATAAAAAGTATAACGCATTGATTCAAAAAGTCTTCGGCTCCGGTCAGACTGACTTTTCTAAAGTTTTATATTTAATTCATCCGATTAAATTAAAATAGTAAGTATTAGAAAGGTCATCCTAAGCGGAGTCGAAGGATATTAGCAGATTAAATTGCTGTAGAAACAGTAAGGCTTTCCCATTTCTCAGCGTCTTTCTTTAAAATATCAATTTTATTATTCAGGAATTCCACCGTTCCTACCCCTAATAATAGATGTACCGGAGGATTTTTTTCTTTACTGATCTGGATCAGTACATCGGCTGCTTTTTCAGGATCATTAGGCTGGTTTCCATTGATTTCGTTAAGGTGCGCCTGTTCTGAATTTCTTGCAGCCTCATAAGCCTGAATAGGATTTGCTGGTGTTTTCACAGAATCTTTGGTTAAGAAATCGGTGCGGAAATATCCGGGATAAACAACTGTAGCATGAACTCCGAAGTCTTTTACTTCCTCAGCCAGTGCTTCCGTAAATCCGGCAACGGCAAATTTTGTGGAGCAATAGATTCCCCAGCCTGGAAAATTAGCAGAATAGCCGCCAACAGAAGAAATATTGAAGATATTTCCTGATCTTTGTTCACGAAGATAAGGCATGGCGTTTCTGATGACATTTAAAGTTCCGAAAACATTCACTGCATAATTTTCTCTTGCCTCTTCATCTGTCAGTTCTTCCAGTGTTCCGATTTGTCCATATCCTGCATTGTTAACTACTACATCAATTCGTCCGAAATGCTTAACTGTTTTTTCAATGGAAGATTTGATGTCATCATTATCTGTGATGTTGACACTGAGTGGAAGGAAGTTTTCTGAAGTTTCTCCGATGGTGGAGATCAGGGATTCAACGGTACGGCTTGTAGCAGCAACCTGAAATCCTTCGGATAGTAATTTTTTTACCAACTCGAATCCTAAGCCTTTTGAAGCTCCTGTCACGAACCATACTTTTTTTGTTTCCATTTTTAAATATTTTTTTGTTTAAATGATGGTACAAAGATGGAAACTTACGAAAAGGTAAATGTAGCCGAATCGGGGAATGATGTATCCAAATCGTGAATGATGTTATTTAACACATGCCATTCTGAATAAAATGTAATGTAATGAAGAATCTCAAACAATTGATGAATAACAAGATTCTTACCTTTTCAGAAATCGCAGATTGGGTCTGTCAATGACAAAAGCCAAATCCCTCTCTAATTTTGAACAAATTTCAATAATTTTTCAACAGATTCCTGTATTTCAAAGGAGTGATGCCTATATTTTCTTTAAAACATCTGATAAAATGACTTTGATCTGAAAAACCGCATTCCATCGCAATATCCGTTAAAGAATGGGATGAAGGGAGAAGCTCAAGAGATTTATTGAGTTTTAATTTTCTGAGATATTCACCCAGATTACAGTAGAAATATTTGTGAAAATCTCTGCTGAGATGAATAGGATGGATGTTCAGGGTTTTGGAAAGTTCCGTAAGATTAAGGCTTTCTGTAAAGCTTTCATGCAGAATTTCATTAATCTGACCTACCCATAAGGGTTTTCTTTCTGTGCTTTCCTTTTGATGGGTCAACCGACTGAAAAGATGTAGCAATAGTTGATTAAAAGCCAGTTCAAATGAAATATCATCACCTTTGGTTTCTTTGAACATCTGATAAACCAATAATTTTAAGGCAGGATTTTTTATGTTAAAACTACCTTCCACTTTATTTTTCTGAATATCAAACCGGTCAAACCAGCTTTGCGAAAGCTCAATATGAAAACCTCTTGTGAAAATATCCGGTTTAATATTATAATGTGGATCTTCCCAATGATGATATAATAATGTTCCGGCAGAACAGCCATAGACTTCCTTTCTGTTTCCTTCCGTCATATTCCCCTGAAGAAGAAAAGTGAAATAAGCATTTTCATGATAATGCCAGTCTACATAAGGATGAGTATACTCCGTATCGGTGATGGTCAATCCTTCTAAATTGACCCTTTGATTGGTATCTCCAAAATATTCGCCGTTACGAAGCGTATTCATGATAAATTCTGTTTTAATCGGTCAATCTGTTCATACATTTTATTAAAAAACATTTTCCTCTCTCTGTTCCCGGATTCATTCATTGATCTGGAGTTTTTGATCTGATGCTCAAAATAGCTCAGAGAATCTTCACACGTTATTTTATCATTGGTCATCATATATCCGAACATGCTGAAAGGTACAAAAAAGGAACATTGTTCTTCGTTTTTGAATAAAATAGCATTGTTTAAAATGACCAAATCATTCACATAGATTTTAAAATTACTTTTTTCCAGTGTTTTCATTTCCAGTCCTTCCAGTAACTTTTTCAGGTCTTCCAGGATAAGATCTGCATCATTTTTCTTTAATAAACCCATTTCATAATAAAACGAGATTTGTCTCAACGCACTCATAATCGTGGTGTCATTCCAGATTTCCGTTACGTTTTGTTTATCATAAAGATCTTTCAGCATTTCATTTTTTACAGAATGATATTCCATCGTGAATTCATGAAACGGACTTAAAAACTTATCCTGATTCAACAAATTCATCCAGACATAAAACTTGAAACGGGACAGAACTGAATCTGAAATGGTATAAAAAAACGGGATGTCCTTTGCGGAATAAAATACTTTGGAATTAGTGATATTCTGAAAAACATTCAAAATCTTCAAGGAGTTCTCGAAATAGTTTAAAAGATCTTCAGTGGTTTTTACAGGTTGTGTTCTCTTGACTACCAATTGATTTTCCGTTCCCAAAAACTGATCCAGTGAGATCTGATAGTATTTGGCAAGTTCCAGAGCTTCCTCAAAACTGAACTTGGCTTTCATAGAAGTTCTTCTGTGAGCCGCATCATAGCTGATATTAAGAATATTGGCGATCTCATCATTTAAAGATTTTTCACCGATTTTTCTTCGGATTTCCTTCAATAAAGCTTCCTGGTGCATACTTTTGTGATTTTCACAAATGTAGTATTTTTTTGTGGAAAGAGTTGTTGATTTGAAGGTTTGAAGCTTGAAGCTTGAAGCTGGGAAGTAGTAAAAGTTGAAAAAATAAATAACGATTTAACAGTAGTTGGATTTATAATCACTATTGCTATTGATCACTGAAAGTAACTTCCAGCATCCTTCTTCCGGCTTCCAACCCCTGTTTTGTGATTTTCGCAAACAGAATGTTTTTTTTAATTTTTTTTCACATTCGGAACTGAGTCTTCTGCTGATAATTTTGAACTGTAATTTTAAAATAACGAGTTATGAAAACACGAATTTTATTAACAGCAGTTCTTTTAGTCAACAGTCTGGTTTATGCATCAGACCGTTTAAAAGCAGATTCTTTAAAACCAAGACTGATTGCAGCTTCACCTTCAAAGACTGTCAGAAATGTCAACGGAATTTTATTTAAATATTTTGACGAGGAAGAACATTTTAAGCCTAAAAAAGTAAATGGCTTAGGTATGGGATTCAATTTTGTGGGCATTTTTCTTCCGCCATTGATGCTTTTCACTTTACAGCCACCAGGAAACCATGATTATGTCATTGTTCCCCGTGAAAAGATGAATACCATTAATGGTTTGCAGTTGTCAATCATCAACATGGAACCCACAGTTACCAATGGTCTGGAAATCAATATTTCAAGCAATGTCAGCACGTATGCAGTGACCAACGGAATGTCTGTCTCTCCATCTTTAATCTGCATCATGAGATGAAAGGGGTTTCTGTAGCGCCATTGGCCAATATCGGGCAGAAATGCAGAGGAATCCAGATCGGTTTGTACAATCAATGTAAAGATTTCAGAGGAATCCAGATTGGTGGATGGAATGAGAACGGCAGAAGGAAACTGCCTTTGATCAACTGGAATTTTAAGCAACAGAAAGTAAATAAAAAGTGATTATGAAACCAAAAATAAGATTTAAAAAAGCAACCTCTCCTTTCTATTCGGAATTGCGTGAAGAGGTGAATATATTGCTGACAGATGAAGTGACTAAAAAGGCTGAAAGATTAATGATTATAAAATTTCTGTTTTATTCTCTTACTTTTTTCCTTTTGTATGCCAATCTTTTTAATCCTTATATATCAGACAAGAACTGGCTGGTAACTTTGAATTATATTGCTTTAGGGCTTACCGGAATATTGCTGGCTTTTAATTGCGCTCATGATTGTGTGCACAATACATTCTCAAAGTATAAAAAACTCAACCGGATTATTTACTATATCACTTTTAATTTGCAGGGCGTAAATGCAAGATTGTGGAGAAAAAGACATATTGCTTCTCATCATGTATTTCCTAATGTGGATGGCTGTGATGCTGATATCGATGATAATATTTTTTTGCGTCTGTCTGTACATCATCCCAAAAGAAGAATTCATGCCTACCAACATTTATATGCTACTTTGCTGTATTGTTTCTACACTTTGCATTGGATTATGATTAAAGATTTTATTTATGTAAGGAAAAAAGACCTGGCTAATCTCAGAAATCAGAAACATTCTATGATGTCTGTAGCAGAAGTTATCCTGCTAAAATTAGCTTACTTCGGTTATATGTTGCTTTTGCCGATGCTTTTTACTGAGATTCCGGTGATCATGATCATAGTATCTTTTATCGTTATGCATGTGACTATTTCACTGTTTTTTGTTCTTACTCTGATTATTTCTCACCTGAGTCTTGAAACCGATTTTCCCCAAGCAGATGAAAATGGATATCTGCCTTATGATTATTATGAACATCAGCTGGCGGTTTCATTGGATTATCATCCAACCAACAGTTTTGCCAACTGGATTTTCGGAGGGTTCAATTCCCATGCGGCACATCATCTTTTTCCCGGTTTACCACACACAGTTTATACCATTATTACTCCTGCAATCAAAAGAGCAGCAGCCAGAAACAATTTTCCATACCATGAGAAAAGTATTGTGGATGCTGTAGCTTCACATTATCAATACCTGAAACAATTAAGTAAATAATCAAACCATGAAAAATTATAAACTAATAGTATTTTTATTCCTGTTTTCAGTACGTATTTTTTCACAGAATACTACGAATGACACAGTGAATACCCAAACAGAAGAACCTTTTGATTATAAAAAATATTATGACTGTGATTTCGGAGAAGGAAATGTTTTGATTGTCATCAAGAAAGGAAAAGAATTTACGGACCTTAAAGATTTAAGAAAATCCGGTAAAGGTTTCGCTATTAAAATGGAAGCCATATACAGTATGGAATTTTCAGATGGCCAGAGATATGAATCAAGTGTGGTGAAAACTATTACACAGGATAGTATTTCGATCACGAATTTTTTCAATGAGAATGCTGCGAAGCTTGCAGGAAAGCCTTTTAAGTTAATTACTTATCCTCTTTCATCTTTAAAATATATTCGTTTTATTAATGATCGGATGTTGTCTCTGTACAATAAAAAAAATATTCAGAAGGATTTTAATCTTATTGTGAAGAAAATGGATCAGGCTAAAATGTGTCCTGCAGTTCTTCAGTTTAAAGAAAGGAATGGTGAAATGAAGGTCTGTCATTTTTATCTGACCTCTCAAGGATATGATCTTCTTTATGAGAGCAATGGAAGAGTGTACTATCTGGAAGGTAAAGTAGAATGGAAATGATATTTGAAAAGAGTATAATTTTTATTTAGTATTCACTTTTTGTTGAATTATTATTCTGAATTTTAATGAAAATATGGATGAATACATGGAAAAAAAGCAAAAGGAGTGGTGCATCTACTGAAGAAAAATAATATTTTTGTAATATAGCTAGGATGAATGATGAAAATAAAATCTTTACTACTGTTTTTGATTATAGGGGTTGTGTTTTATCATGCACAAACTCTTAATATTAAAAAAAATTCTCTGGAAGAACGCACTTATGAGGAATTGGAAAAGGAATTCTATGGCAATCATACGGATGAGGAAAACAGTAAAAGTATTGCCAGTTATTATCTTAAAAAGGCAAAAGCTGAAAAAAATACCACTCATATTGCTGAAGGATATGTTATGCTTCACTTTGATGAAGACTTACCCAACGCATTAAAATACTTAGACAGCTTACAGTACATCACAAAAAATTCTAAAGAAAACACCTATCCGGCGAGAATTTATTTGCTAAGAGGAAATTTATACTCTAAGAATGACAATCTTCAATCTGCATTCAATAATTATATCCTGGGACTGAAATATGCAAAAGAAAAAGGAAATAAGAGGCAGATTGCTATGGCCCATATCAGTATTGCCTACCTGAACAATTATATCGGAAAACATGCAGAGACAGCAAAAGTACTGAGACACTATGCTTATGATGCAGATTACATGAATGAAGATGAGAAAAATTCTCTCAAACTGAATCTGGCAGATGCTTACATAGAGATCAATAAAATGGATTCTGCTTATGTATTGATAAAGGATGGGTTACTGGATTCTAAAAAAAATAAAGATGTTTACCGATATCATCAGAATCTTGGGCTGCTTGGATATTATAATCTGCATTCCAGAAATTATCAGAAAGCCATCGATGGTTTATTGGAATGCGAAAAATATTTCTTTACAAAAAATAATGGCAGTAAAAGAAATCATAATTATACGCTTTTGTATTTAGGAAAATCCTATGCCGGAATTCAGGAAAAAGAAAAAGCAGTAGGATTTTTCAGGAAGATAGATTCTCTGGTTCTTAAAACCAACTACATCTATCCTGAGCTGCGAGATGTATATACCTATCTTATTGATTATTATAAAGAAAACGGTGATAAGGAAAAACAACTGTATTATGTAGACCGTTTTTTAAAAGTAGACCAGGTGCTGGATATGCAGTTCAGGTATATTTCCAGAGAACTTCCGAGAAGGTATGATACTCCGGAACTCCAGCAGGAAAAAGAAAGCATTACCAATGAGCTTACGAAAAGAAAAAGTCTTTTCTATATTGTTTTAAGCCTTTTGTTGATTTCACATTTATTATTTATCAACGTTTATTTTAAATATAAAAAATCTGAAAAGAACTATAAGAAGATTGCCCAGGATCTTATTCAATCTGTTAATGAAAATAAAGGAGAAAAAAACAGAGATCCGGAAGTTCGAAATGAAATTGTAGCAGAATCTCTTCAAACAGAAAATATTGAGGACAAAACATCCAGAACTATTTCTGAAGATATTGCCCAGAATATTTTAAAAGAACTTGAAATATTTGAAGACAAAGATCAGTTTTTGAATAAAGGAATTACGTTGGGAAGTCTTGCCAAAAAAATAAAAACAAACTCAAAATATCTGTCAGAAATTATCAATACTTACAAAGGGAAAAACTTTGCAACCTATCTCAATGATCTTCGTATTGATTATGCCATCAGCAGATTGGCCAATGATAAAAAATTCAGGTCTTATAAAATTACTTTTATCGCAGAAGAATTAGGATATAATAATGAACAGGCCTTCACTTTAGCCTTCAAAAAACGAACCGGAACACCACTTTCTATCTACTTGAAAGAAATTGAAAACATGTCTTTGGATTAGATTTAATTCATTGATTTTCATTGTTTTATTGTTTATAGATTCATGTTTTTAGGTATATAAATTTATGAATCTATAAAGCATTCCCTTGTATCATTCTTCCACTTCCTGCATCTTTGCTTCAGGTAAAAACACAACCATTTATTTTGTATGTGCACAATACAAGATATCAGTTCCAAACTGTTGATCATTTAAACAATCAAGTCAGGAATTGTATCCTAAAAACTAATAATGAAGGAGAGGATAAAAACTAATAACTAAGAAAACTAATAACCAAGAAAATTAAAATGTAAATAATGAAGTAATTGTTCAGAATTTAGAGATGTAAAGTGTAGTGATCATTTAAAAATCATTAAACAGTAAATCCGGTTAATCCGCCACACAGTTTAAAAGTATAGTATAGTCTAAAAATGGATGTATAACCCGGTAATTTACCACGAACTTATCACTTAAAAACTAATAACCATTTCAATAAAACTAATTCCATGAAAACTCAGAGTAAAATAATATTTTATTCTTTTTAAAAGTGATAGTGTAAGTGTGTTCATTCCGGGGATATTCCGGATATTATTGAAGTTCAGGACAATATTGAGTGGAAATGTAACCCTAAAATGCAGAAGAGTTTGCAGAAGAAAAAAGGTGAATTTCCTGAACTGAAAGTTTAAATACCTGTTAAATGATTTTTAAAGACAGCGCAATCATCAAGTTGCGCTGTTTTTTTGTAACTTTGCAGACATTAATTTTTATATAAAAAATTTATCATCAACAAATGAAAAAGCAAACGATCAAAGAAATCCTAAAGGATTACAAGAAAGTATTACATCATGACATTACAGTTTACGGATGGGTAAGATCCTTCCGTGCTAATCGCTTTATTGCGCTTAATGATGGTTCTACGATTAATAATTTGCAGATAGTTGTTGATTTCGAAAATTTTGATGAAGCTATTCTTAAGAATATCAGTACAGCTTCTTCCCTGAAAGTAGTAGGAGAAGTGGTGGAAAGCCAGGGAGCAGGACAATCTGTGGAAATTATCGCTAAAAAGATCATTATTTTAGGAGATAACTTTACAGAAGAACTTCAGAGTACAATTCTTCAGCCTAAAAAACATAGTCTTGAGAAACTTCGTGAGCAGGCTCACTTAAGATTCAGAACGAACCTTTTTGGAGCGGTATTCAGAGTGCGTCACGCAGTAAGTTTTGCGGTTCACTCGTTCTTCAACCAAAACCAGTTTTTCTATATCAACACACCGGTTATTACGGGAGCAGATGCAGAAGGAGCAGGTGAAATGTTTGGTGTAACGAACTTTGACCTGAACAATATGCCAAAAACTGAAGAAGGGGAAATTGATTTTGCACAGGATTTCTTCGGTAAAAAAACAAACCTTACCGTTTCAGGACAGTTGGAAGGAGAAACTGCAGCGATGGGATTGGGAAGAATTTATACATTCGGACCTACTTTCCGTGCTGAAAATTCTAACACGACAAGACACCTTGCCGAGTTCTGGATGATTGAGCCGGAAGTGGCATTCAACAACCTTGAAGATAACATCGACCTTGCGGAAGATTTCTTAAAATATGTGATCCAGTACGTATTGGATAACTGTAAAGATGATCTTGAGTTCTTAGATAACCGTTTTGCGGAAGAACAAAAGACAAAACCAGAAAAAGAAAGAGCAAAAGAAGGTCTTATCGAAAAACTTCAGAATGTTATTGCTAAGCGTTTTAAGCGTGTAAGCTATACTGAAGCTATCGAAATCTTATTGAACTCTAAAGAAAATAAAAAAGGAAAATTTGCTTACCCGGTTGAAAAATGGGGAACTGACCTTCAGTCTGAGCACGAAAGATACCTTGTTGAAAAACATTTTGAAAGCCCGGTAGTATTATTTGACTACCCGAAAGAAATCAAAGCTTTCTATATGAAACTGAACGATGACAACAAAACCGTAGCAGCCATGGATGTTCTTTTCCCTGGTATCGGTGAGATCATCGGTGGATCAGAGAGAGAAGCAAGATTAGATGTTTTAAAACAGAAAATGGCAGATATGCACGTAGATGAGCACGAACTTTGGTGGTATCTTGATACCAGAAAATTCGGTTCTGTACCACATGCAGGCTTTGGTTTAGGACTTGAAAGACTAGTTCTTTTCGTAACAGGAATGACGAATATCAGAGATGTAATTCCTTTCCCTAGAACACCGAAAAGCGCTGAATTCTAGAACAATAAAAAAAGCCTTAATCACAAGTTAAGGCTTTTTTTATTATTTAATAGTTTATTATATTAGGGTAAGTAATGCAAAAATCATGCTAAATGTGTTTTTTATCAAATAAATTTATTAAATTCGTAGAATATGTTATGTTAAAACGCAAATAAGAATATGCTTAAACAACACTTACAACTCAAATTAGGACAGAAGCTGGCCCCTCAGCAGATCCAGTTGATGAAGCTTATTCAACTTCATACTCTTGAATTTGAAGAGGAACTGGAGAGAGAGTTAGAAGAAAACCCGGCTTTGGAAATTGCAAAAGAAGATTCTAAGGAAGACGAATATTCTTCCCTTGAAGATGCTTATCAGGATGAGGGTACAGAAAGCATTGAAACAGATTTCGACGTCAATGAATATATCTATGACGATGAACCAAGCTATAAAACCGCATCCAGCAACTATTCTCCGGATGATGAAGAATTTGATAACGAGAGTCTTTTAACGGAAGGCCAGTCCTTATATGATTATCTTACAGAACAGATTCACCTGGTGAATATTGGTGAGGAAGACCTGAAGATTGCAGAATACCTGATCGGGAATTTAGATACAGACGGATATCTGAGAAGAGAGATCAAATCTATTGTTGATGATCTTGCTTTCTCACAGGGAATTTATACTACTAAAGAAAGAGTAGAGGATATCCTTGAAAATTATGTTCAGAAACTGGATCCGCCCGGAGTAGGAGCAAGAGGTCTGCAGGAATGCCTTTTACTACAGATTGAAAAGAAAGTAAGCTCAGATAAAGCCGTTTCTTTGGCTGCCAATATTTTAAGACATCAGTTTGAAGCTTTAACGAATAAGCATTATAACAAGATCATTCAGAAATACGATATTGAAGAAGAAGATCTGAAAGATGCTCTGGATGAAATCTCAAAACTTTCTCCTAAAGTAGGAGGAAACTTTGATACACAGACAATTACCATCAATCAGGAGATTATTCCTGACTTTGTCATTCAGGTGAAAGATGGGCAGGTAATTCCTATGCTGAACAGCAAGAATGCACCAACGCTAAGAGTTTCTGAAGAATATAAAGATATTCTGACCACGTATTCTCATGATAAAAACTCATCGGAACACAAGCAGGCTGCTTTATTCATCAAGCAAAAACTGGATGCAGCAAAATGGTATATCGATGCCATTAATCAGCGTCAGAATACCTTATTACAGACAATTACAGCCATTGTGAAATTCCAGAAGGATTATTTCATCACAGGTGACGAAAAGTCTCTGAAACCAATGATTCTGAAGGATGTTGCAGATATTACAGGTTTTGATATTTCTACCATTTCAAGGGTAGTAAAAAGTAAGTATGCAGATACGCCTAATGGAATCGTATATCTTAAAGATCTGTTCTCAGACAGTTTAACAAATGACGATGGAGAAGAAGTTTCTACCAAGGAGATCAAAACCCATCTTCAGGAAGTTATCAGTAAAGAAAATAAGAGAAAACCACTTACAGACGATGCATTAGTAGTCATTCTGAAAGAGCAGGGTTATAATATTGCCAGAAGAACGATTGCAAAATATCGTGAACAGCTCAATATTCCTGTCGCGAGGTTAAGAAAAGAACTTTAACAATATAAAAAAGCATTTCGATTTGAAATGCTTTTTTTATTATTGAGCATGTTTAGATTTTCATTCCTTCTTGTAACATAAAAAGCTTCTGGAACTTATTTCAGTACCGTATTTCTACTGAATAAAATCCAATCGTTTATTCCGATATTTGATTGATTAATTTCTAACTGAACCAATTAATCATTTGCTTATGTCAACAAAAACCGTTCAATTTAGTGTTGAGGTGAAGAATATAACCATCACTTCAGGGAGTTTCCAAGTTTTTGGAATTGCTGAAAATTTCATTGGCGCTGTTAATAACAAAACGTCATTTGAAAACAATACTTTCAGTGTTGAAATTAAGAATGCAGAATCTGAATATTATGCTGTAACCGTTTGGGTACATGAATATATAATTGATAATACTGTATACAAAATTGACGGTGAACCTTTAAGTTTATTAGCAACATTTTATCTTCCTGATACCCTTTTTCCAGTCATTGTGAATCCTGAATCCTCTATTGCTTCAATCTATACATTTGCAAGTATGACAAAAGTAGATGACGATGGAACAGTGCACATTTCAGGAACCAGGCGAAATATGAAAATCGCTTATGGAATGAAGAAGAATCTGTATAAAACAGAAGGAGCCATCGGCGATATGATCAGTACTTCACCAAACGGTTTTGAAACGAACAGTTATCCAATGTTCAACTCCTTATGTAATTTATACTATTATTCTATAACAAATCCAATCATCCATACAGGAAAGCCTTTTTACAAACAATTTTTGGATTATGCGTGGCATGAACCTTCTGAATCAAACAAAAATTTCCTTCAGGCTATAAGAAATCTGCTGCATGATCCCTGTAATAACGCAGTTAATATTTATAAGATGCTTTTTGGACTGGAAGAAATCTACTCAGATTCATTAGTCTCGATGAAAAATATGACCGAGGATCAAAAGATTCCTAATAACTGGACCCTTACATTAAAAAGTAATTCATCAGGAGCTAAGAACTTTATTCCGAGTGGAGCAGCCTTTGTTGTTTTTGATGCAGATGATAATGCATGGATTGCTAATAACTTTCGGGCCGGTTCTCCGGATTCCGGAACTCATTGTCCTGTTTACAAATATGATGCTACGCCTGCCGATTTTTCTCCGGTTCAGGGTGGCGGATTACTTGGAGTAGCTTTTGGAGCTGCCGTTAGTCCCGATAAAAAATATATTTCTTTCGGAAACTTCGGATGGGGTTCGGAATATAATAATCCACAAGAGGGAAGTATTTCTCGTTTTTATTATAAAGACGGAAAGCCCGTAAGTCCTTCCAATGGTTTTACATTAGGACTTTCCCGGGTTCAGGGAATGGAATATGATAATCAGGGGAATCTTTGGATGGCCTCAGTAGGTTGTCAGGAACCTTTTGCACCTGCCAAACCGGGAGTTTATCCCTTTGAAAACGAACCAAGTGCCGTAGTTGTTTATCTAAAACCTGAGGATAACGATTTTGAGAAAGGCCCTACTGCAGCCCTTACCCTTATCTGTAATGAATTTCCTGTAAAAAAATCTCCAGGCTTACCTCCGTTGCCAACCCGAACCCCTTATTTGAAAATATTTGATGTAACTCCTGATCACAAAGGAAGTGCTTATGTTTCCTGTATCGGAAATTATGATAAAGATTTTCCTGAAAACTGTGCCTTTTCAGCGGTTTATAAAGTTGCAATTGAGGGAGATCAATTGGTGGTTACCCATAGCTGGTTCAGCAATTATTCTGAAAGTGCCAATAAACAGGAAGGGTATGAATCACTTCGTCAGATTGCAATAAATGGAGATGGAAATGTTGTCGTGGTAGGAGTAAGCAGCAGCCGTGCTACGGTTCTTAGTCATGATCTTTCAACTGTTATGGGATATTATGATGTGAATACTTATGCTCCATGGGGAGTTAAAATAGATAAAAATCAGACTGTTTTTCTAGCCAATTTTGGTCATGAAACAGATTTTAAAACTTATCCCGCGCTGGATATGCAGGGACCTTTTGGAGTAACGATGCTTCGTGATCCGTCAAAACCGGAAACAGCAATGCTGCTTACTCTTCCTACAGGAGGTTCTGAGGTTACTTTAGCTAACGGATATCCTTTATATGGTACTCAGCATAAACCAAAATTACATGAATCAAAACACGAAGAATTACGGATGCAATGTTATCAGCCTATTATGAGACTTACTTCAACGAATATTGACGGCGCAGGAAATCTTTGGTGTATGAACAACTGGAAACCGTCAGCTCTGGTAGATGTTTTTGATAATCCCGGTGGTGATGGAGTTGTAATTTTCCTCGGAATTGCAGAACCTGAATAAATACGTCTGAATTAAATGTTCATGATTTTCGTGTAATTAAAGATAAGCGATTATTCAAAAGTAAATTCATATCAAAAAAACCTGTTTAAAGCTTAAACAGGTTTTATATTTTATAATGGATGTTAATCTATTTATAGTTTTACTCGTGTTGTGTTAATCTTTAAAGCTACCTAATTCAAGTTCTTTCATAGAAATTTCCCGCATTTCAACCTTTCTTATTTTTCCGGAAATAGTCATAGGGAATTCATCTACAAATTTCCAGTATTTCGGAACTTTATAATGGGCAATTCTTCCTTTGCAGTATTCCTGTAGTTCATCAGCAGTGATGGTAAATCCTTTTCTCACTTTTACCCATGCCATTACTTCTTCACCGAATTTTTCACTGGGAACACCAATGATCTGGACATCCAGGATGTTGGTATACGTATATAAAAAATCTTCAATTTCCTTAGGGGAGATATTTTCTCCACCACGAATGATGAGGTCTTTTATTCTTCCTGAAATGGTAATATAGCCGTCTTTATCCATTACCGCCATATCTCCGGTATGCATCCAGCGCGCATCATCCAGTACCTTCTTCGTATTTTCAGGATCATTCCAGTATTTCAGCATGACGGAATAGCCTCTGGTGCAAAGTTCGCCATGCTCTCCACGTTTTAAAGTTCTGCCACTTTCATCAATGATTTTTATCTCAAGATGATCCTGAACAGTTCCTACGGTGCTGACCTGCTTTTCCAGCGGTGTTCCTATTAAAGTCTGAGTAGATACAGGTGAAGTTTCTGTCATCCCATAGCAAATACTCATTTCTTTAATATTCATCAGGCTTTCTACTTTCTTCATGATTTCGGGAGGGCATACAGAGCCCGCCATAACACCGGTTCTTAAGCTTGAAAAATCATAAGTGTCAAAATCTTTTACTGCCAGTTCAGCAATAAACATAGTAGGTACTCCATACAAAGAAGTACATTTTTCATCTGAAACAGCTTTTAAAGTAATCTCCGGATCAAAACTGTCATTCGGGATTACCATACAGGCTCCGTGAGCTGTACAGCACATATTTCCGATGACCATCCCAAAACAGTGGTAAAAAGGTACAGGAATGCAGACACGGTCTTTTTCAGTATATTTTAGTCTTATACCAATAAAATAACCGTTATTGAGGATATTATGATGAGAAAGGGTAACTCCTTTCGGAAAACCGGTCGTTCCGGAAGTATATTGAATATTAACCGGATCGTCAAACTGTACATGCTCTTCAAAACTGTGAAGCACTTCATCTGAAATTTCCTGTCCGTTATTCACAAACTCTTCCCAGTTTTCATCAAAGAATATTTCATGATCAAGGGTTGGACATACTTCTTTTGCATATTCAACCATTTCTTTATAATTACTGGTTTTAAAACTTAAAGAAGAAAAAATAAAGCGAACTTCCGACTGATTGAGTACATAGGTCAGTTCGTGAGTTCTATAGGCCGGATTGATATTCACTAAAATAGTTCCTATTCTTGCAGTGGCATACTGCAAAAGTACCCATTCATAGCGGTTGGAAGACCAGATTCCGATTCTGTCGCCTGCTTTTGCTCCTAAAAACAATAAAGCTTTTGCAACAGCTGTTGTTTGATTGTAAAATTCCTGATAAGTAGCTCTGTAATCCTGATGAACGCAGACTAATGCTTCCTGATGGGGATATTTTTCGACAGTACTTTTAAGATTGGCTCCGATGGTCTGGCCTAATAATGGAACCTCAGAAGTTCCATACACATAAGATAAGGGCATAGTTTAAGATTTGGTGGAATAAAATTAACAATTATATCCCGAACTATGCCTATGTATATTAATTTTCCTGAGAATCTATTTCTTTAAGTTGTTTTAGATTTTTATCAAGTTTTTTAATAATAGTACCATATACCAGTCTGTAATACAACCAGATCATAGAAATCGCAAGCAATGTACTTACGACAATCCCCACGATAATAATGGTAAGATTGGAACCACTTGGCTGTATATTCTGAGAATCTAATATATAAAAGATAAAAGCAACCAATACAAAAGTGAATATCAGCAATAATACAATACTGATGAGAATGAAAGCATTGACTGTTGTTTTGAACTTAATGATTCTGGTGATAAGACCCTTCAGATTTTCCTCAATCTTGATTCTTCGGTAATTCTGGTAGAATTTCAGTACAAAATAGGCTGTGATCAATAAACTTAAGACCTTTATCGCTAAATAAGCATGTCCGAAGTTGTTTTCTACTTCCGGAGCTTCCTGGGCACCTAATCTTTCAAGCATTTTACGGAAACTGTCTGATTCCTCTTCCGGAAAAAAGTAAAACAGTCCTAATACTGAAAAGAAAAGTAATTCTACAACGCTGATCCAGAAAATATATTTCACATAGTTACGCGACTTTCTGTTCAACATCTGAAGAATCTCAGTGTTGTCATATTTATGCTGTACAGGTTGTTCCTGCCATGTTTTCTTAAAGCTATCTAAATCAAATTCAGGCATATTTTTCCATCTGTTCTTTAAGGGTTTTCTTTAATCTGTTCATTTTCACGCGTGCATTGACTTCAGTGATTCCGAGGTTTTCTGCGATGTCCTTGTAAGGCAGATCGTCAAGATACATCATGACAATGGCTCTTTCTACATTAGGAAGAGTCTTGATTACAGTATACAAAAGTGATACCTGCTGCTGTTTTTCATCGTCATCTTCCACAAAATCCCTGTGGTTGATGTCCAGCTCATTCGTAGGAAGGCTTTTGCTTTTTTTTCTAAAGAGGGTAATGGCTGTATTGAGCGCTACACGGTACATCCATGTGGAAATTTTGGAGTTTCCTTTGAAAGAATCATAACTTCTCCAGAGCTGTAACACGATTTCCTGGAAAAGATCCTCTTCATCTTCCAGAGAATTGGTATACAAACGCGATACTTTAATAATCAGTCCCTGATTATCTTTGATAAGCTGCGCAAATTCTTTTTCTCTGGAATCCATAGATATATAATGGCACGAAGATAATAATAAAGTAGTAATTGGTGAAAATTATAATTAAAAATCGTAAAAACGGTAAAAAAATGAAATCGAAGAAGAGCTAAAGGTCCAGACTTATATTTGAATAATACTCTATATTTTCATCAAAAAGCAAAGGAAAGATATTTTTCAATCAATATTATTTACATTGGGTTAAAACTCTTGAGTCTTTTTACTCTTTACCTTTTTACCGCAAAATTTGTGTACCTTTGCCTCCGCGAGAAAATCGGCTTGTTGATTCTTGTTTCGGCAAGGGTAGGAAAGTCCGGACACCATAGAGCAGCAAAGCGGATAACATCCGTCACCCGTGAGGGTAGGACAAGTGCAACAGAAAGCAAGTACAGTTCGGCTGTAGTGAAACCAGGTAAACTCTTTGCGGTGCAATGGTAAGTATATCGGTTCTTTTCAGCAATGGAAATAGGGGCGGCTCGTCCTGAAAACCGAGGGGTAATCAGCTCAAGTATTGCAGCAATGTAATACGTAGATAAATAACAGGCGCTTCTTCGGAAGTACAAAATCCGGCTTATAGATTTTCTCGTGATTTTTTTTAAAGCTGGAAGTTAGAGGCTGGAAGAGTGATGTTTTTTAAACCTCTATCTTCAAACTTCCACCTTCCAACCTAATTTATTCACTTTCCAACTGTTTTTTAGATTCCTGTAATTCCTGTCTGTCTTTATCAGAAAGAGTAGGATATTTAAGATTCATTTTCTCCAGAGTATCAATAATAATCTGAATGGCGACCACTCTTGCAAACCATTTGCTGTCTGCAGGAAGCACATACCATGGAGCATGATCTTTTGAAGTTTCATTGATGGCTGTTTCATAGGCTTCCATATACTGGTCGAATAATGCTCTTTCCGGGAGATCTCCTGCAGAGAATTTCCAGTTTTTTTCCTGTTCATCAATTCTGTCCAGAAGTCTTTTTTTCTGTTCATCCTTAGAGACATGTAAAAAAATCTTCACAACAGTGGTTCCGTTTTGTGAAAGGTGTTTTTCAAAATTTCTTATACTTTCATACCTGTTTTCCCAGAATTTGCTGTCAAAATCTTTTACGGAAGACCATGTTTTTTCGCTCAAATTATATTCAGGATGTACTTTACAAACCAGAACACTTTCATAATGGGATCGGTTAAAAATCCCGATCATTCCCTTCTGTGGCAGTGCCAGATAATGTCTCCATAAAAAATCATGAGAATATTCTTTGGAACTTGGGGTTTTAAAACTGGTTACATTACACCCCTGAGGATTCACTCCCCCGAAAACATGCTCTATCATACTGTCTTTTCCTGCTGCATCCATAGCCTGTAATACAACCAGCAGAGACTGGCTTCCGTCAGCATATAATTTTTCCTGCAACTCACGAAGTTTTTCTTTCTCCTGAATCAGCATTTGCTCTCCTTCTTCTTTCGTAAGCTTTCCTTTATAAGAAGTTGACGTTTTTTTTATCGAAAATTTTCCACTTACCTTAAAGTTATCTGAGAAATCGGTGTCCATATTTTTTTATTTAAAGATTAAAGTAAAAAGATTAAAGTAAAAAGATTAAAGTAAAAAGATTAAAGTAAAAAGATTAAAGTAAAAAGATT
>NZ_JAMZGF010000075.1 GCF_024158915.1 Chryseobacterium sp. S0630 | reverse complement strand
AAGATGCTTCGACTCCGCTCAGCATGACACTGCTGATACTAACTGCTAAAAAACTTAGACATTTTCTTGTCATCTTAAATTCTTTAAACCTCTCATACATAAACCTTGATTCTTAGGGAATGGTTCAATGGGAATAGAAGTGATGCTTACACTTGCAACTCTGACGTCTAATCTCTGTAACTCGAACCCCGTACCCCGGAAATTATGCCCTCTATCATTTTAAGCTCATAATTGGCTTATCATATATAAAACTTATACTTTGTTTATTAAAAGTATTTAAGCTCCGGAATCCATGTTATTTTAAGTCAAAAGAAATAAAAAAACCGCTTCTCTAAAGAAACGGTTCTTATATTGATCACATCGCAAGTTTTCTTAATTAAATATTTAGTTTGCTGCTATCGTAAAAACTATTTGTGTGCTGTAAGATGCTGCGGGAATTGTGACAGACACTCCACCTATTTCAAGTTGTACATTGATGCCGGAATAATTTACACTGTTATTGACTCCTAAAACTCCACTAAAGGTTATTGTTGATAATATTACAGCATTTGCTTGTGGTATTTCTATAAAATTTGCGGTACCTCCATTGATCGAAGAGGTACAAAGGACACAAAGACCATTGATTGTTGCTGTTCCCCCACTTCTTTTTGCATATAGTTTTAGGGAGCTGTTCCATGAAGTTGGGGAAAGTTGCATGGTGATTTTTGCTCCGGAGGCTGAGAGAAGATTAAGAAAAGACCCAGGCAAAAGACCGGATAATGTTAATTGTGCAGGGTTATCATAAGTTCCGGTATAGTTACTTCCTGCCTCTGTAATGGTAGGGACACTCACAGTCCAGTTAGTGCCGGCAATACTTATGGTTTGCCCTTCGAGATAACTTCCCATTATTAAAGCAATAATGTAAAGATATCTTTTTAAGAACTGTTCTTTGAGAAAGGGACTTTTCATTTTCATTTTATTCTGTGATGGTATAGGTAATGATGATTGCTGTATTGGCCTGAGCCTGTAAATTGGCATAAGTATTAGTGGCAAGTGAAATAGTGAGGGCATGGCCGTTATTCGCTCCGTTTCCTGTATATGCTCCGCCAATACCACTAATGATGGTAGTAGGAGTAGTGGTAAGAATTACCTGCCCTGAGGATGTTCCCAATGTTCCACCGCCAGCTCCTGAGGCTGCCGCTGCCTGAACTCTTATATTAACACCTGCGATAACTTTATTTACTGAGGCCGTAATTCTTCTGGTAAGTCCACCGGTAGCAATAGCTGAAGTATAGTTGATCCATTTCGACGTATTGGGAGTTGGTGCTCCAAGAGCATTTCCTGCTTCTGTAGGAGGCGTAAAATTTAAAACAATACTTCCTGTTGGCTCAATATCCATTAAAGTTACCACAGGCAGTGTAAGACTGACAGTAGTATTTGCGGTCTGGGAATAGATTGAACCGGATACAACACAAAATGCAATTAATAATATGGTACGGATCAGAATCATCTCTTCTTTTTTATTTCATTATATCCTACTTTCAAGGATTCCTGTTGATATTTGATCTCTATCTGTTGTTTGACAACATTGATGCTTATTTTTTTTGTTTCCGAAGGTTGTAAAGTAAACAGAAATTTGTCTGTTGAAATTTTATACCGTTTATCAAGCCCGTTACGATAGACTTTAATAGTCCAGTCTCCAGGCCTAAGATAAGTGAAGTCAAAGTTTTCTCCAATGAAACAGATCTTGCGGAAAGTCTGATCATTATTGGTCGCTTCCACAACAATACTTTCCTTTTTCTTCTTTCCTTTTTCAGATTGTACCTGGCCAAAATCCGATTGATCTTTTTCTCCGGTTTCTAAAATTTTAACATGTCCCTGAACATTTGCTGCTGTTGTTAATCCAAAATTAAAGGTATTTTCTTTATTCATCAGTGAAAGAGCAGCAGGTAAAGTTTGAGTTGGAATGTCATTGAGTTCTGTAGTGGAGCGGTCCATTTCAATAAAATAATTACCTGGAATAATATTTTTAAATATATAATTTCCATCCTTATCCGTAACAGATAAATAACTTCCGAGCATTAATCTAATTCCTTCCGTCTTTTTTATACCCAGGTTACTTACATTTCCTGAAAGCGAAACATATTCCGCCGTTTTCTGTACGGGAATATTGGGACGCCATGTATAGCGCATGGAGAATATAAAATCTTTATCTCCGATTTCTCCTCTTTGCAATGAATATCTTCCGGAAAGGTCAAGTTCATTTCCGGGAAATAACTGCTGGTGAAATAGAAGTTCAAACAGATTTCTGTCTTTAAAATATTCCTCAGGCATATAATTGTTCTGATAAAAGATACTTAAGCTGGTCTTATCAGAAAACTGACTAAAGATTCTGGCTCCGTAATAAAGGTTTTTCTGATTTTGAAGCTGATATCTTGAGCTGATAGCATAACTTCCGAAAATGTTAAATGACGTTTTGAACTTTTGAAATGAAAGATTGGCAGAATAAAAACTTGAATTGCCACTAAATCCTGTCAGATAATTATCTGTTTTCCCAAATTGTCCATCCAGGTTTACCTGAAACACGCCTATCTGCTGATTAATACTCACTTTGAAGTAACGCTCATAATAATCAAATTGCTTAGGTTCTAAACGGTCTTTATAGGTTTGATATCCATTATTAAGGATAATGAAACCACTCGGTATATATTTGTACTGTATACCATATTGAAAAGACTTTCTATAGGGTGCAGCCAGTAACAGGGTATCTCTTTGGAAATTTTTGGCATCCTGCATATAATTGGCAAAGACACTTATTTTCTTTGTGAGATTGTAGAAAATATTACCATTAAAGGTATTGGTATTGGTAAAATATCCGGCGAAATCAGGGCTGGCTCTCATATACATTAAATTTCCATTCCACTTTTTAAAAACGGCCTCAGCTTGTAATAAATAAGCTGTTCCATCTGTTTTTTGTGTAGTACTGTACGCCAATTCTCCGGAAAGAGTTATATTGTTTGAAACCTTGAATTTTCCTTTGGCATAAGGCAAATGAGCATCTGAATCAAGTCTTACTTCGCTATATCTGATTTCTTCTTTTCTTGGAGTTTTGTAGAGATAGCCTACAGAAATTTCGGACTCTTTTCGGATTTTAAAGGCGGAATAAAAATTAAATTCATCTTTAATATCTCTGAAAAACCTCGGATGGTTATAAAATCCACCGAAGCTTACTTTATTGAGATCATATCGGATTTCTGCCCCGCGACCATATCTTGCAAATTCTGTAAGGTAGGAAGAAGAGTAAGTTTTATCACCCAGATGAATAGAGAAATTGTTCCGTTTATAATTCACAAAATATTCTTCATATTGAGTAAATGTATTGATTTCTATAGGATTGTGAGTAACCGCTCTGAACTCAATCTGATTTTTATTGTCTTTATCAAGTGTTCCCTTACCATATATTTCTCCCTGAAAACCATCATTATATACTCCCATATTCTGCATACCAATGAAAGATAATGAGAAAGCAACAGGAAGCCTGTGATAAATGTCTTTTTCAGAAGGTTTTGCTGATATCACCTGAGTACTCACATAGACATCCTGATTTTCTTTTGGATTACCTTTTGGATGTACCGAAAGATTTAGGTTTTGAAATTCATTTTGAGCGAGTTCTGGATTTGTTACTTTATGAATAGTAATTGTTTTTGACTCATTAGGTTCCAGGACTAATGATGTTTCATTATCAACAATAGCATTTTTACTTTCTAGAACAATACTTTCTGTTATATTACCATTATTTTTTAAAAGAAAAGACGCACGGATTGTTTCCCCAGCTCTTACAAATTCAGGAGTATTCAAGGCAGTAACTAAAAGATTGCTGTTCCCTGAAACGATGATTTTTGTATTTTTTGTAAAAGCTATTCCGTTATTGCGATCGGTAATATTCAGTATTACAGTATAGATACCCTGTCCTGTTTCTGTGCCGATACGCAGGGGAACGAGATAAACTGATGTTTCATGAGGAAGAATCTGAAATTCTCCTTTTGCTAAAATAGGATTGATTGAAGAACTTGATGTGGAAACTGAGATATCGTATATTTTGGTTTCTGCCGAATTGTTTTCTAAAGTGAAGGGAATAGAAGTAGACATTCCCGGCATTAAACTATCTTTTTTACTGATCAATCTATTGGATTGCTCTTGAGAAAAAATAAATACCGGGAATAATGATATGATAATAAATAAAGTCCAAGTTCTAATCATTTTTTACTTCTAATTCCACATTGAGTGCAAAAGCATTCTCTTCTTCATCGGTAGCTATGATAGCTGCTTTGTATTTATCGGGGGGTACTTTACTGATGTCAATGTAAAATGTTTTGGAGGTGTTGGGTAACAGCCCCATTGTTAAACTTGAATAAGTTCCCACTTTTTCACCCGTTTTGCGGTTATAGATTTCAATAGATGTTATGGCTTTACAGTAAAGATTACCATTATTGGCTATTGCTATCTTTGCCGTTTGTTTTCCTTCCTGTTTTTCCACCTTGATACTTTCAAACTTAAGATCCGGTTTGGCTTTTTCTGTTTCCAAATCTGTAATGACCTGAATGGCGTATCGTATAATAGAAGTGATGCTCACTCCAGGTTTACCATCACTTGGTTTTATATCTTCTACCGGTTCTACAATGATCACACTCCAATAGCTTCCCGGATCCATTGCCTGATTGGGAACTGTTATTTCATAGAATATCTCAGTCTTTTCTTTACCTTTAAGAGTAACAAGATTGGTGTTGAGTTTCAACCACTCTCCGTTACTTCGTGTATTGGTACGTAATGCTGTATAATTGATCGTTCCGTCCGCATGGTAGGTATAATCCTGTAAAAATATTTTTACACTTTGAGGATTGCTGCCCGTGTTTTCAATGGCAACTTTTCCTTTATAAACCTTTCCGTTTTCTATTTTGTAAGAATGCGTAAGCCCGTTGAGAATCACAATACCGGCATGTAAAAAGCTGAACTGCAAAATCAGGGTGATCAAAAGAAGGATACGCTTTATCATTGTGTAAAGTTTGGAGTTAAATCATGAATAATACAAAGCCAGGAAGAAACTGATTAACAGCTTCTTCTTATTTTTGAAAGGCGAAATTGAATTTTAATTAAATTCTAATCGTCTGATATTGTATAAGTAACGGTAGCAGCAACAGTAGCAGTAGCCTGTAAGTCGGCGTAAGCTGCTACCCCTCCAGGACCACTTCCTGCAGCGAGTGCATAGGTAAGATTGTGACCGTTATTAGCTCCATTTCCTGTGTAAGCACTTCCGATACCTGAAATAATCGTCTGGCCGGCAGCATTTAAAGTCAATAGACCTGCGGATAGCCCTAATGTACCAGCTCCGGCTCCGGTGGCAGCAGCAGCAGTTACATGAAGATCTACTCCAGGAATGAGAGCGTTCATTTTTACGCTTATATTACGGGTAGGATCTGCAACAGATTTAATAGAAGAGTAATTAAGCCACAACGTAGTGTTGGCCGCAGATGGAAGAATAGGATTTCCGGCTTCAGTAGGCGCTGTAAATCCAAGGGTAATGTTTTTGGTTGCTGCTGGTTCAATATCTACCAATGCAACTTCGGGAATAGAAATGGTAACCGTATGGTTATCTGTAGCGAGGTCTTGGGCGCTTAGATTCCCGGATAGAGCCAATGCAAATAAAGACGCTGCAATTGTCAAATTTAGTTTTTTCATGATGCTGATAATTAGTATAGTGAATATAATAAAATTCGGAATAGTTTGAGAAAAATATATCATAATTTTTATATTAATAATTATTTACTGTATGTAATGCATTATATTCAATAGATGCTTTAACAGAATAATTCAAAAAAAGCCTGTACAAATTTGTACAGGCTTTTATCCCTATTGATCAACATTTTTTATGCCCAGTGCGGATCAGAAACTGAGACTTTTCCAGTCTCTATTCTCCCTGAAAAGTGCCACAGATGCTCATTTAGTGTTATTTTCAAATCATACCAACCTTTAAATTTATCAAGATCAATAATTATTTTTTCTTCTGGTTTTTGTACAGAAATTGTTTTTTTATTTTTTGTGTACAGATCTTCCAGATTGATGGAAAAATTTTTCTTTTTGTTGCTTCTTATAGTCAGTTCAACCTGATTTTTTGCTGTTATATTCTCAAAAATTATCTCTATTTCTGGTGAAATACTTCCCTGGAATTTCCTGAAAAAGCCATTGGGACCAAAAATTTCATAATCATAAGCTCCGGAATGTACAGGATGGGATAAATTTTGTCTGGAATATAAGGCATATGAAAAATGATAATTATTGCTGTCAAATTGAGTCCTGTCATAAACAAGCAAAGGAACTCCATTTTCTTTCAGGTTAGCCATTTTTATATGATCTCCTTCCAGGTTTACATGAAAATGATAAGGCAATGGGTTGGAGGGTTTCAGTCCTCTTTCCTGAATGTCAAGCAAATTGTCTTTAAGTTCATCTTCAGAATACCATTTCAGATTGGGAACAGGTTTATTTTTAGCTGCATTGATGGTAGTAGCATAATCCTTTTGATTCAGATAATCCATTTTCGGAACTTTCACGCTGGAAGAATTGAAAGCAGAGGTAAGATCTCCGCATACTGCTCTTCTCCAGTCGCTGATATTGTCAACATGAACATCCTTTTTAAACTTTTTCATGATGAATTTTTCCAGAAACTGCAGTACAGACGTGTGATCCGATACTTCAGAATTTACGAAGCCTCCTTTCGTCCATGGTGATGCGATGATCATAGGGACTCTATAGCCTAATCCCACTGTTCCTTCTACTTTTTCATAGCTTTTCAAAGAAGGATTGCTCATATACTCCTGAGATTGATCCACATATTCCACCCCTTCTTTTCCGTTCATATCTACGGGCTGGCTTGGGTTCACCGGTGGAGCGAAAGGTAGTACGTGGTCAAAATATCCGTCATTCTCATCATAATTGATGATAAATATGGTTTTTTTCCATGTTTCAGGATCTTTGGTCAGAATATTCAGAACTTCAGAAATATACCATGCTCCATACCAAGGTGATCCAGGATGATCTGAGAAGTGTTCCGGTGCTACCAGCCAGGAAACCAACGGAAGTTTTTTCTCTTCCACATCTTTACGGAACTGGAATAATACATCACCTTCCGGAACAACAAGCCTTTCTCCGTTTTCATCCTTTCCGATTTCCAGTTTCCAGTAATCCGGATTATTGGAATTGGTTGTAAATGCTTTTTCGTGAAGATTTTTTTCTTCTTTTGAAAGTTTGGAATAATTATCAGGATGGTATTTCACCTGATCTTCCTGTACTTCCGCCAACATGGCTTCAAGTCTTTCTTTCTGATTAGGATTTTTTTCCATCTCCTGCTTCAGATAAGCGATGATATTGGGAATATTCTGATAATATCCTTTTGAAAACTTAACGTTAAATTTTGAAAACCACTCAATCGGGTTATCTGTAAAATTACTCAGCCAGGCTTCCTGCTCTCCGGACATTCCTTTTGGAAGACTGATTTCATTCTGATAAATTTTCCAGGAAACATTTTGTTGTTCTAATATTTCCGGGAAACTTTTCCATTTTGCCTGCCTTGCTTTGTCATAATCAATATTTTCATTGACAACATTGGCCTTTACTTTTCCGTTTTGCTGTTCTCTCAATGTTCCGGACCAAAGAAACAGCCTGTTGGGAGTAGTTCCGGTAAGCGATGAACAGAAATACTGATCGAATATAGTGAAGGCGTCTGCCAGCTGATAATAAAACGGAAGGTCTTCACGGTTGTAATATCCTAAGGTAAGCGGAATATTTTTATACTCTTTATTTCCCGAAGCTTTCGCCTGAAGCCATTGGTCATATTTACCTTTGTTCAAAGCTTTCTGCTGATCTGCCCATGAGTGAGGCAATGAGCTCATCCAGGTAGATTTTGTATTTCTTAAATCCAGACGGGCGGGAGATGCATATTTTCCTTCATCATTTTTTTGAAAGAAAACAGAATGTCCATCTTGTTTTATAAAAGCTCTTTTATCCAAAAAACCTCTTACTCCTTTGAGAGCACCAAAAGCATGATCAAATGAACGGTTTTCCTGCATCAGGATGACAACATGCTCTGCATCATAAAATGTAGACTGGGCAGCCGGATCAATGGCTAAAGCTTTTAAAATAGAAGGATGCAGAACCCCTGAAGTTCCTAATCCCGCTAATAAAATACTTGATTTCTCTAAAAATTCTCTTCTGTTCATGTTCAATCGTAATAAGAAAGAAACCGCAAGTTAATAGGATTTTCCTGCGGTTTCTTTGTTTGATATAAAGTTAATCAGATTTTTATTGTAACCACCAAGGTTTGGAATTGATATTATCATTTCCTCCATATTGAGCCGTTAAAGCAGCTTTTAAATTATTGCTGTTGTAATTATACTCAGACTGCGGATATCTGAACCTGAAAGGAGCTGCAACTCCTGCTTTTAAAGGATAATTTGGAAAGCCTGTTCTTAAATAATCAAAGTAAGAAGTCCACTGTGCCTGATGGAACATCGTCATGTATTTTTGAGTCATGATCTTCTCCAGTTGTGTTTGCAATGGATCAGTATTATTATAAACGACTAAAGGAGTTGTCAGATATTGGTTCACATCAAAGCCTGAGAAATATTGTCCCGGATTTTTTACATACGTCTGATAAAAATTGAAACTTGCTTTGATAGCATTGTCATAATGTGTTTTTGCAGATCCGGAAATCCAGCCTCTTGCTGTGGCTTCAGCCAGAATAAACTCAAGTTCTGAATAACTTAATACAGACGCAGGTTCATTGGTAGGATCTTTATAGAAACGATCGTTTACTTTAGAAATGTTTTTTGCAGTGATCAGCGCTGCATTATCAGAGTAGGGGGAAGTAGGATTTCCACCGTTATATCCTGTATAATCTGTGATGGCTTTTCCTGCTTCTTTTGCTCCGGTAGTCTGTGCTGCAAATGTGAACAAACGTGGATCATGCCTGTCTTTGAACATATTAATAAAATAATCTGCCATATACAAACTCGAACCATATCCACTATTATTAAACATCGTGTATCTGCTGTCAGCAGCATCTGCAAACTTAAGTTCACCATTATCTGCAATGGAAGTCATGAGAGATTGGCTTCCTGCAATTGAAGCAAATTCTGTAGCGATATTATAATTTCCTACTGTCGCTTTTTTAGATAAAGTGATCAGAATTTTCAGACGGAATGAATTGATTAGTTTTTTCCACTTTAAAGCATCTCCGTTGTATACAATGTCACCTTCAATTTTTTCGTTGGTATTAATAAGATCATTGGCTTCTTTTAATTCTGATAAAATTCCGGACATGATAGCTTCCTGTGTATCATATTTAGGCTGGGTAATTCCAGATTCACCCTTTGCTGCCTCAGAATAAGGAGCACTTCCTACTTTTAAGCTGATATTGAAGAAATGATACGCTCTCAAAAACTTTCCGATAGCCAGATAATTTTTATTTCCTCTTTTTTCAGCTTCCTGCATCATTTTTCCGGTGTTCAGAAGTCCTTTGGTATAAACTTCAAAAGAAGTATCATTCCATTTCATATACTGATAAGAATTTTCGCCATCAGTACCAATCATCATTCTGGAGGCATACATATTATCTCCATTTACCTGGAAAGTGTATTTTTCAACATAAGTCAAAAGATATTTAGGATCTATACTGGCCTGGTCATTAGGGTTTTCATTGATGGTATCAAGGTTGGATTCACATGAAGCCAATGTCAGAAGCCCGGCTGCAAATAGAGATTTCATCAGCCATTTTGCCGTTTTACCATTTTGACCTTTCACTTTGTTTATATTATTTTTCATTGTCTTGACGTACTTTTTAGTTAAAACTTAAGATTAAAACCGATTCCAAACCATCTGCTGGATGGATCCTGAATATCATTTTCCGTTTTTGTCTGGAAATCCGGATCAGAATAAAGGTTCTTTGATTTTTTCCACATCGCCAGGTTGTAGGCAGAAATATTGGCGGTGAAACCTTTTACCATTCCTCTTGGATTGAGTAATGAAGAGAAATCATATTCAAGAACTACAGATCTCAGCTTAATGAAAGTTCTGTCGAAAACGTTAGCAAATTCTTCACTTTCATCCTGTGTTACTCTCGCACGGTATGGATAATTCTGTGCCCAGTCCTGATAGCTGATTGCTTTGGTGTGTGGAGTATAGGTCCCGGTTGCCGGATTGTAGTTAACCCCATCCGGTACAAAATAATACGTTCCCGGATTCGCATATTCAAGATCTCTGTACGCTACAGAATTAGGATGTTTTCCTCCCCACCACATTTTTTCCACTACCTGGGATCTCATGACACCACCGATGCTTCCGTCAATTCCGATATTTAAAGTGAATTTTTTATATTTGAATGTGTTATTGAAACCGAAAGTCCAGTCCGGATTGAAATGTCCTAAGTTACTTGGAGCATTGGCTCTTGTCGGCATTCCTGTATTCGCATCAAGAATTACTTTTCCATCCGGAGACTTTTGCCATGTATAGTCATAATAGCTATCCATTCTTTCGCCTAACTTAATATTTCTGTAGTTCGGCATATTATCGTAGATAGAAGTTAGCTTTTGTTCGTAAGTACTCCAGTTAATTAATGTTTTCCAGCTGAAATCAGAAGTTTTTACCGGAACTAAACCAAGGGAAACTTCAAATCCTTTTGTGGTATATTCATTTCCGTTTACATATTGTGAAGTGAAACCAGATGATTCAGCAGCAGGGAACTGAAGAATATTATTATAATCCAATGTTCTGAAATAAGTAGCATCGAAAGTAATTCTGTTATTCAGGAAACCTGCGCTTAACCCTAATTCATAAGATTTTGTCTGTTCCGGCTTCAAAGAGTTTTCTACGTTCAAAGTCATTGGATAATAATAAGTAGGATTTCCATTGAATGTGATTCCCTCATTGTTCAGATAATAATTTCTGATGGAATAAGGCTGGAAATCATACGCTACTTTCGCCCATGAAGCAGAAAGTTTCAACATATTAATAGACTCAGGCATTTTTACCAGGTTGGAAATAACGGCACTGATGGAAGCAGAAGGGTAGAAGTATGATCTGTTGGCTTTTGGTAGTGTGGAAGACCAGTCGTTACGTCCAGAAACATTGATGAAAAAAGCATTATACAATCCGATATCAATTGTTGAATAAGCACTGTAAATTAATTTTTCCTTCAAATAGGTATAATTTTTAAGCGCTCCGATAGAGTTTTCGAAGGTGTACACTTCAGGAATTTTTAATCCATCCGTAGACCTTTCATTATTGTTATTTTTATAATAGAAAGCAGAACCTCCTGCATTGATTGTAAAATCAAAGTTTTCAGATATTTTTTTCTTATAAGTCGCCAGAACATCGTAGTTGAGATTCCATGTTTTATTATCTTTCAAAATATAACCGCCACTTCTTGGAGCATCATAATTGAAATAGGAATAAGGACTCAGAATTTCCGTTTTGCTATGGTTTTCTACAAGAGATATTTTCCCTTTTACCGATAGATCCTGTGTAGCTTTATACTCTAGACCTGTCTGAGCATTGATAATATTGGTTCTGTTCTGATTCTTGTAATATTCTGCTCCAAACCATGGATTGTTGTACCATGCATAGTTCCAGTTGGCTTGTGCTCTTCCTTCTTTTCCAGGAATCCACATATGATTTTTCAATGCTTTTCCATCTACATCGCCTCCCATCCAGATCAGAATGGTGTACATGTGTCCACTTGGATTATAATCGTAGTTGGGGATATTAGGAGTAAACGCCTGGTTGAAGTTGAATTTTGTATCGAAGGTTAATTTATCTCCTAGATGGTTTTCAGAAGAGAAGTTGATCCCGTATTTCTGAAGATAAGAATTGGGAACCCTGTCATCATAATTCATGAAGTTTCCGGAGAACCTGTATACATCTTTGTTATTTCTATAGCTGATCGCAAAGTTATTATTGTTGATTACTGCGGGCTTTAAAAAAGTACTTAAGTTATCATGGTATTTCCAGTCAATCGGAACTCTTTCATATCTTGATTTATCATCATACTGAGTTCCTGTTACTGCTCCATACCACGGAACTACCTGACCTGTTACTTTATCTCTGATCGGGCTATTCCATTGGGCAATCTGTAAACCGGGAACAAATTTTGGTCCCCAGATCATATCTCCATCATTCACTCCGCCGTCAGCTCCGTCCCAGAATTCATATTTTCCGTGTGAACCATTTCCATATTCAGTCTGGGTTTTGGGAAGGTTGGTAAACCCTGCTGTAATCATGGTATTCTGAGAAAATTCTACTGAGAATCCTTTCTTCTTAGCATTTTTTGTGGTGATTAAGACAGCTCCGTAACGACCTCTTGAACCATATAGAGCAGAAGCGGTAGCTCCCTTCAACACGTTGATGTTTTCAATATTGTTGGGATCTAAATTCTGGAAAACCTCTTTTTCCACAATCACACCATCAATAACAAAAACCAGATTGGAGTTTCCTCTCAGCGTAAACTGTGGAGCCTGTTGCATCCCCGTCGGATTGGAAACATTCAATCCGGCTACCTGTCCGGAGAATAAATTTCCAATACTTGGAGTAGTAATGGTTTCAAATTGTTTTGTTCCCACTTCCTGAGTAGAATAACCAATCTTTTCTTTTTTCTTGGCAATACCTAAAGCGGTAATTACAACGCCTTCAATCTGCTTTTCGTTTGGCTTTTTTAAAACAACAGAATACTGTTTTTTGGAAGAAACCTCAACGGTATAAACAGAAAAATCAGGAGCAAAAAATTCAAGAATGTCTTTGGGGTTTGCAGAAATAGTGAAATTACCATTTTCATCTGTAGTAGCAGTCTTTCCTGTGTTTTTGTCGGTGATGTTCACACCGGAAACACTAGAACCGTTTTCTGATTTTACATTTCCTGAAATATTGATTTCCTGAGCAGAAAAATAAAGAGGAAGTAAAAAAACGGCAAAAGTGGCTAGAGTTTTCTTCATTTTTTTGAAGGCAAATTTAGCAGTGCACTGTTACCAGTACTTTAATGATGTATTAAAATAAAAATACGATTTAATATTTTTTAACAATAAGAATTAATAAATAAGTAAAATGAAAAATGTCCTTTGTATAGGGACTTTTGCTTTATTATATAAATATAGATAGGAAGCTGGGAGAGGGATGTTGGAGGTTATTGTGGTGGTGTCTACTTCTTGAAATCCTCAGTAATAAATTTTTGAAAAAAACTTCCGTCTTATGAAAGTAACAGATTGTGAAGCCAGGACTTCGATAACTTCCAGCCTCCAGCTTCCCCCTTCCTTTCTATTTCTAAAACCTACTCAGAATTCCCCAGTGGATTTTAATATCATTAAACTTAAACGGATTTCCAAACTCATTACCATTAGACAGCTGGAAGCTCATCAGACCGATAGGAATGAAGAAGTTGAAACCGAGCCCGACACTGTAGAGTTTGGGCTTTACATTTAAAGATTTATTATTAAGCTGTCCGTATTGTCCAAAGACGTCAAAGAAGGCCTGGTTGCCGATCAGATACCGATATTCCAGACTTCCATAATAATAAAAGTCGGCGGCGAGAGAGTTTTCATTGAATCCCCGCATAGAATTCCAACCTCCGAAACGGTATAATTCATTGGCGGAAAACTCTATTTTAGAATCCATCATGGCACCCTCTGCTTTGATGTTCAGGAAATGGTTTCTGGAAATGTGGTAATTGTGCTCTCCAAAGAAATAAAACTGATTTTGATTGGCTTTAATATTATCTTTAGAATAGGTAGTTGTTAAGAAATCATATCCGGCATTGATCCTTGTTTTGTAAAGAAAAAGATCAATATCAGTGGGTTCTGTCATTTCATACCATATCCCGATCCCTTTTTTGTTATAATCTTTTCCCTGAACGTATAACGTATCAATAATAGTAGAGGTTTCCAGAGTCGCTCTCAAACCGATTTTATTTCGGTTATTGATATGGTAATAAAAGGCAGGAAGGAATTTTACATTGGCAAACGTTGAGTCTTGTCTGTAGATATTTACTTTCGTATCCATCCCGATATTCGATTTGAACAGGTACGGAATGTCCACCCGAAGATCGAAATTCTGTCCCTTATCCGGGTTTCTCTGCCAGTACAAATTGACCGTTTCAAAACCATTGAACATATTCCTGAAATTGACATTCATGGTTCCGTTTAACGTAAACTTTGAGCTTTTGTCATTTCCGAAACCAATGACCCCATCGAAAGTATTTGTCTTTTTCTTTTCCAGAAACAGGTAAATACTGGTAGAATCTTTCGTAAATAAAGTTTGTGGCTGCCGTTCAAGGGTTAGAAAAGGATGACTCTGAAAGTTTTTGTTGATGGCTAAAAGGTTTTTGTCATCATAGTTTTTGCCTTTGAACTCCTTTTCCAGGTTTTTGATGAATCTTTTGGGAACTTTTTCGTATCCTTTTACCACAAACCCATTGATCGTTCTTTTATCATTCTTGTTGATGTCAAGTTCTACAATCGGATAACCATTTTTCTGCCCTTTGTATTTAGATTTGATTCTACTGAAAGAATACCCTTCATCAATATAGGTTTTGTTGATACTTTTCTTGGTGGAGTCTAAATTTTTAGTAAAAAAATCTTTCTGAATTTTTAATTTTTGAACCAAAGAATCTGTAAGGTTTACATAAGTTTCATTGAAATTTTTTCCTTTATCATAGAAAATTTCTGTGCTGTCACCTTTTACTTTTACGTCTTTCAGTTTCGTGAAGAAATAATTACTTTGAGCTAATGAATCCAGAAATTTTACGGCAGAAGTAGAATCTTTTACTTTTTTTCTGACTTTAGTTTCTGTGTCAATAAGCCAATACTGCTTTTTCTGCGCTTGTGTGAAAACGCAGAACAGTACAAAAAATATTTTCAGAAACAGTTTCAATCCCAAATGTATCTACACCAGACAAGTGATAAAATTAAGCGTAATTATGATAAAACTTAAAGCGAAGCTTATCTTAATAATCCTTTACAACTTAATTCTTCTTAATGGTTTAAAATTTTATTATCAAATAGCTTTTTATACAACTGAAACTAATCCAGTTTATTATATTTTTTCATCAAATTCTCATAAGTTCCCTGTGGAAGAATCCATTTCAAAGGAACTCCTATTTTCTGCCCGAATTTACCAAAATAATAATGAGCTTTCCATTTATTTTTTGCTAAAAGTTTTTCAATATATTCTGCTACTTCCAAAGGCTCTGTTCCGTCATTTACGTGAGAATTCATCAGCGCATACACTTTGTCAAAAACATTTTTATAAGGTTGGGAAACCTGTGCTATCACTCTGTTGTCTGCAATATTGGTTTTAATATCCCCCAAATGCAGGGAGCATACATCAATATTCCACGGGTATACTTCATACCTCATCGCTTCCGTTACTTTATCCAATGCTGATTTTGATGCGGAGTAAAATCCACGGAAAGGCAGTCCCATTTCACTTCCGATACTGGAAACATTAATTATTTTTCCGAATTTGTGCTCACGCATATTCGGAAGAACGGCGCTCATCATTTGAACAGGTCCGGCAAGATTCAGGCTGAAAAGTTTCAGAATATCTTCTTTGGTAGAATCTTCAACGGCACCTACCATTCCCATTCCGGCATTATTGATCAGAACATCAATTTTAGTTTCTGTTTTTAAAACCTCAGCGATGGCATTGTGAACAGCGGTGTTATCGGTCACATCAGTGGGGATAGATTTGAAGTACTGGCTTTCTGTATGCTTTCTGCTTAATCCATATACTTTATATCCTTTTTTACCAAAATATTCGGCTAATGCAAACCCGATTCCTGATGAGGTTCCTGTTATAATGATGGTCATTGAATTCGTATGATTTTAAATGTTTTATTTTTCTTCTAATACAAATCCGAATGTTTTTAAGGTCTGTATTCAAAAGTAAAATCTATTTTCAGCAAATGTAAAAAAAGAAAAATGAACTCAGTTATTTATTATTCCTGAAATAATTTTTAATAATTTCTTGATCTATTGTCCCTTATTGATGGTAAACTTAAAATAAAGTTAATCTGAGTTATATATAGAATATTAACAGAATGATTATTTTTAATTACTTATGTTGTTGAAATACAATTATTTAGTTTTGTTTTATCGTATTTACTATCTTAAAAAAGCTAAAATTTCTTAATAAAAACATAAGAAAACCTTAATGAGTGGTGGGAGCAGGCTGTTCTAATTTTGCACCTAATCAAAAAGGATATCATGAATGTATTTAAAATCCCTGTCTCCGTAACGTATTTAACGGGAAGGGTATTACTTATTGGTGCAATATCAGCTTCACCGATGTTCCTCGCTCAGAAAAAAGACAGCTTAAAAGAAAAATCCATCGACGAGATTGTTGTGGTTGGATACGGAACACAGAAAAAAAGTAAAGTTTCCGGGGCTGTTTCGGAGGCTTCACTGGATAAGCTTACTTCGAGATCTTTGTCCGGAGTAGGAGAAGTGCTTCAGGGTAAAGCTCCCGGAGTAACTGTAGTGAATGAAGGTGGAGATCCTAACGGAGCACCTAAGGTGAATATTCGTGGTTTGGGAGGAATCAATGGAGAAACTCCTCTTTATGTTGTAGATGGTGTTGTTTTCAACGGAACACCGTCTATTAATCCCAACGATATTCAGGATATTTCTGTACTTAAAGATGCTTCTGCAGCCATTTACGGTGCAAGATCTTCCGGAGGAGTTATTCTTATTACCACAAAAAAAGGGAAAAAAGGAAATCTTACTGTAGATTTTGATGTTAAATACGGAGTAAACCAGGCATGGAGGCTGAAGGAATCTCTGAATGCAGCAGAATTTCAGGACGTGATGTACAAGGCCTACGAAAATGCCGGGAAACTGGGAAGCTTACCAATAGCTTTTAATCCTAACCAATATCCGGACGGGAGAATTACCAGAACAGACTGGATGAAAGAAATCTTCAGAACAGGTACCATTCAGGAATACAATATAAACCTAAGCGGCGGAAGTGATAAATCCAGATATTTTGTGGGAATGAACCACAGAAATCTGGAAGGAATCTTATTAAATACGCAGGCAAAGCGATACAATTTCAGAGTCAATTCTGAACATAAAGTAAAAGACTGGCTGACGATCGGAGAAAATATGTATTATAATTACTCGGATGGGAACACAGCAGATACAAAGAGTGGATATACAGGAGCTTTGGTTGCTGCCATGTATTATCCGCCAAATGTGCCAGTGTATACACCGAGTGGTGCATTTTCAGGACTCCCGATTGATGTGGCAGGAGGATATGGAGATATGATCAATCCGGTAGCTTATCTTAAAAGAATCAGTATCAGAAACCCTACCCACGAGATTTTAATCAATCCTTATGCTGAAATTACGCTGGCAAAGAATTTAAAATTCCGTTCCAACTTTTCACAGACTTTTAAACTGGGAGATATAAAGAACTTCACCTACAGAGTTTTGGAAGTAGGGAAAATTTTTGATACCAATAATTTGGAATACCAATCCAACAATTCTTCCACAGCACTGGCAGAACAGTTGCTGACTTATAAAATTTCAGCAGGACAGCATAATTTTGATTTTCTTGGAGGTTTTACTTTCCAGAAAACAATTGATGATGGTTTTGTGGCAAAATCTTATGACTTCAGAAGTGAGGCTGAGGTTTTCCAACACCTTCAGAATGCAGCGGATACCAATAAAGATGTTTCCAGTTACAGATTCAAACAATCTTTGGTTTCTTATCTGGCGAGAGTAAACTATGACTATGCTGGGAAATATATTGTAAGTTTATTGGGAAGGCGAGACGGTTCTTCACTGGTAGCGAAACAAAACAGATTTGCTAATTATTATGCGGTTTCCGGTGCTTGGGTAGTTTCGAAAGAAAATTTCATGCAGGATATTTCATGGCTTTCAAGCTTAAAGCTGAGAGGAAGTTACGGTATTCTGGGTAACCTTGGAGGAATTTCACCACAAGCGGTAAATCCGTTGATGACCAGAGATAATAACATCATTTTCGGGCAGGATCCTTCTCAGAATATTGCTTACTATGCAACCACACGACCGAATCCGGATCTGAAGTGGGGGAAATCTGAACAGACCAACTTTGGAGTGGATGCTTCATTCCTTCACAACAGCCTTTCCTTGCAGTTTGATTATTTCGTAAAGAACTCCAAAGATCAGATCTTCAATGTAAGCTTGCCAAGTACGGCAACGTATAATAATCAGTATGTGAATGCAGGATTATTTCAGGATAAAGGATTTGAATTAGGAATCAATTATAACAAAGTGATTTCAGATGATTTTACGTTCTCAGTGGGAGCTACGATGAGTCAACTAAAAAATACGGTGAAGCAGCTTGCCAATGTAGATGAGATCTTTATCAATGATAACGGAGTAAGAGGGGTATTGAAACCAACCCGTGTGAAAGTAGGTGATCCTCTATATTCTTTTTATGGTTATAAAACTGGCGGAATTTTCCAGACTCAGGAAGAAATCAACAATTATAAAGATGCCAACGGAAATCTTATCCAGCCGAATGCTAAACCGGGAGATATTAAATTCCTGAAAAAAGAAGGAAATACAGGAGTGCTTAATAATAATGATTTTGTAAATCTTGGAAGCCCATATCCTAAATTCTCTTACGGATTCTCATACAACATGACCTGGAAAAACTTTGACCTGAATTTATTCTTCCAGGGAGTTTACGGAAATAAAATATTCAATGGAATGAAGTTCATTTCTTTGAACCCGGGTGGAACAGGACAGAATTATAATATGGACAGAGATATCCTGAATGCATGGACGCCTCAGAATACCAATACCGATATTCCTAGACTGGTACACGGTGATCCAAGTGGTAATTATTCCAAAGTATCGGATTTCTATGTGGAAGACGGATCGTATTTGAGACTGAAGAACCTTACCATTGGTTACTCATTACCAAAAGAATTGTACAGAAAACTGGATGTAAATAAAGTGAGAATCTATATGACTTCCAACAACTTGTTTACGATTACGAAATATACAGGATTTGATCCTGAAGTAGGGATGAATTCTTATGGTGTAGATACAGGAAGATATCCTCAGGCACGCTCATTTATTTTTGGAGTAGAGATCGGATTATAATTTTAACCAACAAAAAGTAAAAAAATGAAATTTTTCAATAAAATATTTTTAATATCAGGAATATCCGTAATGATTCTGTCATGTACAGGAGAACTGGATGTTCAGCCGGAAGGAACCCCTACAGAAGCCAGTTTCTGGAAAACTGAAAACGATCTGGTTACTGGAGCCAATGCAATGTATAAGCCTTTATTCGATGGAGAGTTTTATGGAAGAGGACTGTTCTGGTTTATCAATGCCAGTGATGATATGGTAACCGGAAGAGCGAAAAGTGAGGCCGATAATGCCAAAAACTTCAGCAGTAATTATATTGCGGCAGGTGATCTTGAAACTCAGTGGAACAAAAGATACAACGTCATTGGAGTAGCTAACCGTGTGATCCGTAATGTTGATAATATTCAGACTTCACAGGCTACTAAAAATAAATATCTTGGTGAAGCTTTGTTCATGAGCAGCAGAATGTATTTTGAACTGGCTTACTCTTACGGAAATGAAAAAGCCGGAGTTCCGATTATAGACCGTTCAAAAGATCCGGATCCGAACCCGATTCCAAGAGCGGCTAACGTTATGGAAAACTATACTTACATTGTAAACGACCTGAAAAGAGCTGCCGAATTATTACCTACACAGGCAGAACTTCCTGCAAAGGATTACGGAAGACCTCATAAAGCGGCAGCTTGGGCATTGCTAGCAAAAGTATATCTGTTTATGAAAGACTGGAAAAATGCAGAATTCTGGGCTAATGAAGTAATGACCAAAGGAAACAGAGCCTTATTAGGTAATTTCGCAGATGTTTTTAAATCCGAAAATAACTACAGCTCAGAATATATCTGGTCAATCCCTGGAACTACAAAGTTTACAGCCTGGGGAAGTATTCTTCCGGGAGTAATGCTTGAAAACAAAGGATGGGGAGAATATAACGGATGGGGATACTTCCAACCGACTAAGGAGTTGTTTGATGAATATGAAACCGGAGACCTTAGAAGAAGTGCTACCATTCTTAAAATAGGAGACAAATTTACCTTTAACGGAAAAGAAAGAACATACGCTTCTACCAATTCCCTTACCGGATATCAGTTCAATAAATATATGGATGCCTTCAAATATGAGCTGAAAAGTGGTCACGTGAGTGCCAACGGAGATTATCCGTGTACAGACCTTGCCGTTCCGATTATGCGTTATGCTGAGGTGATCTTGATCAAAGCAGAAGCTTCATTGATGCAAGGGAAATCTGCAGACCAGGAAATCAATATGATCAGAGTACGTGCAGGCTTACCTGCGAAAAACGGATGTACACTGGCTGATCTGAAACATGAAAGACGTTGTGAACTGGCGGGTGAATGGGCAGACAGACACAGAGACCTTGTACGTTGGGGAGATGCGCAGGCAGCGTATGCGAAGCCTCTGCACGGTATCAATGGACAGGTAGTCTGGGCAGCAAGAAACTTTAATCCAGCTGTACATAATGTTTGGGCAGTTCCACAGGCTGAAATCGTAAACAGTCACGGGATCATTAAACAGAATGAGGGCTGGTAAAATTTTAATCTTTTTATATATAAGTCACTATATCATTACAGAACCTTCTGTGGTGATATAGTTTTTTCAAAGGTATGGAGATAGGTCGTTTCATCTGACCTATAAAATAATAACGATATACGAATGAAACTATCAAAAATATGGGCTGTATTAGCCCTTGCTGTTTTTTCTGAAAATCAGGCACAGAATTATTTGAATTATAATGTAGGGAATGCACATTCTCATAATGATTACATGCAGGAGATCCCTTTCTGGCAGGCTTATTATGCTAACTTTGGTTCTATCGAGGCAGATGTTTTTCTGGTAAAAGGAAAGCTTTGGGTAGCGCATACCGAAAAGGAACTTTCTGCAGACAGAACATTGGAAAATCTTTACCTCGATAATATTTCTAAACAGATTAAACTCAACAAAGGGAATATTTATCCTGATGGAGGTAAGAAACTTCAATTACTGATTGATATAAAACAAGACTATAAAACTTCACTGGCAGCTTTGGTGAGTACGCTGGAAAAGTATCCGGAGATTACCGGAAATTCCGGAATTAAAATTGTCATTACCGGAGGAAGACCTCAGCCTGCAGATTTTAAAAATTATCCAAGTTATCTTTATTTTGATGGAGATCTTGATAAAACCTATTCTGCAGATCAGTTGAAAAGAGTAGGAATGTTCAGTGCAGATCTTCCGGGACTGGTAAAATGGAACGGAAAAGGAATTCCAAGGGATGAAGAAACACAAAAAATCAAAACTGCTGTAGACAAAGCCCATGCTCAGCAGAAACCTGTTCGTTTTTATGGAGCTCCGGATTTCCCGAATGCCTGGGTAAATCTGATGGATTTAGGAGTAGATTATATCAACACTGATCATATTCCGGATCTAAAAAAATTTATGAACACGATTCCGAAAAACTTTTATAAGAATACAAAGGAATATGCCACTTATACTCCAACTTATCAATCAGACGGTGTGGAGAAAAAGGTAAAGAATATCATCCTCCTTATTCCGGACGGAACTTCTTTACCACAATATTATGCAGCCTTTACAGCGAACAAAGGAAAACTGAATGTTTTCAATATGAAATCCACAGGGCTTTCCAAAACCAATTCATCCAACGCCTACATTACAGATTCTGCACCAGGTTCTACAGCTTTTGCAACCGGTGTAAAGACTAAAAATACTTTTGTAGGAGTAGATCATATGGGGAAAGCATTAGCACAAATTCCTGATATCATTGCTGAAAAAGGAATGACTTCCGGCTTGATTTCCACAGGCGATGTTACGGATGCTACTCCTGCAGATTTCTATGCTCATTCGGATAACAGAAACAGTTCAGAGCCTATTTTAAAAGATTTTGCTGCTTCAAAAACAAAAATACTGATTGGAGGTCCTACAAGCGGATTGTCTCAGGATAACCTACAGAAATTCAAAGAAGCGAAAATAGATTTGTATCACGATTTGAAATCAGTAACGAAAATTAATAACCGTACATTGGTTATTGATCCTTTGGCTTCACAAAGAATCACCAATGGAAGAGGAAACTGGCTGGCAGATGCTTTTGATCTTACTTTAAATGATTTAAAGAATAATAAAAACGGATTCTTCATGATGATTGAAGCTTCCCAGACTGATGGAGGCGGCCATAGCAACAATATTGAGCAACTGGTTACAGAATTACTGGATTTCGACCATGTGGTAGGAAAAGCCATGAAATTTGCTGATGAAAATAAAGAAACCTTAGTGATTGTGGTGGGTGACCATGAAACCGGAGGATTAACCCTTTTGGATGGCAGTTTGAAAGATGGCTGGATATTTGGAAACTTCAGTACGAATGATCATACCTCTATTCCGTCAAGTGTTTTTGCTTACGGGCCCAATTCAAAAGAATTCACAGGGTTGTTCGAAAATACGGAGATTTTCAACAAAATACTGGCTGCTTACGGAATTAAGAAATAGCTTTTAATTTATACTTTTACTTTTACAAAGAGAGATTGTTTCATTTTTGAAGCAGTCTTTTTTTATGAATTTAAAGTTTTTAAATAGTAAGCAGATGCCTATAATTATTCTGTGCAATCTGTGGGAAAATCTAACGGTATCACTCCATATATTATATAAATAATTGATCTGATTAATTCAATAGGAACGGACTATAATCCTGAGCTTAGCCGAAGGGAGTCCGTTTGAATAAAACATGTAATTCAATTGGCTTCAGCCAAAACCTACACATTATCACACAATGCTCACAAAGCTTTAATTCATGTCTTTAAAATCGTTCGCAACGGCAGTTCACTCAGCAAAAAAGAATATGCGCAAACATCTGTGCAAATCTGTGCAATCTGTGGGAAAATCTAACATTATCAATCCACATATTATATAAATAATTGATCTGATTAATTCAATAGGAACGCACTATAATCCTGAGCTTAGCCGAAGGGAGTCCGTTTGAATAAAACATGTGAGACAATTGGCTTCAGCCCAAACCTACACATTATCACGCAATGCTAGCAAAGGTTCTATGAATAGCTTTAAAATCATTCGTAAGGGCGTTTCACTCAGCAAAAAAGAATATGCGCAAACATCTGTGCAAATCTGTGCAATCTGTGGTAAAATCTAACAGTATCAATCCATATATTATATAAATAATTGATCTGATTAATTCAATAGGAACGCACTATAATCCTGAGCTTAGCCGAAGGGAGTCCGTT
>NZ_JAMZGF010000074.1 GCF_024158915.1 Chryseobacterium sp. S0630 | reverse complement strand
AATAATTCTTCACCTCTTCAAAAATCTTAATGGTTTAAATCATTTCTTTCAGCTAGAGCATCAGTTCGTCTATTGCTAAGTGAAATCTTTGCGTCAAAAAACAAAATACATTATTTAACCATTAAGAAGAATAAAGATTATAAGGAAAGTTAAGGTTCATTGCTGATGAATAAAGCATTCTGCTTCATAATAGCTTTAGCTGTTGCCTTAATAATTCTTCACCTCTTCAAAAATCTTAATGGTTTAAATCATTTCTTTCAGCTAGAGCATCAGTTCGTCTATTGCTGAGTGAAACGCCTTTGCGAACAAAAACATAAAATTAATATAAACCCTTAGCGTCTTTTGCTTTAAAAACTATGCGAATTGAAAGATACTAATAGTTTTTCTTACTATTTTTACTTCAACAAAACAGGAAACAATAAAGTTGAATGAAGAAAATTATTTACGGGCTGTTCTTCGGTGACAGCATTACCTATGGAGAATATGACGGAGTTTTTGGCGGTTGGGTAGATATTCTGAAAAGATATGCCCTGCAGAAATTTCATGAAGGAAATGGAGATGAACTGATTCTCTTCAATCTTGGAATAGGAGGAGAAACCACAGAGGGATTACTGAAAAGAATACCACACGAATTAAATGCAAGAAATTCCGCTGATGGAAATATTGTTTTTCTAAGTTACGGAGCCAATGATCTTGCAGTCAAAGATGGAGTACAGATCGTAGATCCTGAAAAATTTAAAAATAATATTAAAGAAGCTGTCACACATGCCAGACAGTTTTCCGATACAATTTATCTTGTAAGCATTCTTCCTTTCTCTCAAAAAATAGATGGAGTAGTGGTAAGTTCCGGGAAAATGAGGATTAACGAGGATGTGGTTGTTTACAATCAGATTTTGAAAGATATTGCCACTGAAGATTCGCTGACCTATATTGATTTTTATTCCGCTTTCCTGCCGGATAAAGAAATCCTGCTTTCTGCAGACGGTGTACATCCCAATGAAAAAGGCTATGGAATGATGGCTGAAATCGCAATCCCAATCATTGAAAAATATTTATAATGGTCAATTTATTTTCTTACGGAACGCTGCAAAAAGAGCAGGTTCAAATGGAAACCTTCGGAAGACTTTTGCAAGGTGAAAAAGATATTTTATCAGGATATAAATTAAATATGCTTGAAATTACAGATCCTGAAGTCCTTCGAAAAAGCGGTCAGAAATACCATCCCGTACTTGAATTTTCAGGAAATGATGATGATCAGGTAGAAGGAGTACTTTTTGAGGTGACAGAAGAAGAAATTCTTCAGGCAGACGAATACGAAGTAGATGATTACAAAAGAATCGAAACCGTTTTTAAATCCGGAAAAAAAGGGTTTATCTATGTCGGGAAATAGCCATTGCGAGCAAAGCGAAGCATATCACTATCTCCTATAAAATTCCAACGGTATATTTGTCATTCCGAGCAAAGCAAGGAATCTAAACTTGAATGTTCTCTCGCAGATTTCGCAAATGGAGCAGATTATTAATTTAGATTCCTGGCGGAATGGACAAAGACACTGCAAATAGCTTTGATAACAGGTATTAATGTAGACAATTACATTTTAAACACAAATAATGATTTCCTAATACACCAATGAATATTCAATAGGAACGGGATATAATCCTGAGCCTAGTCGAAGGGAGCCCGTTTATCTAAAACATCAACCTTCAAAATGGCTTTAGCCAAAACTTAAAAACAATATCCTAATCAATCAATTTTAAAAAGCTCCTGACAGACCCTTGTCATAACCTGTCCTTATCTTTGCTCTATAACAAAGAATTAATATATGAAGAACGTAAAAATAGAACCTTTTAAGGTAATCGGTATTTCAGTAAGAACAACCAATGAAAATGGACAGGCAGGAAAAGATATTCCGGTATTATGGGAAAAAATGATCAGTGAAGATATTCTCAATTCGATTCCGAATAAGATTGACAATACCATCTATTCCATCTACACAGATTACGAAAAAGACCACACAAAGCCTTATACAACAGTTCTCGGATGTCAAGTGGAAAATCTTGACAATATTCCTGAAGGAATGGTAGGGTATTCTTTTGATGGCGGAGATTATCTGAAATTTACCACAAAAGGAGATCTTTCAAAAGGCTTAGTAATCAATGAATGGTTGAAAATATGGGATATGGATTTAGGAAGAGTATTTTCTGCCGATTTTGAAGTGTATGGAGAAAAAGCGCAGAATCCATCAGGTGCAGAAGTTGATATCTTCATCGCTGTGAAATAAAAGATGAAAAAATAAAATATTTTAGCTTTCACAAACTTTTGAACTGAAGAAGTGATATTCCCCTCCTCTGGAGGGGTGTCAAAAATTCAAAGAATTTTTGACGGGGTGGTTTAAACTTCCATCTCCCAGCTTCTCTCTTCCATCTCAGATGAAAATATATTTCCCATACACCAGAATCCCAACAATCACCGCTGCAATGGCTGTCAGCATTACAGCTCCCGCAGCAATATCTTTAATAAAGCCGATTCTTTTGTCAAAATCAGGTTGAATGATATCACAGATCTTTTCAATAGCAGTATTGAAAATTTCAGCACTTAAAACAGCAAATGAGGCGATAATAACCAAAGCGGTGTCTGTGCTGTTCAGTTTGAAATAAAAAATAAGAAAGAGATTGACAAAAAATGCGATGAGCTCAATCTGGAAATTTCTTTCCGTTTTTACCATCATAAAAATACCTCTGAAAGCATGAAGAAAACTTTTATGAATAGGAGGTTTTTGCATGATTTTCAAACTTTTTTCACAAATATAGGTTTTGTATTTGATAAAAAAATGAATATCCGCTGAAATCTAAGCATAATATCAAGGCTCAAAACAAATTAAGGATCTTTGTTAAAAACTCCTCCATATTATTCTTTTCTTTGTTGGATGTATTTATTATATTTGTAGAAACTTATTTTATAAATCTATGAAATTTATTATTTCAAGTGGTGAACTGCAGAAGGCGTTGCAAACTGTAAGTGGCGTAATATCAAGCTCTCAATCGAGACCGATTTTAGAAAACTATCTTTTTGAATTAGACGGAAATAATGTTACCATTACAGCATCTGACGGCGAGACAACTCTTGTTACTTCTCTGGAAGTAAAGTCTGATGATACAGGTAAATTTGCTGTTCCTGCTAAAATTTTTCAGGATTTTATCAAGACATATGGTGAACAGCCTCTGACATTTGTTGTAAAAGACAATGCCGAAGGTACTGGAAGCCAGCTTGAGATTTTAGATGAAAAAGATAATTTCGCAGTAGCATTAGACAATGCTGATGACTATCCTGAATTACCGGAATTCGACGCTTCCCAAAGTGTAACGATGCCGGCAGGAGTTTTGTCTGAAGCTTTGACAAACACACTATTCGCTACAAGTAACGACTCCCTTCGTCCGGTAATGACAGGAGTTCTTTTCCAGTTTGGAGAAAACGAAACCAATTTCGTTTCTACAGACTCCCACAGATTGGTGGTGTACAAAAGAGCAGACCTGATGAATGCTGAACCGATGGAGTTTATCATGCCTAAGAAACCTCTGAACATTTTTAAAAATATCCTGGCAAGTTCCAATGAAGACGTTACGATTGACTTCAATGAGAATATGGCTAAATTTACTTTTGGTAAGCACATCTGGATCTGTAGACTGATTGACGGAAAATATCCGAACTATACAGCGGTAATTCCAAAGGAAAATCCAAATGTATTGACAATCAACAGAAACCTTTTGTTAGGAGCAATCAAAAGAGCATCTATCATGTCTAATAAATCTACCAACCAGGTAAGATTCAAGCTTTCCGGAAATATTCTTCACCTTCATGCAGAAGATACTGAATATGCTAACAAAGCAGACATGCAGATTCCTTGCGACTATAACGGAGAAGATATCAATATCGGATTCAGCTCAAAATTCTTAACTGAAATGCTGACAATTTTAGGATCTGACGATATCACCATGAAAATGTCTCAGCCTAACAGACCAGGAATCATTGAACCTCTTGATGGTCTTGAAGAAAACGAAAATATCTTAATGTTATCAATGCCGGTTATCGGATTGTAATATTTAATATATACAAATATAAAAAGCCGGAATTTTCCGGCTTTTTTGTAATCTTGATATCTGACTCGTAGTTGTAAATAGGGTCCAATCGACTTAGGAATTAGGAGCGTGAAGAAAATTTTAATGTAATCCGTTAAAAAATTTCCATTGTCTGAGCATGGACGAAATTTAGAACCGAAGCAGGATCAGATAATCCATGCGGGTTTGGAAATTTTAGGAGTACATTCAAATTTTTAGCGGATGATTCCAGTCTTGAACTTTTGTATACTTTTGCTTCAAGGTAAAAGTATATAAGAAAGAAATGTTGATACGATTGTGAATCATTAGCGTCATTAGTGTTTAAATTAACTCATCATGGAAATAAAAATACAGTCTTACCAAACGTCAGATTTTCCCACAGAGTTCACCACTGAAAATTACAGTGTGATTCTATGGAAAGGTTCAGGTGTTTTCTCTGTGGATGATATTAATTATTCTTACAGCGGATATAATATTCTGTTTCTTTCTCCTTACCAGAAGATGAAAATGGTTTCGGAATCGGAGGGAGATATTCATGTACTTTTCTTTCATGGCGATTATTATTGTATAGAGTATCATAAAGAGGAAGTGGCTTGTAATGGACTTCTCTTCAATAATATTTATCTGAATCCGGGCGTTGAACTGTCGGAAGAGAGTTATCATTATATTCTTGAGCTTTATAACCATATTAAAAAAGAAGAATCTGAGAAACATCCGTTTTCGGAATCCATTATCAAAACCTATATTCAGCTTATTCTTGCCATTGGAAGCAAACAGAAAAGCAATATTGAAAACAATGTGGTTTCTCATGAAAAGCTTCCCAATAAAAATGCAGTAGAATTTCAAAAACTATTGGAATCCCATTTTAAAGCGGAAAAAGAACTGTCATTTTACAGTGATAAACTGAATATCACCAATAATACATTAAGCAAAGCAGTAAAGAAAGAATTTGCAAAAACACCTACTCAGCTTATCAACGAGAGAATTATTCTGGAATCTAAAAAACTGCTGCATTTAACCTACAGATCTGTGAAGGAAATTGCTTCTGAGCTGGGATTTGAAGACGAATTTTATTTCAGCAGGTATTTCAAAAAATCAGTAGGATGTTCCCCTAAAAATTACAGAGAAAAAGTGGGGATCTCCGTAGTGGCAAAAATGTCCATGTAATGTCCTGAAATGTCTATGTTGCTACTTTAGGCATGTGAATACCTTTGATAAAAAATAAATCACATGAAAAATAGCAGACTTTATCACCAATTATTACAATGGGATACTTACTTTTTCAATTTTCTCAGAATTTCAATTTTCATCGTTATGGCCTGGATTGGAGGCTTGAAAGCCTTTCATTATGAAGCGGATGGAATTGTACCTTTCGTAGCCAACAGCCCTTTGATGAGCTTCTTCTACAAAAATGCAGACCATAAAGTTCTTAATGATGATAAAAAGCTCGTTAAAGAATATACTTTGTATAAAAATCCGGAAGGAAAAGTAGTTCAGAAAAATATCAACTGGCATAAGGAAAACAGAACATATGCCTTTTCCTATGGTCTTGGAACAATGATCGTTGTGATCGGATTCTTGGTTCTCTTAGGAATCTGGTTTCCTAAAATAGGAGCCGTGGGTGGTGCTTTAACGTTTTTAATGTCCCTTGTCACGCTGTCATTTCTGATTACCACTCCCGAAGTATATGTCCCCAATCTGGGTGGAGATTATGCAACTCCTCAGTATGGTTTTCCCTATCTGTCGGGAGCAGGACGTCTTGTATTGAAGGATATTATCATGATGGCCGGAGGGTTGGTATTATTTTCTGATAGCCTGAAGAAGCTGGTGAGACCGTTGGACCAATAGTTTCCCGAATCAGTAGCAGAAGGATTAACGAAAATTTATTATCTTAAAATCGCTTGTAAATTTCTCTATTTCTCAAAAAAACACGACATTTGTAGCTCGAAAAATCATACCGGAAAAGGTGTGGGATTTCAAATAAAAGTTTCAAAATAGAGCAGATAAAACCTTAGGGTACATCTGACGAATTAAATAAGTAGATAGATTAACAAATGAAAATATCAAACAACTGGCTGAAGGACTTTGTAAAAACGGAATCAAAAACTGAAAGAATCGGTGAATTCCTTACAGATATTGGTCTTGAGGTTGAAGGGATAGATAAATTTGAAAGTGTAAGAGGCAGCCTGGAAGGAATTGTTGTAGGTAAAGTACTTACTTGCGAAAAACATCCTAATGCTGACAAACTGAAGAAGACAACAGTAGATGTAGGAAACGGAAAAGTGTTGAACATTGTTTGTGGAGCTCCGAATGTTGAAGCTGGACAAACTGTTCCTGTGGCCGTTGTCGGAACAAAAATCTACGATAAAACAGGAAACTTTTTTGAAATTAAAGAAGCAAAAATCAGAGGAGAGGTTTCTCAGGGAATGATCTGTGCAGAAGACGAACTAGGTCTTAGCGAAGATCATGGAGGAATCATGGTGTTGGATGAAACCAAATATGAAGTAGGGAAAAACTTTGCAGACTATTTTGAGCTTACCAATGATGAGGTATTTGAAATCGGATTAACACCGAACAGAACAGATGCCATGTCTCACTATGGTGTTGCAAGAGATTTACATGCTTATCTTTCTACGAACCAATTGAAGTCGCAATTTAATAAAGTAGCTTCTGAAGTTTTGAATAACGAAGGAACTCATGATTTCAAACTGGAAATTGAAGATGCAGAATTGTGTCCAAGATATATCGGAGCAGTTATTGAAGATGTAAAAGTTGCAGAATCGCCATCCTGGTTGAAAGACAGACTGAAAGCGATCGGATTAAGCCCGATTAACAACGTTGTAGATATTACCAACTATATTCTTCACGGGTACGGACAGCCGCTTCACGCTTTTGATGCAGATAAAATTGCAGATAAGAAAGTGAAAGTAGGAGTGGTAAAACCGGGAACAAAATTTACTACTTTAGATGGTGTTGAAAGAACATTGAATGGTTCTGAAATCATGATCAAAGACGGTAAAGATAAACCAATGTGTATTGCCGGAGTATTCGGTGGTGAGAACTCAGGAGTATCTGAAACTACAAAAACAATATTCCTTGAAAGTGCTTACTTCAACCCGATTGCCGTAAGAAAAGGAGCTAAAGCACACAGCTTGAATACAGATGCTTCTTTCAGATTTGAAAGAGGAGTAGACCCGAATCTTACAAGAACAGCCATCACTCACGCTATTAAAATGATTCAGGAAATTGCTGAAGGAAAATTAGTAGGAGAGTTACTGGAAGAATATCCTAAGAAAATAGAAGACAACTATGTGATCCTGAGATTCTCTAAAATTGAACAGATTTTAGGAACAAAAATTCACAGAGAAAAAGTAAAAGAGATCTTAAAAGCGTTGGAAATTCAGGTTTTAAATGAAATTCCTAACGGTTTCGAAATCTCAGTTCCTGCATACAGAGCAGATGTAACGAGAGAAATTGATGTGATTGAAGAGATTTTAAGAATCTACGGATATAATAAAATTGACGCTCCACAGAAGATTTCGTTTACTCCTGTTAAACTAAGTGCAAACGATCAGGACGAACTGGAAAATAGCTGGGCTAGAACTTTACAAGGTCTTGGTTTCAATGAAGTAATGAACAACTCATTGACTTCTGTAAAAGACGAAACAGATGCTGTAAAGCTATTGAATCCTTTAAGCGGTGATTTGGCATTCATGAGAAAGTCTTTATTAGAAGGACTTCTTCAGAATACAGTATATAATATCAACAGAAAGAATCAGGATATCAAATTCTTCGAATTAGGAAAAATTTATCATAAGAAAGATAAATACGAAGAAAGAAAACAATTGGCATTACTGGTTTCAGGAAGAGATGTTGCAGAAAACTGGCTTCAGCCAAAATCTGCGGTAAGTTTCTATAATCTTAAAGCTTACGTAAAAGTTTTATTGGAAAGACTTGCTGTAGATTACAAAGAAGTAGCTCTTTCTGATGATAGATTCTCTGATGCATTGGCATACGAGGCAGAAGGTAAAACTTTGGTAAGAATCGGAAAAGTAGCACCTGCTTTATTGAAAGACTTTGACATTGATCAGGAATGCTTCTACGCTGAAATTGAACTGGAATACGCTCAGGAATTACGTTCTAAAAATGAATTGAAATTCAAAGATATTCCGAAGTTCAACAAAATCAGAAGAGACTTAGCTTTATTGATTGATAAAACGGTAAACTACCAGGATTTATATCAGACGGCTAAGAAAAACAAATCTCCATTCATTAAGAATATTAACCTATTCGATGTATATGAAGGTAAAAATCTTCCTGAAGGTAAGAAGTCTTATGCCATGAGCTTTGAGCTGTTAAACGAAGAAAAAACACTGGAAGAAAAAGAGATTACAGAAGTAATGGATTCTTTAATCAAAGCTTTCCAGAAAGAATTCAACGCTGAGTTGAGATCTTAATATTTGATAATATATTTCATTAATAAATAGAAACGGACTTTTTTAAGTCCGTTTTTTTGTTTTTAAAAGTTTAATAAAAATATATTAATATGTTTCGGCTAAAGCCAAATGGATTTTTGTTGATAGAAAAACGGGCTAAAGCCCGTTCCTATTGAATCGCATTAGTGACATTAGTGAAAATATTAGTGTCATTAGTGTTTAAAATGGAAATCTTGTATAAAAACAATCTATCCACAGTCCTTGTCACTCCATAGGAGTTTCAATATATTTTATAAACCAATTATAGTATAGATTCCTTGCTTTGCTCGGAATGACAAAGACACCGAAAAATTTTATCGGAGATAAAATCTTTGCGTCTTAAACCTACTGTATATTAAGAAATTTGCGCTTTTGTGTTTTCCAACTTATGACCGTATAATAAGATCTTTTGCACGGAAAAATATTCAAAATATCAAGTGTTAAAGAATAATAAAATTCACGCCAACCCGTTTAAATAATATAATTTCCGTAAATTTGGGTTAATTCAAAAAGAAAAAAATGAAAAATCTTTTTTTAAGTATATGTACAGCGGCAGTATTGGCTTCATGTGGATCCATGACAAGCCCGTCTGCATCTAAAGTAGGAAAAGCTCAGCCTGCTCTTGCCAGCACAAAATGGACTTTGGCTGAAACGGTAAAAGGGAAAATTCCAACATTGAATATTGAAGGAGAAAAGATCACTGGAAATGCAGGATGTAATAACTATTTCGGAACAGCTACAATAGATCCGTCTACAGGTAGTTTTACAGCTGGACAGATGGGATCTACGAAAATGATGTGTAGCAACATCGGAGTAGAGCAGAACTTTATGGATATGATGGGAAAAGCTAACAAATATGTGGTTTCCGGAAATACTTTAGAATTGTACAAAGACAATCTTTTACTATTGAAATTCACAAAATCAGAATAAAAAAACAAAAGGAACTCAATTGAGTTCCTTTTTTATGTTTAGAGTGTTATTAATCTTCCTCTTCTTCGTCGTACTTAGCCAACTCTTCGTCGCACCATTTGAACGCTGCTTCTACTACTTTAGTAGCCTCGTCTGCCATCGTTTCTTCATCATCACCTTCAAGATCATCTAACCACTCAACTTCTTCTTCCTCAACGTTTAGGATAAATCTTGGATATTCTGTATGAACTACGAATAGATCCTCTGGAAACTCCGAATTATCTGCTAATAAAAACTTTGGTAATTTCATTTTTTTAATGTTTTAACTTTCTCAAAGATAAATAAAATTATTGATTTAAGATTACTTCAAAAACATTTTTGAAACTTTTTCAGCTTTTTTGCTTTCAGAATAATCGTAGAACCCTTCTCCTGATTTTACACCCAGTTTTCCGGCTGTCACCATATTCACAAGCAATGGGTTTGGAGCGTACTGAGGATTTTTGAAACCATCATACATTACGTTCAGAATGGCAAGGCATACATCAAGACCAATAAAGTCTGCCAGCTGAAGTGGACCCATAGGATGAGCCATTCCCAATTTCATTACCGTATCAATTTCTTCTACACCTGCCACACCGTTATAAAGGGTCTCGATAGACTCATTAATCATTGGCATTAGAATTCTGTTCGCTACAAAACCTGGATAGTCATTCACCTCTACAGGAACTTTACCCAAAGTTTTACTCATTTCATAAATTGAATCAAAAGTTTCTTTGGAAGTAGAATATCCTTTGATGATTTCTACCAGTTTCATGATTGGAACCGGGTTCATAAAGTGCATACCGATTACTTTATCAGCTCTTTTGGTAGCTGCAGCGATTTTTGTAATAGAAATAGAAGAAGTATTGGTTGCAAGGATACAGTTGGCTGGAGCCAGTTCATCCATCTGACCGAAGATCTTTAATTTAAGATCAAGGTTTTCTGTAGCTGCCTCTACAATAAGGTCTGCTGCACCTGCTGCATCATTCAATGCTGTAAAAGTAGTGATGTTACCTAAAGTTTCAGCTTTTTGCTCCTCTGTAAGGTTTCCTTTTGCAATGATTCTGTCAAGATTGGTAGTAATGGTTTTTAAACCTCTGTCCAAAGCTTCCTGGGATACATCTACAAGATTTACTTTAAAACCGCTTTGTGCGAAAGTATGTGCAATACCATTCCCCATGGTTCCCGCTCCGATAACTACAATGTTTTTGATCATTTTTCCTTTATTTTTTATAGATAGTTAAATTTTTTGCGTCTGTAAGATCCGATTGTGTGACAACAGCTGTAGAGTCAAAGGAAACATTTCCTGTACTTTGACTTTTCTTATTATTGTTCTGGTTGGAAACAGTAGCCGTTAATCCTCTTATCAATCGTTTTTTCTGATTCTTGGTAAGAAAATCTGTGCCCACGTATAATGTATATTCGCCTTCTCTTCCCATCCCTTTTTGGATCAGAACTTCCAGGCTTTTTATCTGGCTTTTGTTTTTAAATTCTTTCAGAAAACTCATCACAGGTTTATCAGATGCAGGACCACAGCATACACTTCCGTAGCTGATCTCTAAATAATTCTGATTCTTCTGTGCATAAAAGAATGTGAAAGCCAATAGAGCCGTTGTTATTATTATTTTTTTCATGTTAAATCGCTTTAAAAATAAGCTTAAAATTTTACTTATTAAAATGTTCCCAAACCTCTCTGGAAATATCTGAAATCATCCTGCAGTTGACAGCATCCGTTTCCGTTGAATTACTGACAAATACAGCTAATGCATAGTGCTTGCCATTAGGTAAAGTAATGATTCCTATTTCATTTTCTGCACCTGTTAAACCTGCTTTATTCTTCCCTGAAGCTCCCGTTTTTCTTGCCACAGGAGTGTTTTTGGGAAGTTGTTCCACCATTTTATTCAATCCTGTGGAAGTAGACCATAGTACTTTCATCAGATAGTCTGTAGATTTTTTGGAAAGTAATTTCCCATCATAGAATTTTTTAAGGACATCAACTGCTGATTTTGTAGTGCTGTAATTTTCATATTGAACATTCCAGTCTTTATGCATGTCCTCTTCATTATATTTGATCTGAAAACCTTTTACCCCTTTGGAATCCATGAATTTTTGAACAGTCTGAGTTCCTCCCAATAGCTTTAGAAGAATATCACAACCGTTGTTATCACTTTTGGCAACGGTGTATTCAATCACTTCACTTAACGGAATTTCAACATTTCCTCCAGGATACTTATCACGAAGCGGCGACCATGTATTCTCGAGTAAGTTTGATTGATCCAATTTTATTTTCTGATCCAAAGAAAGTTTTCCCTGATCTACATGGTTCAGAATAGCTGCAGCAATGTGAAACTTGAATACACTTTGCATTGGCAGTTTTTTATCTGCATTTTTATTATATGTAAAACCATTTTCAAAACCTAAGACAGAAACGCCCACCGTAGCTTTTTTGTTCTTAAGAATTGAACTTATTTTCTGTTCTAATAAAGAAGTCTGAGCAAAGGTAAATGCTGAAATCAGAAGAAAAAAGAATGCTGTTTTTTTCATAATATTATCATTAAAAAAGCCCTCTTCTGAAGACCGGAAGAGAGCTGCAATTTAAGACAATTATTACTATTTTAATTCAAAATAATTCAGATTGATACCATCATTTTCAAAGACAATTCTGATTTTATTTTCTCCTTTCTGAAGGCTGATGTTTTTTGCTGAAACCGTTTTCCAGTTTTCATTTCCACCCGTAGATGCCAATGATACTGTAGCTAAAACTTTTCCGGAAGCTGTTTCAATTCTTATTTTAGAATCGTTGGCAGCAGAATATCTGATGTCAAATGTATAATTTTTATCTCCTTTGGACTGAACCGTGTACTGAAGCCATTCTCCGGTTTCTGTTTTTCCTACATAATACTGATTGGTAACCTTATCATTACATTTATAGATATCTACACCGTCATTTCTCATCTGCTGTCCGGAGTTCCATTCCGATCTTTTAGCCGGATCACTTACCCAAAGATTGATGAAGTCCTTATCCAGATAGGCAGCACCCATTCTTCCCAAATCATATTCTGAAGCGAATATTCTTCCCGGAGCCTGATGATTTCTGAATGGTTTTGTAGAAGCATCTGTAATCTGTCTGAACATCGCATCAATCACGTCTCTTTTAATTTCCGTATTGTTCAGTTTATAATTATCGGCAATCTGTAGTAAAGCTTTTTTGGCGTACTCTTTAGATGGTTTTTCACCTCCGTTTTTCCAGTAGTCCAATAGCTTTTCATACTCAGGTGTAATTTTTACATTGGTAATTCCTGCAATATTATCAATCTTTTTCATTGGCCAGAAGGCATAACCTATATTATGCTTGCCCAAAAGCTGAATCAACTCAGTAAACCATACGTTGGAGTTCTCACCCGTTTCCCCAAGCCAGATCGGCATATTATGTTTTTCTCTGAGATCAAGAGCAAATTGAAGGGTTTGATCATCATTGTAATTCCAGTATTTATGAAAGCTGAAAGCCATATTATTATCCCAGATAGCTGGAAGTCCATTATAATTATTTCCCCAGCCGTTTCCTTCAATAAAAATAATATGTTTTTTATCAACTTCTCTAATGGCTGCAGTGATGTCCTTTTGAAGCTTCCAAAGCGGAGCATTAGACATTTCATCTGTGCCATTCGGGTTTTTCCCAGTGAAGTTGATGTTGGGTTCGTTAATCAGATCATATCCTCCAATCCATGGATTATCTTTATACCTCTCGGCCAGTTTTTTCCAAAGTGCAATTGTTTTTCTCTGATTTTCTTCATTAGCCCAAAGTGAAGGTTTAGACTTATCATTGTCAGAGATGTTGGTATCATTTCCCTGACCTCCCGGAGCAGCATGAAGATCCAGAATCAGGTATATTTTATTAGCTGTACACCATTGAAGAAGATCATCAGTCATTTTAAAACCTTCCTCCAGCCACGTATCTTTTCCTTTTGCAGGCTCCTTTTCAATAGGTAGTGTATAAAGATTGTAATGCATCGGAAGTCTTATCGAATTGAATCCTGCTTTGGCTAGAAAGTCAATATCCTGTTTTGTGATTCCGTTTTTCAGGTAAGCTTTGTAGAATTCATTCATTCCGTCTTCACCAATTAATTCTGCAATTTTCTCCTTAATCTTATACTGAGGACCTGCAAAATCGGCAGTTTTCAGCATATATCCTTCCTGAAGCATCCAACCACCAAGACCAAGGCCTTTCAATTGAATATTTTCACCTTTATCATTAACGATTTTCTGTCCTGAAGTCTTCAGTAATTGTGATGTCCCAAATTGAGACAATAAAAGTGCGGATAATAGAATGGCTCTTTTCATAGTAGTTTTAATGATTTAAATAATAGGGAAATATTAGAAATTATAATGAATGATGACAGGATAAGATGATTCTGTATTCAGATCATTCAGTGTGTCGGATATCCATATATGTAATACAAAATTTTTCAATACTTTATTGAATTATTCTTCAAATATATTGTTTTTTTGTTTTGAAATGGATTTTTTATTGATAAATAAGTAATTATTAATGGAAAGTTTTTATTTCATTTTAAGTTGTAAAGGATTCAGGCAGAAATTAACAGAATAAAAAATATCGCTTTATCAAATCGATTTTTAATCGATTCAACCTTTGCTCACTCAATATCATGCATAGTTGAAAATGAAAGCTTTGCGTTTAAATTATATACATCAGAAACTAAAAATGCTATCTCATAACCCATTATTCTGATTATAAGATAGCACTATATCTACTGCTGTTCATGAAAACAGCGTATTTTTTTAACTAATCAGTTTCATAATCTCTAAAGCCACCTTTAATGCTTCAGTTCCGTCTTCAAGAGAAACTTCTACATTTTTGTCGCCCGTAATCGCATCGGCGAAAGAGTTTAATTCATCCAAAATAGCATTGTTAGGCTGGATATTCGGATATTCAAACAGAATCTGGTTCTTTTCTCCCTCTGCATTTTCAATAATCATATCAAATGGAGTAGGGTTTTCAGGAGCATCCTTCATTCTGATCACTTCAGCCTTTTTCTCAAGGAAATCAACGGAAATGTAAGCATCTTTCTGGAAGAATCTGCTTTTTCTCATCGCCTTCATAGAAATTCTGGAAGTGGTAAGGTTGGCCACACATCCGTTTTCAAACTCAATTCTTGCGTTGGCAATATCCGGAGTTTTGCTTACTACACAAACACCGCTTGCGTGGATGTTTTTCACTTTAGATTTCGCAATGCTTAATAAAATATCAAGATCGTGAATCATAAGATCCAATACAACAGAAACATCTGTACCACGTGGGTTAAATTCTGCCAGTCTGTGGATTTCAATAAACATCGGAGTGCTGATGTATTCCTTAGTAGCAATAAATGCAGGGTTGTATCGCTCAACGTGTCCTACCTGTGCTTTAATTCCTTTTTCCTGGCACAAACGAAGAATTTCTTCTGCCTGTTCAAGAGTCTGGGTTACCGGTTTTTCAATAAAGAAATGAAGACCTTTTTCAATAGCTTTTAAAGCATAATCATAATGATAAACTGTAGGAGTGACAATGTCAAGCATGTCAATCTGTTCAAGCAATTCATCAAAATTTTCAAAATATTTATATCCGAATTCGGCTTCTAATTTCTTTCCGTTTTCAATATCTTTATCATGGAAACCTACAAATTCATATCTATCTGACTGATTAAGAAGTTTTAAATGTATTTTTCCCAAGTGTCCGGCACCTACCAAACCTGCTTTTAACATAGCTGTATTAAATTTTTGTAAATATAGTGAATGTACATTTATAAAATACATGACTTTTTCACTTGGAGATATTCAAGGTGGAACACACGTATTCATTAAAGAAATTACAGTAAATTCACGGTCTGAAAAATAACTATGAAAAGAATAATTTCGATTTTACTCATCCTGGGATTATGTACTGCAGGATGTATTGGAGATAGTCCATATGACCCGCAGGCTCAATGTGGAACTCCAACAAATCTGATATTTGAAAAAGGAAATAACAAGCTTTCCTGGAGCTTTATAAGTCAGGGCGAAGGATATTTTGAAGTACAGTATGGGGAGCCGGGTTTTTCTTTGGGAAAAGGAACTACAGTGGTCACCAACAAGTATTTTTATAACCTTCCTCTCTATAAAGATCATAAATACGACCTTTATGTGAGAAAAAATTGTGGAATAGCTAATGGACGGAGCCATTGGGCGGGACCTATTACTGTTTTGGCTACTAATACAACAACCTGCGTAAAACCGGAGTATGCAACCTATTCAAAAACAACCTCTTCTGCGAATTCTTCTGTTTTTGATGCTACAGTGTCCTGGGAAAATGATGGTGTCTCTGCATATGAAACGGTTTTGACAACAAGTACTGTTCCTCCTGCAAGTGGAGATTTGGTGTTTGCAGGTCAAAAAGCTATTTATGTAGGATTAAGTAAAACAGTGAATTATAACTTTTTTGTGAGAAAAAAATGTGCTGATAATACCTTCAGCGATTTTTACGGACCTTATCCGATAAAGTGGAATTAAGAAATAAAGACAAAGCAATCATTTTTTGATTGCTTCTTTTTTGTGGATAATTCTTTGCTCCAATTTCGGAAATCTAATTTCTAATTTCTTACTTTTGTCAAATGCAGGATTCGTTTGTACATAAAGGAAAAAGAAAGATTTTAGTAGATTACCTTCGAAACAGAATTGGTATTTCAGACGAAAATGTACTTTCGGCAATGAGTGAAGTTCCAAGACACCTTTTTATCGAAAGTATTTTTGAAGATTTTGCCTATGAAGACAGAGCATTTCCTATTCTGGCCCATCAGACCATTTCACATCCTTCCACGGTAGCGGAACAGTCTGAACTACTGAAGGTAAAGCCAGGTGAAAAAGTGTTGGAAATTGGAACAGGATGTGGATACCAGACTGCAGTGTTAATGGCGATGAAAGCTCATGTATATACGGTAGAAAGGCAGAAAGATCTGTTTGATTTTTCTAAAAAGAAACTCAGAGAACTTCATCTGTTTCCCAAATTTCAAAGCTTTGGAGATGGTTTTGCAGGACTTCCTACTTTTGCTCCTTTCGATAAAATTATCGTAACCTGTGGGGCTTCCACACTCCCTACAGAACTTTTAAAACAACTGAACGTCGGAGGAATAATGGTGATTCCATTGGGACCAACAAATGAGCAGGTTTTATACCGATTTACAAAAGTAGGTCCTACAGAATTTGAAAAGGAAGAATTTGGAGCCTATAAATTTGTTCCGATGCTCGGGAATACAAATCAATAGAACGGAATTGGTAGACGAGCTGGTCTCAAACACCAGTTCTTTGTGAGAAGCAATCTTATCAATAGAAACTGACTTTTGTCCGTTTTTTTAAAATAAAATTCATTTGGATTTAATCAAAATTTAAAATCTTTTAACTCCGTTTCGGAATGAAAATTGATGGAATTAAAACCCTCAGTATACAATCACCATCACAGAAAATAAATAGATCTTGAATCAAACATTCAGATGAAAAGAAATAATTTTTTTAATATTAAAGTTCAATAACCTTACTTTTTGCGAGTGAGGTTTTTTTATTTAAAATCATTAAACAACAGTACAATGAAAGTTTTTATCAATAAAAGAATTCCCGAAACAGGAATTGAAATGCTGGAAGAAGCAGGGCTGGAACTTATATTTCCGGAAAAGGAAAACCTTTCTTATGAAGAATGGATTCATTACTGTAAACATACAGATGCCATCCTGAATGTAGGCGGAGATTTCAAATATGATAAGAATTTTTTTGATACCTGCCCGAATGTCAAAGCCATTGCTTTATACTCTGTAGGGTTTGATCATGTTGACATTAAAGAAGCTACTCAAAGAAATATTCCGGTAGGGAATACTCCGGATGTTTTGAGCAGGGCTACTTCGGATGTTGCTTTTTTATTGATGCAGTCTGTTGCCAGAAGAGCGAGCTATAATTTTCAGAAAGTAAAAGATGACAATTGGGGAGCATTTGATCCTTTACATGCTTTGGGACAGGAGCTGTACGGAAAAACACTGGGGATTTTCGGATTAGGTCGTATCGGTTATGAAATGGCTGAAAAATCAAAAAAGGCTTTTGGAATGAATATCATTTACCACAACCGTCGTCAAAATGAAGAAGCAGAAAACGAGTTGGGAGCAACTTATGTTTCTTTCGAAGAACTGATTCAGAGATCAGATGTATTGAGTGTACATGCTAATTTCACTCCGGAGCAGAAAGAGTTATTCAATGAGTCCATATTTGAGCAGATGAAACCGAATGCTATTTTCATTAATACAGCAAGAGGAGGTTTTCACAACCAAAAAGATCTGTATCAGGCACTCGTTGACAAGAAAATCTGGGGAGCAGGTCTGGATGTTACCAATCCGGAACCGATGTCTGCAGATGATCCTATTCTGGGACTTTCAAGTGTCTGTATTCTGCCACATATAGGTTCTGCGACTGTAGAAGCCCGAAATGGAATGGCCCGACTGGCCGCAGGAAATATTATCGCTTTTTCAAAAAATGAGAAAATGCCCAATTGTGCAAATCCTGACGTTTATTCTCATCAATCATCATAACTTGGAATTATTTTTGTTCTGATTACATAAACCTAAAATCTTAAATACTATGGCACCAGAGAAAAATATTAATGAGCAAAACAAGAGGTTAGAACAGATGGATTATAACCCCAACGAAGACATATTTAAGAGAGAAAGACATATTTCGCTTGATGGAGACGGAAATCCTATTCTGGATGAAGATTTTGACGATGATAAAATTGATAAAGGCTTAGATATTCCAGGCGCTGAGGACGATGATGAAATGGAAGAAATAGGAGAGGAAGATGAAGAAAATAACTACTGGAGTCTCAGCGATAATGAAGATGACCATGAAGAAGAAAACGATGATGTTTTAACCTAAACTTTAACGATACAAAAACCAGCCTTATTGAATTTCAGTAAGGTTTTTTTATGTTAAATAACAACTAATATGGGTAAGGGCAATTCCCCTCCCTTGGAGGGGTGGATTCAAAAATCAAAGAATTTTTGAAGACGGGGTGGTTCCATAGTGCAGCACAATAAAATCCTCCAATTCCTTCATCACCCAACTCAAATTATTCCTCACATCAAAATCACTGATTCTAAAAACCAGCAACCCCAAAGATTCAAGATATTCCTCTCTTATCCCATCATAAATCTGTTTTTCGTCATGGCTCGAACCATCTATTTCTATAATAAGTCCAAGAGTTTTCACATAGAAATCAACAATATAATTTCCGATAATCCTTTGTCTGTCAAAATCAAGGGTATAGAATTTCTTTGCACGGACTTTCTTCCAGAATATCACTTCACCCAAAATCCGGGCTTTACGCTTTTCTTTTAATAATACTTTTAAATAGGGATTATAGGGTAGGTTCTCAACAAAATTCCTGCGGATCGGAATTCCGTTGATGATGGCGAGGATTTCTTTCATGACTGTGTTTTTAACCACCCCGTCTTTCAAAGTTATTAACTTTAAAATCCACCCCTCCGAGGGAGGGGAATTGAGGTGCATTCATTCAAATATAGTATTTAATATCAAATGGTGGCTGGTTTACAACTTTTATAACTTTGCTTAAACCTTAAACCTTAAACCTTAAACCTTAAACCTTAAACCTTAAACCTTAAACCTTAAACCTTAAACCTTAAACTTTAAACCATTCTTCCCTTGCCTATATTTCCTATTTTGAATATCTTTAAAACTTCAAACATTGTTTAAAACATAGACCTTTAAATAGCAATATGACATTCCAAGAACAGATACAGCAGGGGATTCCTAATCAACTGCCGCAACCAAAACCATACGAGATCAATATCAACCATGCTCCGAAGCGTAAAGAAATTTTAGGGGAAGAAGAGAAAAAACTGGCATTAAAGAATGCCTTACGTTATTTTGACCCTCAGTTCCATGCAGAACTGATTCCTGAATTTAAGCAGGAACTGGAAGATTACGGAAGAATTTACATGTATCGTTTCCGTCCGGATTATGAAATGAAGGCGAGACCTATCACAGACTATCCCGGAAAATCTGAGCAGGCAAAAGCCATTATGCTGATGATTCAGAATAACCTGGATTATGCGGTGGCGCAGCACCCTCATGAATTGATTACTTATGGTGGAAACGGAGCCGTATTCTCCAACTGGGCACAGTATCTGTTGACGATGAAGTATCTGTCAGAAATGAATAATGATCAGACATTGGTGATGTATTCAGGGCATCCGATGGGATTGTTCCCGTCTCATAAAGATGCACCAAGAGTGGTTGTAACAAATGGGATGATGATTCCAAATTATTCAAAACCGGATGATTGGGAGAAATTCAATGCATTAGGTGTTACTCAGTATGGGCAAATGACGGCAGGAAGTTATATGTATATTGGCCCTCAGGGGATTGTTCATGGAACAACGATTACTGTGTTAAATGCTTTCAGAAAAATCAAAAAAGAACCGAAAGGAGGACTTTTCGTTACTTCAGGATTAGGAGGAATGAGTGGAGCTCAGCCAAAAGCAGGTAACATTGCTGGTTGCGTTACCGTATGTGCAGAAGTGAATCCGAAGATCACAAAAATCCGTCACGATCAGAAATGGGTGAATGAAATTCATGAAGATCTTGATGCATTGGTAAAAAGAGTAAGAGAAGCACAGGCTAACAAAGAAACCGTGTCTTTGGCTTATCTTGGAAATATTGTGGAAGTTTGGGAGAAATTTGATCAGGAAGGTGTAAGAATTGATATCGGATCAGATCAGACTTCACTTCACAATCCTTGGGCGGGTGGTTACTATCCTGCAGGACAAAGCTTTGAAGAGTCTAATACCATGATGGCTGAAAACCCTGAGTTATTCAAGGAAAAAGTTCAGGAAACGTTGAGAAGACACGCAGCAGCCATCAATAAGCATACCGCAAAAGGAACGTATTTCTTCGATTATGGAAATGCCTTTTTATTGGAAGCTTCCAGAGCGGGAGCTGATGTAATGGCAGAAAATCCAACATTGGGAAGAGAATTCAAATATCCGAGTTATGTACAGGATATTATGGGACCTATGTGTTTTGATTATGGTTTCGGACCGTTCCGTTGGGTGTGTTCCAGTGGAAATCCGGAAGATCTGCAGAAAACGGATGATATTGCATGTGCAGTATTGGAGGAAATGGTTAAAAACTCTCCGGAAGAAATCCAGCAGCAAATGAAAGACAATATCCAATGGATCAAAGGAGCACAGGAAAATAAACTGGTAGTTGGTTCTCAGGCGAGAATCCTTTATGCAGATGCAGAAGGAAGAATGAAAATTGCTGAAGCCTTCAACAAAGCCATTAAAAATGGGGAAATAGGACCCGTTGTATTGGGTAGAGACCATCACGATGTTTCAGGAACAGATTCTCCTTACAGAGAGACTTCCAATATTTATGACGGATCAAGATTTACAGCCGATATGGCTATTCACAATGTGATTGGAGACAGTTTCCGTGGAGCTACATGGGTTTCCATTCACAATGGTGGTGGAGTAGGCTGGGGAGAAGTAATCAACGGAGGTTTCGGAATGCTTCTTGACGGAAGCGATGATGCCGACAGAAGGCTGAAATCTATGCTTTTCTGGGATGTAAACAACGGAATCTCAAGAAGAAGCTGGGCAAGAAATGAAGGCGCTATTTTCGCCATTAAAAGAGCGATGGAAGTAGAACCAAACTTAAAAGTAACACTTCCGAACCTTGTAGACGAAAACTTATTGTAATATAAAATTCAGCATTGGCAACGATCAACAAAAAACTGTTTTCACATCTGAACGTAGAGGATAGTGATCCTGTATGGGAGAAGTTTGCTGAAGTTGAATTTTCAAAGAAAAACATATTTACTGACAACAAAGCCTATCTTGTAGAAGATGGGCTTGTCCGTAAATACTACATCAATAACACTTCAGATATTGATACCGAAATCTGTGCAGAATTCTACTTTCCCGGCGATATTTTCACTGTTGAAGGAAAAAGCTCAGACACTGTTTACGAGTCTATCAATAAAGGACTCGCATGGGAAATCACTCTGGATGAGGTGAAAAACCTGTTTGCTGTAAATCCACACTGTCGTTTCGTACAGAACTACTATCTGAGCAGAAAGCTCAATGCTGCAATGAAAAGAGAAATGCTCCTGCTGAAAAATACTCCACAGGATCTCTATGAATATCTCCTGAAGAACAAACCTCATTACATTCAGAATATTCCTCTGAAATACCTTGCTTCCTATATTGGCATTACGCCTATTTCCTTGAGCAGGATCAGGAAGAGAATTTTGTAAGCTAGAAGCTGGATGAGGGGAGCTGGAAGTTGCTCTCAGTCTTCAGATTTTCTGTAGGTTTTAATAATTAATTGGGAAAATTATTGCAAATAAAAAAGAGGAATAGTTGTTCTATCACCTCAATAACTTCCATCCCCCAGCTCCCAATCTCAAAACATCCTCATTTATTATCTTTTGTTTATTGTCTCGCCTTCCGTAAGTCTCTTCCTTTGTTAAAAAAGAATATGGAAATACAAAAATTAAACTGGGCAGGCATTCGCATCAATTCTCACAACAAAACCATCTTAATAGACGCTGTAGAAGATTTCTCTTATTACAAACCTGTTTTGGGTGATGCAGTAGAGAATCTGATAGAATTTTCAGATCGTGTACAGGCAGATTATATTCTGTTTACTCATATGCATCTCGATCATTTTGATAAAGGAGTCATCCGAAAATGTTTAAAGAAAGACGGAAAACTGATTGTCTACGCAGGACTAGAAGCTGCGGTGAGAAAACTGATAAATAATGTAGAAATGATCGTCCTGAATCTTAATGAAACCTTTACAGAAAACAATATAACCTTTAAACCGGTATTTGCGATGGATGGAGTGGGAGAAATACAGTCTTCATGGATTGTAGATGATGGAACTACCAAGATATTTCATGGAGGAGATACCATCTGGCACAACCAATTCTGGAAGCTTGGAAAAGAAAATCCAAATATAGATTATGCCTTCTTACCGGTAAATGGAGTAGTGGTCAACTTTGAAATCATTGGATTAGAATACAGTCCCGTTCCAGCTTCCCTCAATCTGAAAGAAGCCTTTGCGGCGGCCCATCTTCTGCATGCCAAAAAGCTGGTGCCGATCCATTACGGATTGTTTGCGCATGAGAAATGCTATATTCCTCAGGTGTTTGATGATCAGGATTTGAAAAACATTTCAGAGGAAGTAGGACAGGAGTTTATGATTTTGAAAGATGGTGCGATACTGGTAGAATCTTAACTGGTATTCATAAGGAAAACTGTCATTCTGAGTGAAATGCAATGGAGTGAAGAATCTCAACATCAATAGGAACGGGCTTTAGCCCGTTTTTCTTTTGAGTATAATGCAATTGGATTTAGGTGAAATTTAAAATTAAGTTTTGGCTAAAGCCTTTTGTATTTTTATTTTTATATCGGGCTAAAGCCCGATGCTATTGATGCTCTCTCTCAATTTATTAAAATGAACTTCAATTGTTATTTCATAATAATGTGAGCGTCACTGGAAGATTCTAGATTCCACGCTCCACTTCTGAACTTTGTTCGCACACCTTCGACCTGTGCTCTGAATGACAAATGTTGCGCATATTTAATTCTTACAATTAGCGTAGAACTCTTCGCCCTTTTTGTCATTCCGCAAGAATCTCAACAATGATTAAATGGTTTTCCGGCAAAACAATTACAACATAATTATTTTAACCAAAAAAAATTAATAGTAATTCCAACCTTTTCTTGTATCACTGCATCTTTATAATAAAAGAACCCTATGAAAATAACCATACCCAAACCCTGTTATGAAAACTGGAACGCTATGACACCAGATGAGAAGGGAAGATTTTGCGCAGTCTGTTCCAAAACGGTGAGAGATTTCAGAAGAGCTCCGGATGATGAGATTATAGAGGTTTTTGCAAAAGCATCGGATGAGATTTGCGGTAGTTTTCTTACTTCACAACTCAACAGAGATTTGCATTACTCTTATATTAATGCTCTTTTTGTGAAATTTGCGGTAGGCTTTATGCTGACAACAGGAGGTATTGTAAGTGTGAATGCACAGCAAAAGACAGCCAGTGATACTTTAAAAACTGAAGACATTAAGGAAATTACCCTTACTGAATTTGGAACTTATAAAGACAGAAAATTACTCGGATCAGTTTCTGTAGTACCTGCTGATGCTATAGCCTGCAAAGAGAAGAAAAGTAAAACATCTGTCCCCAATTTAGCACAATTATTGACTACGCAGGTATCATCCAATGTTGTTCAAAGTATAAGTGCAGTACGCATTGGTGGGGTACCTTCAAGCAAAGCGAGACCTTATAATCCGCTGTATATTGTAGATGGAAAGATCAGTGATTATGAAAAAGTAAAAGCTCTGGATCCTAATCTGATAAAAACGATGAATGTTCTGAAAAGAACTTCTGCTGTAGTAAAGTATGGCGAAAAAGCAAAAGGCGGAGTAATAGTAATTACTACAAAAAAGCAAAGTAAAAAAGAATAAAATTTAAACATAAATTAAGACTTTTTATTTTCCCACAACTTTCACTGATTTCACAGATCTATCCACAAACATCTGCTTGATTTGCCCAATCTGCGAGAGAACATTGAGATTGCTTCACCTTCGGTTCGCAATGACAGTGGTAGTGCGAAATTTTATCGGAGATA
>NZ_JAMZGF010000073.1 GCF_024158915.1 Chryseobacterium sp. S0630 | reverse complement strand
TACAGTCCTAAAGTTCCTGTTTTCAGGAAAGATAAGGGAGAATTGCTTCCTAAGCCTGTTCTGTGTAATTTCATCACTTCTCCGGCAGTCAATGCAGGTGTGGTAAAACGTCAGGAACCGGAAAGAGCACATGAAATTCTCGATGCAATGGATCTTAGAATGGATAAAATGCTCTCAATGGCCTTACATCAGGGAAATGAAGTTCTGATTTTAGGAGCCTGGGGATGCGGTGTTTTCAAAAATGATCCAAAAGAAATTGCAGGATTATTCAGGAAACATCTTCAGGGGAAATATAAAAATAAATTTAAAAGAGTGGTTTTCGCAGTGCTTACCAAGAAAGAAGAAATGCTGAAACCATTTGAAGAAATACAATGAAAATCAAGCTAAAAAAATATAAAGAACAATTACAAGACTGGCCTGGACAAGGATATCACATCATGGCTCAATATGATGATGAAAAGATTGTAGTGTATCAGTCCTATAGAAAGGAAATTGGAGAATTTGCAGTGAAGAATCAATTCTTTGGCGGAAGTTTTAGTTTGGAAAGAATGACCTGGATAAAACCAAATTTTCTTTGGATGATGTACAGAAATGGCTGGGGGAGAAAAGAAGGTCAGGAAAGCGTTCTGGCTATTCATTTGAAGAAAGAAGCTTTCATAAAATATCTGGAAAATGCCGTATATTCTTCTTACAATACAAGTTTTGGGATTTCCAGAGATGAGTGGCAGAAGCACATAAAAGAATCTTCAGTAAGGCTGCAGTGGGATCCGGATCATGATCCTTTTGGAAATAAACTGGAACGAAGAGCCATACAGATTGGTTTACGGAATGAATTTATTCGGACTTTTGCTAAGGATGATATTCTTCTCATTGAAAATATTTCAGATTTTGTGGCAGAGCAATATCAGTTTGTACTGAATGATGATTTAGATAATCTGAGCATTCCTGAAGAAAAACCTTTATTATTTGATGATGAGGGTTTAAATAAAAAACTCAATTTAATATAAAAGAATGTCTTAAAAGTGAAAAAATATAATTTCAGATTCGTAGATCAGCCTGAAGATCCTAACGTGGGATTGGAAAATGAAGAAATTGCTTTTTTTCAGAAAGAATTGAATCTGCAGTTTCCTGAAAATTATATTTATTATCTTCAACATGCTGGAAAAAAATCAAATGTTTTCCCTGTGGAAAATGATATTGTAAAGCTGAAAAAATACCAAAGTCAATTGAAAGAAGCTTTGAAGCAAAGAGACTTACTGAGCACTGAAAGTCTTTTTTGTTTTCAGTATAATATTGAATATGAACCTTTGGTTGGGCAGGATTTTGAAACCTTTTATTTTTTCAATTTATCACATCCTAAATCTCCCGATCTGTATATTTTTGGAGACTTTATCACAAATTTTGACTGGTTGGGATATGATAAAGAGCTTACGAATAAAGAAAATTTTGTAGATTTTATTAACTATAAAACGAAAGAAAAATTTAGAATAAAAGAAGCCATAGGAGTAAGAGATATTTTAGTATGGATATTACTAATTCCTGTTTTTATCATCATTTTGATCATTATTATTTTTCAGAATGTAAAAGAAAAAATTAAAAACCAATGAAAAAACTAACCATATTAAGCGGTGCAGGAATCAGTGCCGAAAGCGGAATAAAAACCTTCAGAGACGGAGACGGTCTCTGGGAAAATCATAATGTAACAGATGTAGCAAGTCCGGAAGGATGGAAAAAAGACAGAGCCTTAGTCCTTGAATTTTACAATCAGAGAAGACGACAGCTGCATGAAGTACAACCCAACGAAGCGCATCAATTGCTGGCTGAGCTGGAAAAACATTTCGATGTCCAGATCATTACCCAGAATATTGATGATCTTCACGAAAGAGCAGGATCTACCAACATCCTTCATATTCACGGAGAATTGTTCAAATCATGTTCGAGTAATAATAAAAGCCTGATTTATGAACAAAAAGATGATATTAAAATAGGAGATCAGGCAGAAGACGGAGCTCAATTAAGACCTTTTATCGTTTGGTTTGGTGAAGATGTTCCTTTGTATCAAACGGCAAGAGAAATTGTAAAAGAATCAGATATTCTGCTGGTAATCGGAACTTCGTTGCAGGTTTATCCTGCTGCCGGACTGATTCATGATATCAAAGACGACTGCCTTTTAATCGTCATCAATCCTCATGAAACAGGATTCGGATATGGACAGAGAGCCGTAGTCATGAAGGAAACAGCTACGAAGGGAATGAAATTATTATTTGATAAACTGGTGAATCTTGCCTGATGGAAAACAAAGTAAAAGCAGGAATTATGGGTGTCTGTATTGGAGATGCACTTGGAGTTCCGGTAGAATTTAAAAAAAGGGAAGACCTGAAAAGAAATCCGGTAACAAAAATGTTGGAATATATGTCCTGGAATCAACCCAAAGGAACCTGGAGTGATGACAGTTCTCTTACACTTTGCCTTGCAGAAGAACTTACCAAAGGTTACAATCTGGAAAAAATCGGACAAAGTTTTGTGAAGTGGAATAAATATGGTCATTGGACTGCCCATGGAAGGCTTTTCGATATCGGAGGAACTACAAGACATGCTCTGGCAAGATTAATCAAAGGTGAAAGTGCTAAATTTTCAGGAAATATTTTTGAAGAAGACAACGGGAATGGTTCTTTAATGAGAATCCTTCCCCTTGTCTTTTATCTTGAAAATGAAGAGGATATTCAGAAAATATATTTTACAGTAAGAGAGGTTTCGGCGATAACTCACGGGCATTTCCGTTCTGTTTTTGCCTGTTTCATCTATGTCATTTTTGCCATTCAATTGTTGAAAGGAAAGAGCAAAAGAGAAGCATATACGCATACACAAAATACTGCATTGAAATATGCTGAAGAACAGGGTTTTAATCCAAATGAAATTGAACTTTTCAGTAGAATTTTAAAGAATAATATTTCCGGATATCCTGAAGATGAAATTAAGAGTGGCGGATACGTTCTTCACAGCCTGGAAGCTTCACTATGGTGTTTTTTAAACTCGGAAAGCTACTCAGAAGCAGTTTTAAAAGCTGTCAATCTGGGAGAAGATACCGATACCACAGGAGCCATCACCGGAGGTATTGCCGGAATTTATTATGGATATGAAAATATTCCGAAAGAATGGATTACAGAGTTGGTGAGAAAGGATGATATTGAAGCATTGTGTGAAAAATTACACCAAAAATTAATGAATTAAAATGCAAACCATGAACGAAATAGAAAAGAAAAAGATAAGTAAATTTTTAAGCCTGATTTTGAGGCATCAGCCGGAAAGTATAGGACTTATACTGGATGAAAATGGCTGGGCAGATGTAGAAGAGCTGAGAATAAAGTCAGCCAAAAGAAGAATATATTTTACTCCCGAAGAATTAGATGAGGTAGTAGAAACCAATAATAAAAAGCGTTTTGCTTTTAACGAAGATAAAACCATGATCAGAGCAAGCCAGGGCCATTCTATTGATATCGATCTGGCTTTGGAAGCCAAGCAGCCTCCGGAATTTCTGTACCATGGAACAGCAGAAGCCAATATTTCTTCCATTTTAGAAAAAGGAATTGAAAAAAGAACACGTCAGCATGTACACTTAAGTGCTGATAAAGAGACTGCTACAAAGGTCGGAATGAGACACGGCAAACCTGTGATTCTGACCATCAGAACCGGAACAATGCATCAGGAAGGATTATCTTTTTACCAGTCTGCAAATGGAGTTTGGCTCACAGATTTTGTGGATGCAAAATATATTTCAAAATAAAATGAGCAGAACGTTAGTCATAGGAGACATCCACGGAGGATTTAAAGCCTTGTTGCAGGTTCTTGAAAGAGCAGGAGTGACCGAAAATGATCGGCTGATCTTCCTCGGAGATTATGTAGATGGATGGAGCGAATCTTCACAAATCATACAGTTTTTACTGGAACTTTCCGAAAAACAGGAATGTATTTTCATCAAAGGAAACCATGATGCATGGTGTGAAGACTGGTTGAGTTTTGGACAAAAACCCGATGTATGGCTTTTCAACGGAGGAAAAAGTACAGTAGAAAGTTATGCTGATTATTCCCTTGAAGACCTGGATATTCATCTCGAATTCTTTCAAAGGATGAAAAACTATCATATCGACGATCAGAACCGGTTGTTTATTCATGCGGGATACGCTTCCATGCACGGTCCTGAAAAAGAAGTGTACTCCAGTAATTACCGATGGGACAGAACGCTTTGGGAAACTGCTGTGGCAATGGATAAAAAACTATCGAAAAATTCTGAATTATATCCCAAAAGACTGCTTTTGTATAAAGAAATATTCATCGGACATACGCCAACGCTGGATATTGGGATCAAAATACCAGCCATTAAAGCCAATATCTGGAATATGGATACCGGAGCAGCCTATACCGGATCTTTATCCATCATGGATATTGACTCCAAGCAATTCTGGCAAAGTGATCCGCTTCCGTCCTTATATCCTAAAGAAAAAGGCAGAAATTAATACTACCAAGAACAAACCTAACAGGTTTTGAAAACCTATTAGGTTTCTATTTTAAAAACATTTTACCCATCAACATATTCTCATTTCTCCTAAAAGATAACTACTTTTAAAGTCTGAAAATACGACTTCAATGAAACTGAAATATCTTTTATTCACCCTAAGTTCTACCTTGTTTTTAGCTCAAAAATCATTTCAGACTCCTTTTGAAAAAGGGAATGGAAATCAGACGGTTACCTACGATGAAATGAACAGCTATTATCAGGATCTGGCGAAAAATTTCAATACCATTCAATACCTTAAAAAAGGAGAAGATGACAACGGAAAACCCATTTATGTGGCAGTTTATAACCCTTTTCCTGAAAAAGATCTTGAAAAATTAAGAAAAGACAAAGCCGTCCTCTTCGTTAATAATGGGATTCACCCTGGAGAACCGGACGGAATTGATGCAACCATGATGCTGATGAGAGATCTTGCCACTAAAAAGATCAAAACTCCACAAAACTTTATTATTGCCGCTATTTCTGCCTATAATGTAAGTGGAATGCTCAACAGAGGTTCTTACTCAAGAGCCAATCAAAATGGTCCTGAACAGTATGGTTTCAGAGGAAATGCCAGAAATTATGACCTGAACAGAGATTTTATCAAGGCAGATTCTAAAAATGCCAGAAGCTTTCAGGAAATCTATCAGTGGTTAAAACCGGATGTTTTCATTGACAACCATGTCAGCAACGGAGCAGATTATCAATATACATTCACCTATATTTCTACGTTTAAAGAACGTCTGGGAAATACCCTTGGAAATTATTTCTACAATGATTATCAGGCTAAAAATCTTGAAGATATGAAAAAGCTGGGGTATGAAAGTACTCCCTACGTCAATATTCACGGAGATATTCCGGAAGTAGGATTTGCTTCATTTGAAGACTCTCCGAGATATTCCACAGGATATACTTCCCTTTTTAATTCTTTGGGAACTGTTCCCGAAACCCATATGCTGAAACCGTATGATAAAAGGGTAGATGCCACTTACAAATATATGCTGGTCAACCTGCAGAATTTGGATAAAGATTATCAAAAAATAAAGCAGCTTCGTATAGAGAATTTAAAACAATATCAGTCCGGAAAACAATACGGAATCCGTTGGAAAATAGACTCTACGAAGTTCTCTACTATGGATTTTAAAGGCTATGAAGGAAAATATAAACCGAGTGAAGTTTCGGGAAAACCAAGGTTGTATTATGACAGAAATAAGCCTTTTACAAAGAATATAAAACTCTTTACGACGGCTGTTCCAACGGGATATATTACCATTCCAAAATATTACGTAGTTCCGCAGTCGCAGTACCGTGTGATTGAAGAATTTAAAAGAAATAATATTCAGATGAAACCGATACAGAAAGACAGTACTTTAGCGGTTGAGTCTTATAAAATTAAAGATTTTAAAACCGTTAAAAACCCTTATGAAGGACATTATCTGCATTTTGAAACTACAGTTGAGGCTACACAGAAAAATAGGGTATTTACAGCCGGAGATTATCTGGTTTCAACCAATCAGTCTGGTGTAAAATACATTATAGAAACCCTTGAACCTGAGGCTTTAGACTCTTTTTTTAATTGGAATTTCTTTGATGGAATCCTGGCACAGAAAGAATACTATTCTGCTTATATCTTTGAAGATACAGCAGCTGAACTTTTGAAAAAGGATAAAAAGCTGAAAGAAACCTTTGAAGCAGCTAAAATTTCTGATCAAAAACTGTCTGAAGACGGTACAGCACAACTAGACTGGATCTACAGGCATTCACCTTATTTTGAAGAAAAGACATTCAGGCAGTATCCTATTTATAGAGTGTTGTAAATTATTGATATTGAGTAAATAAAATAAAAAAAGACGTTTCAAGTGAAACGTCTTTTTTATTATCTTGGTAATCCTCTTTTCAAGGCCATTTCTGCTCTTTTAACTGCCATTTTCTCTTTCCAATCCATGTAGTTTTTTTTAAAATTTGACTTCATAATGTCGTCAAACTTACGCTGTACAGTAAGATTCCATAGAGAATGTGCTTTTACTGCCCATGATTTGTCCCATGCTCTTAAAGAAATAGAGAAACTTCCGTCCAGATATTTCATCCAGTGCCACCATCCGGTAGGCATGAATAAGGTATCACCATGTTCAAGATAGCATTCAATTCCTTCTACGCCATCCAGCGCCGGGAACTTTGTGAAATCAGGGTTTTCAATATCATAATCTTCCAGGGCATAGGTTGCATACGGAATCTGATAAAGTCTTTCTCTCCATTTATAATCAAAAAGAAGAATATGTTTTCTTCCGTTGAAATGGGTATGGAAAATATGAGCCATATCGATATCGAAGTGAAGGAAGGTTACAGAACCTTTTCCTCCAAAGAACATATTTGGGTATTTATCAAGGAAGCCCCCCATTAATTCTTTAGGAGAAATATAATCTTCCAGAAGTTTAGGAGCGTATTTTATGGGGTCGAAGAGGAAAATTCTAAGATCAGTAGGCTCTCGCTGGATAAGATCTATATAATCTCCAAACTTCATTGTTGCGGCTGATGCATTGATGGGAGCAGAAGGATCTGCCTTTGAACTGTCATATAGCGGGACCTCCACATCTCCTACAACCTCCTTCATATATTCCATCGTCCATTTTTGGTAAGCAGGCCATTTTTTTGCCATATTTTTGATGACAACGGGCCTTCTTGGCTTCAGATATTTTTCGTAGAATTCTTCTTTCGAAATGTCATCTACAACATCTATAGGCTTTAAAATTATTCCCATTTTATAAATTTTATGTTACAAAATTATTAAATATATATTGATGAGATAGCGTTTAATTTTTTTTTAATCTATGATTCAAATCAGATTTTCCTATTTAGAATAAGTAAGATTACTAATTTCTTAGCTTCTTGTTAAAATTGTTCTCTTATCTAATCAATAAGACAAAATCTATTCAGATTATGTTACAAAAATCAAAAAATAAATCACTCACTTCTTTTGCAAATTTTTTATGCCAAACATGATTTTATGATAAAATAAATATTCGCAAAGACGGGTAAGAAGGTTGTGAATCTACTTAAAAAGATTTCTTTTTTCAAAGGAAAATCAAAAGTTTGAAAATTATCACTATGTTTGTAGTGATATTCATTTAACCTTTAACTATAAAATTCATCTTTATAAAAAGTGTAACAAAAAACTATAATGATTAACTAATTGAGCAAATAATAAGTATGAAAAAAAATATTTCTTTATTTCTGATGCTTTTCTTTACTGTGCTTACTTTTGCACAGAAAACGGTTTCAGGAAAAATTACTGATGATGACGGGGTAGCAATACCAAGCGCCAGTGTAACCATAGAAGAGCCCGGTAAAGATGCTATTCTTGCTTATGCCATTACAAATTCCAAAGGAGAATATAAAATAACTTTTACATCCGCTGAATCCAATGTGGATCTGAAAGTAAAAGCATTCAATCAGAAACCTCTTACCAAGCAAATTAATAACAGTGATCAGACTCTGAACTTTAAAATGCAGTCTGAAGCTACAGAAATTAAAGAAGTACAGCTGAAAACCAAAATGATCACCGCAAGAGGAGACACCATTTCTTACGATCTTAAGGCTTTCAATAGTAAAAATGACAGAACCCTTGCGGATGTAATGAAAAAGATTCCGGGAATTGAAGTAAACAAAGACGGAACAATTCTATACCAGGGAAATGCCATCAATAAATTCTACGTCAACGGAAAAGACCTGATGGAAGGTGGCTACGGTACCATCAACAACTCTCTTCCTAAAGATGCCGTACAGAAAGTAGAAGTTCTGGAGAACCACCAGCCGGTAAAAATCCTTCAGGATAAAGTACCTTCAGACCAGGCCGCCATCAATATTAAGCTGAAAAATTCTGTTACGATGACTGGAAGAGGAGAAGTAGGAACCGGATTTGGAGATCCATGGCTTTGGAATGTAAAATTAACACCCATGTTTTTCGGACAAAAAAGCCAATGGGTTGTCAATTATAAAACCAATAACATGGGTGAGCAGGTGGAAAATGAAGGGAATATTTTAGCATTCGGAAACGGGTGGGAAGGTAGAAGAATTAATGCTGGTCAAAATAGCTGGCTAAACGTAGAAAATGCAACGACTCCTGATCTACCGGTAAAGAGATACTTAATGAATAATGTTCATTATCTGTCAGCCAATTATTTAGTAAACATTGATAAGAAGAAGGAATGGGAATTAAAAGCCAGTGCAAACTATACAAATAATGTGGTAAATAGGGAAGGTTATACTCAGAAAAATTATTTTGCAACACCTACATCGGGGGAATCTACTGTTATCCAAAATATCCTGAATAATTTTTATACAGATAAAGCAAAAGGAGAATTAATTTTCACGAAAAATGCCAAGAAAGGATTTTTTAAAAATACGACCAGCTTTTCTCAATTCTGGAATGCAGATAGAGCGTTAGCAGATAGAAACAGTACATCTGCTAATACTTCAAGCAGACATGGAGAAGAAGCTTTGGAATCTCCTACATCATCTTTCCAAAACTCATTAAGTACGATAATCCCATGGAAGGAAAAAATGGTTAATGTTAAATCATTTATCAATTATCAAACTGATAGACAAACGTTGGATGTGACACCTGCTTCATACCTTGAGATTCCTGGATTTACGCCAGGTGCCAATGCTGAAATGGTGCGACAGAATTTCAGATTAAAAACTTTTGAAGCCAATCATTCTGCTAATGTTGGATTTTCTGCAAAAGGATGGACATTTACACCTGAAATAGGGTTCAATTATAAGACAACAGCTCTTAATTCTACATTAACAAACCTTCAGGCAGGACAATATCTTGAATATGGAGAAAAGTATAATAACGATCTTTCTTATTCCATAGCTACACCTTATGGAAGCCTTGGGGTAAATTATAAAAGTGAATCATGGATGCTTTTTGCCAATCTTCCTGTGAACTCCAACAATATTAAAGCAGATGATCCAACAAGAAACGTTTCTAAATCTGTAAATAAGATCACTTTTGAACCTAATATTTTCTTGCAATATTCATTTGCTTCATTTTGGAAGGCATCCGTAAATGGGAATATCAATAACAACTTTGGAGATGTAAATACCGCTTATGCAGGATTTTTAATGCAGTCTCCAAATGGTATAAATGTTATGGATCCTCAAAATCCAATACCACAAAATAATAGTAAATCTACCGGAACAAGATTGGAATATAGAAATCCACTTAATAATTTGTTCTTTAATATTAATTATAGATTCAGTGACAGCAAAAGAAACCTTATTTCTGATCCGGAGAGAAATAATGAAGGATTTATTATTGGACATTATAGAGAACAAGATAATCATGCAATAAGTAATGTATATAGTGCAGAAGTAGGAAAATATTTTCCAAAGTTTAAAACAAATGCCTCAGTAAGCTATAGTAATAATACTTCCCGTTCTGATGCCTATCTGAATAAGGGAGCATATGCAAGTGAAAATAATAGCCAGTCTTTTGGCTTTAAATTGAATAATACATACTTCAGCTGGATGAGTTTGGATTATAATGGTAGTATTTCTATAACCAAACAGACCAATACAAGTTTCATTTCCGAACTTAATGGTAAAAGCAAAAGAAACGGATATAATCATAACCTGGCGGCATTCTTTTATCCTTTAGAAAACCATACGATAGGATTTAATTGGGATCAGGTAAATAGCAGTAATGTAAATCAAAGCTACAATAATGCTTTTTATGATATTTCGTATCAATTTTCATGGGCAAAAAAGAAAGTTGATTTTGAAATTAAATGGATGAACATTGCGAACAGAAAGGTTTTTGAAACATATGATGTAAATGCAACAGCAACAACATACAGCAGAATTCAACTTCGTCCTAGTCAAGTGATGTTTACTGTAAAATTCAACTTTAAATAATATAAAAACCAATCCATCCGGATTGGTTTTTTGTTGAGATATAATGATGTATTAAAATTAAAAGCTTTGCTGGTCTGCTGAAGGCCCATAGCTTCCCGGCAAAGGAATATTGTTTAGTCTGTAATATACTCCCAATTGAGCCCTGTGATGAGTGATTTGGTTTAAAGCATGTCGTATTGCACCATATTTGCTCCAGCTTGCCAGTTCATGGCCATCATTTTTAATCGTCCAGCTGGGATTCAGATCGTCTTCTGTACTGTTTTCCAATGCTGTTTTTGCAGACTGATAATCATCTTCCAGTTTTTTTATGAGATCATCTCTTGTAGAAAGAATGGTAGGTTTATAGTCTCCTTTTGCAAAATCCAACTCAGAAGTTTTCAAAATAGTGTTTGGCCATTCAAAAACTTCAACAAGATGGGTGGCAAGTGGCATCAGTTTCATACTTTTTTCATGCGGAGCATAATCGTTTTTTCCATCAGGGAATAGTTCAATAAATTTTTTTGTGGTTTGGAACTCTCCCTCCAGTTCGGATTTTAATTGAGATAAGGTATCCATAATATTTTGTTTTTTAGAAACTTAAAGGTAAGTGTTTTAAAAATGAAACTGTTTTAAGAGAATCATAATTTTTTAATCATGGGCCATCTGAAGTAGATGAATTTTTTTCTCGGAAAATAAAATTTCAGTAAAACTGTAACAAAAGAAGACAAGTGATTACTAATTATATAAAACTTGCTACAATGAAAAAGTTATTCTCCATATTTCTTATTGCTCTTTTTGCATTTGCAGGAGCTCAGGAATCTAAAGAAACAGCAAACCGTTTCTTTTATGAACTGACTTTTAAGCCGAAGAAAGATTCGGCAAGAATGGATAAGATCATTACTATTCTTGATATTACCCCTAAGAAATCAATCTATCAGGATTATACAATGCCGGCTCAGGATTCTATCATTAAAGTTCAGATAGAAGAAATGGAGAAAACCAAGTCTTTCAAGGATATGACCAAATTTATAAAGTGGCCAAAATTCTCTTATAAAATTATCAAAAGCTATCCGGACATGAAGGTTCAGTATGTAGATAGAATCAGTAGAAACCTATTCTCCTACGAGGACGAACCGAAATTACAATGGAGTATTTTACCAGATAAAGAAAAAGTAGGTGCATACAATGCTCAGAAAGCAACTACAGAATTTGGAGGAAGAAAGTGGACAGCCTGGTTTAGTTCTGATATTCCTTTTCAGGATGGACCTTATAAATTTAAAGGACTTCCTGGTCTGATTGTAAAAATAGAAGATGCTGATAAAAACTATTCATGGCAATTGAGCGGAAATAAAAAAATCGAAAACTATGATGAATTATCATATGCCGATAAGATCAATGCTAAGATGGGAATGATGAGCAATACTGTAACACCTACATCCAAAGAAAAATTCCTGAAATCTTACGAGGGATACAAAGCAGATCCGTTCGCAGAATCAAGACCTTACATGACTGCAGAAAATATGAGCAGACCAATGCCAGGAACAGACGGAACAGTAGGAGACTTCATGAAAAGACTGGAAAAGCAGGTGAAAGACTTCTTCGGATCCAATGATAATCCCATAGAAAAAGAACAAGCTTCTGATAAGAAGAAAAAATAAGCATTCATATCAACTAAATTATATTTTGAATCAACCCAGATACAGCAATGTGTTTGGGTTGATTTCTTTTGTCTCAAAACGTTATTTAGATTAAATTTAAATAGCGTATATTTGCAGGACTAAAAATTAGGCTTTGAAAGAGAAAGGATTACATAAATTAAGTGGATTCCCTAAAAACAAAATGGGGAAGATATTGGGGTATGATAATGACCATCTGAAAATGCCCAATAAAATCATTGAAATGGGACTTCTTCCGGAAACTACTTTCAGAATTTTGTATCAGGCACCATTCAATGGGCCTATGTATGTGGAGTTTGGAGCAGAAAAAAGCCGGATTGCTCTTCGTGAGGAAGAAGGAGATTACATCATTGTTGAAGAATTGAATTAATGCAGGAAAACAAGAAAAAACAGATACTTTTAGTCGGAAATCCTAATGTAGGAAAGTCAACAGTTTTTAATACGCTTTGCAACAAAAAGCAAAAGACAGGAAACTATGCCGGCGTTACCGTAGCAAGCCACTCAGGGAATTATACTTATAAAAATGAGGAAGTGGAGGTTATTGACCTTCCGGGTTCCTATAGTGTATACCCTAGCTCAGAAGATGAGGCCATTTTTTCCAAATACCTTATTGATGAGCAGAAAAACTACGCAGGAGTTGTTTATATTCTTGAAGCATTAAGCTTAAAAAGAGGATTGCTGCTGTTTCAGCAGATTCAGGACCTTGGTATTCCTACAATTTTGATTGTCAATCAGATTGACCAGGCTGAAAGAAGAGGAATTACTATTGATATTCAAAAATTTTCTGAAGCACTAGGCATTAAAATTATTCAGACCAATGCCAAAGAACAAATCGGGATTGATGCAGTAAGAGAAGCTGTTTACAACAACGAATTTGTAAAAACAAATACCCTTTCTTTTGAAACACCCAACGAGCATAGAGATTTTATTCAGAAACTGGCAGCACATAAAGGTTTCGACAATGAATATAAAGCTTGGATGAGCCTCTCACTGGGAACAGATCTTGGAAGAATTGGCTCAGTAATGGAACAGCTCAATGATGCTGATTCTAAAAGCTTAGTGCCGAAAAGACTTCAGGTTCAGGAAACCGTAAGAAGATATCAGAATGTAGACAAAATACTGGCTGATGTCATTTCTAAAAAAGCTCAGTTCAAAGAATTATTAACGGAAAAACTGGATAAAGTTTTAGTTCATAAATTCTGGGGTTATGTAGTCTTTTTAGCGATCTTATTAGTAATATTCCAAAGTGTTTTCTTTCTTGCGGAATACCCTATGAACTGGATCGAAGAGACCTTCTCATGGTTGGCAGCATTCTCCAATGAACATCTTCCGGAAGGACCAATTAATTCATTGATTTCAAATGGAATTGTTCCGGGAATAGGAGGAATTGTAGTTTTTGCACCACAGATCGGAATTCTGTTGTATTTCCTTTACTTATTAGAAGATTCAGGATATATGGCAAGAGTGGTATTCCTGATGGACAGATTGCTTCGCCCTTTCGGACTTAACGGAAAAAGTATCGTTCCCCTTGTATCAGGAACGGCCTGTGCCATCCCGGCGGTGATCTCTACAAGAAATATTGAGAATGTAAAAGAAAGATTGCTTACGATATTGGTAACACCATTTATGACATGTTCTGCGAGACTTCCGGTTTACAGTATCATTATCGGACTGATTATCTCAGAAGGAACATTTCTAGGAATCAAATATAAAGCACTGGTCTTGATGGGAATGTATCTCCTTGGCTTCTTAGTCGCTTTATTCTCTGCAGCAATCCTTAAAAGATTTATTAAAAGTAAAGGAAAAACGTATCTCGTAATGGATCTTCCAGCCTATAAAAAACCACTTTTCGGATATGACTTTAAAATGGTTTTAGGAAAAGTATGGGACTTTATTACCGGAGCCGGAAAAATAATTTTCATCGTAAGTATCATCATCTGGTTTTTAAGCTATTTCGGGCCAAGCCAGAAAACAAACGAATTTGTGGCTGCAGATGTTCACTTAGACCATTCTTACCTTGCTAAGATGGGTAAAGGAATAGAACCTGTAATTGCTCCACTTGGTTACGACTGGAAAATGGGTGTAGGAATCCTTACAAGCTTTGTAGCAAGAGAAGTTTTTGTAGGAACAATGTCTACCCTTTATAGCCTGGAAGATGATGCTCCCGAAGTGAAAGTAATTGATAAAATGAGAAGAGACGTAAAACCCAACGGCGAAAAAGTCTTCAGTTTTGCAACCGGAATTTCGGTTCTTCTTTTCTACGCATTTGCAATGCAGTGTGTTTCTACACTTGCAGTAGTCTACAGAGAAACCAAAAGCTGGAAATGGACCGGCTTTCAGGTAATCATGATGACAGGTTTGGCATATTTTGTGTCGATGATAGTATATCAGATTTTAAAGTAATGGACTCATCATTAATTATTCAGTACGTACTTATTGCCTTAATTGTAACATTTGCCTGTTACTCTTTATTCAAAGTACTTAAAAAGAATTTCGCGCCAAAGAAATTCAGCTCCAAAAGAACCAACTGCGATAAAGATTGCGGCTGTTCTTAACATTGGGTTTATCGGATAATTGAAAAAAATATAGTAATTTCATTTTTCTAATATAAATTATTCGATTTGAATTTTTTAAAGGCAGGATTACTCGTATTATTTTCTTTATCAGCTCTTCAGGTAAAAGCACAGTCAGATACCGCAAATACCAAGTCTTATGCAGACCAGGTGATGATTCGTGTGAATCTTGATACCAATATTGAAAGCTATGTTTTTTCAGAAGGAGATGGGAAGAATGTCAACGAGACAATTCTGTCCATCAACAACAAAACGAAAACTTCCTTTTCCATAGATTATAGAATAATAAGTGCAACAATATCATTTGCACCCCGATTTTTAGATGGAAATAATGATGAAGAATTGAAAGGGAAAAGTTCTTATACCGATTTAAGTTTCAGATTTTTTCCTGGAAGATTCATTCAGAATGTCTATTATAAAAATGTAAAAGGCTTTTATGTGGAAAACATGAAAGATCTGTCCCCCGAATGGCAGGAAGGAAGAGATCCCTACATTAAGTTTCCGGATTTAAGAGTGCAGACTTTTGGTGGATCTACGTCTTATGTTCTCAATAAAAATTTTTCAGCAAGAAGTATCTATACCCAAGGCGAATGGCAATATAAAAGCTGTGGAAGCTGGGTCCCTTTTTTGGATTATGACCTTACCGTTTTCAGAAATACAATTGACGGAGTAAAAAGCAAAGAGACCCAATATAATATCGGAGGGAATATTGGATATTTCTATAATTGGGTTATTGGGAAGAATGTCAATATTTCCCCTTACCTGGCCCTCGGAATTGGAGGGAAATTCTCCAGTTACAGAGATTTTCAGAACGGAGGATCAAAAGAAAATGCCCAGTATGCTACCATAAGAATGCAGGGAGGGCTTCATATAGGTTATAATACGGACCGGTTTTTATTCGGAGGAAAAATGAATTTTAAAACCTATGCCTATGACCAGAAAAACAATCAGACTGTAGAAAATAATAATCTCTATGGACTGTTATATATTGGGTATCGTTTTGCTCCTCCGAAAGTTGTGAAAAATACCTATGATAAAATTCAAAAAAAGATTCCCGTTCTATAAGTTGAAGGGTCTTTTAAGTATCTTTGTGTTGGAAAACTTAGAAAGAACAAAATAAAAGTAAAAACATCATGTCATTAATAAAATCTATTTCCGGAATTCGCGGAACCATTGGTGGAAAAGTAAATGATAACTTAACACCACTGGATGTGGTAAAATTCGCATCTGCATTCGGAACTTGGCTTCAAAATAATAAAAACAAAAAAGATCTTACCCTAATTATCGGAAGAGACGCCAGAATTTCTGGTCAGATGGTTTCTTCTTTAGTAACAGCTACATTGCAGGGATTGGGAATTAATGTAGTTGACCTTGGGCTTTCTACAACTCCTACCGTTGAAATAATGGTTCCTGAACTGAATGCCGACGGAGGAATTATTCTTACTGCTTCTCATAACCCAAAACAATGGAATGCCCTTAAACTCTTAAACGAAAAAGGAGAATTCATCACAGGTGAAAATGGTACTGAAGTATTGGCTTTGGCAGAAAGTGAAGATTTCAATTATGCAGAAGTAGATGATCTTGGAAAATATGAAACAAGAGACGATGCTTTTGATATCCATATTCAGCAGATCCTGGATTTACCAATGGTAGATGTTGAAGCAATCAAAGCGAAGAATTTTAAAGTAGTTCTTGATGCTGTAAACTCTACAGGAGGAATTGCTATCCCAATGCTTTTAGATAAATTAGGTTGTGAAACCATCAAATTATATTGTGAACCTACAGGACATTTCCCACACAATCCTGAACCTTTGAAAGAACATTTGGGAGATATCTGTGAACTGGTGAAAAAAGAAAATGCTGACCTAGGAGTTGTAGTAGATCCGGATGTAGACAGATTAGCTCTTATTGATGAAAAAGGAGAAATGTTCGGGGAGGAATATACACTGGTAGCCGTTGCTGATTACCTGTTGAAAAATAAAAATGGAGTAGCAATTTCCAATCTTTCTTCAAGCCGTGCCTTGAGAGATGTAGCACAGACTCACAATTCAGAATATTTCGCAAGTGCTGTAGGAGAAGTAAACGTAGTTACTTTGATGAAAGAGAAAAATGCTGTGATCGGAGGAGAAGGAAACGGAGGAATTATCTACCCTGAATTACATTATGGAAGAGATTCTTTAGTAGGAGTTGCTTTATTTTTAACACATTTAGCTAAAGAAAACAAGACTGTTTCTGAATTAAGAGCCGGATATCCAAGCTATTTCATGGGTAAAAAGAAAATAGAGCTTACACCGGAGATTGATGTAGACGCTATCTTAAGCAAAATGGAGCAGGAATATCAGAATGAAGAAGTTTCTACAGTAGATGGTGTTAAAATAGACTTTGAAAACAATTGGGTTCACCTTAGAAAATCCAATACAGAGCCAATCATCAGAATTTATACTGAAGCTAAATCTCAGGAAGAGGCAGATCAGTTAGGAGATGATATCATTGCTAAAATCAAGAGTTTAATCTAAAAATACAGGAAGAACGGACAAACAGTCCGTTCTTTTTTTATACCAGAAATGTTTGAACATATTAAAAACAAATTTCCTTTCCCTAAAGAAAAGTGGAGAAAATTTCTGGGCAGTTTCCAGCGCATGGAAGTCCCTGCCAAAACTTTGCTTTTAAAAGAAGGTGAAATTTCCTACAATGCTTACTATATTGAAAAAGGCATCGTTAGAGCCTGGTATAATAATGACGGAAAAGACGTTACCTTCCAGTTTTTTCTTGAAAATACAATGTTTTCTTCCCTTGAAAGCTTTAAAAAAGGCTTGCCTGGCATGGTTTCGTTTGAGACTATAGAACCCTGTATTTTATACAAAATCAATAAACCTGATGTGGATGTCTTCCTGGAAGAAGTCTACGAAAACTCCGAACTTAGAAATCTTTTTATGGATGCTCTTTTCGAAAGGGTATTCGACTATATGAAACATTTCTTTTCATTCATTAAAGATACTCCGCAGCAACGATATCTGAATCTGGTCAAACAAAAGCCCGAAATTATTAAAAGAGTTCCCCAGCATTACATTGCTTCCTATCTTGGAATTACTACTGTACATCTCAGCAGAATCAAAAGCAAAATATTGAAAGAAAGACTTTAAGAGGTTGGAAGATGGAAGTCACAAGCTGTAGGTTTCAAGCGATAATCTATAACTTCGGACTTGTTCTATTAAATTTTAAACGCGATGCACGCAAAGAATATCTTGTTTCCTTGCGAACGCTGCGTTTGTTAACTCTATTACCGGCTTTATAAACTCCCGGCTTCCCACTTCCATCATCCTTTCCCAAAATCCAAAACTCATAACAAATGTTATCGCTTCGCAACCTTCTTCCCGCCTAATTTTGTATAAAAATTAAAAGAATGAAAGCAGCAGTAGTATTTGAAAAAGGAAGCATTCCTCAATATGCAGATTTCCAAGAGCCGGAAGTACAGGAAAACGAAATTTTGGTTTCAGTAAAAGCCGCATCGATTAAAAATCTAGACAGAGCCAGAGCAGGAGGAAATCACTATTCCACAGAAAACCAGGAACACCAGCCAACGGTTATAGGAACTGATGGAGCAGGATATCTTGAAAACGGAAATAAGGTTTATTTTTTCAGCAAAAAAGGAACAGTCTCTGAAAAGGCTGCAGCCGATAAAAAGATGATCATCCCAATTCCTGAAGAACTGGATTTTTCTCTGGCTGCTGCATTACCAAACGCTGTTATGGGATCTGCTATGGCATTAAAGTTCAAGGCAGGAATACAGACTGGAAATACTGTCCTGATTAATGGAGCAACAGGAATTACAGGAAGAATTGCCGTTCAGATTGCCAGACTATATGGAGCACAGAAGATTATTGTTACCGGAAGAAATGAAGAATCTTTGCAGTCTTTACTTGAGCTGGGTGCTGATGAGGTCGTTTCTCTAAAACTGAATGATCAAGATTTTAAGCAAAAAATAAAAGAAATTCATCAGGAAACACCGATAGATATTATCATAGATTATATCTGGGGACATTCTGTAGAAATGATCTTGTCTGCTTTCAAAGGAGACGGAACCTTTTCTCATCAGACAAAGCTGGTAACTATAGGAGGAATGAGTGGTGATACCATTCAGCTGTCTTCACAGATCCTCAGAGGAACTGATATTCAGATTTCAGGATCAGGATTGGGAAGCTGGACAAAAGAAGAATCAGCACTTCTATTTTCAGAAATTATCCCTGAAATGTTTCAGGCAGCAGTTGAAGGAAAAATTAAAATGGAAACACAAGAAGTGGATATAAAAAATATCGAAACGATATGGAACGCTGAGATAGAAAGCGGAAAACGCCTTGTCATAAGAATTTAACCCCAATTTCCGTTTTTTTATCCACAATCCTTTTATCGGTTTTCTTTTTTTACTATTTTTATAATAGAAATTTATGAAATGGAATATTCAAAAAAAAGTTGCAACTTTGCATAAATATTTGAATATCAGTTTCAGATGTATTATTAACTAAACGTTTGCCGAGGTTTGTAAGCAAATTCAAGCGTTGGGCCGACAAAGAGGACACTATTGGAAGAGTATTTTGGAAATGAACTTGTAAAAAAGTTCGAGGAAATGATGGAAAACAATGACGAATTCTACTTCGATACCGAAGAGCTAGAAGACATTATTGTTTATTATTTGGAGCTTGGTGATTTTAATTACGCTGACATGGCTGTTAATTACGGACTCAAGCTTCACCCTAATTCGTTGGATATTAAGATCAAAAGACTTGAAATCCTTCTGGAGTGGGAAGAGTATAATACGGCGAAAGAACTTATTGACGAGCTGAAAGGCGCTTCTATGGAGCATACAGACTTTTTGGTTTGCTACGCCAAGTATTATTCGAACTTAGGAAATCCCAGAAAATCCATTGAAATCTGCAAAAAAGCTTTAACATTAGAGGAAGAAGAAAACTTTCTCCACAACTTTATTGCGGATGAATATGTGAATCTTGGAGATCCTTTTAACGCTCTTAAACATTACAGAAAAGCACTGAAGGAAGATCCTACGGATGAATATTCGTTGGAAAACTGTATGGTGTGTTTCAGTGACCTGAATAAGAGTGAGGAGGCTATTGCCTTTCTTAATGAATATTTAGATGAATTCCCTTATTCTGAAACTGCATGGTTTGAATACGGACAATTCTATTTCAACAGAAAAAATTATGATGAAGCGATAAGAGGCTACGATTATTTATTGGCAATCAATTCAAACTCTGTAGGAGTATATGCCAATAAAGCAGCTTGTTATGAAGCTTTGGGACAATACCAGAAGGCCATCGAAACTTATGAAGAAATGCTGGAGCTGGAATATACAAAAGCATTTACTTTCTATAAGATCGGATTATGCAACAAGGCCTTAAAACAGCCTATTTTAGCTTTAAACGCATTCCAGAAATCATTGAGAGAAGACCCTCAGTTTTATCTTGCAATGATGGAGCAGTCTTATCTTTATGAAGAAATGGGAGGAATGTCTGAAGCATTGCATTATGCCAAAGAAGCTACCCAGCTGAATGAAAATAATCTTGACTATCAGAAGAGATTGGCATTTTTGTTCATTGATTCAGGGAAGTTTGAAGAAAGTCTTTCCTGTCTTAAAAAACTGGTGGATGCAGAGCCTTCAAGGTTCTACAACTGGTATGCCTATTCAGAAGTTTTAATGTTGGTAGGAGAGTATGAAGACGCGGTAACAGTCTTGAACAGAGCCATTAAAAAACATTACAGAGCCGAGCTGTTTTATCAGTTGAGCAATTGTTTTTACAATCTGAAAGACCAGGATAAAGGAATGGAATCTCTTCAGAAAGCATTGGAACTTGATCCTTCTTTAGCTAAGGATATGCAGAAAAAATATCCTTTCATTAAAGACGAAGTGAAAAAGGTCAAAGCCAGCAAAGTGAAGAAAAAGAACTAGATTTCTCTAACAAATAACAGAAAACCTGCAGAAATGCAGGTTTTTTTTATTGATAATTGTATTCGTAGAAAAATTTATCCGGAGCGCTGGTATTTGCATTTCCGTTCATATCAAGAGACTGTCTGCTTTCTTCAGATGGATAACCCGCAGTATTAAACGTTGTTGTATACTTATGAGAGGTTGTTCCTGCAGCAGTTCCTCCTCCGGCTGTAGTATTGGTAAACTCTCCTTTATAAGTGCTTAAGCTGTTCTTAATATTCGAAAATAGCATACTTATCCCATCGCTGCTTTCATTTCCGTTAAATATAATTTTGTCAAAACCTTTGACATTTTTGAAAGGATAGTTCTTATCAGTATAGGTATAAGTCTCTTTTTCCGTGTAATTAACTGTATTTCCATTGACGATTCCGGCTCCTGATCCTACGTTACTTACCATATTTCCACTGCTGTACGTAAATACACTGTTAATGGTAGAGGATCCTCCAGTCCCTGAATTGGTCTGTCTTTTTACATTGATTTCTGTATTACTGGTATAGTTATAAGTAAATGTAACCGTATTCTGTACAGTTCCGGTAGTGGAATATTCCTTTATAATAGCTGAAGCCATTCGCCCATTAGAATATCCATATTCTACAGCGCTTTCAAGAACATTATTTTCATAATGTTTAATCCCGAAAATATAATCTTCGGTATAGGAGAACTCCACTCTTTGTCCATGATTAATGTTGTTAATCATACTAATGATTTTAGTTCCGTTGTAATTGATTTTCATTACAATACCGTCCATAGTCATCTTCGTGGGAAGAATTACGCTTTGATTAGATGGATCACTGTTGTCGAAAGGGGTGTCATCAGAGTTGGAACAAGAAAGTGTAGATAAGGCTATAGCCCCAAAAAGTAGCAGTTTTTTCATAGTTATAAGTTAAATCATCCAAATATAATTTAATTTATAACATAATTTTATTTTTTTGGATTTGTTCTTAAAAATATGAGTCCGGCAATAATAACTCCGGCTCCTATGAATTGTAAATAAGTGAGTTTTTCACCATCAATAATTCCCCAGATAATGGCAACGATTGGCATTACCAAAGTGACGGTTGAAGCAAAAAGAGGAGAGGAAACTTTCAATAAACGATAATTCATCATCATTGCCAATCCGGTTCCGAAAACAGATAAAAGGCTGACAAACATAAGCCCCATCAGGTTATCCTTTGAAAAGCTGAATTCTGAAAAGAATCCTGTGCCTGTTAAGGCAATAATGGAAGGCAGTAATAAAACAAATGAGAAAACAAAAGCAGATAAAACGGTAGAAGATACCTCCATCAGCTTAGACTTCACGGTCGTTGTACTCATTGCGTAGCATAAAGTAGCCAATAAAAGCAACAGAATCGGGATCATTTTCAATTCTCCGCTGTCTCCACCACCAAAAGCCAGAATACAGACTCCAGTGAAGCTTATTAACGTGCCTACAATTTGTTTTTTTGTTGTTTCGAACTTCCATACCAAAGCTCCAACAATAATGACGAAAATGGGCATCATGGAGTTGATAATCCCTGCAATACTACTGCTTATTTCGGTTTCAGCAATCGGAAACAGAAACATCGGAATGAAATTCCCGGTAAAAGCAGCCAGAATTAACCATTTCAAATGTTTTTTAGGGAAAAGTTTGTAATTGGAAATAGCAACAGGAAGCAGAATAATGCCGGCAATAAGAACCCTTAAAGATCCAACCTGAAACGGATTGAAATGTTCCAGCGATTTTTTGATTAAAATAAAGGATGATCCCCAGATAATGCTCAGGATAACCAGAAGAACCCACTTTTCTTTATCTGCGTTCATTATTTTCGTGTAAGATTTTTAGAAATTCTTTTTTGGGAATCATTTTTGCTCCCAGACTCTCCAGGTGTTCAGTATGTGACTGACAGTCAATCAATTCAATGTTGTTCTTGTTGCTTTCTACAAAATTGATAAACCCTGCTTTTGAGGCATTGCTTACTTTAGCAAACATACTTTCTCCGCAGAAGACATTTCCAATCTGCAATCCGTAAAAGCCACCTACAAGTTCTTCATCCTGCCACACTTCAATGCTTTTGGCTAAGCCATATTCATGAAGCTGGATAAAAGAATCCATCAGTTCATCAGAAAGCCATGTACCCGACTGCCCTTTTCGGGTAGCCTGCTGGCAGTTTCTGATCACCTCTCTGAAATTCTTATTCTCAGAGAAAGTAAAAACATTCCTGTTTAAGATTTTTCTCATTGATTTTGAGACTTTTAATTCTTCAGGAATAAGAACAAATCTTGGATCAGGACACCACCAAAGGATTTCCTCTCCGGGATTGTACCATGGAAAAATGCCCAGCTGATAAGCAAACCAAATACGTTCTACGGACAGGTCGCCCCCAAAAGCAACCACTCCCTCATGACCTTCATACAGCTCTGGGTCAGGAAATGAAATCTCGTTTTCGTCTAATCGGACCATTTTTAGAAAAAAAATCCCACTTCAAAAAGCAGGATTTATATTTGATCTTTATTCTTTAATTAGAAAGGTAAATCATCATCGTCATCTCCGGCAAACGGATTCTCGTTAGAAACTGGAGATGCAGATTGCTGAGGCATTGCCTGAGTAGGTTCAGAACCATTGTCAAAAACTTTCTCTACTCTCCACCCTGTAATAGAGTTGAAGTATTTAGTTTCACCCTGAGGAGAAACCCATTCTCTCCCTCTGATGTTGATTCCTACCTTTACGTTTTCTCCTTCTTTAAGGTTATCTAATAAACTGATTTTATCAGATAAAAATTCTATGTTTATCGGCTGTGGATACTGTTCCTGGGTCAAAATAACCATTTCTCTTTTTTGAAACCCGCTCGCAAATGTTTGAGCATCAAAAAGTTTCTTTACCGTTCCTTGTAATTCCATATCGTAAATATTAACGATGTAAAAGTAAGAAAATGAAATGTAATAAAAGAAGGCATGAAAAAAAAATGTGGAAATTTTATTTTTTTTTCTTGAAAAGTTTGGTAGTAAAGGAAATTGTCCTATATTTGCACTCACAAAAACGAAGCAAGCTCTTTAAAACTTACAATATAAAAAACCAGCGGATGTGGTGTAATTGGTAGCCACGCCAGACTTAGGATCTGGTGCCGTGAGGCGTGGGGGTTCGAGTCCCTTCATCCGCACTATGCGAAAATAGCTCAGCTGGTAGAGCACAACCTTGCCAAGGTTGGGGTCGCGGGTTCGAATCCCGTTTTTCGCTCCACACCATGCCCTGGTGGTGGAACTGGTAGACACGCAGGACTTAAAATCCTGTGTCCGCAAGGACGTACGGGTTCAAGTCCCGTCTGGGGTACAAGACCCTCTGTAATATCTTACGGAGGGTTTTTTGTTTTAATAGAGAGTGTTCTTTAAATAAAAATCTTATATTTGTAAGAAATCAGGTTGAATCTGAGTATTCAGATCAACAAAACCAGCGGATGTGGTGTAATTGGTAGCCACGCCAGACTTAGGATCTGGTGCTGTGAGGCGTGGGGGTTCGAGTCCCTTCATCCGCACTATTCTAAAAGTTCTCTTTTAGAGTCGTTAAGAAGGTTGGAACCTCTGGTTCGAATCTTTTTTTTTGCCCACACCATGCCCTGGTGGTGGAACTGGTAGACACGCAGGACTTAAAATCCTGTGTCCGCAAGGACGTACGGGTTCA
>NZ_JAMZGF010000072.1 GCF_024158915.1 Chryseobacterium sp. S0630 | reverse complement strand
AAGAGTCCGGTACAGTACCGAACTCTTTCATATAATAATATTGTTTAATTTTGTCTAAACTTTTGGGTGCAGTCCAAAACTTCTGCGGATCTATATTGTAAACAATTTCGCCTTTTTGCGATTTTGTCTTTTATTTAGTTTTCTCTGAACTCACTGATGAAGTGTAATTTCACATTCGGGAATTTCTCCTGCGTCATGTGAATCGTGAAAGAAGAGTCAGCAAGGAATACCAATTGATTGTATTTATCTCTCGCCAGGAATCTCTGCTTTAATCTTGCAAATTCTTTGAATTCTTCAGACTTCTCATCAGCTTCTACCCAACATGCTTTGTGCATAGATAGCGGTTCATAAGTACATTTTGCACCATATTCATGCTCTAGACGGTATTGGATAACTTCGTACTGAAGGGCTCCAACCGTTCCAATGATCTTTCTGTTATTCATTTCAAGCGTAAATAACTGTGCAACTCCTTCATCCATCAGCTGATCAATACCTTTCGCCAATTGCTTAGCTTTCAACGGATCATTGTTGTTGATATAACGGAAATGTTCTGGAGAGAAGCTTGGAATTCCTTTGAAGCTTAGTTTTTCTCCACCAGTCAATGTATCTCCGATTCTGAAACTTCCCGTATCATGTAAACCAACGATATCACCAGGGAAACTTTCTTCTACCACCTCTTTTTTATCTGCAAAGAATGCGTTGGGAGAAGAGAACTTCATTTTTTTACCTTCTCTTACTAATAAATAGTTTTCGTTTCTCTTGAAAGTTCCTGAAACAATTTTTACGAAAGCAAGCCTGTCTCTGTGCTTAGGGTCCATATTCGCATGGATTTTGAAAACGAATCCTGTGAAAGTGCTTTCTTCAGGTTTTACCAGACGGGTATCACTTTCTTTTGGCTGCGGCATCGGAGCAATATCAATGAAAGCATTCAATAATTCACGTACTCCAAAGTTATTTAAAGCAGAACCGAAGAATACAGGCTGAAGATCACCATTCATATAATCCTCACGGTTAAACTCAGGATAAACAGACTGGATCAGATCAAGCTCTTCTCTTAAAGTTTTAGCAGCCTTTTCACCAATTACGTCATCAATAGATGTATCATTGATATCATCAAACTTAATAGAATCTCCAACTTTCTGCTTTTTCTCCTCTAAGAATAACTGAATATTGTCTTCCCAGATATTATAAATTCCCTGGAAGTCACTTCCCATACCAATTGGTAGAGAAAGCGGGCAAACAGTTAATCCCAGTTTCTGTTCTACTTCATCCAAAAGATCGAAAGCATCTTTACCTTCGCGGTCTAATTTGTTGATAAAAACCAGCATCGGGATGTTTCTCATTCTGCAAACCTGAACCAGTTTTTCAGTCTGTTCCTCAACCCCTTTTGCAACGTCAATTACAACGATTACAGAGTCTACAGCAGTTAATGTTCTATACGTATCCTCAGCAAAGTCCTTGTGACCAGGAGTATCGAGAATGTTGATTTTGTGGTCTCTATATTCAAAAGCCAATACGGAAGTCGCTACAGAGATCCCTCTCTGTCTTTCAATTTCCATAAAGTCGGAGGTAGCTCCTTTTTTTATTTTGTTGGATTTTACCGCACCCGCTTCCTGAATTGCTCCCCCGAAAAGAAGTAACTTTTCTGTAAGAGTTGTTTTTCCGGCATCCGGGTGGGAAATGATCCCGAAGGTCTTTCTTTTTTGTATTTCTTTGATTAAGTCTGACATATCGTATTTTGAAGTTGCAAAAATCGTGATTTTTTACGAGGTTTTCAAATTTAAATGAAGACAATATTAATTAGACAGAATAATAGAAGGATATTCAGGTTTCAGAATGATGAATATAACTATGAACCGGCAATAGCTGGCTTTTCTTCAATGCAGCTTATCAGACTATTATTTTTATTAGCAACATAAAAATATACATCAGTCCGGTAGCAATCAGAATAACAATGGCTGCCATGATATATTCAAATATTCCAAATTCTGTTTTTTGTGGTTCTGAACTAAGATTGTACTGATTAATCGTTTGCTGACTTATTTTCAGATCCGGACGAAAGTGTTGAATCCCTTTTAGAAAATGACGGTACAGATCATATTGGTTACTTAAAATTACCAGTTCAAAATTAAAATCAACACGTGTTGGTCCAATTTCTCCTGCTTTATTTTTCAGGTAGACCTGCAATGTCGTTTTGCCAGATTTTACGGTCTGGGTGTTGAAAACATGTACATCAGTGGATGAGTTTCGAGCAGGCTTAAGGTCGTGATATAATATAGTTTCAATGATTACATTCTGATAGTTATAGAACGTAACCCCATTTTCATCCACAACCGCTTTTCGTATCTTTTGTTTTTTTCTGTAAGTTAAAGCCATTATCAAAGCGATACAACAAAATATAAGAAACAGTTGGGCAATAAGAAGCGTGAAAAAAATGCCAAGATTATGTTCCAGATATTGCCTGAAATTATTGTAAATAAGATTGAAAACAACCCCGATTACCACCATAATCAGAATGACAGCGATCCAGAGAATTCCCATTAGAAAATAAGTAATGGGTGTATTGATTTTAGATTCTATAGTCTGGAATTTTTCAATCATATTAATTCTTAGCTTAAGTTAACAAAAAAACAAGCCCGCATATAAGTGCTGTAATAATAAGTGCGGCCAGCATTAAAAGCCAGCCTCCCAACGAAATCCCTTTGCTGTTCACTTTCCATGTTTCCGTATCAATAGTATAGCTTCGGAAAACGAGAGGATCTACCTTCAAATCAGGACGAAAAGTAACAATACCATGTAGGAAATGGGCATACAAAGTAGATTTGTTTTTTACCACTCTCAAAGGAAGATTCATATCAATACGTCTTGTAGTCTCGTCTTTTTTATCTGATAGAATTGTTACCTCCAGTAAAGGAGCGATTCCTGATCCCACCGGATTGACTGTGTAAATATCAAAATCCTGTGTTGAAGGCCGGAGATCTGTGTAGAGGATCTGATCTGCAATTTCATTTCTTGAATTATAAAATAAGAGACCGGTTTCATCAACCACAATTGTATGGGCTAGTTTTTTTCTCTTAATAATATAATAACGGATTGCAGGAATTAAAATCAACAATGAAAGTCCCCAGCCGATTAGGGCAGGGTACAGCATTGCCTCTAATCCTCTTTTGTAAATTCCGTAAGCAGGACCTAAAACAAAAAGCAAAGCGAAAGGAATAAAGATCACAAAGAAAAGCACATTCAGAACAACAGTCATCAATCTGTTGGTTGTAGACTCAATTTTTTGAAACGGAGGTTCTGTATTCATTTTGTGATGTTCATGGATAAAGGAACGAAAATAAGAAATTCCTTTTTTAGTTGCCTGTAGCAGTCAAAAAAATTATCTTTGTTTTTCATAAACTTTTACAGAGAAAGGATGGAAAATAGCAAATATCCGAAGTTTACGTTCACATGGTTTGGCGGTGTAGTTTTAGTGGTTGGATTATTCGTGGGAACAATGGCAGTTTCTTTATTCAGTACTTTCTGGAAAGTTATTTTCAGAGAAAATATTGAATTGAAAGACTGGTTTCTGATGGTAGCAAATTCTGTAGGATTTCTTACAGCTATTGCCTTCTTCGATTTTTTTATTGTAAGACGTACCACTCAAAAGAGGCTTAACTTTAACTTATCATCGGTTAATTTTTCTACCTATCTTCTCATCTTTCCAATGATGGTGGGGATGATGTTTATTTCCGAATTTATTGCCGCTCAGATCCCAACCACAGGACCGTTTTTCGGTGAATTTTATGAATATTTTACCCAATTGATGAGTCAATTGACAGATAATCCTGTTGTAATGATTATTATGACCGTGATTATGGCTCCTATTTTTGAGGAAATTATTTTCAGAGGAATTATCCAGAAAGGATTGATCAATAAAGGAGTAGAACCATGGAAGGCGATTCTGTATGCTTCCATTATTTTTGGAGTTGTTCATGGAAATCCGTGGCAGTTTATCAGCGCAGTGATGCTGGGCTGCGTATTGGGATTAGTCTATCATAAAACAAAGTCTTTACTGATGCCGATATTGCTGCATGCGTTTAATAATTTAACACTGTCGTTATTGGTTCTTTATGGTAAAGATGAGAGTTTTGCAAAGGTTCTTCATGTTTCAGAATGGCTTGTACTAGCTGTTGGAATTGTACTTTTCTCTTTGTTCTATTATCTTTTTATGAAAAAGTATAAAGTACATTATGCTGAAATGTAAGTAACCCGATTAAAAAAGTAAAATTGAAAATGAATATAGAAATGGAATTATTAGTAGCTACACACAACGAACATAAAAAAGAAGAAATCCAACAGATACTGGGAAGTGATTGCGTGGTGAAAAGCCTTACCGATTATAATATTCACGAAGAAATTGTAGAAGATGGAGATTCTTTTCATGCCAATGCCCTGATCAAGGCCAAATATTGCTTTGAAAAAACAGGTGTTCCAAGCTTGGGAGATGACAGTGGTTTGGTTGTAGAATCTTTGGACGGAAGACCGGGAATTTTCTCAGCCCGTTATGCCGGAGATCATGATTTCGCAAAAAATATCGAAAAGGTATTGGAAGAAATGCAGGGAATTGAAAACAGAAAGGCTTATTTTGTGACGGTTCTTTGCTACTATGATGAAAACGGTGCTCAATATTTTGAAGGCAGAGTTCATGGAAATCTTTTAACAGAAAATAAAGGCTTTAAAGGATTCGGATATGATCCGATTTTTGTTCCTGAAGGATATGAAAGAACCTTTGCAGAAATGGATCCTGAAGACAAGAATAAAATCAGCCACCGTAAACAGGCATTAGACCTATTTATGGATTTTTTAAAAGTAACTGATTAAGTTTAAATATCAGGACGAAATCCCCATTTATATTTTCTGTTGTACATTTGTTATCATAAATTATTGATTTGAGTACTTATTTAACAATATTAGGTTTTAACTCTGCGATTCCAACCATCAATACATCACCCACAGCACAGCTGCTGGAAATGGAAGAAAGACTCTTCCTGATCGATTGTGGAGAAGGTACACAGGTACAGCTGAGAAAGGCAAAAGCAAGATTTTCAAAAATCAATCATATTTTTATCTCCCATCTTCATGGAGATCATTGTTTCGGACTTCCGGGGCTTATAGCTTCTTTCCGTCTTTTAGGAAGAGATATGCCTTTGCATGTTTATGGTCCTAAAGGAATTAAGAAGATGATGGAAACCATTTTTCAGATTACAGAAACCCATCGAGGTTTTGAAGTGATTTATCATGAACTGGATAAAGATTATTCTGAAAAAATATATGAGGATAACAGGGTAGAAGTCTACACTATTCCGTTGGATCACAGGATTTACTGTAATGGGTATCTTTTTAAAGAAAAACCGAAAGACAGACATCTTAATATGAAAGAGATTGCCAAGTACAGCGAAATTGAAACCTGCGATTATCATAATATCAAAGCAGGAAAAGATTTTGTACTAAGCGATGGTTATGTCCTTAAAAATGAAATTCTGACTGTTGATCCCGCTCCATCGGTATCCTATGCATTTTGCAGTGATACCCGTTATCTTGAAAGTGTGATTCCTATTATTAAGAATGTAACGGTTCTGTATCATGAATCTACATTTTTACATGATTTGAAGGAAATGGCAGATTATACAGGACACACTACAGCTTTGGAAGCAGCTACCATTGCTCAGAAAGCTCAGGTTGGAAAGTTGATTTTAGGTCACTTTTCCAACAGATATGGAGATCTGACAGTATTTACTGATGAAGCCAGAGAAATATTTCCCAATACATTTTTACCAAAAGCATTGGAGAGTGTAAAGATTTAGTATGAATATGTTGAAATTTGAAGAGCTCAGAGATTTTCTCAACGAAAAAGCAGATCAGTATAACGCTCCTGATTTTATTGAAAATGACCCGATACAGATTCCGCATCGTTTTTCTTTAAAACAGGACATTGAAATTGCAGGATTTCTGGCAGCCACAATCTCCTGGGGAAACAGAAAGTCGATCATTAATTCTGCAGATAAAATGCTTGATATTATGGGGAATTCTCCCTATGATTTTGTAATGAATTATTCAGAAAGAGATCTGGAAAGTATTCAGGATAAAAGCATTCACAGAACGTTCAATGGACAGGATTTTTCCTATTTCATCAGACAGTTCAACAGAATTTATAAAGAAAATGAAAGCCTGGAAAGTCTATTTGAAGTCAACAAAACAGAGAATAACTTTCTGCACGCAATAGAAAGATTCAGAAGTGGTTTCCTGGAAACAGAAAAACACAGAAGCCATAAACACATCAGTTCACCTTATAAAAATTCCTCTGCCAAAAGGATTATTATGTTTTTGAGATGGATGGTGCGTAAAGATAAAAGGGGAGTAGATTTTGGCATCTGGGAGAATATAGATCAGAAAAATCTTTCTATTCCTCTGGATGTGCATACCGGAAATATTTCCAGAAAATTAGGTTTGGTTTCCCGAACACAGAATGATTGGAAGACAGTAGAAGAGCTTGATATTGCCATCAGAAAATTTGATGAAAAAGACCCTGCAAAATATGACTTTGCGTTGTTTGGATTAGGAGTGACAAAGGAACTGTTGTAAAAATATAAAGGATGAAAAAATATAACGAAAAAACAGAAGTTCTTGAAAAAATAGCAGACAGTATTACCTCATGGATTGGATCTATCCAGTCTCTGGTTGTGCATACCCTCTTGTTTCTTACTTCGTTTTTGCTTCCGATGCTGAATATTGTTGATTTTGATAAAATGCTTCTTATCCTGACGACGGTACTTTCTCTGGAAGCTATTTATCTGGCAATCTTCATTCAGATGTCTGTGAATAAAAGCCACGAGAAAATTGAAGATATCCAGGAAGATATCGAAGACATTCAGGAAGATATTGAGGAAATCAGCGAGGATATTGAGGAAATCAGTGAAGACATTGAAGAGATCAACGAGGATATAGAAGATATTCAGGAAGATATTGAGGAAATCAGTGAGGATATTGAAGAAATCAATGAAGACGAAGATGAAGAAGACCATAATGAAAGAGCGAAAAACGTAATACTCAAGAGCAATGTAAGCTCGAACAAGAACGAAATTAAAGCGTTAAAAGATATTATCTCCCAGTTGCAGAATGAAATAGATCAATTGAAAAAAGATGATAAACTGCCGGAATAATGACAATTAAAATATAAACAGATCAATAACATTGATCTGTTTTTTTATGTCCGAATTTTTGGGTTTAATGATTTATGGAAAATGTAACGATAAGAAAAATTCATTATGAATGTAGATGTAGAAATAGAAAATAGTAATAGGTGAGGGTGAATTAGTATGATTATTTTTGCTACATTTGAACAAATGAAAACAAAATGTTAATCTATAGACTAAAAAACTATTTTTTCCTTTTTTCTTTTTTATTGATTTCTGCTTCTGCATTTTCTCAAACGAGGCCTGTCAGAAAATCAGAAAAGATAAAACCTTCTGCTGCAGCTCTCAGGGCCGGAGCATTCATTGATGTGAATGTACCTCCTTATACGCCTTCAAACTATACGCCAGAGCAGTTGGTAAAGAATATTTTGATCAATGGCGGTACCAATTGTACAACAGCCAATGTTACCAACGTTACTGTGTCTCCTAATCATGAAGTAGGCAACAGTAACAGATTCTGGGGATATTTTCATAAAGGAACAACCAATTTTCCTTTTACAGACGGGATTGTCCTGACTACAGGATATGCTTCCGAAGCAGGTAATAATTATGTGGCTGCGGTTGGACAATCAGTAGGAACAGGAAGTGATGCGGATCTTGTAGCAGCTACCGGAGCCAATGTCAGCTTAACGGATGCCGTAGCTCTTGAATTTGATTTCGTTCCGAATTCGAACCAGGTAAAATTTAATTATATATTCGTTTCAGATGAATATACTTCCAACTATCCTTGTACAGGATATTCTGATGCATTTGCTCTTTTGTTAAAGAAAGTTGGAGATCCTACCTATACTAATCTTGCTGTATTACCGGGAGGTGCAGGACCTGTAAGTGCAACCAATATTGTTCCTGCAGGAAACGGATTCAGTTGTGGACCTATCAATGCAAGTTATTTTGGAGCATTGGCGAATCCACACTTAGTGATCAATTATTTTGGAAGAACAACTCCCTTAACAGCTATTGCAGATGTAATTCCGGGACAGACTTATCATTTCAAAATGGTATTGGCAGATGCAAAAGACCCTTCCCATGACTCTGCAGTTTTCTTGGAAGGAGGATCTTTTGACGTGGGAATTAAAATTGTTGACGAAGCTGGAGTAGTGTTACCAGGCACCATCAACATGTGTGATAATACTCCGAAACAGTTAAAGGCACAGGTAGCAGCAATTCCAGGGATGACTTATCAGTGGTATAAAGATGGAGTAGCTATTCCAGGGGCAACCAGTGCTGTGTATGTAGCTACCCAACCAGGAGTTTATACGGTAAAAGTAATGGTTCCGGGGAATCAATGCCCAAGTGAAGCTACTATTACCATTATCGGAGGAACGAGCCCTACCGTACAGAATGCCGAACTTAAGCTCTGTACAACACCTGCAATTACCAGTTTTAATCTGGAAACAGCAAAACCTTTGATCAGTACAACGCAGGGAGCAGTATTCCGTTTCTATGCGAATCAGGCTGATGCACAGGCTCAAAATAATAGTTATATCACCAATCTGACCAACTATGCTGGTACAGATGGACAGATATTATACGTACTGGTTTCCAATGGAGCTTTCTGTAGTAAGATTGCAACATTAACTTTAAGAAAAGAAGAAACACCAACAGCTTTACTTACCGCACCAAGATTGAAAATCTGTGCCGGAGAATCCGTATTGCTTACAGCTACCGGAGGAGTAACATACCAATGGAGTGATTCTGCAAGTACCACCGGAGGAATAAGAACCGTAAGCCCTACTCAGACTACCACCTATACTGTATATGCTATAGGAGCACAGGGATGTAAATCTCTTCAGCCGGCACGTATTACCATTGAAGTAGTTCCGGCCATTGTTTCAAACTTGAAAGGAGGGCACATCTGTCAGGGCGATAAAATTGTTCTGGATGCAGGTTCAGGTCCTGGATATACGTATCAGTGGAGTTCAGGAGAAACAAGTCAAAGCATTACAGTAGCTACTCCTGGAGAATATTCAGTAACGATCAGTAACGGAGTTTGTTCAAAAGAGTTCAAAACTCAGGTTATTAAAGCCGTAATCCCTGAAGTAATAAAAGTAGATTATAGTGAGAATGGAGTTATGATCGTTACAGCAAGCAATCCAAGTAACGGTATTCTGGAATATTCAGTAGATAACGGAGTTACCTGGCAGTCTTCCAATGTATTTAATAATGTACCTAAAAATAAAGTCATTTCGATCAGAGTTAGGGTTAAATTTACCAGCTGTGTAGGTTTCCTTGAATTCTTTACATTCGTGATGAAAAATGTAATTACTCCAAACGGTGATAATATTAATGATGTCATTGATTTCAGCGGTGTGGTTAATTATAAAGATTTCAGCGGACAGGTTTTCGACCGATATGGAAGAGAAGTGTTTAAAGCAGCGAAGATCAACCCATATTGGGACGGATATTTCCAGGGCAAAAAGCTTCCTACTTCAACGTATTGGTATCAGGTAACCTTTGAAGATCCTGCAAGTAAAGAACTTACTGTAAAAACAGGATGGATATTACTTAAAAATATAGAATAATTTAAACTATAACTGAAAGACTGACTATTTCGTCAGTCTTTTTTTATTATTTTAAAATAAACAGAGTTGATATTCTAATATAAATAAATTTGCGTTAGTAATAATGTAAATTGTGTTAACTTGAATTTCAATCAAAAAAAATAGTATTTTTGTTCAAAATAATATAAAATGTTAAATAGGAGGAGAGGAAATTTATTTTTAGCGTTATTTTTAGCTTTCATGGGGAACTTTATTTGGGCTCAAAATAAAGGAAGGGTAGAAATTGCTGCAAAACCTAAAGCTGCTTCTTTGAGGGCAGGTGTTTTTATAGATGTAAACGCACCTAGTTACCCGGAATCAGGCTATCCTATAACCCAACTTATCAATGATGTACTTATATCCGGAGGTTCTACTTGTACCAGTTCAACGGTAAGCAATGTAACCGTTTCTCCAAACGTGTCTGCTACCAGTCAGAACCGTAGCTGGGGATATTTTAATAAATCAAATACCAACTTTCCTTTCAGTAAAGGGATTATACTTTCAACCGGATATGCCAATAAAGCCGGGAATACCTTCCAGGGAACATTAAGTGATGATCTGGGAACCGGAGGAGATGTAGATCTTGCGAACGCTTTAGGGATTGCTAACAATAACTTGACCAATGCAACCTCTATAGAGTTTGACTTTGTAGCAGCTTCTACTGAAATTACTTTCAGATATTTATTTGCTTCTAAAGAATATCAGCAAAACTTTCCATGTACTATTACAGATGGTTTCGCTTTGCTGTTAAAAAAATCCACCGATCCTACTTATACCAACCTTGCAGTACTTCCGGGAGGAGCAGGACCTGTAAGTGTAACGAATATCCACCCGCAATATCAAAACTGTGGGCCTAAAAATGAAGCTTATTACGGAGGAACAAATACCGCTCAGATTGAGACTAATTTTAATGGACGTACCATTCCTCTTACTGCTAAAGCAACAGTAATTCCAGGACAAACCTATCATTTTAAAATTGTGCTGGCGGATTATCAGGATCCTAACTTTGATTCAGCTGTATTTCTTGAAGCCGGATCATTCGATATCGGGGTGAAAATTCTGGATCCTGCAGGTGTACAGCTTCCTGCATCTGTAAATATGTGTGATAATACACCACAGACTTTTACTGCTTCTGTTCAGGGACCCAATATTACCTATCAGTGGTATTTAGGTACTAATGCGATTCCAGGCGCTACGAATGCAAGTTATACTGCAACACAGCCAGGGGTATATACCGTTAAGGTTTTTATTCAGGGAAATACCTGTCCGGGAGAAGCTACGATCACTGTGGTAGGTGGAACGTCTCCTACAGTACAGAATGCTACATTGACAGCCTGTTATGTTGCAGGAAATGCAACTTTTAATTTAACATCAGCACAAGCTTCAATAAGCACCACGCCGGGAGCTGTGTTTACCTATTATACAACATTGGCAGATGCTAATGCAGGAAACGCCAACACAATTCCTAATCCAACAGCTCATCAGAGTGCAGGTGGAACAGTGTACGTAAGAGTAGCAAACGGTTTCTGTGCAAAAGTAGCACAACTCCAATTGGTAAAAGCGCCACAAATGACGCCTACTATTGCTCCTCCGGCAGTACTTACCTGTGCTACCTCTCAGACTACACTGGATGCATCAGCCTCCGTTTATCCGGCAGGAGCTACTTTCAACTGGACAACTACAGGAGGAAATATTGTTTCAGGAGGAACTACTTTAAACCCTGTTATTAATGCAGCAGGAACATATACTTTAACGATTACAAAAGTGTACCAGCCTGGAAATATCAGCTGTACAGCTGTAGGAACTGTTACTGTAACAGGAAACAGTGCTCCACCAGTTACCGGGCTTACAGCAAGCAAAATAAAAATCTGTAAAGGAGATTCTGTAACACTTACTGCTTCAGGCGGAGCTACCTATAACTGGGGTAATGGCCTTACAGGAAATGGAAGTACACAGGTTGTTTCACCTACCGTTACCACTACTTATACCGTAACAGCCGTGGGTGCAAATGGTTGTGTCTCTCAAAACCCTGCAACGATAATAATAGAAGTTTCAGAGCCTTTTACAGCACAAAATGCAACATTGCACAAGTGTTATCAGCCAGGATTAACTTATAATCTTACAGAAGCACAACCTCAGATTACAACTACTGCAGGCGTTACTTTTACTTACTATGTCAATCAGGCTGATGCTAACGCAGCTAATGGAAACTTTATTGCAACACCTACAACATATGCACCTCCAGGAGGAAGCCAGACTATTTATGTATTAGTAAGCAATGGAGGTTGTAGCTATGTAGTATCTCTGCAATTATTAAGTACAGCCCAAACTACTCTTACCATTGCTGCACCACAAACAATTACCTGTACAACTCCTCAGGTTACTATCAATGCTTCGGCATCAGTAGTTCCTGCAGGATCTACAATTGCCTGGACGACAACCGGAGGAACTATTGTTTCAGGTGGCAATACCCTTACACCTGTTGTAAGCGCTGGAGGAACTTATACTCTAACGGTTACTAACATATCACAACCAGGAAACCTGAGCTGTACATTTACTGCTACAGTAACCGTTCAGGAAGATAAAGTACAACCGGTTGCTGCATTAGTTTCATCACAACCTCGTATTTGTGTGGGAGAATCAGTTACGTTGACTGCTTCCGGAGGAGTTACTTATAACTGGGGTAATGGTCTTACAGGAAATGGAAGTACTCAAGTGGTTTCACCTACTACAACTACTGTATATACGGTATTTGCAGTTGGAGCTAACGGATGTATTTCTGCAACGCCCGCAACTGTTACAGTTCAGGTAGGTCCACCAATAGCAGGTCTTACCGCATCTAAATTAAAAATTTGCGAAGGTGAATCTGTAACATTAACTGCCACAGGAGGAATTACTTATAACTGGGTAGGACTTACAGGAAACGGAAACACACAGGTAGTTACGCCTACAGTAACAACAGAATATTCAGTATATGCATTAGGAGGAAACGGATGTAGCTCTGTGAACCCAGCTAAAGTTACTATTGAAGTAGTTCCGGCGATCGTTTCTACTTTAAAAGATGTATTTGTTTGCGCCGGAGATAAAGGAACTCTGGATGCCGGGGCAGGACCCAACTATACTTATGTATGGAGTACAGGAGCAACGACTCAAACGATAACGACTAATATCCCGGGAACGTATTCTGTGATAATCAGCAATGGGGTTTGTTCCAAAACATTCTCTGCACAGCTTATTAATCCTGATCTGCCACAGTTTACCAATATTGTTTATGATAACCATATTCTTACCCTTACGGCAAGTAATCCTACAGGTGGAACTTTAGAATACTCTATAGATGGAGGATTGACGTGGCAGGCATCCAATGTATTTACAGGTGTTTTGAATAATACGATGTACTCTGTAATGGTAAGAGTGAAAGGTGCCAAATGTGGTACTTCTCTGGATTACTTTACATTCATTATCAGCAATGCCATTACTCCTAATATGGATGGGGTAAATGATACCATCGACTTCACTGGAATAAGCGGATACAAAGACTTCGCCGCTTCAATTTTCGACCGATATGGAGCGGAAGTATTCAAAGCAAGCAAAGGTAATGTTATATGGACAGGATCTTTAAAAGGAATCAATCTTCCTACTGCTACTTATTGGTACAGGGTACAATGGGAAAATCCGGCCAGCAAGAAAATGGAACAACGTTCAGGTTGGATTCTCTTAAAGAACAGAAACTAGATATTTACTAAAATAAAAAATCAACAACAAAATCTTTCAGCAATGAAAGATTTTGTTGTTTTTAAGAATAAATATTGTTGCGTTTTGTGAATTATTTGGAATAGAGGAGGAATATGTTAAAATTTTTTGTAATACAATGCTACCACACCATTTATGATTTGTCCGAATAGGGATTGATTAATGAAAATTTACTGTAAGAGCTTCTTATTTTGTTTTTTTATGGTAAAAAATATAAATATGTATATGATATATTTAAAAAAAAATTAAATTTGTTGAAACAAAAATATTATGAGAAGATATCTACCGCTTTGTTTATTTTTTTTAGTCATCTCGACTTTTTTATTTTCACAAAATCTGCCTCCGCGAAAACAGGCAAAAGAAATTCCTTCAAATCTATCCAGAAGGGCTGGTGCTTTTATTGATGTAAACGCTCCGCAGTATCCTGAAACCGCTTACACTATTGAAAAAATGGTTAAAGATGTATTGATCTCATCAGGGACCAATACCTGTCTTACTCCCAATGTATCCAATGTAAAGATTACACCTAATCACGCTCCAAGTGATGCCAACAGAGCATGGGGATATTTTCATAAAGCTACAACCAATTTCCCTTTTAAAGATGGGCTTATTCTTTCTACAGGGTATGCAAGAAGAGCTGGTAACACCTTTGAAGGTGGCCTTAGTGATGTGAACGGTGGAGGATCAGATGCTGACCTTGCACAGGTGATTGGAGTAGTGGAAAGTAGATTGAATGATGCTGTTCTTTTGGAGTTCGACTTCGTTCCAACAACCTCTCAGATTAAATTTAATTATCTGATCGCCTCAGAAGAATATACAGGCTCATTCCCTTGTACCTTTGCAGATGCATTTGCCATCTTGTTGAGACCTACTTCAGGTGGACCTTATGTAAATATGGCTGTTCTTCCGGGAGGAGCAGGACCGGTAAGTATTACCAATATCCACCCTGCAATTGCAGGGAGTTGTGGTGCCGTAAACGAACAATATTTTGCAGGATATAACACCGGAAACGTTGAAACAAATTTTAACGGGAGAACGATTCCTTTGACTGCTACGGCAACAGTAGTAGCAGGACAGCAATACCACTTCAAAATGGTAATTGCCGATTACAGTGACCATAGTTATGACTCTGCAGTATTCCTTGAAGGTGGATCTTTCAATATCGGAGTAGACCTTTTAGATCCTGCAGGAACAAAATTACCTTCAGACATCAATGTATGTGATAATGTACCTCAGGTAATTACAGCTTCTGTAAATGACCCTAACCTTGTATATCAGTGGTTCTATAACGGTGCACCAATACCTAATGCAACGACTAATACAATTACTGCAATACAGCCTGGTACCTATACTATCGAAGTAAGTGTTCCTGGTAATCCATGTCCGGGTAAAGCTTCCATACAGATTCACGGAGGAACAACACCGCTGGCTCAGGATGCTACATTGCTGCTTTGTACCACACCGGATATTACTACTTTTGATTTAAGTACAATTATGCCTACCATCAGCCCAACGCCTGGAGCTATCTTTAAATTCTACGAAAATCAGGCGGATGCTGTTGCACAGAATAACAATTATATTCAGACTCCTTTAAACTATAATGGTAACGATGGACAAATTTTGTATGTTCTGGTTTCCAATGGAGGATTCTGTAGCAAAATTGTAGAATTGACATTACAGAAAGAAACAACCCCAACCGCTAAAGTGAAAGCTTCCAGAATAAAAATCTGTCCGGGAGAATCTGTAACCCTTACCGCTGAAGGAGGAGATACTTATCTTTGGAGCAATTTCATGGGAACAGGGAATATGCAGACCGTTACTCTATACCAGACTACAACATTTACAGTATATGCACTGGGAGCAAAAGGATGTAAATCTCTGAATCCGGCAACAATTAGAATTGAAGTAACACCAGAAATTACTTCTACATTAAAAGATGTTGAAATGTGTGTAGGTGATATTGTAACACTGGATGCAGGAGCTGGCGATGGTTACAAATATCTTTGGAGCACAGGTGCTACAACGCAGAAAATTAATGTAAACCAATGGGGTATTTACTCAGTGGAAATTGATAACGGTATCTGTAAGAAAGTTTTTGAAGCTAAAGTAATGGGAGCAGCAACTCCTTTCGTTACCGCTTTAAATTATGAAAGCATCAAAAAGTCAGTGACAATTACAGCCGAAAACCCGCCAATGAACAATACGCCAAGTACTTTGGAATATTCTATTGACAACGGGATTACATGGCAGGATTCCAATGTATTTACTAACCTTTTAGATAATACAAACTATACTGTTTTAGTAAGAAGAGTAGGAACACATTGTGTGGGATCTCTTGAATTCTTTACATTGCAGATTAACAATATCATTACTCCGAACGAAGACGGAATCAACGATGTACTGGATCTTAAGGCTCTTGGAGACTTTAAAAACTTTACAGGTTCTGTGTACGACAGATATGGAGTGGAAATGTTCCGATTCTCAAAAGAAAATCCTATTTGGGACGGAACAGTAGGTGGTAAGAGACTTCCTACAGCAACATACTGGTATAAGTTCAACTTTGAGTATCCAAAATCAAAAGCTCAGATGAACTGGTCAGGATGGATCATGCTGAAGAACAGAAACTAAAATTGATAATGTACTATAAAAGAAAGCCTTTCGAATTTATTTGAAAGGCTTTCTACTTTTAACGAATAAGGTTATTGTACTTTATTCAACAAAAAAAGCTCCTGATAGAGGAGCTTTTATAATTATTGTCTTATTGATTTTCTTTCCAGAGATTCGCAAAGTGTATAAAATCTGCAACACTTAGTTCTTCCGCTCTCTTATCTAAAAATTCATGTCCTTTTAAAGCTTCAGGAATGTTTAATGATTTCAGAGCATTAGACAGCTTTTTTCTTCTTTGGTTGAAACCTGTTTTTACAATCTGCTTAAACAGAACCTCATTGCCTGCAAGTCCTTCCTTAGGATTTCTTGTAAGTCTGATGACTCCCGATTTTACTTTTGGCGGAGGATTGAAGACATTCTCATGTACCGTAAACATATAAGATACGTCATAATAAGCCTGTATCAGAACAGAAAGAATACCGTAATCTTTAGTTCTCGGAACAGCAGCTGTTCTTTCAGCAACCTCTTTCTGGAACATTCCCACCATTTCCGGGATCAATTGGTAATGATCTACAATCTGAAACAGAATCTGTGACGAAATGTTATAAGGGAAATTTCCAATGATAGCAATCTGATCGTCTTTGATAAAACTGAAATCCTGCTTCAGGAAATCTCCTACAAAAGTCTCTTCCGTTACTTTTGTATAATTGTTTTTCAGGTATTCAATAGATTCCGTGTCTATTTCTGCAAGGTAAATGTTCTGATCCTTTTCAAGAAGATATTTGGTAAGAACTCCCATTCCGGGACCTACTTCCATGATGTTGGTATAGTTCTCAAAACTAAGACCTTCTACGATTTTTCTTGCGATATTTTCATCTGTCAGGAAGTGCTGCCCAAGATGTTTTTTTGCTTTTACACTCAAAGTTTTTTATGATTTTATTAACAGTGATTTTCTTTATTTCGTCCCAAATTTCGGAAGATTTTTTCTATTTTAGCCAAAAATTTTAATATTAATGGCTAAATCTGTAGATGAATTTAATAAGAAAAGGCTTCGGTCCAGCAATATTACAGTAGTGATAAGTATTGCCTTAGTGTTATTTTTGTTAGGATTAATGGGGCTTATTCTGATTAATGCCCAGAAGTATTCTGACTATATCAAAGAACAGTTGGTGGTGAACGCCTACTTTGATGAAAACTATGATGCTAAAGATTCTGTAAAAATTGCAAAACTTGAGGAAGAAACTTTTAAAAAGGTACAGTTATTAGCTCCTGTAAAAAAAGCGACTTATATTTCAAGGGATATGGCGGCTAAAGAAGCCAAAAAAACTATGGGAATCGACAGTGATGCACTGTTTGAAGAAAATATTTTCCCTTCTTCTATTGAAGTAGCTTTAAAACCGGAATTCGTGGATCCAGCAAAAATTGATGAAGCCATCAAAGAGATCAAATCTGTTCCGGGAATTATCGATGTTAAAAATGACAGTACTTTGATGGTAGATGTTTACAATAACCTGAGCAGAATTCTGAAATGGATCTTAGGATTTTCAGTACTGTTCCTGATATTGGCGGTTGTATTGATCAACAACTCTATCCGTCTGAAAATATTCTCAAAGAGATTTATTATTAAAACAATGCAGCTGGTAGGAGCGAAAAGAAGATTTATCCTTAAACCTTTCATTGTAGAAGCTATTATTCTCGGAGCTATCGGTTCTGTAATAGGTCTTATTGCGTTAGGTGGAGTTTGGTATTATTTCACAAGTCAGATTGGTTCAGCTTTCGTACAGGACAACAATCAGTACTTCTGGTTAGTTATCCTCGTACTTGGAGTAGGAATTTTTATTTCTGTCTTAAGTACAATTTTCGCTACATGGAGATTCTTAAAATCAAACGTTGACGATTTATATTACTCTTAATAATGAGCAAAAAAACAAATAAATTTTCCGCTTCAGACTTTGGACATGAAGCTGAAGTACCACAGGAAAACACTTTCTATTTCGGACAGCAGAATTTCAAATGGATGCTGATCGGATTAGCATTTATTGTAGTAGGATTTCTACTGATGATGGGACCTGATGCCAATACTGTAGATGGGAAATTTGATCCTAACTCATGGAATGACGATATCTTTTCTATCAGAAGAATCAGAATAGCACCTCTGTTTGTTGTTATAGGATTTGTCATAGAAGTGTACGCGATCTTAAAAAGAAAATAAATAAATTTTTATATTTTGAGATTAAGAGATTAAGAAATTGAGAATCATGTATTCTGAGTTTCCGGATCTCTTAATCTTTTAATTTTTTAAAGGAATATGGATTTAATCAAAGCAATTATTATTGCCATTGTAGAGGGGTTAACAGAATATCTTCCGATTTCTTCTACTGCACATATGGGATTTACGGCAAATCTTATGGGGTTGGAGGAAACAGAATTTTTGAAGATGTTTCAGGTGTCTATTCAGTTTGGAGCTATTTTATCTGTGGTAGTAGCCTACTGGAAAAAGTTTTTTGACTTAAATAATATTCAGTTCTATTTCAAGCTTGCATTTGCAGTAGTTCCGGCTTTAGTGTTGGGCTATTTGTTTGATGATAAAATTGAAGCCGTTCTTGGAAATCAGATTGCTATTTCTTCCGTATTGGTTTTAGGGGGTGTTGTTTTACTGTTTGCAGATAAATGGTTTAAGAACCCTAAGATTGATGATGAAAAAGGAATTACCATAAGAAATGCTGTTACCATTGGTTTCTGGCAGTGTCTTGCGATGATGCCGGGAACAAGCCGTAGTGCTGCTTCTATCATTGGAGGAATGGCACAAGGGCTTACCAGAAAAGCCGCGGCAGAATTCTCTTTTTTCCTTGCAGTACCAACAATGCTGGCAGTAACAGTGTACTCAGTTTTTGTGAAGACCTGGGGAAAAGAAACGGCCAATCCACAGAAAGGATATGAAATGATTATGGCTTCTCAGGATCACATCATGATCTTCGTTGTAGGAAATATTGTAGCATTTATTGTAGCGCTTATTGCGATCAAAGCGTTCATTGGAGTGCTTAATAAATATGGATTCAAACCTTGGGGTTGGTACCGTATTTTTGTTGGAGTTGCCCTGTTGATTTATTTTTATTTCTTTAAATAAGAAAGTATACTTTACCCATTCATGACTGCTGAAGAACTGAAATCAGGATACATTTTTTTATTGGATAAGCCTTTGGACTGGACTTCCTTCCAGGCTGTCAATAAAATGAAATATAAACTTAAAAGGGAGTTTGATCTTCCTAAAAATTTTAAAATCGGACACGCCGGAACTTTAGATCCCAGAGCAACTGGGCTTCTTATTGTCTGCTGTGGAAAATTTACAAAGAAAATTCCGGAGATCCAGGATGCTCCCAAAGAATATTGGACAGAGATCAAAATTGGGGTACAGACAGAATCCTATGATACTGAAAAGCCTGAAATCCTTCAACAGGACATCTCACATATTACGGAAGAGCAGGTACATGAAGTACTGGAAAAATTTGTTGGAGAAATTGAACAAAAACCACCTGTTTATTCGGCTATTAAAATTGATGGCGAAAGAGCTTACAACCTTGCCAGAGCTGGTGAAGAAGTGGAGATGAAAGCAAGAAAAACAACGATCCATTATATCAAGGATATAAAAATTGATTTTCCTTTGGTGAGTTTTATGGTAGGATGTTCAAAAGGAACTTACATCAGAAGTCTTGCCCATGATATTGGCCAGGAATTGGGAGTAGGAGCTTATCTGACACAGCTAAGACGTACCAAGATTGGTGAGTATGCCATTGAAGATGCTACAGATCAATTTCTGAATAACGAGTACAGATTTGAAGGTCTGTAAAAATTAAATTAAAAATTCTCAGGATATTGAGAATAGTACATTACCAGAAAGTATTGTTTATGGTTTGACTGCCATAGGGATATTATTTTCTTCCTAACTTTGCATTAGGAAATACTGGGAATATAAGCTGATGGTTTTTTCATAAACTTACACTATGAAAGTACTATTTTCAGCAATTAAAATTATACCGGCTACGGAAAAGACTAATGGAAAAAACGCGTATCAATAAATATTTATCAGAAGTGGGATACTGTTCAAGAAGAGCAGCAGATAAACTTTTGGAAGAAGGAAGAATCAAGATAAACGGGAAAATTCCTGAGTTGGGAACCAAAGTTTCTGATGAAGATCTTGTAGAAGTAGACGGAAAACCAATCAGAGAGCCTCAGGAAAAACCTGTGTATATCGTTTTTAATAAACCTGTAGGAATTGTCTGTACTACCGATACAAAACGTGAAAAAAATAATATCGTAGATTATATCAACTATCCCAAAAGAATTTTTCCCATCGGAAGACTGGATAAACCAAGCGAAGGACTTATCTTCTTAACGAGTGACGGCGATATCGTCAATAAAATTCTTAGAGCGCGAAATAACCACGAGAAAGAATATCTTGTTCGTGTAGACAAACCTATCACTCCAAGATTTTTGGAAAAAATGCGAAACGGAGTTCCAATCCTTGATACCGTGACAAAAAAATGCGAGGTAGAGAAGATTGATGAAATGAATTTCAGAATTGTTCTTACTCAGGGACTCAACAGACAGATCCGAAGAATGTGTGAATATCTTGGATACGAAGTGAAAAAACTGAAACGAATCCGTATCATGAATATCAAACTTGATTTGCCGGTCGGGAAATGGAGAGATATGACAGACGAAGAACTTAATACGCTCAATTCTTTGCTGGTAGATTCCAGTAAAACATTTGATTAAAAATATCTAATATACTTTAACGGTTTCACTTTCATACTCAGGAATAAAAAGTTGATAGATCATTAAATATTTTTTCATTTAATTATTTATCACTTATTGGTGTAATATATTTTTATTATTCAATAAAAATATATTATATTTATAATATTAACACCAATAACCTGAAAATCATGAAATTAAAATTTAATTCAGTTCTACTATGTATTACTCTGGTAATATTTGTGAGTTGTCAAAATGATAATCATAATCCGGATCATCCGCATGATTCTTCGTTTTACATTGATTACAGAAGTTTAAAAGGATCATCAGACGGAATTGCCGTTATTGAACTCGATCCTGAAGCCCCCAATTTTGGAAATATCAGTAGCAAACTTGAATTGGGCATTGGTGTACTACCACATCATATTTATTACAATCAGAATGCCAATAAAATGTTTACAACTGCTCTGGGAGGCAGCTACCTTTATGAAGTAAAAGCAAGAAAAGATAAAAACGGACAGCCCATATTGATCAATGCAACACCTATTGATACCGGTGAAAATACTGTAGGTGAAAATCTGTTTTTTACTAATGACGGAAGATATTTTATGACCTTTATGGGTGGGGCAGGAGGTCCGAAAGATGGAAGCATTGGGGTGTTCAATGCTGGTAATAATCAGCTTATCAAAACCATTAAAGCTCCCATTCAAACGAATCCGAGCCAATTTATAATGTATCCGCATGGTATTTCAATTAATGAAGAAAAAGGATTAATGATGGTGACGTCAACCATTCACCCGGATCTTACAACAGGAATGGGAAATACCTGCACTTTATTAGACCTGAATACCTACGAAATAAAAGAAACGTATCAGGTAGCAGATTCTCCAACAGATTTGTCAGCTCCTGTTGAAGTTTTATTACTGCGTGGGAAATTTCCGCAATATGCACTTGCGACAACTATGCTTGGTGGAGATATCTGGATAGCTCCATACAATACGACAACCAAGAAATATGATGCTTTTACTAAGATTTTTGACGGAAGTACAAAAGGATTAGGCTGGGCGCTCGAAATGTATATTGATGACTCAAACAAACTCTATGTCAGCTTTGCAGACCCAGGAAAAGTGCTTGTCTTTGATATTAATAATCTTCCCCAGTTGAAACTTCTGAAGACTTTTGATGCCGATAAAGGAGCACATCATATGGCCTTCTTTAAAACCAAATCCGGAAAAGAGGTGGTTGCAGTGCAAAATAATTTATTGGATCTCCCTAACTTAAATTCCGGAACTATTAGCGTAATTGATATTAATACGGGAAAAACATTGGGTACCGTAAATTTACGTGAGCGATATGGAATACTGCCGGAATCTATTGAAGGAACTAATGGACCAAGCAACTATATGCATCACTAAAATGTAAGTTCTTATTTTATAATACATAACTCTTCCAGAATATTATTTTGGAAGTGTTTAAACCTATTTAAGGTTTCATGTTATTTTACATATAACCTCATTCTTTCTTCATACTCAGGTTTCAGTTTTAAAAGTTTCCATATTTTTTTATCATCAGGATTACTGATCCGGTAGAATATGATTTTGTCTGCTGAATACTTGAAATAAGGATGATTTTTAAGCCATTCTTCAGGTGCTTCTAATAATGAATATCGGGGAACATTTGAGATATTCAACGGGGCTATTGAAATCAGTTTTTGAACCAGATTCTGATCTATGTTGTAAGTGCTTAGAATTTGTTGTTTATTCATAAAACCTCCCAGTTTCTTTCTGAAGCCAATCATTGAACCAGCACTTCTTTCATCCAGCCCAAATTCTATAAGCTGTTTGAAAGTAATGGTGTTAAGATCTGTTTTTGAAAAATCTGTTTGTTCCTGTTGTTTTTCCTGAAGTTTGATATAAGGTTTCATCTCCTGAAATTTCTCTGCGGAAATCACAAAACATTTCTGCAGATCGTCTAAGCTTTTAAAACTGCCTCTTAAATTTCTGTCTCGATAATTGATGATGGCGGCTGCCTGTTTCTCTGAGAACCCGAGTGCTTTCCAGCCTTCTAAATCCAGCTGATTAGGATCAAAAGCATGATATTGGATCCTGGGCTTAATAAAGTTGTTTTTGTTAGGATTTCTGAAATTTTCAGGCGTTTTTGAAGGCAGCAGGAGATAAGGTTCAAGTTTGTGGTAATTTTCCGGAGAGATGATAAAACATTCTTTAAACTTTTCTTTACTGATAAAACTTCCTCCGAGATAATTTCTATACTTTATAATGGCTTCTGACTGTCTTTCGCTAAAGCCCATTTTAAGCCAGTCATTGGCAGAAAACTGATCAGGATTGAATTTTCCTGAAATCATAATTCCTTTCTTTCCGTATGTAGTGAATCTTTTGGAATCTCCTTTTTCTGCTATTTCAGGAAGTAAAATAAAAGAAGCAAGTTCACTGAATTTCTCTTCAGAAATAGCATAACATTTTTTCAACTGTTCTTTTGATGTAAATTTTCCCCCTACAATATCTTTATATTTCAGGATGGTTGCTGTTTGTTTCTCTGAAAATCCAAGTTTCTGCCACTGTTCATTGTCCAGCGTATTGGGATCAAAATCTGATAGGTTTACTGGTATTGAAGCATCTTTGATGAACGTAACTTCAGGAAACGGTTCTTTTTCACGGCTGGTATATTTCTGATACACCAATAAAACAGTCAGCAATGTGACCATAAATGCCAATTTTTGGTAGTAGCTTTTTCTCATCATGTAGTAAACTTATTGATAAAAACAAATCATGACAATAGTTGATAATGAATTAGTTAAATATGATATAGAGAAAGTGTTTTATTGTTGATAAGCTAATAGGAATATTGCCTTTTGGGTGATATAATTTCTTAATTGATACTGAATACTCTGATTAGAATTTTATTTTTTAACACGACAGGTTCTGTCGTCCTGGAGAGATATTTTTGCATCAGAATAAAATTGATATCCATATAAAATAAAGTGAATTTAATTATTAATCGTGTGATTTACAAATTGTCACAATAAGTTGATTGTTGAGTCTTAAAAAGTGTTAAATTCGCAAAGCTTCAATAAGCTAATTACTAACTCAGAAAACGATATTAAAATGAGAAAACTTTATCTCGGTGCATTTACTTTATGCACGGTCTTGGGCGTATCTGCTCAGGAAGTGGTGTGGCAGAAAGACATCCAATCCTCTACCCAGGATTTTCTAAGCCAGGTCGCTACAACCATCGATCAGCAGTATTTGATCACGGGAAGTTCTATTCAAAGCAATAAGCAACAGGCTTTAAGCAGTAAGCAGAATAACGGTTATGATTTTCATCTGGTAAAACTCAATCAACAGGGTCAAGAAGTCTGGGAAAAATATTTCTCAGGACCAAACCATGATTATTTATCAGCAACCGTTACCACACAGGATGGAGGTTTTTTACTAGCGGGAACCTCTTATTCAGGAAAAGGATTAGACAAAAAAGAGGATTCCAAAGGAGGTTCCGATATCTGGCTGATCAGAATCAATGAATTTGGTGATGAATTGTGGCAGAA
>NZ_JAMZGF010000071.1 GCF_024158915.1 Chryseobacterium sp. S0630 | reverse complement strand
TAAATAATTGATCTGATTAATTCAATAGGAACGCACTATAATCCTGAGCTTAGCCGAAGGGAGTCCGTTTGAATAAAGCATGTGAGTCAATTGGCTTCAGCCAAAACTTATGAATACAACGCAAAGATTTCACAAAGCTTTTATTCATGTCTTTAAAATCGTTCGCAAGGCGTTCCACTCAGCAAAGAAAAAATATACAAACATCTGTGCAAATCTAAAGGATTTCTAAGACATCTGAGGGAGATAAAAGCATAAAATTCAAAAAGGCTGCCTCAACAAGAGAGACAGCCTTTGAGTATATCTAACAAATAATAATTTAGAAATTCGTCTTAACGATTAATTCAGACAGCTCGGCATTCACAAAGTCAATTGGCATTATACCGAATGATCCCTGAGTATTCGACTGGAAGAATGTTTTAAGTCTTGGATTAATATTATTGGATACCGTAGGAATACTTGGGATACCGAAGATTCCAGGTTTATATCCGCTGGTGAAATTCACGAAAAGCTTACCATTCGTATCATTTTTGGCTTCATTAAGAAGGTTGAAAATTCCATTCCACTTATCGTCATTATTAGTTACTTTATAATAATCCTGTACTTTTAACTGCACTCCGGAATTGTTGATGTCAAAAGTAGTATTATCTGCCCATGGTGAAGCATTGATTCCTTTGGTTGCTCCTGAAGAGAATCTTCTTAATAATTTGATTTTTCCTCTAACAGAACCTAGCGTAGGAATATTTGAACCAAGATCCCATTTAGAAGGATTTTTCTGCACATAAGAATCAAAAGTCTGTTCAAAACTTCTGGTGGTGTTGGAAGCATCATATTCCTCTTTTACAGACATGATAATTGTTTCTGATGGATGGCTGTTAAGGAATGCATAACATGCATTAAGCACATCATCAAAATTCAGATTTTGGTAAATCGCTCCGTGATGAATGGTGAAAGCATTATCAATATGTCTGCAACGTATATCCAGAAAACGGACTCCTGCATTCAGTTGTTCTGCGATGCTGAGGTTTTGAGTTTTAGCCGTACCTGATACAACAGGGGCATCTACACGTGCTCCGGAATCATGAGTTCCGGGAATTGAGATTTTTGAAAGGGAAATGTTATCCTGAAGACCGGACATCCAGCTGTTCATTTCGATAGGTGCTAAAGAAGCTCTACTATTAGTTTTTGCTAAAGTAGCTAAACTGTTTTCATTAGAGTCTCTTTCCATAAGGCTGTCATTGGAACAGGAAAAAAAGACAGATGCAGTAACCACTCCAAGAGTGATCGCTGTCATACGTTTCATGCTTTGTTTGAACATAGTTTTTTTATTTTTAAAGTAGCTTAAAAATAAGAATATATCAAAGCACTAGGAGTTAATTTAACTTTAAGAGATGATTAAGTTGCTATAAAGCTAGGAAGCTTGAAGCTGGAGGATGGAAGAGGAGAAGTTGTTAATAGTTAAAGAGTACTCCGATTTTAAAGAGAAAGTATTTACAATAAAAGCTGCTATCATAGATTAACCGTCAAACAGTAACCTCCAGCATCCAGCATCAATCTTCCCTCTTAAAAAACAAAATCCTCATTCAAGCCGGGAATCTTGAACTTATGTTCCCCTATTTTAAAATCATTCATTTTGATCAAATTCTGAAGTTTGTGAGTAAACTCTTTGTGAGTATTTTCAGGGATTTTGACATCATCATCACAGGATGAATATTCTCTGTCAATAATAACTTTGCCTGTAGAAAAATTGATTTCATTGGTGAAGCTGAAATCACAGGTATCTTCAAAATGATCATGAGATCCGATCAGATAAAAATCTCCGTTTTGAAACCTGAAAGTATGTTTGTATTTCTGAGTATGTCTTGAATTGGTAAAGAACGTTTGCCCAATATGAAGACTGTTATTTTTTATGGTGACCTGAAGCGTATTGTCTGAAGGATAGAATCCGGTTCCGCTTGAAAAAAGAATGCTGGAGTTTTCCTTCCATACTTTTAATCCGCCATTGTCATTTTTCAGAATATAGAAAACTCTTTTGTAATCAGCAGTACCTTCCAGATTTCGGTCGTCTGATGCTTTTATATGGGTGTCAAATACCAATACAATTTCCTCTTTTCCATCTTTGTCAAGATCACCTTTGGTTTGTGCAATCTGAGTATATCCTTTCGGAACTGAAAAGTTTTTCAGATTCTGAGCAGATAAGCTTGAAACAGCTAAGACAATCAAAAAGGAAAAGAAAGGTTTCATCATTATTATATTCAACTTGTTTAAACTTTTGTTTTTGAAACATTAAGATTGTATTAAAGTGTTGAGAGTATTAAGATGAGCTTTGCTTTTAAGCTTAAAAATCAGAATGATTCATCTTAACTGAACTTTATTTCTTCAATTCTTCTTAATGGTTTTAATAGATATAACTTTAAACAGCTTCAATGTGAAAATGTGGTAATCCGAAATAAAAAATCAATTTCAAATTACCACATTCTTATGACATTAATGAGTCAGTATGCTTTCAAGATCTTTCCAGAACATTGGATAAGACTTTTCTACTACATCTTCATCTTCAATATTAAGTTCCTTAATCAGACTGAACGGAGCAAAACTCATCGCCATTCTGTGATCCTGATAGGTCTTAATCGAAATATCATCTTCAGGTTCTCCAAAACTGATGGATTGAATGGTTAAATCTGTGATTTCTGTTTCCGTTCCCAGCTTTTTAAGCTCATTGTATAATGCAAGAAGTCTGTCGGTTTCTTTTACTCTTAAGGTTCCCAATCCGGAAATCTCAAAAGGAATTTTTAAAGCGGCTGCCGTTACACAAAGGGTTTGTGCAATATCCGGACAGTCATTCATATCCAGAACAATTTTTTCCGGGAAAGAAAAATCAGGCTGAGGTTCAAGCGTTAGCTGATGCTCATCTTCTGAGAATGTAGTTTTGATCCCGAAGAACTTTTCGTAGATATTGGCAATGGCAGAATCTCCCTGCGTGGATGCTTTGTAAAAACTTTTCAGGTGAATCGTTTTTCTTCCCAATGCGCAGATAGAGTAGAAGTAAGAAGCCGAGCTCCAGTCGCTTTCCACTTCATAATGTACAACTTCTGTATTGTTGTCCGGAGTGAAAGGTTCTACTTTGATGGTATTTCCTTCAAAAGTGCTTGTGATACCAAATCTGGTCAGGATATCAAGCGTCATTTCAATATAAGATCTTGAAGTAACATCACCTACCAGATTAATCACCAATCCGTTCTCAAGTTTTCCTGCAATAAGAAGTAGCGATGTGATAAACTGGCTTGAAATATTGGCAGGAACATTCACGGAAGTCTGAGTGATCTTTCTTCCTGTGATTTTTAAAGGAGGAAATCCTTCATTCTCCATATATTCAATCTCTACTCCAAGATCCCTCAAAGCAGTTACCAGATTTTTGATCGGTCTTTCCTTCATTCTTCCGGAACCGGTAAGAACAGTTGTTTTTCCTTCCTGAATAGAATAATAAGAAGTAAGAAAGCGCATTGCTGTTCCCGCGTGATGGATATCTACCACTTCAGTATTCTCAGATAAAGCTTTTTTCAGCAACTGAGTATCCTGAGAATTGGATAAATTCCCGATTTTTATATTGTTAAACAGACTTTCCAGAATCAATAAACGATTCGAAATACTTTTCGAACCGCTGATCTGTACTGTTTTATTACCTACTAATTTTGATTTTTCTAGCTTCATTATGATCTACATTATCTTAAAAAATAATGAGTTACAAATTTATGTATTATTTATAACTCATCATTTATTATTATTTCAATTTTTCGTTGTTCTGATGCCGGTCTTTATCACGGTCTGTTTTGATTTTCATTTTTCTGTCGAAAGCGTCCTGTAAATTGACTCCGGTTTGATTGGCTAAACATAATGTTACAAAAAGCACATCTGCAAGTTCTTCACCAAGATCTTTATTCTTATCACTTTCCTTTTCGCTTTGTTCACCATATCTTCTGGCAATGATTCTTGCTACTTCGCCTACTTCTTCTGTCAGCATCGCCATATTGGTAAGTTCATTAAAGTATCTTACCCCAATGGTTTTGATCCATTCATCTACCTGCTGCTGTAACTGAGTAATTTCCATTATTGATAAGCTCCTAAAGTTGGGTTGGTCGTTCTGGATACATTCACAATATCAAAAGGTACCGTTGCTGCTACCGCTGTATTTCCTTTTCCAAGAGCTGGTGAACCAGGTTTTACTCTTAAATTCATTTTAGCCATAAAGTAATTCGCAAACTGAGGCTCTGCATTTTTCACCGTTTGTATCACATTCGGATTGTTATCAAAAGTGAAACCTGCTCCTGTTGCACTGGTATATTTTATTAATGAATTTTGAAGTAAAAATTCAAACTGCTGTCCCGGGGTTTGTTCAAAATGAACAGCATCATCCCTGTCAGAATATACAATACTGTTTTTAATATCAAGCTGCTGTAAAGCTCCCTGTTGTGTCTGTCCGGCATCATTTTTCCATTCATTGGCGGCAAAAATTCCTGCTCTGTCAAAAGAACTCATTGTTTTAGAATAGTTTGCAATGGTAGCATGAGTATAGCTGTGTTTTCCACCCAGGAAAATCCCTACACAGGATAAACCGCAGTTGTTCATCACAAGGTTGTTGGCATTCACGGTAGAACCTACAGCATAAATTCCATATTCAAAGAAAGTGTGGATGAAGGAATTGGTAATGGTAGCATTGGTTTGCTTCATATCCAGTCCTCTCGTTCCTCCGAAAAGTCTTGCATGGTTCATCTTAAGAGTAGAATTGGCTTCCATTTTAATAGAATTCCAGTTTTTAGGAATCGTATCATAATAAGGATCATTTCTGTCGCCACGAAGAATAACCTGATTGGCCTGAGTACCGTTGATATTTAAAACCGCTCCCGAAGAAACTTTCATTCCGCTGTTTTTGTGGAAGTAAACTTTAGTTCCGGCGTTGATATCAAGAGTTACACTTGGATTGATAGTCAGATTTCCATAGATGATCTTTGCTTTATTGTTATTCCATGTGGTGGAGCTGGTAATTACATTCGGGTTTCCAGGCGTCTGAATAAAAAATTCAGCATCCTGAACTACAGAAAATAATGTGACATGCTGTTGTCCGCCAGGGCTTGTGAAAAGAACTTTGTCTTCTGCAATGGCTTCCGGTCCTGTAGCTTCCGGGGCAATTTCAACAAAAATATAAAGGCTGTCTTTCTTTCTTAAAGGAACATTTTTAAAATCATATCCCGGTTTTCCATCTACATTGATTCTATATAATGAAGCAGCTCCTTTTTCAAGGTTCACTCTTGGGATCATGATATCCTTATCTTCATTATTATATACTTTTACAACATAAGTTTCTGAACGTACCTGGTGATATACCGTATCACAAAATACCGTATCTCTTGAGAAGCGGAGTTCCTGGGAAGGACTGTCAAACGTTATGTCATCTTTATTACATGATACTGCTACAAGTAACATCCAGAAGGAAAAAGCCAGTAATAATTTGAATTTCATTGAAATTAAAGTTTAAGTAAGTTCCAAATTTAACGAAAATACTTTGAATTTCTTATCAATAAAAAAATATTGAATTCAGTATTTGGAATTTAGAAAAAATGTTGTATTTTTGCAACCTAAAATTTAGCAGAGAAATATCCATTACTATTTCGAAAGCAAACTTAATTTTTTTAAAAATAGTATTATGAAAAACGGAATCCACCCAGAAAATTATAGACTTGTTGTTTTCAAAGATATGAGTAACGACGAGGTGTTTCTTTGCAAGTCTACTGCAGAAACAAAAGACACTATCGAGTACGAAGGACAAGAGTACCCTCTAATCAAGATGGAAATCTCTTCAACTTCTCACCCTTTCTACACTGGTAAAGTAAAACTAGTTGACACTGCAGGTAGAGTTGATAAGTTCATGAACAAGTATAAAAAATTCGCTAAGTAATTTTTATACATTTAAAATATTAAAGTCTTCCAATTTTTGGAAGACTTTTTTTATTGTAAATTTGTTGATCTTGAAACCTTAAACTTAAAAACTGAATGATGCAATTGGTATTTTCAGACGCACAATATTGGGAAGACTTTCTTCCGCTTACTTTTACACGCCCGGTTGCAGCAATGCGATGCGGAATTCTTACCTTCTCCGAAAGATGGCAGAAGATTCTTGAAAATACTGAGGTAACCTACTTCACAGAAATGTATCTTCAGGATAAATTTAAAAGTCCGGAGGAAAAAGAAAGTCTTTTTTTAGTTCCCAATTTCCTTCCCACAGAAACTGTAATTCAACAGATTAAAGATCTTAAGCAAGGGGAAGCATTGGTTTATGAAGATGAACTTATTGCTGCTAAAATCAATATGAAAGGTTTTTCTCTGAATCAGATTGAAAAAATGACGGATATTAAGGAAGAACTTATTTTCTTCAAAAGACCGAAAGATCTGTTTTCTTATAACCATCACGCGATTGATTTTGATTTTGAACTGCTTACTAAAGGAAGGACTTCGCAGGAACTGTCTTCTACGAACGGATTCTTAGGAGATAAAAAAGACCTGTTTATTGAAGAAGGTGCGGAAATTGAATTTTCCACTCTGAATACTAAAACAGGAAAAATTTATATTGGAAAAAATGCAGAGATAATGGAAGGGTGCCATTTGCGTGGACCTATTACATTAGGAGAAGATTCCAAATTTAATCTTGGATCTAAAATTTACGGAGCTACTACTATCGGTCCTCAATGTAAAGTAGGTGGTGAAGTGAATAATATTATCATTTTCGGATATACAAGTAAAGGACACGAGGGTTTTATTGGAAACTCTGTGATTGGGGAGTGGTGTAACTTCGGTGCTGATACCAATTCTTCCAATCTTAAAAATAATTACAGTCATGTAAAACTGTGGAACTACAGAACCAAAGTGTTTGAAGATACAGGCTTGCAGTTTGCGGGCTTGATTGTAGGGGATCATTCCAAAACGGCTATCAATACCCAATTGAATACAGGAACGGTAATTGGCGTTGCTTCCAATATCTTCAAACCAGGCTTTCCACCTAACCTTGTAGAAAACTTTTCATGGGGCGGATTGAAAGACGATGAAAGGTTCAAACTGGATAAAGTATATGAAGTGGCAGAAAGAGCCATGGCGAGAAGAAAAGTGGCTTTAACAGAAGAAGATAAGGCGATTCTGAAACATATTTTTGATACGTATTAATATAATTATAATAAAAAACTTCAATTTTTTTGAAGTTTTTTTATTTTTGATGTAATAGATAAGTAATAGTAATTGTCTTACCTATAAGAAACAAAACTCATGACCCAAGAAACTTTCAAGAATACGGTGTTTATTCTCAAAGACGAGATGTATCGTTTTGCGAAGCGGTTTGTTATGAGCAGTGATGAAGCTGAAGATGTGGTACAGGATCTCATGATGAAGTTTTGGCAGAAGAGGGATGAGCTTGAGCAATTCGGGAATTTTAAATCCTATGCGCTGAAGTCTGTCCGGAACGAATGCCTGAACCGCCTGAAGCATCATGATGTAAAGATCGGCTTTGCGGATATGCAGCTTCACCGGTCGGAGCTTTACAGTATGGAGGTTGATAATCTTAAGGAACATATTATAGGATTTATCAATCAGCTCCCCGAAAAACAGAAGTTGGTCATCCACTTGAAAGATGTAGAAGAGTATGATGTTTCCGAAATTTCTGAAATGCTGGAAATGGAGGAAAATGCAGTCAGGGTAAACCTGATGCGTGCGAGACAAAAAGTAAAAGAACAAATCTCACAACTGATGAGCTATGAAAAAAGATCAATTACAAGATAAATACAACGAGGTCTTCCGGGAAATTAAGGAAGAAAAAATGGACTGGAGTTTTGAAGACTTTCTTCAGACTGCAGAAGGTGCGGAATCTGAAAAGGATATGGCACCTATCATCCCACTGGGCGAAAAAAAGAAACCTTCTTTTCCCAAATGGTTCTGGATGGCCGCCAGTGTAATGCTGGTTTTCGGTATCGGCTTATTTCTGAATGATAATAATTCCAGGACAGCAGATGCCCTGGACAGAGAAAAACTGGTGAAAGACGAGATCTTAAAACAGAAATCCGGATTCATTGAAGAAAACAGTGATCATCAGGAACAGGTTGCCGTGAATCATACAGATTCTATTTCCGGAGTGAAAAAAGATTCTGTATTTCAGGATAATCCTGTAGCAGAAAAAGATGTACTGGATGAAATTCTGCCAAAAAGAGGAAGACTTAAAAAAGAAAGAAGACCCAAATATGTGGATAATTCTTCCTATCAGAACAATGGAAACATGAACGATTCTGCAGCAGCTTACAATGATTCTTATGTGATTGTAAACGGAAAAAGAATCAGCAGCGAAAAAGAAGCCCTGGATGTTACCAGATATTCCTTTATGAAATTAGGAAGTGAATTTAAAAAAACAGTAGCATCTTCCCAGAAAAATGAAAATCTTGACAGCGAATATTAAAAATCAGAACAATCTCATGAAAAAAATATTTTTTATAATAGCTATAATGCTAAGCAGCTTTGCAACGTATTCTGCACAGACTGAGAAATTAGACAGGCTTTTTCAGGATTTTGAAAAAAAAGGAAGAGTAACCTCTATCAACATCAAAAAACCGATGTTCAAACTGCTGAACACCATTGATGTTAATGATGCCTATATCGGAAAGATAAAACCAATCCTGAATGATGTAGAGGGGCTTAAGATCCTGATTATTCCTAAAATTACATTCCCGGATCGCCTAAAAGATGAGAATCTTGCGAATATAAAAATGAATGAAGATAAAACAGAGAGAATAAACCAGGCTTTAAACTCCCTCAACTTCAATGAGCTGATGTCTATGAGCAGTGACGGAACTTCCATGAAATTCCTTGCCGGAGATGAAAAAGACAACTATCTGGAAAATCTGGTTTTTAACGTAGATTCCAAAGAAGAGAATATTATTTTTATTCTTAACGGAAAAATGAAACTGTCAGATGTTAATAAGATCATTAATTCCGGTGAAACAACTACTTCTACAATGACAAGTTCTATGAGAAGCAGCCTTACTTCAGATAATACTTCTTCTTATCTGAATGGTGACAACAGAAATGTAGGTGAGTTTTCAAAAATAGATGCCAGTGTAGGCGTAAATGTTACTTTCAAGCAGGAGAATAACAGAAGTGTAAAAGTAATTGCAGACGCAGATAAGCTTCAGTATGTTATTACCAAGGTAGAAAACGGAGTATTAAAAATATATGTAGACAATAAAGGCGTTCGAAATCTGAGATTTAAAAATCTGAATGTGAACGTTTCTGCTCCTAATCTTCAGAGTATAAAAACGTCATCGGGAAGTGTTTTTACAGCTGTGGATCCTGTTAATGGGAATAGCATGGAGATTGATGCGGAATCAGGTTCCATTATCAAAGGAACTTTCAATGCGAGACAGGCAGCAGCTGTTACAGTGAGCTCTGGTGCTGTTCTGAACGCTGAGCTTACAACACATAAACTGGCCTTGGATACCTCAAGCGGAGCAAGTGTGCATTTATCAGGAGAAGCGGTTTCTGCCGTAATAGATACCAGCAGTGGTGCTTCGTGTAAAGCAGACGACCTTAAGATCGCTACAGCTGTAGCAGAATCTACTTCAGGGGCAAGTCTTTCCTTACTCGTTACAGATAAGTTAAAAGTAAGCGTTTCTTCAGGAGCTGATGTAAAACTGAAAGGAAACCCTGAGCTGGATGCCAAAGTAGATAAAATTTCAGGAGGAAGCTTCAGACAAATCAAATAAAAAACTAAACTATGAAAACTCTTACACACATTTTTCTCACGATTCTGACAATCGGGCTGATGCAGTCATGTATTGTCTCAGAAAAGCCGAATATAGATTTTTTTCAGAATTCAAAATATGATTTCAAGGGCGCACAGTTTGCAAGTATTAATGTGCCTATGGTTATAGCTAAATCTTATATTAAGAAAGCCCTGAGAGAAGAAGGAGAAAGTGAAGAGACGATAGATCTGGTTAAGAAAGCCTCTAAAATAAAAGTCCTTACTGTAACCAATGGCAGTAAGGAAATGCTAAACGACTATGCCCAGTTTTTGAATAACAATCATTATGAAGAGTGGGCTAGCATAAAACATGATGGAGAGGATGTCAACATCAGAGTAAAACAGGACGGAGAGATCATTAAAAACATGCTGATCACCGTAGGTTCCGGTAAGAATGAAATGGTATTTGTAGATATAAAAGGAAGCTTTACAGCTAATGATATTTCAAAAATGATTAACTCTGTTTCTGATAAATAATCATATCATCTCAAATATTCAAACTGGATGAAAATGGAAACCTCATAATTAGACCTTCAATGTTCATATTTAACATATAAATAAAGTAGTTTCAAACTTATTCAATTATTTTGTACCGTAACCGTTCTGATACAAGGACGGTTTTTTGATTTAAGTTATTGATTATTAATTTTTATTTAAACTATCAAAAAGGATTTTCATATCTCACTAAAATAACCTAATTTTGCAAAGAAAGTAAAGATGTCTATTCATAACAAAATTGTAGAGACAGCCATCACTTTCGATGACGTTCTTCTAGTCCCTTCTTATTCAGAAGTTTTACCTAACCAGGTTTCATTAAAATCAAGACTTACCGACAAAATCACGCTGAATGTTCCGATAGTTTCCGCTGCGATGGACACTGTTACTGAAGCTGATCTGGCAATTGCTTTAGCAAGAGTTGGTGGGTTAGGATTTATCCACAAAAACATGACAATCGCTGAGCAGGCAGCTCAGGTAAACCGAGTAAAACGTTCCGAAAACGGAATGATCTCTGATCCGGTTACTTTATCTAAAGATCATACTTTAGGTGAAGCTAAAGATCTGATGTCAAGATATAAGATTTCCGGTCTTCCTGTAGTAGATCCCGATAATGTCCTGATCGGAATTATTACCAACAGAGATGTAAAATATCAGGAAAATCTTGATATGAAAGTAGAAGAGATCATGACCAAAGAAAATCTGATCACTTCAGACAAAGATACCAATCTTGAAAAGGCAAAAGAAATCCTTCTTAAGAACAGAGTTGAGAAACTTCCTATCGTAGATAAAGATAACAAACTTGTAGGTTTAATTACTATCAAGGATATTGATAATCAGTTGGAGTACCCTAATGCTAATAAAGATGAAAATGGTCGTCTTATCGTAGGAGCAGGAGTAGGAGTAGGAGAAGATACATTAACGAGAATTGAGGCTTTAGTACAGGCAGGAGTTGATATCGTAGCGATCGATTCTGCACATGGTCATTCTAAAGGAGTTTTAGATAAAATTTCAGAAATCAGAAAAGCATATCCTAACCTTGATATTGTGGGAGGGAATATTGTAACAGCAGATGCAGCAAAAGATCTTATTGCAGCAGGAGCAAACGTATTGAAGGTAGGAGTAGGTCCAGGATCTATCTGTACAACCAGAGTAGTTGCCGGAGTAGGAGTTCCTCAGCTATCTGCTATCTATAACGTTTATGAATATGCTAAATCTCAAAATGTAGCAGTAATTGGCGACGGAGGGATCAAACTTTCCGGAGATATTGTAAAAGCTATCGCCAGTGGTGCAGGTGCTGTAATGTTAGGTTCACTTTTAGCAGGTACAGATGAGGCTCCGGGAGAAGAAATTATCTTCCAGGGAAGAAAATTCAAGTCTTACCAGGGAATGGGAAGTCTTTCAGCAATGAAGAGAGGTGGTAAAGAAAGATATTTCCAAAGTGAAGCTAAAAAATTCGTTCCGGAAGGAATTGAAGGAAGAGTTCCACATAAAGGAAAGCTGGAAGATGTTATTTTCCAATTGACAGGAGGTTTAAGAGCCGGAATGGGATACTGTGGTGCAAAAGATATTGAAACCCTTCAAAGAGACTCAAAATTGGTTATGATTACTGGAAGCGGATTGAAAGAATCTCACCCGCATGATGTAATTATTACACAGGAAGCTCCGAATTATTCTTTATAAAATTATAATTGAATTTAAATATGAAAAACCGCACAATTTGTGCGGTTTTTTTATTTTATGATTTTATTTTAATGATTTGGTTGATAGGGTGTTAATTTTCAATTGTGTGTTTTTTAAATTATTGATTCGTTTTTATTTTTCTATTTTTTTTAATTATAATATAAATAAAATTACTTCTATTGGGTTTGATGTTAATTTTATTTTTTGATTTAAATGTAACAATAGTTAAGTTTTTTCTACTAACTGTAATAAATTTTAAATTTATTGCTTGTTTTGGTTGTGAATATCACGAGTTAAGATGTAAAGGCAGTATATTTGTAAATTGTTTAATTTTTTAAATTAGTGAAATGAAGAAAACTATCCTTTGTGGGGCTTTGTTACTATCCCTTTCAGTATCTGCACAGCAAAAAAAAGATTGGTGTGACTTTGATAATGAGCAGAGAGTACACCAAAAACAGAATGCGGAAATTGATGAAATGATTCGTAATATCCGTAACAAAATTATTAGCGGTAATCAAAATACTGCTGCTAAAAATGGAAGTGCATACAAAATTGTAAATGGAGTTTACGAAATTCCTGTGGTAGTACACATAATAGCACCTACCGGTGCCGCTATTGGTACAGCTTACAATAAGAGTGATGCACAAATTCAGGCTTGGTTGGATCATTGTAATCAAATGTATGCAGGTACTTATCAATGGGCGCAGGGGATTCCTGCAGATTTTGGTAATGCTGCTACAATGCCAATTAAATTGGTGTTGGCTAAAAGAGATCCTAACTGTAATGCCACTACAGGGATTCTTCGATATAACGGAGGAACTCTTACAGGTTATGATGCTTATGGAGTAAAACGTAGTGGAGCAAATGGTGTTACCACGGATCAGGTAAAAACCATTGCACCACACTGGCCCGAGGCATCTTACTTTAATATCTATATCATGAATAAAGTAGATGGTGGTGGAACATATGGTATCATGGGATGGGCAGGACTGCCTCAAAATGCCGATGCTAACTACGAATCCTTTATGAAATCTTTTGTAGTTACTTTACAGGATGATATTACTTTGGCGCACGAGTTTGGACATAGTATGGGATTACTTCATACTTTTGGTAATGCTAATGCTCAGCCGCCACAAGGGACTACTTCTACGACCTACTGTCCAGCGATGACTAATAATGACTGTAATAAAGATGATGATCAGGTATGCGATACAGAAAGATCAAGAAGCTTGCTGAATGATCCTGCACCTACCAACAATGATATGAATTATTGTACAGGAGCAAACTATCAGGGAGTACAGTATAATATGATGAACTATACAAACCCAACGGCATTTAAGTTTACTAATGGACAACATGACAGAGCTGCTCTTTATTTCTTCTTAATGAGAGGGGCGCTTAGTACTTCATTAGGAGCAACGGCTCCTTCTGCTGCAGCTGCGATAGGAACTCCTATTGCTGCAACATGTAATCCAACCGGAGTAACTAATCCAGCTAATTATTTTGTGGGGCCAACTTTAGTGAAATTAGGCGCTATTAATAATGCGACGACAGGATTTTGGCAGAATAATGCTAGTTTTTATGAAGATTATACAGGTGCAAGCTGCTTGAAAGCTACATCTACAGAACTTTCAGCGACAGGTACTCATAATCTTCAGGTAAATGTATCAGATTCAAATAATGATGTAAGAATATGGATCGACTACAATAATAATGGTACTTTTGAAGCTTCTGAACTTGTAGGTTCTGTTGATAATATTGCTGCAGATCCGGTTACTTTAATAGGTACTTACAGTACTACGATTACAGCGCCTGCTTCAGTAGTATTGAATACTCCTCTAAGAATGAGAGTGCTTGTAGATGATGAGAACCCTAATATGACACCTTGTGGACAGCTGATGTATGGCCAGGTTGAAGATTATACTGTAAAATTTGTTACCAACTTAGGAACAAGTGAAGTAAAAGCTGATAATGGTGACTTAACTGTTTATCCTAACCCGGTAGCAACCGGAGATAAAATCTTCATTAAAGCTAAAAATGGTAAGAATCTGAAAGTTTCTATTTCTGATATGTCAGGAAGATTGGTATCAAGCCCATCTGTATCTGAAGAAGGAAATGGAGTTTTCAAAGTAGACCAGCAATTAGAAAAAGGAGTTTATATGATTCAGGTTTCTAATGGAAAAGACAGTAAGTCTTCTAAGTTGATCATCAAATAAATTGAATATCATCTAAATAAATACAAATGTCCTCATTTCCATGGGGACATTTTTTATTCTATGTTAAAATTGGATTCAAAAAAAAGCCTCCGAAAATTTCGAAAGCTTTAATCATTTATTCTTTTTTAAGTATTTATTTTTTCACAAATTTAAATTGATGCGTCTGAAAATTTCTGGTATTTATTTTCAGTACATATCCTCCGGGAACAAGTTGAGAAACATCAATCTTAGAATCAAACATTTCTGACTTTACAAGACGTCCGTCAATAGTATAAATCTGGATTGACATTCCGTCGTCGATACCTTTAATACTGATGAAATCAGTCACAGGATTAGGGAAGATCTGAATCCTATTTTTCGTAAGCTCCGAAGTCCCTAGCGTAGTGGTTTGCACATCACCAGTCATGGTAGAATTTCCTGCAGTAAGATTTCCATTACATAGCCCGGTTGTAAATGCGGTGTTTTCAACCCAAGTTCCAATACTGTTACCAGGAGGAAAAGAGACTGAATTATTGCCTGTTGAATTGTAATAAACAAGTTTAGGGTTTGTAAATGTACCATATCCCTCATCAGCAAGAAATTCCCATCTTGTAAGAGTATTGTTCCATTGTATTCTAAATTCGCAGGTTCCCAGACCACTGCATGGCTCTCCGTCAACAGGAGTCGTTACATAGATGCTTTTGTTATTGGTGTCAACCCCGATTTTATTAAAAATAAAAGTTTGATCATCAAACAGATTAATGCATCCTTTAAAAGTTATAGTCTGTGCAAAAGCTGTGCTTCCTGCCATCAGACATAATAAGTAAAGAATTTTCATAGTTATTAATTTTGTGATGGGAAAACTCCGGCTAATGCAATAATACACTTCAAGGTAATAAACGGAGGTCTGTTTTCATGAGGTTGGCTTCCTCCTGTATTTCCTACCATTGTGTTTTTCATTACAGTGTTAGCAGCTGTATCGGAATATTCTTTATCAAGACCTTTTGTGTCAGCAGGTAAATTATTTGTTGGAGTACTTTGATTTCCTTCCGCTGTTACAGCATTTACAGTATGATTGTGAGCCGGCATTTGTGTTATCAATAGTGTTACACTTTCGGTTCCTCCGGTTTCTCCCATGGTATACGTAGTAGGACCTCCTGGAGCCTGTCCGTTATGAACAAGTACTCTTCCTCTCATGTCTGGTAAAGCAAATGTGGTGGTCCCATTTCCTCCATAAGTGGTTCCTAACAATGAAAAAAGTGCTTGGTTTTGAGCGATGGGCAGAAGCTGCCCATTACATTCTGCCCAGTATTTTGGAGCAAAATTATAAGGTACAAAGGCTATTTGCCCTAAAAATGGTTCTGATGCCTGTGCTTTTAGAGCAGGAGCAAATGCACTGCCTATCAGCAGTGTACATGCAAAAATTAAGTTTTTCATGATAGCAAGGATTTTAAGTAATATAAAATTAAAAAATATTTTACATAAAATACTTGATTAAAAGAAAAACCTTTCGATATATTACGAAAGGTTAGATTTTATTTATTGAAAAATTATTTATTATAGATTTTTTCTCTAATGTTTAAGGTCGGATGATGTATTTCGTTATTATTTTAACTTTTCAGATTATCCTTAAAATCATCAATTCTGAAATCAGTGAGAGCATTTCCTTTTTCAATTTTCTCTTTAGAATACAACCTGAAATCATTTTCTGTTTTTTCTAAAAGATAATCATAGGGTCCTACGTGAGAGATTAATTTTACCAGAACCGGAGAAATCTCAAGGCAGATAAACAATCCCATGATAAAAGCGGCTGCAAGTCCAATGATCGCCGAATTTTTACCAAGTTCATCCAATGCCTGAAGTCTTGCTGCAAAACCATTGAACTTATCTTCGAAAGTTTCTGTAGATTTTCTTTCTGTTTCCAGATTAGTGTATACCTTGGATATCTCTTTATCCAGATATTCCAGTCTGGGAGCTGCCTGCTTCTGGTAGTTTTCCAGATCCAGTCTGCGTTGCTCCTTCAGTTGTTGCTTACGTTTGGCATTTGGGCCATAACCTTCTTTTCCGCTGGTTAATCCCGATTGTTTACCCAGGATTTCTTTTTCAAGCTCTACAGAAGCAGAGTCATAGGATTGCTGGTACTGAGCAATTTTTCCTGAAATTTGCTGCTTTTCTGTTTCAAAAGGACCACTTTGTTGAAGAATCCTGCCATTCATTTCACCCTGTAGCTGCTTTTTATTTCTTTGAATAATGGTATTCAATTGTTTGTTCACCTCTTTTTCAAAAATTTTAAGTTCTAAAGGTTTGGAAATGATAATTCCCAGAAAGGTTGCAAGGATGAGACGTGGGATAGACATCAGAATCTGATTCCACCATGTTCCTGTTTTTTTGATGGAAGAAACAATATAGCGGTCAAGATTGAAAATCATTAATCCCCACAGAATTCCAAATCCTACAGAGACCCAAATATTATCGAATACTGTATACATAGCATAGCCTGCAGATAAAGTGGCGAATACTGCAGTGAAAAGGACAATACCTCCAATGCCGGAAAACTTATTCCATTCACTCGGAGTCTTTCTTAAAATATGGATGTTCCCGCCTGAACATACCATCAGAAACTTTTGGAACCAGTTTATTTTATGAGTCCCTTGATTTATAGTTTGTTGGTTTGTTTTCATAACTGAAAATTTATACAAAGGTAGTACTAAAAATCATACCAATGTAAAAGATAGTATTATGTTTTACCAAGTAATTGTGCGTATTTGCTAAAAATGTTGTTTTTAAGAAGGTTAAAATTTATTTTTTTGAAAACTTATAAAGAGAATGCAAAAATTATTTCAATCTATCCGGATTCTGCTTTAAAAAACTTTCCCATCCGGAATACGATTTAGTATCTGCTATAGTTCCTGAATTAAAATGATGACATACTGCTACAGCAAGACCATCGGAAGCATCTAAATATTTTGTAGGGAATTCCTTTAATTTAAGAAGGTTTTGAAGCATACCTGCTACTTGCTCCTTACTGGCATTACCATTTCCGGTGATAGCCATTTTAATTTTTTTGGGAGAATATTCCGTAATAGGGATGTTTCTGTAAAGACTGGCAGCCATGGCAACGCCCTGAGCACGCCCAAGTTTCAGCATACTCTGTACATTTTTTCCGTAGAAGGGAGCTTCAAGAGCTACTTCATCAGGATGAAACTCGTCAATAAGAGACAGGGTTCTTTCAAAAATGTACTTAAGCTTAGTTTCGTGATTAGGATATTTTTTTAAGATCAGTTCATGGATAGAGACCATCTCCATTTTTCCTTTTTTTACGGAGATAATACCAAATCCCATTACCGTTGTTCCTGGGTCAATTCCTAAAATTATTTTCTCTGAAATCATTACTTCAAAGATATGACTTTCTATGTTTTAAGGATAAAAAAGTATTGGTAATGATTTTCGTTTTTATTTAAAACTTTAGTAACTTTAAGCAAAAATGATTATGAAAAACGTATTTAATGTGCTTATTGTTCCTGTTTTTCTGCTATGTAGCTTTCAGAAGGAAAATAATGCAGCTAAAAGTAAACCTTCGGAGGTGATGACAAAAAAGAACGACCGGATTATTTATCTGTTTTTCAAGGCGGATAAAGATCAGTCAGGGAATGCCAAAATTACGCTTCAGAGTACTAAAATTGCAGACGGCAGACTAAAACATGTACCTTCTTTTGAAAGAGATGACGTTCGTAAGGGTGATCTTGTGATTACATTAACAGGGTCTGATGGAAAAGAAGTAGGTAAACAGCTTGTGAAAGATCCTTTTAATCCTGAATTGGAGGTATATGAAAAAGAAGGAATTTCCCGACATAAAGCTTCCCTTCAAAATACTGAATTCAGTGCCAGGTTTTCTTATTCTGAAAATGTTCAGTCAGTAAAGATTGAAAAAGCCACTGATGATGGAGTACAGGTATTATTCACACAAAAACTATAATTATGAAAAAAACTTTATTATCCCTTTTAATCGGAAGCAGTTGTTTTGCCCAGACATTCGAGACCATTCCTCTTTTACAGAATGGAGACAACAGTAAACGTGTTGTGATTGCAGTTTTAGGAGACGGATTTACTTCCGCACAGCAGACTGCTTTTACAACATCGGCTCAGAATACAGTCAATTATCTCTTTACAAAAAGTCCCTATACAGAATATAAAAATTACTTTAATGCCTATGCGGTAAAAGTGATTTCCACGGAATCAGGAGTAAAGCACCCTGGAACTGCAACAGACGTTACCGAGCCCGTAATTCCTGTTACCAACCCCAATAATTATCTTGGATCTACTTTTGATGTAGGAGTTCACCGTTGCATCTACAGTAATACGACCAATAAAGTAGGACAGGTTCTGGCAGCCAATATCCCGGATTATGACATTACTTACGTGCTGGGTAATTCTACAGAATATGGTGGTTGTGGAGGAACTTATGCTTTTGCTTCACTTAATGGTTCTTCCAATGAAATTGTGGTGCATGAGCTGGGGCATTCTTTTGGTAAATTAGCGGATGAATATTGGTTTTCAGGTTCGCTGGAATCACCCAATAAAACACAGAATTCTAATCCGGCAACGATAAAATGGAAAAACTGGGTAGGATTGAATGGAGTAGGAGTGTATGCCCATGCTGAGAGCCCAACATGGTTCAGGCCGCATCAGAGTTGCGAAATGAGATATCTTAATCAACAGTTCTGTTCTGTATGTAAAGAGGCAATCATTGAAAGAATCCATAGTCTGGTTTCTCCTGTGGATTCCTATACTCCGGCTAATAATACAACGGTGGATGCTACATCCAATGTTACTTTCACAGCCAATGAAATCCTTCCCATCCCGAATACGCTGGTTAATTCCTGGAGTTTAAACGGAACGACTCTTGGAGAAACAGGAAGTAGCATTACTATCACTCCGGGACAACTTAACAACGGAAATAATACCCTGACACTTTCGGTTGTAGATAACAACCCACTTTTGAAAGTAGATAATCACAGTACGCTCCATGTTACCAATGTTTCCTGGACTTTGAGCAAAACTACACTTAAAATTTCGGAGGTAAAAGCTGAAGAAAGACGTTTTAGTATTTATCCGAACCCAACAAATGGAGAATTTTTCATTAAAGGGAAACAGGCTTTTTCAAAAAATATAAACATTGAAGTTTATGATGCTTCAGGAAAGCTTATTCCATCCAGATTTGAACTGAATGATTCTGCTATAAAGGTTGATATTAAAAATTATCCGGCAGGTACTTATCTGTTGAATGTAAAAGAAAATAAAAACCTGATTATTTCTCAGAAGATCATCAAAGAATAAATGAAACGAAACCGGCTCCAGCAGCCGGTTTTATTTTTCCAGTTTTTTCTCTGCTACAGGTACCCATTGTCCATCGTGACGGAGGAGGAGAATTCTATCAACTATGAATTTAGTTTTATATTCCTTGGTTTCATATTTTTCCCAGGCTTTAAGATAATTTTCCCAGGTCAGATCTCTGAATCCCACAGTCATATGCGGGTGAAAAGAATATTGGGCAAAATTAAAATACTCCTTTACCCTATGATAAAGCTCTGTTAATTGAGTATTTTCTTTGGGCTGAATATAGAGTACAGGGTTTTTAGGATTGGGAAAGCTTCCAAAACCATCCAGCTCTACTTCAAAAGGTATGATTTCCGTATTGATCTTCTGAAAAGCAATATGAATATCATCCTCCAGTTCAATTTCTCTTGAAAAAGGAGGAAAAAGTGTAATATGTGCTTCATTTTTCAAAGCCTTGGAATTGGCATAATTGGTTGCCAGATCTTGTTTAAACACTTTTATTTCTTCAATAATTTCCTGAGGTGGATAAATGGCAATGAAGTACATTTTTTTCATATGACAAATTAAAAGTTTTTAAATTAAATTTTAATACATAAGAAAATTATGCATAAGTTTGCAAGGTATACAAATCATTCTATGAAAAAGAATAGTCTCTATAAAGGTACTTTGCAGAATATTATTTTGAAGCTCCTTTCGAAAGAAGTGAAGATGTATGGTTATCAGATTACCCAAAGAGCCAAAGAACTTACTCTGGGTGAACTTGAAATGACGGAAGGTGCGCTCTATCCATTGCTACACAAATTAGAAAGCGATGGAATGATCACTTCCGAAATTCAGAAGATTAATGGGAGAGACAGGAAATATTATCTGTTGACTGAAAAAGGAAAAAAACAACAGGCAGAGCAAGAAACTGAGATGAAAAGTTATTTAGTCAACTTACAGACAATATTCAATATATGATGACCGAAGCACAGGAAAATAAAGTTACAGATTATCTGGTAGCCCAAGAGCTGTCTCTGGATATTTTGGTAGAAATCAGAGATCATATGATCAGTCAGATTCTGGATATTCAATGCAGTGAAAATATCAGTTTCGAGGAAGCTTTCTTGAGGGTAAAAGAATCATGGAGCAGAGAGTTTAAAATGGTTAATTACCTTTTGTTTTATCCTACAAAAATTCCTTTGATTGCCAAAAGAATTATCAGAGAAAAATACAGAGGTATTTTCAAAAAATCTTTGATGATAGCTGTTCTGGCATTTGTTATTAATCTGTTATTAATTTTTATGGCAGGAAATCAGGAGGAGTATAAATTATTTTTCAGACTTCTCAATGGTTCATTTGTATTGACAACAATATTGATATGGATTTTTAATTATAAAATCTGGAAATATATAAAAGCAGACTTTAAATACAAAGGAAAATGTCTTTACACCATGTATCAGCAGAATCTTGGATTAATGGTTGTATGTGCCTCTTCTATGACTCAGGTGGCATTGAAGAGTGGGGATTATGCTTACCAGTTTTTCAGACAACAAAACTATACTGATGTTGTCGGAATTCTGATAACTTTAATTCTTCCTTTTGTATTGCAAACTGCACTTGCTTTTGCTGTGCTTAACTTTATTGAACATAAAAAAAACCTGCTAAAAATGCAGGAATTCCTGAAGCCAGCATAGAAAAGCTGCCATTAAAACTACTGTTTTATTCTAAGCTGTGTAAGCGTATTCTCAAGATGGTCTGTGATCTTTTTCACTTCAATATGAGGTCTGAAGATCACTCCTTTTCCTCTTTCTTCATCTGCAATATTGGACAGGATAATCACAGACGTTTTGGTGTCCGGATAATAGATGTTTAAGGAAGGAGAACCTTTTATATAACCGCTGTGGAAATAAGAATTGGGTTGCCCGATATTAAGCATAATTCCATAAGCATAACCCATTTTTCCAAAAATAGCATGGTGTCTTTCTGAACTTTTTGCCATGAATAATGTAAGGGTTTCCGGTTTTAAAATTTTTCCACCATACAGAGCGTTATTCCATGAATGAAGATCCTGAATCGTAGATAATATTCCACCAGCTGGTGTACCAATTTCTGATCCACCTAATCTTTTCGGCATATTGGGAACTTCTGAGAATTTGGCAGGTGTTCCAACATAAGCACTGGCAAAATTATTTCCTTTGAAAATATTTCCTGTTGAAGAATGGGTCATTCCTGCTTTTTTGAACAGTTCCGATACATTCTCATCATATGATTTCCCAGTGACTTTTTCCACAATCTTTCCAAGAGTATTAAATCCGTCATTGGAATAGAAAAAATCTGAACCGCTCTTAAACATCAGTTTTCCACCCATCAGATTCAAACCCGAAGTATGGTTTAACAGTTGATGAATTGTAATATTTTCATATTCTTTGATCTGAAATTCTTTCAGGTATTTTGAAGCTTTATCTGTCACATTCAGTTTTCCCTGTTCCATCTGAAGCAGGATCAAAACAGCTGTGAACTGTTTGCTTACAGATCCAATTGCAAAAATGGTATTGCTGTCAATTTTAGTTTTTCTTTTAAAATCTGAATAACCGTTTTCCCTTCTGTAAAGAGGTATAGAATCTTTAAAAACAGCAATACTTCCATTGAAATGGTATTTCTTGAAGGTAGAATCAATCTGTTGTTCTAAAAGTGTTTTCTGAAAAGCCGCGATGGTAGAATCAACAATTGCTTTTTTATCAACATACGTCATTTTTGGTGCTTCAGTAGTACTGCATGAAAGCAAAGCACAGAAAAGGGAAAGGAATACTAAATTTTTGATCACAGGTGTTGTATTTTTTAATGATGATTGATACTCTTAAAGATACTAAAATATCCTAAAAAGCAGTAAGGGAAGCAAATTGCGTGCTAGGATGAGGTTCCGGAACAATTTAATGTGGATTTAATCAATCTTTGTGGAATATTTCAGTCTTATGAATGAAATAACTCCTGGAATAAATAGAACATTGAAAAAGCCTGTGAAAGAATATTCTCAGGCTTATTTTAATACCAGATCACTGAACCAGAAAACATATTCTCCATCTTCGTCTTCAGCAGAATTTTTTGGTTTAGGATATGTTTTTTTTACTGTCTCCCCAATTTCAAACTGAACCGGATTTTTGAAGATCGGTCCGTCAAAAGTAAAAGTATGAAACTCTCCGTTTTCTCCGCATGGATCTACATTTTCAGGAAGGTCATCAATGAATTTCTGGTCAATAATTCTTCCTGCAAAGCTTTTATCAAGGTAAGCACCGTTCACACAGGTTACAATAGTTTTAAAGCCAAGGCTTAAAAATTCATGGATGAGGTTGGAGGTATTTTGTTTCCAAAGAGGAAATACTGCATTCATACCAATAGCGTTTAATTGGTCTTCCCTGTATTTTCTCAGATCTTCAAGAAAGATATCGCCAAAAATTGAATGAGTAATGCCCTGAGCCTTAATTTCAGTCATTGTCTTACTCATGATCTGTTGGTATTCTTCCATGGATGGTTCTTTGGGAAGTTCCATTTTGGTTAATGGAATTCCTAGGCTTTCGGCTTGTTTTTCTAAAAGCGATACATGAACACCATGCATAGAGATCCTTTGAAATTCCTGATTGATACTGGTAAGCAGTGTGCTGACTTCGTACTGGTCTTCCTGTAGTATTTTATAAAGAGCAAGGGCAGAATCTTTTCCGCTGCTCCAGTTGAATAAAGCTTTTGGTTTCATTTAAAATAAAAATCTCTCAAAAATAGGGAGATTTTATGGTTAATACGATATGAAATACTATTGTCGATAAGATACGATCACTCCGTTTTCCACATCATATTCTTCGAAGAGTTCTTTCGCATAGGCTTCCGTTAGAAAATAAGACCGGATATTGTTTTTCTTTTTACTTTCTTCATATTCTTCCTTAGAGATCAACACACCATCAAGAAAATACAGAAAGTCATTATTCTTAGGATTGGGATACAATTCTTTTGCTTTATTCAAATCCAGAGTTACCGAGGAATCATCTTTAATCTGTCTGCTTTCAACAAAAAGGAAATACTTATTTTTGTTCCATTCATCATCCTGACCTATCGTAGTTTCAATGACAAAGATGCTTTTAAATTTTATATTATCAGAAGGAATGTTTAGGTAATTCTCATAGCCAGAACTAAATTTTTGGGTGGGAGTAAGAATGGTAATAAAATAATTTTGAGTTAAGATTTTTTCATTTCCCAAAAGCTTAATTTTCAGATTCCTGGTAATATTACCTTTAGGATAATATCCTTTTGATCCGTAAGGAGGTTCATCTACTGGTTTGACAGCATAGACAATCAGTCCATCCAAATTATCATATCTTTTGAGGGTGTCCATTTTTGTTTTTTGTGCCTCGATATTGGACATGAATAGTACAGAGAGGAAAATTCCTCCGGCAATTTTATTCAAAGGAATATCGGACAAACTATAACTGATGATTGGCTTTTTACTGGGTGAAGATATTCTGCCAGCCTGAATTCTTCCACAAATAGATTCATTGGATTGTAATAATACTTTGATTTCTTCATCCGTTTTCTGCGTAAGATCATGGACTTTCTTTGAGCAAAAATCACAAAAACTTCCGCCAGGAATATCCTGCATGTTTTCTCTGCCAACGTGGCATGGCTCATTGATTCGAAATTCTTTTTCCATGATATCAGTTTTGTTTAGATTAAAAATACAAAAAACTCCCGAATACATCAGGAGTTTTTTTATTTACAAAGCCGATTTTCTTATTTTGAAACGGGTTTTCCGTAGTTGTTTTGGGAGCTTGTAACATCAACTCTATCTTTTTCTGCCTGGTCTCTTTTTTGTAATTCTTCAGTATTTCTAACCATATCGCTTTTGTGAGCATTTTCCACAGGATTAGTTTTACAAGAACTTAATACCACAAAAAGACCAAACACCGAAATAATTTTAATACATGTTTTCATTCAAATTTTTTGATGACAAATATAGAGGGACAGGCTAGTTTATTTTTAATTTTTAACAAACATTATCAACCTGCTTATCAAAAATTAGCGTTTTTTCACATTAAAAATAAAAAGAAGCCGTCTCACAACTGAGGCGGTTTTTCTTGTTAAAAAGTAAATAATTTTTATATATTTTGATTTGTT
>NZ_JAMZGF010000070.1 GCF_024158915.1 Chryseobacterium sp. S0630 | reverse complement strand
AATGGGCTAAAGCCCATTTCTATTGAATAAAATTGGACTTATTCTCTTTATATTTTAAATTTTGGAAAGCTGGATTCCTCCGGAATGACAAACAGAGTGGATAAACTTTGAAAAAATGATCTGCTCAATCAGCAAAATCTCCGAGAGATCATATTCAATAGCGACGGACTTTAGTCCGTTTAATAAGAACAAAATTTTCAACGGCTTTAGCCAAAACTTAAAGCCATTGAGAAATGGATACATTATCATCTTCTTTTTTTATTTTGATTCTGAATTTTGGAAGCGGGATTCCTGCGGAACAAGAAACAGAGTGTAATAAATAATCTACTCTCTGTAAAATTGAGTGTAAGTTTAGGCTAAAGGAATCTAAATCATTTAATTAAATGGGCTAAAGCCCATTTCTATTGAATAAAATTGGACTTATTCTCTTTATATTTTAAATTTTGGAAAGCTGGATTCTTGCGGAATGACAAACAGAGTGGATAGGCTTGGGGAATGAATAATCTGCTCAATCAGCAAAATCTGCGAGAATAATATTCAATTATAAACGAAAACTCCCCACATTGCTGTGAGGAGTTTTCTGTATAATTATAATAAGCTGATTTATTTTTGAACTGCTTTTTTCATCGCAGCATCAGGGCGTAAAATTCTGTAACGAACTTCAATGTCTTTCGGTACATAGAATACCAATGGAAGTTTACTGTTATATCTTACAATTTCAGGTTTTAAGGTCACAAACTTTTTAGTCTGTTTTTTATCCAGACAACCCATCAGTGTTCCTGCGGTTTCCCCTTTAGATTCTACTTCATAATAGTTGTATCCCCATCCCTGAAGATCCTGAGTTTTCATTTCTCCCATTAAGAAATAATTGTTACAGTCTAACATTTTTTCAGCTCCTACAAAAAGTTCAACTTTCAAATCGTTTTCATTTTTTGCTACGGGAAGCTGAATATATACTTGCTTATATCCTTCTTTTGCTTTTGGGAACATTTCAATCTGTAGTTTTTCAAACTTCTCTGCTTTTTTTTGTGCAAAAGCATTTACTCCAGCCATTAATACTAATCCTGTGATTAAAGTTTTAGAAAATTTCATCTTTTAATAATTTTTTTAATTGCTACTATCTTAATTCCAAAAATCATTCCAAAATTAAACAATTGTTTGATTTTTCGATTTAATTCTATCTTTATTAAAAATCCGGAAATAAAAAACTGCAGTAAAAAATTTACTACAGTTTTCTATGTTGATCAGTTACTCTGAAATTGTTACATTACTTCCTTTTGTATGCGCATTCATCTGTGGTGCGTAATAATTCTGCATCGTTGTAATTCCGTTGGAGAATTTTCCTGATGCATTGGAGACCACATCGTATTCAAATACATATTTTCCTTTCGGCATATATTGAATATAGAAATTGGTAGAGGCATCTTTGGTTGACTGATAATATCCCAGATTATTTTTCCATTGATATCCGGATAATACATCTACAGGCTCAAATCCTGCTGCACGCATATCTTTAATATGAATAAACTCCATGGCTCTGTCTGTGTTCAGAATCATTCTTACGGTTACTTTATCTCCTACTTTCAACGGAGTTTCAGAAGAGATTTTCTGAAGTTCCTCCCCGTTTACAGTTTTCACTTTTTTATAAAGCTCTTTCGTTACAGAAATATAGTTTTCTGAAGATTTGATTTTATCAAGATCTTCATAATATTGCCAGAACAATCCTCCCTGAACAATTCCAGGACCAGGTTTCGTTACAGTTACAGTGGCTAAGTTTTTATCTATAGCTTCTGGTTTCACTGTCGACTTCACGTAGCCTGTAGCTTGTGTCTGAGGAGTTAATTCTTTTCCACCCCAAACAATCGTTGCTTTATCACTTTCTGCTCCCGTCCATGATTTTCCTGAATTCAAAATCGTAAAGATCACCTCAGCTGTTCCTCTTGAGCTTCCCCATGAGTTAACTTCCTTCTGAGTTACCAGCCAGATTTTCATGTCTTCAATAAAGTTTTGGTCGTTAGATTGTAACGTATTGAAAGCTTCCAATGCTCCGGCATGATTGACTACTTTTGAGCCAAACCATCCCCAATCATTCAGATTTTGTTTCCAATAGACACCCTGAGTTTTGGTATCTGTAGAAGTTTCCTTAAGATAAGTCATCAACTTAGCAGACACATCTTTCAGACCATAATCGTTCATTAATAATGCAGCACGATGAAGTCCGAAGAATGTAAAGTCGGTGATTTTAGCTGTCTTTGCCTTTTGTTTCACCAATGTTTTCAAGGTAGCTCCTTTTCCTTTCAATGGATATTGTTTTTCCCAGTAGTTTCTGGTATCAAGATAATCCATTGTCCAGTTATTCCAGACATTTCCTTTTTTCGCATCAAAATATTTATTCACCTCATTATCTACATACTGGATCAATTTAGCAACAAGTATTTTTTGATCTGCATCTTGATAATCTTTCACATTATCTTTTAACCAGGAATTGATTTTTCCTAAGTTTTTAAGGATATACAATGACGTTCCGTAAGAACTTGGGTAACCAGGATACCATGAGAATCCACCATCAGGATTCTGTAGTTTTTTGAAATCATCCCAATCCTGATTGATAGAATTTTTCATTGTATTAACGTCAAATAGCAATGCTAATTTCTGCATTTGCTCGCCTTCATTTTTACTTTCCAATACCCACGGAGTTTCTTCCAATAACAACTGCTTCAACTCCTGATTTTTCTCAAGATTTGAGTTCAATAATCCTTTGTTCTGATATTCTTCAAAAACTGTTTTCATTTTCGGGTTGGCTTTGAAAATTTCTGAGGCCAGCACGTCTGCAAACCATTTATTAAAGATAACATCCGCAGAATTGTTCTGATCGTTTTTCAGACTTGGAAGTGCAAACATGATCTCCCAGATCGGATTGGTTGTCAGTTCTAACGTATTGGAAACATTAGAAGCTGTTGTAGATGTATTATTTTTAAGATTATCCAGTACAAATGTTTTGGTTTCTCCTTCTTTGACAAAAACCGGAACAGCATCTGTTACCAGCATTCTGTTAGGCAATACCGCTACAGCCTGTTGCTCTCCATCGGAATAAGCTCCAGCTTTCGCAACCACTTTGAAGATAATTGAGGAAACATTGTCCGGAACTTTCAACTTCCATGTTAATGCATTGCTTCCGTTTTCATTTAAGCTGAAGTTTTGTATCCCTGAAGTGATTCCGAATTTCGAAGAAATATTTTCATTGGTGAAGGCATCTAAAATCTGTAATTCCGCAGAACCACTCAGTTTTTTATCTGTAAGGTTTGACAGTTTCGACTGCAGATTCAGTTCATCACCTTCTCTCAGGAATCTCGGATAGTTTGGCGTTACTGAGAATTCTTTCTGTGTTACCACTTCTTTTTCCAAGGTAGCCGCTCTTGCATCCTGAGTGTGGGCAAGGAACATCAGTTTCCATTTTGTCAGTGCTTCCGGAGAAGTGAATTCGAAGCTTACATTTCCTTCTGCATCTGTTTTCAGGTCGGGATAGAAGAATGCCGTTTCATTCAGGTTTTGACGTACAGCTACTTTATCCAAGGCTTCTTCATTTGCAGCTCCTTTTCCTGCATCCATGTTCGGGGCTTTTAGAGGTCCAGGAACAGTATTCTGTATCACCTCAATTCTATCTTCTGCAACGGCAGCTCTTGCGGTTTTAAATTTTGCACCTGCAATTGGTGATGGAGGAGATGCATAAGCCGGAGCTTTCACTCCTTCCTGATTGCTAAATCCTACTATAGTTTCCCTTGAAATTGAATAATAATTCCCATCAAACCAATTAAACTGAGGAACAGTTATATATCTGTCTTCGAAATATCTTAGTCTCTTCTGATAGTTTTGCTGCTGAAGATAATTTCTGATTCCATAAGAAGTAACAATTACAAATGGCGTATATAGTTTTCTCCAGCTGTACGTGTTTTTAGCAAACTGATCCAAAGACATATCATACATATTCGCTAATACCTCTGCATTGATCTTTTCCTTGTCATTTCCGGTTACTTTTACCGTCCATTTTTCTTTAGCATTAGGTTCAAGTTTATCTCTGAAGGTTACCGTTTCAATTTTTAAAGGTTTTTCTGTATCCTTTATTTTTAAGGAAACAGATTCTGTATTCACATCATTAAATGCCACCAGCTGAAACTGAAGATTCAGATCTGAGACACTTTTATCTTTAGGAATTTCAGCCGTATATTCTAATATTCCATTTTTCAACTGATGAACTTCTGAAATGGTTTTTCCAGATCCGTCCTGCACAAAAACATTGATTAAAGCATCAGGAACAGCGGAGTAAATATACACTTTTGCTTTTTCTCCTCTTGATAATTCTTCTTTCGGAGCAATAACCGTAAGGAATGTTTTCTGAGTTGGTTTTAAAGCTGTTTTATCCCAAACACTGAAATACTGTGAAGTTTTGATGGTATCTTTTCCTTCTATATTGAAAAGTTCAAGTTCATAATCTCCTGTTTCCAGTTTTCCTAAGTCTAAGTTAGTTGAAAGCTGAGCATTATCAGCGGATGGTTGCTGTTGTCTTTCAACCAATACTTTTTCTGTTTTCCAGTTTTTGATCTCGTCATTTTTATCAAAAAGATCGTGTGGGAACTTGCTTATGAATTCTTCTTTTGAATATTTAGGCAGATTCTGAACATCAGACTTGAAGTTTTCTCTGAAAATCCTATCCGGAGCGGTTAGTTTTGATAGCTTAACCTGATATGACTTTTTAAGATTCTGATCATTATAATTCTTGGTTTCTACCTTCAGTTTCACATTTTCATCTGTAAAAATATTGCTGATGTTTTCTGCCTGAATGTAATGAGAAACCGACGCTACTTTTAATTGAGTATCAGCAGTCTGCGTTTCTCCATTGATATCTGTAACAGAAGCATTGATGGCATAATTATCAATTTGTATCCCTTCCAGCTTTTCATCTTTTTTAAGTTCCAGATGAATGGTAAACTCTCCTTTTTCATTGGTTTTTGCTTCGCCTAAAATTGAATTTTCATTATCATCATTCTGTGGATACCAGCTGAAATATCTCCATCTGATATTTTGTTTTTTGATTTCATAATTCACTGTAGTATTGCTCAGCGGAACTCCCGAGAACATCACAGCTTTTCCTTTCAAATCAATAGTCTGGCCATACTTATACTCTTCTTTTACCGGATCAAAGGTTACTTCAAATTTCGGTCTTTTGTATTCTTCTACCCTGAAATTTTTATATCCAGCACTTTCCCCTTCTATTCTCAGGTAAAAATTACCATTCAGTTTTCCTTTTGGAAGAATGAAACTCCCATGATAAGAACCGAATTCATTGGTAGTAAAATCCTGTGAAGAAACCTCTTCGCTATTGGTGTTCAATAACGTGATTTTTTGTTTTAATCCTGAAAGAACAGTTTCAACTTCCTTATTGATTCTGGTGTTGATCACCTTGAAATAAACAGTCTGTCCGGGACGGTAAATTCCTCTATCGATAAAAATCTGTGCTGTTGAACGGGTTTGTTTATTAGGATTATAATCTTCAGCATAACCTCTGTTTCCGTACACCTGCATGATCTGGAAATCATTTGTTTTAGGCTGTTGGATCAGGAATGTTCTGTAATATTCTTTGCTATCTGTAGCAGGAAGCTTAAATACTCCGCTGGCATTGGTTGTTCCCTCAATTTTAGTTAATGTTTTATTGGAAACAAATTCATAAAATCGAAGACCTTCATTGGCTAAAGGTTTACCATTCTCGCTATTTACGAGTTTCAACTCATCGGAAAGAGGACTTCTATCCGTTTTATTCTGATAAATGATTCTGTTTCCTGAAACCAGAAAATATAAATTCTGTCTGGAGTCTGTATCTTTCATATCCGCTCCAGCAACTGTAAATTCAGCAACATACACTCCCGAAGGAAGCGGTTTTACCTCCAAAGAAGTTTTGTGACTCTGATAATCTTTAGGATCCGGAAGCTGAAATGTTTCCTTCCTTACCAGATTCTTTTTTAGTTTGTTAAAAGTATCGGAATAAGAATCCTGAACATATCGAATTAACGAAGTAAAATCGTCTTTCACTTCATAAATATTCAGAGTAAATTCTGATACGTTCTGATACTGTGCTACAAAGTGAATCGGCAGATTATTCTGCGTCTGTGCTTCATATTTTAAAGTCAGATACGGATTGACAATCTGTGCTTCTTTGCTTTTAATATTCTCCAGAAAAAGAGATTTTGGGTATTCACTTTTAGCTTGTGCCGCTAATGCAAGAGCTTCTTTAGGCTTCTTCTGATTAGTAAGTTCATCCATCACATCTCCCATAATCATCACTTTATAATCTCCTTCTATATTCGATTTCAAAAGATTCTGAAGCTGTTGAAGTTTATCCTTACAATGATTGAAGTTACAGTTTTCCGTAAGCTTTTCTTTCATGAAATACAGTTTGGGATTCCCTGTATTCTGTTCGATCAGTTCATCATAAATTGCATTGATTGTTGTATGATTTTCGGTCAATTCATTTTTGGTGAAAATATTGTTTTCAGATAAAAACGCTATTTTCTTCACTGCATACCAATCCGATAATTTCGGGAAATAAACAAGGTCACCTGCTTCTGAAAAGATATCTTTATACTTTTCCAGAGAGATCTTTTTCATTTCAGGTTTTTCTTTATCAAGTTCCTGGAAGTTTTTCGTCAGATAATTTTTGAAATCAAGTTTACTCCAGGTTTCAATCTGTGAAACATCCTGTGAATTGATATTGGTTCTTCCGTTTATTTTCCATGAGTTCTGGTTGTAATAATCCATGAAAAAGCCATTCATTAAAACTTTGTACACCAGCTTTCCGTCTCCGTTTATTTTACCTTCTGCATCTTTAATTTTTTTGAAAAACTGAGAAGCAGCATCATTCTGATCATCGTCAACGGTTTGGTTTACAATACTGAATTCCGCTTTCAGAGAGCGGATCAGCTCGAAGGCATTATTTTCTTTCATGGCTTGTTTTTGTATGTCTAAAATAATGGGAAGATTAGATTTATAAGCTCCTTTCACACTGTTATCAGCCACTTTTTTCCATTGGGTATCGTAATATTTCTGTGCGGATACCGTTGAAAAGCTTAGCATTACAAGCAAAAGCAGAAAAATCTTGGAAAATCTTTTCATATATATTAATTTTGATAAATGAACATCTTAAAAATACTGAAAAAAACCGTCATAGACAGCCAGATTTATGTCTCTCTTATGGGAACTCTTTTTGCAGTATTTTTCATGAAAGAGCAAAACACATTCCGTTTCCCTACTTTTGCACTTATTTTCATCACTTATTTCAGTGGTTATCTGTATACTAAATATCAATATACCAGGTATTTTTTTAAAATATTGATCATCAACGCCATTGCAGGAATCATCTGTGCTTTTTTAATCATTCATAATCATAATGAAATAAGACTTCTGAAATGGTTTATCATTGTCGTGCTGGGATTGCTATACAACAGTTTTTTTCTCGATGTTTATATCCGAAAAATTCCTTTACTGAAAGTCTTCTACGTAGGATTAGTGTGGGCATTGGTCAACTGCTGGCTTACCCTTCCTGAATTCAGCATACCTATTTTTCTGATCAGCTTTTTCTTTATCACTGCACTTGTACTTCCCTTTGATATCCGGGATATGAACAGTGATACTGTAAAGACTTTTCCTATGCTGATAGGGGTAGAAAACACTAAATATATTGCCTACGCACTTGTTTTCATCAGTAATATCATTGGAATCTTCTATCTTGAATTATCTTACGCCATATCTTTTTTTATGGCCAGCATTGTAACTTATATTCTCATCTACTTCTCTGATAATAAAAGAGATGACGCTTATTTCTCATTCGGGGTGGAAACTTGTTCGGCACTTCCTTTTTTATTTTTAGTAATAATGGAGTATTTTTGACGAATGATTATCAAGAAGCTTTCCCTCTACAATTTCAAAAACCATTCCGAGAAAAAATTTGAATTTTCCCCGCAGATCAACTGTTTCGTGGGAAATAATGGCGTGGGAAAGACCAATATTCTGGATGCTTTGCATTATTTATCAGTAGGAAAAAGCTTTCTGGGAAATACGGACCTTAACAATATTAAACAAGAGGAAGACTTTTTTACCATTGATGCTGAAATTCAGAATGAAGATAGTGAAGATATCATCAGAATCACTCAGCCTAAAGAAGCTAAAAAGGTGATCAAGAAGAATGATAAAAGCTACGACAGGCTTGCAGATCATATTGGATACCTGCCAAGTGTTATGATTTCACCTTACGATTCTAATCTTATTTCGGATTCCGGAGAAAGCAGACGTAAATTTTTGGATGCGATGATCTCTCAAACGGATTCCGAATATCTTTTTGACCTCATCCAATATCAGAAAACCATTCAACAGCGAAATGCGTTACTGAAATATTTTGTCAAGAACAGAACCTGGGACAAAGATTCTCTGGAAATTTATGATGAGCCTATCACCAGATTTGGAACGAAAATCTTTAAGAAAAGAAAAGAGTTTGTAGAGCAACTCAATCCGATTGTTCAGAATTTCTACCAAATTATTTCCGGTGGAAAAGAAACCGTATCAGTGATTTACGAATCTCATTTGCTGGAAGATTCTTTTGAAAATCTTTTAAAAGAAAACCTTGAGAGAGACCGAATGCTTACTTACACGTCAAAAGGAATTCATAAAGATGATCTTCTTTTTGAAATGGATGGTGTATTAATCAAGAAAATCGGATCGCAGGGACAACAGAAATCTTTCCTGATTTCTTTAAAACTGGCTCAGATGAGTCTTGTAAAAGAACTCACCAAAAAGACGCCTATCCTATTGCTTGATGATATTTTTGATAAGCTTGATGATACCAGAGTTTCCCAATTGATTGAACTTGTCAACAAAGAAAGTTTTGGACAGATTTTCATTACCGATACCCATAGGGAAAGAACTGAAAGTGTAGTGAAAAAGATTAATGAGGAAAGTATAATTTTTGAAGTTTAGTAAGAGGTTCGGGATGCGAGGTACGAGGTAAAATGCGGGTAACTAAGTGTAGGTCTAGATAAAAAGTAAAAAACTAATATTCTTTATCATCGAACTGTTTTTTGTCTTACCTTAAGATCCTAAAACACAAATGATATGAGTTATAGAAATCTGGACATTTATAAAAAAGCTTTTGATTTATTTCTAAAAACCCACAAAGCGTCTCATCTTCTTCCTAAATACGAACTGTTCGAACTGGGTAGTCAATTAAGAAGATCTTCAGACTCAGTCATTACAAATATTGTTGAAGGCTATGGAAGATCAACTTATAAAAATGATTACATTCGCTTCCTGATTTACAGCCATGCAAGTAACGATGAAACAATTAACCATCTGGAAAAAATTATCATATTATACCCTAATTTTTCCTCAGAATTTGAGACATTAAGAAATGAATACAACACATTAGGAGGAAAGATCAACATCTATAAAAAATGGGTCATAGAAAATTGGAATAAAAAGGAATAACAATAATTAATAATCACAAACCAAATAAAAACCCGAAACCGAAATCACGCATCCCGAACCCCGAACCCCAATTATGAAGAAGAAAAAACGTGAATATCAATCCTCTGAACTGGTAAAATCTTTTGCCAGAATTTATGGTTTTGAACATAAACTAGTTGCTTTTGACATTAAAGATTTCCTTGAAGAATATCTTGATGAAAGTCTTTTCAATGAAATCAGAAGTGTCAATATAGAAAACGAATGTATCATAATCAAAATTGATTCTCCTCTACTGAAGCATGATTTTAAAATGCGGAAAAGCTTTTACCTCAAGAAGTTTCAGGATAAATTTGGAATAGAGAAATTCAACGATCTTCAAATTTTATAAGAATATAAACATTAAATGCAAGTAAAATAATTCACCAACATTGAAATTATATTGAATTCATCAGATTTAATATGTATCTTTAGTACTCATTAATAACTCATTTTTACTATGAAAAAGATACTTAAATCAAAGAAATTATCAAGAGAAACGTTAAAGGCAACTCAAGGTGCGGGACAAATGGTTTGTTGCGCTGTAAGCTGTGGAGATCTTAGTCAATGTATTTTTTGGGAGCAGCTTCCTGCAGAATGCCCAGAGCTTCCATACTGTCTTTAATAGCTATAACAATAGAAAAATGCTACCCTCGGGTAGCATTTTTTATTTTTATTAATGTTCTTCTGATTTATTGGAAATAGTACTGCTCATCAAATCGTCAGCTTTTTTGTCCAGACCAGAGCTAAGTGGCAGGAAGAATTTCAGCGGATGTTTTGTAAAGTATCTGAAAATTTCTTTATAGATCTCACTTACCTGTCCGAAATTCATTTTTCTTGACCTGAATGCCAGGAACATCGATAAACTGAAGCTTACCAGGAAGTTGAAGAAACCAATCAGAAATACCGTTACAAAAGACATCCAGAATGTATAGGAATCTACAGAGAAATCTTTTCCATATAACCCTAAAGCAAAGTTTCCGGCTGCAAAGGTAATGTGTCTGATATCCAGATCCAGTCCGAAAAACATTCCGACCGGAGCTGTGGCCCCAAGGAAAACCCCAAACCAGAAATTGGAAATGATTCCAGGCCAGTTTTTAGCATAATATTTCGAAAGTCCTTTTGCGAATTTCTTTCCGAAAAAGTTTCTGATTGATAAATTTTTGGCAATTCTCTCCGGTATCTGATAAAACACAGAATTGTTCCCGATATTCCCTGAAATAATCCCTGAAATAAAAAGGTAGAATCCGGCAATACTTGCATGCAGAATAGCTTTTGATTTGAAAGGATCAAGGTCTTTTAATAATTTATCTGAACGTTCTACGGCTAGATTTTGTGAGAAAAACACATCTAATCCGTAAATAATGGCAAGAGCTACCGGAAAGGCAAGCAATACATTCCCTACAAAGGCAATGAACTGGCTTCTGAATAATTTAGATACCAAATGGGCAAATTCCGTATTATTTCTTTGGGCATTTCCTTCTTCTGATAATACTTTTGTCATCGTGGCGGCAGTCATAGCCGGCTGTTTTGTAGCCAGTGTAAAACCCATCAGATAAATCATCACAAACCCCATCGCATAATTCATTGAATACAGAAAGGCGTGTGAAAAATCACTTCCCGGGATGTATCCATAGAGCATTTTCAGAACACAAAGGGCTCCTACGATAATACCACCACCACTCGCTTTGTAGAACATGGTCATATATTCCTTACGGGTAGAAGTAATATAATGAGTTCCGGTTTCTGCAGTGTGGTTGGTAATAAGGTGTGAGATCAACCTCGTACTGTCGTTGATGAGATCTGAAATATTATTTTTATGAGATTTATAGCTCAGAATATTAAAAATCAACTGCTTAGATTTTATCTGAATATCTTCATCACTATCAATAACCAATAGCTGAACGATTTCATATATTCTTTCAGTCTGCTGACGGATTTTTAACAGGGATTGATTAATCTTCCCAGAAATACCATATTTGGCTGAATTTTTAAAAGCAATATTCACAAACTCCTGGCATTGTTCTGCGTAGATTTTGATCTGCTTATATCGGCTGTCTTTTGAATGCAGTTGTAATTCAGGATCTTTAACCAGATCATCAGCCAATGTTTCCAGCTCATTCTGAAGAGCCAAAAACGGATTGTCTAAATTTCTGTATTGAGGGGCCATTCTTACCACTTCCACTTCCATCGCCATTCCTGTTACCCTCCAGGACAGGATGTTCATAGAGAAAATAAGTTCTTTTTTAACGTTAGGACGGATAATAAAATCCGAAGCTCCCAACATATTAAAAAATTCATTGATCTCATTTTCAGGAAGGTTATGCAGATATTTTAAATCTTTCTTCGGCCTCATACTGACGTTATCGATCATGTACCATACCGTATTTTCGTTTTCAACGGGTGGCAGAACCTTGTTCAGTATTCTTTTTTTAAGTTCCGGAAAGAAGGCATTTTCTGAAAGAATATTTGCTTCTGTCAGTGAAAGATTGAAAGGTCTTCCCCTAAAAATATTGTGGATATAATATTTAAAGTTCTCAGCAAAATTAGGATTGCTTCTGAAAAAATTGAGCACATCTGTAAAGTCAGCCTCTTTTATCGTCTCTAAAAACTCTGCAAATGGTTCTAAAGAAAGAGTTTCGTTCTTAAAAGAAAAGTATTTTTTAAGAACTGACTCAAAATTTGTGCTGGAATTAAAGAATTTCATTAGTACAAAGATACTATTTCAAACTCACATTCCTCATCTGTCTCATGATCCAATTATGTTTCTTCCTTAAATATGGGGATGGATTCTTAGGATCATACTTCTTTGGATTGGGCAATACAGCGGCAATCCAGGCTGCATCTGAGGTACTTAAATCTTTGGATGATTTTCCAAAATAATATTGAGCAGCAGCCTCTACACCAAATACACCCTGTCCCATTTCTATGGAATTCAGGTATCTTTCCAGGATAATATCTTTAGTCCATACTTTTTCGATGATGAAAGTATACACCGCTTCCAGCCCTTTTCTCACCCAGCTTCTGCCCTGCCAAAGAAACACATTCTTCGCTGTTTGCTGGGAAATAGTACTTCCTCCTCTTATTTTTTTGCCTTTCTCATTATATTTCATGGCTTTTTCGATTGCTGTATAATCGAAGCCGTCATGATCAAAGAACTTCTGATCTTCAGAAGCAATTACAGCTTTTTTCACATTACTTCCCATTTCGTCATAGGAAATGTAATCTCTATGCAGTTTTCCATATTCAAAAAGTCCTCCTATCTGAGTAAGAGTAATTGGCGGATTAAAAAATCGGCCCCAGATGATAAAAACTACATTCAAAACAAGAATGATGAAGATAAGCTGTTTAATTTTTTTCCACATAACTTGATAAAAAGGAAAGGCAAAAATAAGCAAATAGTATGAGTTACTGCAATTCTTTCATGTAAGTAAGCTGATAATTGGGTAAAAGTTCAGGATGAAAGATCTTTATATAATCTTTAAGGATCAAATCTGCTCTTACCACACCGCTTTCAAAGAAATCATTCGCTTTCAGTTTTTCTTTTCCTGCAATGGTATAGATCTTTCCTTTATTGAATACATCCAGCTTTCCATAGAAAGGATTCATGCCTAGCATTTCTTTTTTCGAAGTGTGACTTCCTGCATTTACCCAGTACTGAACGCCTCCTGCTTTCGCATATACTTCCTCAAAGCTCATTGTCAATGCTTTTTCATCTTTATTATCCTTCATGATATAATTGGCATTGGCATCCGAAATATAATGAGCCACGGAAGTATTTCCCCCTGGAAGATACCAAACGTCTCCATACATTTCATTAGCAAGTACCACAGGTTTTTCTTTTGCTTTCGAGGCAAGTTGTTTCAGATCACTGTAGTTTTTCCCCACTTCCTGATATTTAGCTTCAGCTTCTTTTTCTTTTCCTAAAAACTCTCCGAAAAGTTTAATATAAGCTGTTTTTTCCAAAGGCTTCTGTTCCATATATTCATCCAGAAATATCACCTGAATACCATTGTTTTTCAAAAGTTCATAAGTATTGTCGAAGCTGGCAATATGATTGGTAAAAATAGCATCCGGTTTCATAGAAATGATCTTTTCCACATCATATTTCTGTTCACTTCCTACATTCTGGATCTTTCCTTCTTTAATCAGATTTTGAATTTTATCTGAAAAAATATACTCCGGACTGGAAACTCCTGTGATTACATTTTCTGCTCCCAGCTCTGAAATATACCCTGCCATACTAGCATTCAACAGGATGATTTTCTTGAAAGGAGTTTGATTTTGTTTAAAATTATAAGTAAAATTCCCCGATTTCAACTCCAGGTTTCCGTTCTGTTCCTTGTATTGGGTGCGATTTGAGATATTTGTCCAATCTGAGGACGAAATTTTTGATTCTCTTTTACAGGCAATTAGCGAAAATACCGTAAATAAAAGTAAAATTTTCTGTTTCATTCTTCAAAGAACGGAAAAAAGTGGTATATTTGCAACCGTTAAACAACAAGATAACACAAGGCCTCGTGGCGCAACTGAATAGCGCATCTGATTACGGCTCAGAAGGTTACAGGTTTGAATCCTGTCGAGGTCACTGAAGGAGACAACTATTTGATAGTTGTCTCTCTTTTTTTACCCATAAAAATCTTTATATCAAACTTTTACGACCTGATACTTGTCTTTTTTTAATTCCCAAGAATTGTTCTCTACATTTAATTTTTATAAAATTAATAAATCATTTCAGTTGAGCTCATTCTCAACCCCTTAAAAAGTTGTCAGCATTCAAAAAAATTCTTTTTTATCAATTCGCATCAAAGAAGTATATTTAAAACAAATTTTATATTAAAAAATTGATCTATACAACACTTTTAAATATTGCTATTTTTCAGGGAATAGTCTTAGGTATAGTTATCTTAAAATCTTCCCTATTCAATAGCCAATCAAATAAATATTTAGCCTATTTACTATTTGCACTTTCCTTTGTTTTATTGAATTACGTTTTTGAAATTGAAGGGGCATTTAAATCCTATCCTTTGCTATGTTTTCTGGATTATATTGAATGGATATTTTTACTACCCGTTTTCATCTTCCTTTTCATCATCAACCGAATTGATGATACTGTAAAGAACAGACAAAGAGCTTATTTGTATTACATTCCGTTTATCTATTCCTCTACTTTTACCATTATCTACCATCTTAATGATATTTTAGGAATTTATAAAATCACAGATTCTGGTATTTTCATTATCAATATACTTAGATTGATTCAGCTTTTATTTGCCTTTATCATTATCCTGTTTCCTCCTTTTTATTCTTATTTTATGATAAGGCATTTAAAAGATCCACAAGAAAAAAAATGGGTAATTACCTTATTAACGACTCTCTATTTATTATTATCTACCTGGCTAATTACATATATGGCTGGCTTCTTTTTTGGAATAGACATTTCCTCTACCATGAGTGCCCTGGCTTTATCGGCAACATTTATCACGCACTGGACAGCCTATATAGGCATTTACAAATACAAGCTTGCCAAAAACAAAGATGCCATCTACAATTTTCTAAACAACGATTTGGTTATTATACATCCCAATCTGCAAATTGCAGAAAACAGTATAACGCCAGAAAATAGCATTGCAGAAGAATACAGAGAATCTATAACGGCTGACAATCTTTATTTTCAAAAACTTGAGCTGCTTTGCAAAGAGCAGCAGATTTTTACCGATAGTACATTAAACAGAGAAAAAGTTGCTGAAAAACTAGGCATAAGTGCTGGATATGTTTCCCAAATTGTAAACACGATAACTGGAGACAACTTTGCCCACTATATCAATCAATATCGGGTGGAAGCTGTCAAGGAAATGATATCAGATCCGGAATATGAAAACTATACTTTGTTGACGATGGGATTGGAATCCGGGTTTACTTCAAAAACAACTTTTTATAAAGCCTTTAAAAAAGTGACCGGTCAAACACCCAATGAATATAAAAATACCATCAAATAAGTACCATTTTCTCCATTTTTAAGCTTTTGAAACCCTTTCTAATTTGAATTACCTGAGTTTTGCACTTAAATAATTCAAATTAATTTTTATGAAAAAAACATTTTTATTACTCATCTTTTTATTTGCTTGTCATTCTGTTGAAGCTCAAAACAACGAAACTAATGGAGATCCATATCAGAAAAAAAATGAAATTAAACTGAATCTAATTTCTCCTTTAATGGGTGCTTTTGAAGTAGGTTATGAAAGGCTTCTCAACAAAAATTCATCACTGGGAATCTCTGCATTTAAAGTATATGACCATTCAGCAAATGATGATATGAATTATTATATTTCTCCCTATTACAGATATTATTTTGGAAAGAAATATGCTTCCGGTTTTTTTGTCGAAGGATTTGGAATGTTTACTTCCATTGATGGAAAAAAAATCTACGCAGCAGACAACATAACATTCACTGAGGGTAAAGATGTATATGATCTGGCATTAGGTGCTGGATTTGGATGGAAACTGGTTACCAGGAAAGGATTTGTTTTCGAAGCCAACGCAGCTTATGGAAAACTTGTTTTCAATGCAGATAAAACAGACCACGATCAGGTTATAAAGCTTGGACTGGGTATAGGCTACCGATTTTAAAATCAAATGCACCTAAAAAAGTGTTTGAAGATATACTCGAAGGTCACAAATAGCCCAAAAGCGCCACTTTGATACAAGTGGCACTTTTTTATTCTTGATTCCAATAGACAGATATTTAGGGAGTAGAAATTACAGGTTTTCTTACTGCAAGATATTCCGGTGTTTTTATAGGACGAAGAAGGTCTATCTCAAAACACTCATCAACGACTCCGATAAACTCCAATTTCAGATACCAATTGCTGCATGATCATGTTTATCTGACCGTAACTCTGTACAAAGGAGCAGAGCTTGAATCATAACCAATTTTTTGTGATAAAAAATTTACTGATTATACAACCTGAGAATCTCTACCAATTCGGGTATGGATCGTATTTTCAGCTTCTCAAACAACCTGATTTTGTATGTACTGATCGTTGATGAATGGAGATTCAGCTGATTAGAAATTTCTTTGAGGGGAAGACCTTCAGCAAGCTTATTGGCAATTTGCAATTCGCGGTCTGATAGAGCTTCAAAGGGAGAATTTTTTACAGAGCCGTTTAATGATTCTAAAAGAATCGCTTCTTTTATATTCTCACTTACATATCGCCCTTTATTAAGCATCGCCGTTAAAGCAGTTTCAATTACTTCAGTGGAGCTTAGCTTGCTTAGATAGCCACCAGCACCCATTTTCAGATAACGCATTCCATACAATTCTTCATCCTGAGAAGAAAATATCAGAGTTTTTAATGCAGGTTGATGAATTTTTATGTAATCTATTGCTTCCTGAACACTACCATTAGGCATATTAACGTCCATAATGGCCAGATCAAATTCTTCTTTCAGAATTAAATTGTACAGTGATTTATAATCCTCTACTTCTGAAATGATGGCATCGGGTCTGAATCGTTTAATTGTCTGTATCAAACCCATTCGGACGATACCATGATCGTCTGCTACAACAATGCGAATGTTTACTTTTAAACCCATTATTCTATAATTTTACGTAAAAAAAGAGAAACCGTGGTGCCTTTATTTTCAGCGGAAATGATTTGGATGTTTCCATTAAGCAAGGATATAAAATTTTTTACAATTTTCAAACTTAATCCCACTCCTTTCTCGCCTGCAGTTCCCAGAAATATAGGATTACCATAAGTGTAGATCCCAGGTAAATACTTTTCATTTATTCCTGTTCCGGAATCAATTATAGAAAGTACAATCTGATCACCTTCTGTAATTTCCTGTAAATAAATATCTTGACCCGGCAATGAGTATTTTACCGCATTGTCGAAAATTTTGTCGAAAACATATTCGAGCAACATGCGATCGCTTGTGAGAAATGCATTTTGATCTCCTTTAAAATAAAAGTTAATGTTTTTTTCTTTTAACCGAGCAGCGTATTTTTCTTCCAAATAGTGGAACAGATCCATCACCATGATTTTAACGGGTTTAATCTTAAATTCCCCGTATTGTGTTTTTAGCCAGGCAACGCTGTCCTGAATAGTTTGCAGATTCTTCTGGGCATCCCGTTTTACCTGCGTCAACAATTTAAAAAAATCTTCCTCACTTAGAGTATTTTGCTCAAGCTCTTCTGTAAGCCACACAAAGGTCCCAAACAGTTCTTTTGAGTCATGAGACAAAATCGAGATCAATCCGTTCTTGAAATTGATTTCGTTTTCCAGTCTTTCAATTTTTAATTGGAGTTCGTTGATAAAATCATTCATAAATTAAGTATCACGGTTTTAGAAGCTGTTTGAATTATTTTTTTTGAAAGAAGGCAGAAAGAGTTATATTGCTTCAATGCAAATAAAAACACCATAGTTCAGGCCTTCCTTCCAGAAGGTAGCAAGTTAAAAAAAATATCATATTAGTAAAAAGAAAAATCAAATGGGATTTACCTGAAATAATACAGGTCCTGTTTTATTTCACAAAAACGGCTGTGTCAGATTCCAGGAGAATTTTGACTCTGGCAGACTGTTTACCGGAATTATAGAAAATAGAGAAAAGGTGAAATATAGAACAGTATCAACAGATTACTGATTGCAAACAGCAGAATGATGCAAGATAAAAAATGGCAGCCTGAAGTGGCAATCATTGATAACCCGGCTACCAAAATACATCTACAGTTATTGAAAATATAGGGGTTTGATGAAGGGAAAATCATCAAAGTAAGAAAACGTATCTATGGCGATACTTCAGAAAATCTTTTGGAAAGTTTTGTATTTTCCACCTATTGCATGATGAAACCACAGTCATAAAATGCTGTAACAAAATACAATCAGAAAACGAATTACTGTAACGTATACAGCTTATTTATGCCGATGGAAGAATTTTCCATCAGCAAATAAGAGTATTCATTTTCAAAAAGTATTATTAAATTGCCGTAAAGCTATAATAAACATTGATAGAGTAAGTGGTATTTTCCTTTCCTACCAAACTTTGGGCACCTGCAGGTGATATGGTGTATTTTACGTTCAATCCACGGTCCAAAACCGGTGCTCCGTTAAAAAGTATTTTTTGAGGAGTTTTGGATAAGGGAACATTTACAGAGCTCCCATCTATGCCAATTTGTAAAATATTTGAATTGATGTTGGTCTGTAAACCACCTTTCTTAAAATAATTTTCGTCCGATTTTACATAGAGCTCAAAATTTTCATTATTGGACAACATGATTTGGTTGGGAATCATTTGTGACTGACCGTCGGTGTAATGGGCAGCAGTATTAAAATTGAAGTTTACATTGCGTCCGGAACTGGGGATGGTGATCTCCGACAGAGGAAGCACCTTTAACTGAACAGACGTATTTTGCAAACTGTTAATGGAGTTATCTGTGCTACTGGCATTGAAGTTCAAATCAAATGTATAAGTTCCGGCTTCAAAAAAGAAGTTTTTAAAATCTTCCGCAGACACATAAAGTTGCGGAATGAAGTTATTTCTGTTTCCTGCTACAACACTGAAATTAGCAGGAGAAAAATTCTGAAAATCGGAAGATAAGGCTTTGGTTGTGAGTGAAGATCCGTTACTACCCAATTTAATGCTTGCTATATTTCTGTTTCCCGGAACCCCTTTAGAGGACGTGAACTGAATGTTTGTGGCAGCAGCTTTCGCCCAGAAATTAAAATCAACTGTATTGGCTATTTCCGTACTCCCCAAATCCCACACCTTTGTGCTTGTACTGCGGTAGTCATTCAATGAAGAGATTTCTATGTATTTTGTTAAAGAGTTTGCGACCCATTTTATAGCTGAAGGAATGACTAAAATTGTTTTAAAATTACGTGGTGTGAAGTCATTATAATTCTGAGTTATATCCATGGAGTAATTCCCGGCCCGGAAAGCATTGGCACTGAATTGTGAGGCAGGAATTTTAAATGTAAAATTGATATTTCCCCGGTTGAATCCTCCCCCCAGACCGATGGATGGCGGTTCAAACCATCTTATAGCGCTTGTGCTGAACGACTGAAAACCTGGCAAATAACCTGAAAATCCGGTAGAAGGCATCTGTCCGCCCATACTTTCCAACTGCCACAGAAGCGCGGAACCTGGTAAAGTAAGTGAGGAAGAAGAATGAGTAAAATTTGGCCCGGAAACAGAGGTAAATGTAGGAGCGGTGGGGAGTAATCCCAAAAAGGCATAGTCCCAGTTTGTTCTGTTGGCGTTCGTCATTACCCTTGTAGGTACTGAGGTAAATTCGCTCCTGTTAAAAATATTATTTTCAGGAACCGACAGGTAAACATCCTGAGCTTTCGTGGCTGTATACCCGCACAACACGGTAAAAATTCCTATTAGAAAAGACCTCATCTTTTTCATACTTTTAAATTTAAAACTTTTTCACCTTAATGGTGGTGTCTTTCTTTTTATATTCAAAAACCACTGTTTTTGAGTACCCTTCTTTTGTTACCTGAATAGTTTGGGTGGGTTGTGTATAGCTATATTTGTCATTTTCAATATAAAGGGTGTATTTTCCATCTTTCAGGAAAAACTCAAACTCATTTTTTTGGTTAACCACGGCAGTATAGATCATACCCTCTTCACTTTTTGCATATACCACTATTCCGGTTACATCCGTTTCCAAAACATCGTAGGCTTGTCTGATCTCTGTTAATTTCCCACTTACCCTGATGTTTTTTACCAAGCCTACTTTACGGTTAATATTGGCATGCACCATAATGACAGGATCCATCATCAATCGGGTACCTGCACTTTCGTTCATTTTCAGTGTGTAAGTACCTTCAGGCACATTCTGAAAAACGACTTTTCCATTCTTATCTGTTATCGCTACATAATTGTCCAGTTTTACAACTTCATTAGCAAGTACCGATTCACCGGATTCCAGAAGTCCATTAAAATTTTTATCTTCAAAGAACTGGAAAGCCACTTTATAATTTCCGAGAGCTGTTGCTGTGGTAAAATATTTTTTAATCCCCACTCTGAACTGATAATAACTTCCACTGGTTGCATAATCAGCCGTAGATTTATAACCGGAAAGATTAAAATACCCTGTGGTGGACCAGGAAGGCGAAATCTTATATTCCAGATTACCGGTGATATTGCTGTTTAAATTTTTATAAAGTTCCGAATAGAAGGTCCCTGCTGAAAAAGATCCAGTCAGATTATGATTAAACATCTGGAAATTATAGGAAGCATAAACATTATAGTTGGCGAAATTACGGTTTACATTATAATAAGAATTTAAATCAAAGACACTGATTGCATTCCATTGGGCTGTTCCGTTGAGAGAGAATGATTTATATCTGTAAGATAAAGTCGTTTTCAAACTATTGAACCATTCCGGATTATCATTCTCTTTTGAATAAGAATATTCCGCCGTCAGGTTCAATCCGTGAGCACCTAATGTAGTACTGATATTGGCTTCCAACCGGTAAGAAAAAAGCTCCTGCGATGTGTAAAAATTAGCTGTTTTTTGTTTTTCAACCTTTGGATAAAGCAGGAAATTCAACTTCTTTAAAGAAAACTGATACCCTAGTCCCAAAGCTTCTGTACTGTTGAAATAATAACGCAAATTAGAGGTATTCCCAGGTTGGATAGGTTCACTTTGGAAACTCAGGAACTCTGGTTCTACCTGCGAATTCTGATATTGGATAAAAGCGCGCTGAGCAGCAGAAAATTGGCGGCCGATCCTCTGATTTGAGAAGAAAGATCCCCGTTTGATCCCTGCATAACTTTTGGTGGCAAAGGAATTGAAAGATTGTATATCCCATTTCCCTATTTTTCCATCGTAATTAGCTCCCATTGAAGCTCCTGTGTTTTCGTCTTTATTCGAAAGACCTTTTTCGTTGCTCAGCCCCAACTCCGTGCGGATGATGTGTTTTTCATTAATTAACAATGATGTTACTGCGTTCGCTACCTGTGTATCTACGTTAAAGCGCGGATCATGGTCGAATATATAGGATACTTTTCCATTGAAAGATTTAGCATTTCCAAAAGCATATTTTGCACCCGCCATAGTAGATCCTTCTGTTTGCTGGAAATAAGTACCGTACAGATTATAATTACTTTCCAGCGCAAGAACTTCAATCTGATTATTGTCACCAAATTTGGTAGAAACTTTCCCACCTCTTCCGAAAACCGGGTAGTCGTAATCGCTGCTATTAACATTTCCCAGGCGTAAAACCGTATTTTTTCTCTCCAGTTCCAGCCAGGTATCATACACGTTATAAAGGCCATCTTCAAAATAGTAATCTGCACCGATATTGAAGCGTGATTTTAAATTCTCAGTCACCCGGAATGCTGTGTTTCCCCTCAATTGAAGAAAATTGAAACCTGAACTGTTTTCATTATAACTCATCTCCGCAAAGTTACTTCCGCTCACCCCTTCGTTTCCACGGGCAATTTGTCTGTTGTGCGATAAAATAACCAGGTAAAGTGTGTTGCTTCCCACAATTTTATTATCAAGCAGATCTGTGACGATTGCATTAATATTAAATTCCGGATAAAGTGTATTCTGTTTTCTGACTGCAATTTTGATCTCAACGGTTTGTTTTTCTAAACCTTCCAGAGATAAGGTTTGCTGTTTGGGCAAAATTTCCAGACCATCAGGAATTGACTGCAAATCAATCTTAACGGTGCGTTTACTATAACCCTGGTTTTCTACAGTCAGCAGAATTGAGGATTGGGGCAAAGCAGGGTTAATGAAATTTTCGTAGGTCGCCGTATAAATCGCGATGTTTTTGTTCTCGCCTTTAGCGACGAAGAACGAAGCGCTTTCAGTTCTGGTGACCGTTGGAGTGGCGTACGAAACCTGGAATTGAATCTTATTGGATCTCAGTTTCATAAAATCCACGTTGGCGATCAGTTTCACAGGAAGATTTTTAGACTGACCAGCGCCTAAAGTAAAGTCATTTTTAGGATAGAAAAGTAATCCCGGATATTGTTCCTGAGGGATGATATTCTGAATCGTAACCTCTTCAGAACTTTTATTCTCAATAACCAGGAAATTAGTAAAAGTAGAACCCTTCTCAACAGTTACACTGTCATTTTCAAAATGGATTTGTATATCCTTTTTTTCCTGTGCAAAGGCCCACGAAAAGTTCAGAAGAACAAATACAAAAAATAAGATTGTTCTTCTTAGTACTGATACTGATATTCCATTCTGTGGTTTCAAAGCTTAATTTTAAAATTTAAAGTTTTTTTCTCCTACACGTAAATCATTGGATTCTGCCATCTTGACGATAACCACACCAAGGAAGTTCCCTGAAATGTTTTCAGGTAAAGAAAACTGAACAACCTGATTGGTATCCGGAAACATGGAGATAGAAATTGCTGGTAATTTTATTTCCTTACCACTGTCTGTATTGGTAAGTTCAAACTCAACGGTAGCATCATTGATGGTATTTCCATCATTATGAATGCTTACTGCGACTTTTCTATTCGCAGCATTCTCACTGCTCACTTCTGAAATATTGGTGATATCCAAACTTTTCACATGGTTTCCCGGTGGAGTGTAAAAGATGTGAAGTCCCACCTCAAATAAAGTGATAATACCAATACCATTCTGAATACGCGCCTTATCTGCCTGCTGAGGAAGTTGTGTAAAAAACAGCATGCTGTTTGTAACGGCAGACTGTGATGCATTTGCCGGAATCTGCATGGTTACTACAATCTCCTTTGTACTTTTCGCAGGAACTGTTACAGTGTTTTCTAAGGTAGATACCCAAGAGGCATTGGAAGTTTTTGAACTGCCTGCTTCAAGATAAACCTTATTTCCGTCTTCTTCTCTAGCCCAATCTTTATAGTTGAGATTAAAAACATAATCTTTATCCGAGCTGTTTTGAAGCGTGACGGTCTTTGTTACTTTTTCTCCCGGATTACCTGTAAAAAACAAGCGTGTAGGCGACATAGAGATACTTTGTGCCAGAAGTGAAGAAGACCCTGTAAGGATAAAGAAAATGAAAAGGTGAATAAACTTGTGCATGGTGTAAATAGTTTAATAATAAAGATTCTCAAAACTACTGAAAACGTAGCAAAATAAGCCTTTACAAACTAAAAATTTTATTATAAAGCAGTCGCAGTATAAGTTACTGTTTGCGTATAAGTTCCGGCTGGTTTACCTAAAATATCAGATGATGATGATTTTGCTGCTGGGATGATGTAGTCCAAATTCAGTGTTAAGGCACTTCCAAGTGGGGCATTTGCAACCAAAGTTTTTTCTCCTGCAGATAAAACCACATCGTTTTTTGTTCCGCCCATCGTTCCGGCAGCTGTTGCTGCTTTGATTGTCAAAACATCTACAGGAATTGAATTTAAACCATTGACGAAATTTGGACCTCCTGCTTTTACTTTAACATTAAAATTCTTCGTGGAAGTAACTTTCAAAGAGTTGGCTTTAGTAATCGTTTGATCAGAGTTATAGTCTGCTGCTGTAACATAGTTAAAGGCAACTGTCCCACCAATTGCAGTACTTCCTGCGTCGATAGAGATTACATCGTTCAGGGTAATATTTACAGCTGTGGTAGCTGTAGTATTTTGAGCTTGAACCTTATTGCTTCCTAATATGATCGCTCCAAAAGTTAAGGCTGTGATTACGATTTGTTTTTTCATGATGATAATATTTTATTGTTATTTTTTACTTAATTGTTATCTTTTGTATACTGCAAATTTATAGTGATGCTAAAAGTTTCTTTGTAATGGAAAACGGAAGTTCGTGTAGTAAAATCACTACAGGATTATTCATTGGGTTTAAATAGAAAAACCCTCAATACTTTTCAGGTATTGAGGGCATGTATATTGATGTGCTTTTTTATTATAAAATTGATGTGTTTTTTATTATAAAGCAGTTGCTGTATAAGTTACTGTTTGCGTATAAGTTCCCGCTGGTTTACCTAAAATATCAGAAGATGAAGATTTTGCTGCTGGAATTGTGTAATCCAGATTCAATGTTAATGCACTTCCAAGAGGAGCATTGGTAACTAAATTCTGATCTGTTGCAGATAAAACTACAGTATTTTTTGTTCCACCCATTGTTCCGGCAGCTGTTGCAGCTTTAATTGTCAAAACATTGACAGGGATTAAGTTCGTTCCATTCATGAAATTAGCACCTCCTGCTTTTACTTTAAGATTAAAGTTTTTTGTGGAAGTAACTTTCAAAGAGTTGGCTTTAGTAATGGTCTGATCAGAGTTGTAGTCTGCTGCAGTAACATAATTAAAATCAACCGTATTACCAATGGCAGTACTTCCTGCATCGATGGAGATTACATCGTTCAGAGTAATGTTTACCGTGGTGGTTGCTGTAGTATTTTGAGCTTGAACATTGTTAGTTCCAAATATGATCGCTCCAAAAGTTAAGGCTGTGATTACGATTTGTTTTTTCATGATGATAATATTTTATTGTTATTTTTTACTTAATTGTTATCTTTTGTATACTGCAAATTTATAGTAGTGCTAAAAGTTTCCTTGTAGTGGAAAAAGGAAGTTCACGTAGTAAAATCACTACACGGTTTATGAGTTTGACTTAAATAGAAAAGAGACTGTCCAAAAACGACAGTCTTTTTTATGCAACCCATTACTGTCCGATAAAAAGTATAAATACATTGAAAATATTAATATTTACGCTATGAATTAACAGGTCGCTCCTCCGGAGCTCTAATTTTAAAACAAATACGTTCTATTAACAGTCAGCTCCCATCGGAGCTAAATTTGATCCCATCGGGATCTACTGTTAGTAGAAAAATGAAATCCATAAATAAAGCTCCGGAGGAGCGACCTGTTAATTCTATTTAAATTTTATCGAACAAGAATGGTTTTTATATAAAGTATCAGATCT
>NZ_JAMZGF010000006.1 GCF_024158915.1 Chryseobacterium sp. S0630 | reverse complement strand
TTGAAAAAAACTTGCGTCTTTGCGTTTCCAACATCATACATATCAAAACTTAATTTTAAAAAGGTAATAGTTTTTTTGGAGAAACGCAGAGGGGCGCAATGAATATAAAAATTGTGCTGCTTTTAAGGACGCAAGAAAATCAAAGATTTTCAGCAAAGCTACTTCTGAATGATCAGCTTTATTCAGTCTCATTATTGGTGGGTATTCAATTTTATCGGAGATAAAATCCTAGCGTCTTAAAACAGTAATCATTGAAAAAAACTTGCGTCTTTGCGTTTCCAACATCATACATATCAAAACTTAATTTTAAAAAGGTAATAGTTTTTTTTTTTGGAGAAACGCAAAGGTGCAAAGAAGATAAAAATTGTAGTGTTTTTTAGGAAGCAAGAAAATCAAAGATTTTCAGCAAAGCTACTTCTGAATGATCGGCTTCATTCAGTCTCATTATTGGGCGGTATTCAATTTTATCGGAGATAAAATCCTGGCGCCTTAAAACAGTAAACATTGAAAAAAACTTGCTTCTTTGCGTCTACCCAACAAAACATAAAAAAGCTCTGCCAAAAACATCAGCAGAGCTTTTATCAACAAGATTAAATTGTATATAAAGAACTAAATTTTTTATCTAGGTCTTAATTTTCAATCAAAGTTCGGGATAAAATACTACGGGAGACAGGCACAGTTTTATAATTTTTGTGGGTAACAGTATACTACCATAATGACATTCATCATAAATCATCTGTAAAACAGTTTTGAAGTAGTATATTTGTACAGAGAACAAAATCGTTGAAGGCATTCATTTCCATATTCATCATTTTTACCGTTGCATTACGTCCCGTTTTGCCATTGGTAAATTATGCCGTGAACTATGATTATATTGTGAAAAACCTTTGTGAGAACAGAAATGTACCACAATCTACGTGTAAAGGAAAATGCTATGTGGAAAAAGAACTGGCAAAAACAGAAAAACAGTCCAATAGTTCCCAAACCATAAAGATTGCAGGATTAGATGTTTTTATTTCTCATGATATCCTTTCTTTCTCTTCTCATTTGAATTCGGAATCACTTTCTGAAATTCCTGATTCAAGTTATTTTAATTCTCATTCTTCAGAATACTTTTCAAGGATATTCCATCCTCCGTTGGCTTAATTTTTATAATAAACTATGTTTTTAGTTTAATTAATGAGCGTTTTTAAACCTGTCATTAATAAGCCATTAAAGATACATTCTACAATGAAAATATATTATTGTAAACAATAAGAAATGCATCAGTTTCTCTTGAGAAATGCTGTGTTTTTTCTGACTAGAATATAGTATCATAACTTTATTTAACATTATTAATTTCAATTTAACATTAAAATGAAATCTCCTATTATTTTGACTGCCTTGCTGTCAATATCATTACTGTCGTGTGCCAAGGAAACTCCTCAGGTAAAGCATGCAAGCCACATGGACTCCTCGGGGAAGAAAATAGAAAATGTACAGGTAGTGAATGAAGAAGATCCTATCTGCCACATGAAAACTGCAGGATCTATTAATGATACAGCCATATATAAAAACAAAACGTATGGTTTTTGCAGTGTATCCTGTAAACGTGAATTCAAAAAAAGCCCTGAGAAATATGCCCAAAAATAAAAAGAACAATAATAAAAGTAAAGTGATTATACCCATCGCTTTATTTGCATTGCTTTTCCTGGGAATAGGGGTAGGGATGGGGTATTTTAAAAAGAATCTTTATACGGTGATGAAAGTTCCCGATTTTGAACTCACAGATCAGAACAGTAAAAAAATCACCAATAAAGATATGCTGGGAAAAGTATATCTCGTAGAATTTTTCTTCAGCAAATGTCCTACAATTTGCCCGGTGATGAATACTAATATGAAAGCGATTCAGAACCAGATTAATGATCCTGACTTCGGCATTATTTCCATCAGTATTGATCCGGAAAACGATACACCATCAGCATTGAAAGAACATGCTCAAAGAATAGGGGCAACATCTCCGAACTGGCATTTCCTGACTGGAGACCGTACCTATATTGGAAATCTTGCGGATCAGTTTAATATCTACGTAGGTGACAAAGAAGATGAAGGAGAAAGCCTGAACCACAGCGGAATGATTGCGCTGGTAGATCAGGAAGGAAATATCCGATGCCGATACAACAAAGAAAATATGCCTATTCTGTATTACTCAGGATTGAATTACGGTGATCCGGAAGGTAAAACACCCATGCTGACAGGAAAATATCACCCCGACAGAGAAATTCTGATCGAGGATATTAAGAAATTATTGAAATAGAGAGGAGGGAAGTTGGATGCCAGAAGCTGGAAGTTATTTCAGACGATGAAGTTCTAGCGATTTTTGAGATGGCTATAAAAGCAAATAGAAGTTGAAGAAATCATGGTAAGACATCAATGACTTCCAACTTCCATCATCCTTCCTCCCGCTTAACAAGAAAACATTGTTCAACCATAAACAAAAAAATTATGAAGATTTTGAAAATAGCTGCTCTAAGTGCAGTTTTTGCGGCTCAGTTTACACTGGCTCAGTTTAAGCAGACGCCTCTGCCTTATGCTTATAATGCTTTGGAAGGAAATATTGATGCCCAAACAATGGAAATTCATTATTCGAAACATGGTGCAGCATATGCAGCCAACTTGAATAAAGCCATTGCTGGCACTCCACAGGAAAAAGAAACTTTGTTTCAGATTCTTTCCAATGCTTCAAAACTGCCTGCTGCTGTAAGAAATAATGCAGGAGGTCATTATAATCACGAACTGTTCTGGACGGTTCTTACGCCCCAGAAAAATACACAGCCTTCCGCAAAACTAGCAAAAGCGATTACGGAAACATTCGGAAGTATGGATGCTTTTAAAGAAAAAATGGCTAAAGCCGGAGCAGATCGTTTCGGATCAGGATGGGCATGGCTTTCTGTGGATAAAAGCGGAAAATTATTTGTTTCTTCTACTCCTAACCAGGACAATCCTTTAATGGATGTAGTGGAAGAAAAGGGAACTCCTATCTTCGGAATTGATGTATGGGAACATGCTTATTATTTAAAATATCAGAATAAAAGAGCAGATTATCTTAGTGCGATCTGGAACGTTACCAACTGGAAAGAGATCAGCAGAAGATATGACGAAGCAATAAGCAAGAAGTAGTCAAATGAAATTATTTTACAGCATACTTTTTACCTTGTATATGGTGCTAAGACCTTTAGTGCCCGTGGTAGAGTATGCTGTAAATTATGATTATATCGTTAAAGTTCTCTGTATTAATAAATCCAGGCCAGAGGTTCACTGTAACGGAAAATGTTACCTGAGTAAAGAGTTGGCAAAAACCAATGATTCGGAATCTTCACCTTTTCAGAAACTCAAAAACTCAGGACAGAAAGTCCTTGACACCTATATCCTGCCTGAGACCACAGAGATCAATACTACTGGAAAACTTCCGTTTTTCAATTTCAATTTTACCTACGAAACAGCTTATTCTTTTCTGTTTCTTACCCACATTTTCAAACCACCGGTTTTTTTAAGTTAAACGATTACTATTCAACCACAAAAGTCACAAAAGCTTACATCAATTAAGAATCAAAGATTTTTAAAAAGCTTAAGTGTTCTTATTGTGCATAAAACTTACCACTTGACAAACTTAAGTGTAAAAACTTTTGTGCCTTTTGTGGTAAAAAAGAATGTTTTTGCATTCAAAAATTATAATTCAACTTAAAAAATCATCAATGAAAATTTATAAATTTTTATCACTATTCTTTATTGCCTTTACTTTATTCTCTTTTGTAGCCTGCGAAAGCAGCAGGGATGACGAAAATCCACAGGATACTACACCCGGAAACCTTCAGATCAAATTTGAAAACGGATTTAATAATGTAGGAGATATCGTTTTGAATCAGACCGTTCAGACATCTTCCAACGGACAAAAACATAACTTTTCAGCCTTAAAATATGTCATCAGTAATATTGTATTGATAGACGAAAACGGAAATGAATTTAAATACAACGAAAATAACCCTGATAAAGGTGCTTTTATCGTAGATCAGGCAGATGCTGTAGCCGGAATTATATACCTTAATCTGGATGGTATTCCGAAAAACAATTACAAGAAAATAAAATTCGGATTGGGGATCAGTCAGAAAGCGTACTTGCTAGGGCAGGACGGACAGGCTGAATTCTGGACAAAAGCCAAGCAAAAAGGAATGTCGTGGTCATGGGCTGCCGGCTATGTCTTTGTAAAGCTGGAAGGAAAATATGGAAATGACACTCCTGCTAAAGAATTCATGAACCATACCGGAAATATGGGAAATGTTACCGCTAATCAGCAACCCGATCTATACCGTGAAATCACTTTGAATCTTCCCACAACAGCAAGAGTGACGGCAAAAATTCGACCTTCTGTTCATATTCTGGCAGATCTGAACCAGTTTTTGAGCGGAGATAAGGCTCTTACCCTTACAACGGCCAATGATATGCTGATGGGCTCAAACCAACACCTGACAGATGTTACCAACAATCTTACGAAAATGTTTAAAGTAGACCACGTTCACAATGATTAATTTTTTGATTAAAACGATACTGGTTCTGTTTGTATTGGGATTGAGCTGTATTTCATGTTCTGATGAGGTGATTCAGCCACTGGAAAAAGATGAAGCCTACAACCTGCAGTTTCCTTCTTATTTTCCGGAAATGACTTTTGATAAATCCATCAATCCGGTCACCAAAAACGGAGTGGAGCTGGGACGGAAATTATTTTATGAAGGCAGACTTTCCCGAAATAATACTATTTCATGCGGCTTCTGTCATATTCAGGAAAATGCCTTTACCCATCATGGTCATACGGTAAGCCATGGAGTAGACGACAGAATAGGAATCAGAAATGCACCACCCATTCAGAATATGGCCTTTTTGAAAAGATATATGTGGGACGGAGTGATTCATAATCTGAATGAACAGCCCATCAGCCCGATTACTGATGTGAATGAAATGGACAGCTCCATACCGGAAGCTATTTCAAAGATAAAAGATGATCAGAAGTATAAGAAGCTGTTCAGAGAAGCTTATGGGGACGAAGCTATTACAGGAGAAAGAATTCTGAAAGCATTGTCACAGTTTATGGCTTCTTTAATTTCTGCAGATTCAAAATATGACAGATTCAGACAGGGAAAGGAACAATTGACTTCAACAGAATCTCAAGGGATGGCTTTATTCGGACAGAAATGTGCCTCATGTCATAGCGGAGAACTGTTTACGGATGAGAGTTTCAGAAATACGGGAATGTATTACAATACAGAATTCAAGGATGCGGGACGTTACAGAGTGAGCTTGAATCAGGTCGATTGGATGAAATTCCGTGTTCCGAGTTTAAGAAATGTAGAATACACCGCACCTTATATGCATGACGGAAGGTTTTACACGTTAGACGCTGTACTCAATTTTTATTCAGATCAGGTAGAAGATAATGCCAACCTTGATCCACAGCTGAAACAGAACGGACATGTGGGAATTGCCATGAATAGTCAGGAAAAACAATCAATCATTGCGTTCCTGAAAACATTGTCGGATAAAAGTTTTATATCCAATCCAAAATTTGCAGAATAATTTATAGAAAACATGAAGAAGATTATAGTGATAGTAAGTTTGATCCTGTTGAGTCAGTATCAGGCAAAAACCATTAGAGACAGTGCTTATAGTGCTCCGGAAACCTTTAGCAGATTCGATTTTGATGATGATTGTGATGCCTGTGGGTGTGCAGCAGGAAACGGATCTTCCGGCTTTGAATCTTTACTGAATCCACAGTTTATCGGAATCAAATACTTTGCACAGCATTATAAAGCGAAAGAGAACTTGTTTGTAAAAGACCTGACACAGGATCAGTATTTCAATACGCTGCAGCTTTGGGGGAAAATTCCACTGACTAAAAAGTTGAGTGTATATGCGAGCCTGCCATTCCATTTTCATGAGAAGAAAACCATGCAGGGAGATATTAAAATCAATGGGATTGGAGATCTGAACCTGATGGGAATTTACCAACTGATGAGTTCTAAAGATAATTTCCATCATCTGAGCGGAGGTTTGGGAGTGAAAATTCCTCTGGGAAAGTTTGATGAAAAAGGAGCGTCCGGAGTCAATCCAAGTTTTCAGCTGGGAACCGGAAGTTGGGATTACCAGGCGGCTTTGAATTATAAATTTCAGAAAAATAAAGTAGCTGTTTTGGTCAATACAGATTATACCATCAAAACAGAGAATAAGAAAAATTACCGTTTCGGAAACCAATGGAATTATGCTGCAACAGGTTTTTATCAGGTTGCGGGGAATGAAAAATCTATTTTTTCTGTAAAAACGGGAGTTCAGGGAGAAGTTTATGCTCAGAACAAACAGTTCGATGAAGCCTTGCCTAATACTGCTGGAAGTGCTTTGTATGGAAAATTGGGATTTGAAGCTTCTTATAAAAAACTCAGTCTTGGAAGTGAGATCATGCTTCCTATGTATACGCATCTGGCGGGAGGAGATATTGAAGCAAAATCGAGATTCAGTGTTTTCCTGAATATTGGAATTTAAAGTGACACCCTCAATAAAATGACGTTAAAGCTCCTTCGGGAGCTTTAATTGTTTATGAATCATGATTTTAATTGGGGATTAGGAATAATTATTTATCTTTGCCGAAATTTGGTGAGCCCTAAAAAGCTCTTAAAAGGGAATCCGGTGAAAATCCGGAACAGACCCGCTGCTGTAAGCTCCGCACCAAAGTTTTTGAAGAATATATCCACTGTTTTTTAATGGGAAGGATTTCAAAAATGGAGTAAGTCAGAAGACCTGCCAGAAAATAATCGTTTGACGCTTTCGTGGAATAAAGCTTAGGACATCAATGATTCTGTGCAGTGACAGCTGTGCTTTGTCGTTGTATTCTTATACCCATTAGCGTCTTCATTACCCTAAATGAGCTAATGGCGGAAAAACTAATTACTTATGCAATTCATAAAGCTGTTTTCACCATACTGGTGATCACATCTCAGCTTTTATCTTCTCAAACCAGGAAAAAAGACAGTCTTCAGGAAGAGACTATTAAAGGAATCAATCTTTACAAAAAGAATTTTAAAGAAATCCTTCCGGCACAAACCCTGCAAGGAGAGCAGCTGGAGAGGCTGAACAGTCATTCTGTTGCTGATGCACTGCGGTACTTTTCAGGTATTCAGATTAAAGATTACGGAGGATTGGGTGGTTTGAAAACTATTAATATCCGAAGCATGGGGAGCCAGCATGTAGGGGTTTTCTATGATGGAATTCAATTAGGAAATGCTCAAAACGGACTGGTGGATCTGGGAAGATATTCCTTGGATGATCTGGAAGAAATATCATTGTATAACGGACAGAAAAGTGAAATTTTTCAGCCAGCAAAGGACTTCGGCTCTTCGGGTTCTATTTATTTACAGCCTAAAACACCCGTATTTAAAGGAAATAGAAAAACCAATCTCGTGATAAGGGCAAAAAGTGCATCTATTGATCTCTTTAATCCTTCATTCCGATTGGAACAGAAGATTTCAGACAGAGTTTCTGCCAGTTTCAGTGGAGAATTTATGCAGAGTGACGGAATTTACAGATTTCGTTATGCCAAGAAATATCCTGATGGACAACAGGCTTATGATACCATTGCAAAGAGACAGGATTCAGACATTCGGGCAAAACGTTTTGAAACTTCTTTGAACGGAACTTTAAATAACGGAAGCTGGAATATCCGTGGCTATGGTTATATTTCAAACCGTGGAATGCCGGCACCTATCGTGAATGGACGTTTCGGAGGAAGAGGAGCAAGGCTCTCCGATGAGAATTATTTTGTACAGGCCAATCTGAGAAAAAAACTGTTCCCGAAATTGGAAACTCAGCTGAAAGCAAAATTTGCTTACGATTATACCCATTTTATGGATACGGTTCGTTCACAGTCTATTATTTATACCGATAATACCTATATCCAAAGGGAACTTTATCTTTCCTCTTCCAATATTTATTCCATTACTCCCAATTGGGATGTCAGCCTGAGTGGCGACTTTCAGTACAATAATCTGGATGCCAATCTGGATACCTTTTCTTATCCTACCCGTTACACTACATTGGTGGCATTGGCTACAACCTATCAGTGGAACAGGTTCAAAATTCTGGGAAGCCTTTTAGGAACCTTTACATTTGAAGAAGTAAGAAAAAACAAAAGACCGGGAGATGCCAGAGAATGGACACCTGCCGTTTTTATGAGCTATCAGCCTGAAAAAATTCCTGAGCTTACCCTCAGAGCTTTCTATAAAAGGATTTTCAGACTTCCAACCTTTAATGATTTGTATTATACCAATATCGGAAATACTTATCTGAAACCGGAATTCACCAATCAATATGATGTAGGATTTACTTATCAGAAGAATTATACCAACCGTTTCTTTAAAACATTTTATGCTAAAGTAGACGGTTACTACAATAAAGTGCAGGATAAAATTGTAGCTGCCCCTAACGGAAGCATGTTCCGCTGGCTGATGATGAACCTTGGTTTGGTTGAAATCATAGGAGCGGATGTGAATGTGCAGACTGAGTTTCAGGTGGGAAAAGTCAATTTTAGACCATTGCTTTCTTATACTTATCAAAGCGCAAGAGATATCAGTGATCCGGAAGATACTTTTTACCGCAATCAGATTCCTTATACACCATGGCACAGTGGATCTTTCAGTCTGATGGCAGATTATAAAGACTGGAGTTTCAATTACAGTGCGATGTACGTAGGAGAAAGATATGATGTGAATCAGGATAACATTCAATACAATTATGTGCAACCTTGGTATACTCACGATCTCTCTGTTCAGAAAAAAATCAGCTGGGCGAATCATCAATTTAAAGTAAGCCTTGAGATGAATAATATTTTCAATCAATACTATGATGTTGTCCTCAATTATCCAATGCCTGGAAGAAACTTTAAACTTATTCTAAACTTCACCCTATGAGAAAACTAAACTTTTATTTTTTATTTTTTGTATTAGCTTTTCTTACCTCATGCCGTACCGATGAAATTATTGTCCGTCAGGAAGTGGTAGAAGGACTTCCTTCAGAAAATACGGCAATAAAAGGATTCTATATGCTGAATGAAGGAAACATGGGAAGTAATAAATGTACCCTTGATTTTTTTGATTACACCAAAGGAACTTATTACCGGAACATCTATGCAGAAATCAATCCCAATGTGGTAAAAGAGTTAGGAGATGTAGGGAATGATATTAAGGTGTATGGAAGTAAACTTTATATTGTTGTCAATGTTTCCAACAAAATTGAAGTGCTGGATGCCAAAACGGCCAAACGTATTACTTCTATTCCATTACAAAACTGCAGATACCTTGCTTTCAAAGATGGTAAAGCATATGCCAGCAGCTATGCAGGTCCTGTAGCCATTAATCCTAAAGCACCAAAAGGAAAAGTCGTGGAAATTGATACCACTTCTCTTTCCATCCAGCGTGAAGTGGTGGTAGGATATCAGCCGGAAGAAATGGAAATTGTGGGTAATCAATTGTTTGTGGCCAACTCCGGAGGATACAAAGCTCCCGATTATGACAATACTGTTTCGGTAATCGACCTGAACACTTTTACAGAACTCAAAAAAATAAATGTTGCCATCAATCTTCACCACATTAAAAAAGATAATTACGGAGACCTCTATGTAACTTCAAGAGGAGATTATTATAATGTTCCTTCCAGTTTGTATTTAATAGATGCAGCCACGGGAACTGTGAAGAAAAACTTCAATCTCTCTGTGAGCGAAATGACAATCGTGAATGATAAACTGTATTTCTATGGGAATGAATTCAATTACAATACCCACAGTTATAAAAAAACATTTGGAATCATTGATGTAAAAACAGAACAGATCATCGCCAACAGAATTTTTGACAAAGAATATGAAGATGCCATTAAAACACCTTACGGAATTACCGTGAACCCAATCACAGAAGATATCTACATGACAGATGCCAGAAATTATGTATCCATGGGATTTGTGTATTGCTTTGATAAAAACGGACACTTTAAATGGAAAACGGAAGGCGGAAATATCCCTGCCCACTTCGCTTTTTTATACAAATAACCAAACTTTAAGAAATGAACAGAAATAGCTTTACTTATTTGAAAATCGGATTTCTATCCTGCTTCCTTGTAGGAGTGATAGCCTGTAAACATGATGATGAAAATGAATTTACATTTAATGGCCTTGATGACTCCTATACCATTGAACGTTTAAAGGTTTTGAGTATTCCTACCAATGCTTCGGGATCGGTTACATGGAGTATTAATGATTCTATTATTTCTCAAAATTCAGAACTTGAATTTATCAGTCCGAAAGCAGATGCGTATCCTTTGACTTTAAAGATTAGCAATAAAGGAAACGAGCAGGTTTTTCATTCTAAAATTATCGTCACCAAAGAAAAAACACCTTATAGTAAATATATTTCCAAAGTATTCGAGTTTCGCCCTGCTGTAGGACAGTTCATGAACGAAATTCCGGAATACTTACCAGGAAATACCGCGGCAAATATGCTTCAGAAAGCCAACGAATCGTTGGTAGGAGGTAATTCTACCATGATCAGCCTCGGAGGATATGGAGGATATGTGGTTTTCGGTTTTGATCACACGATTCCCAACCTGAATGGGCGTGATTTTAAAGTGCTGGGAAATGCATTCTTTGGAAACGATGCCGCAGATCAACGTTCAGGATCTTGTGAACCGGGAATTATTATGGTAGCCTACGACAGGAATAAAAATGGAAAGCCGGATAATGATGAATGGTATGAAATTGCAGGCAGCGAATATTTCAAAAATGCTACGGTTAAAGACTACAGCATAACCTATCATAAACCTAACGAAAATAAAGTACCTGTACCCGGAACTGAATTCTGGCAGACTGATGTAGAATATATCAAGTGGAATGACAATCTGGGAAATCAGGGATTCAAAACAAAGAATACCTTTCATGCCCAGAGCTATTATCCTTTATGGTTTACAGATCCTTCTTACAGTTTTTCAGGAACCAGACTTGCAAATAACTTCTTCGATCAGAGTGGTGACGGATCTTATTGGGTAGGAAAATCATACGAGTTCGGATATGCAGACAATGCTCCGAATAATGATGATGCCTCCAATATCGATATTTCCTGGGCGGTAGACAGAAGTGGAAAATATGTGAAACTTCCGGGAGTCGATTTTATGAAAATATATACAGGAGTGAATCAGGAAGCAGGATGGCTTGGTGAAGTTTCTACAGAAGTGGCGGGAGCTTATGATTTACATTTCAAATAATATACAATCTATTTAAATTAATAAAAAATGAAAAAGTTTTATCTTTTTATGATGCTTTTTCTGTTTGCAGGTTTATCAACTGCACAGATAAAAGTTCAAGGTGTACCCAGAAATGATATTTCAGGGATCAGCAAGCTTAATACCACTACCATCAGTTTTTCTGATATTCAGTATTGGGTAGGATCAGGAACCAACCAGGCTGCTTTTGTAGTACAGTGGAATGACAGTAAGAATCCTGATGCCATGGTTTGGGGATTCAAATGGAACGGAAATGCTACCGGTGAAGATATGCTGAAAGCTATTGCTAAGGCAGATCACAGATTATATACATTGCTATATCAGGGAACACAGTTTGGATCAGCTGTTGGTGGAATTGGTTTTGATCTGAACGGTCAGGGAACTAATGCACTGATCAAAAGCGGAAATACCACTTATCCTTTATACCCGGTAAATGGTTTCGTGAATACGACAGCCTATGATTTTGACAGCTACACGATTGTAGATGCGGCTAACGATCACTGGCAGTCCGGATGGACGGTTAACGGGTACTGGTCATATTGGGTAAAGAACCCTGCAGATGCTGATTTCGGATATTCTAGCGTTGGAGCTTCTTCACGTGTATTGGAAAACGGTTCTTGGGATGTCTGGAATTTTAACGTAGGATTTAATCAAACTCCTATTTCTTCTACCATCACTCCGGTTTCTCCGTATGTTGCTTCCAATAACTTTACCAATGGATATTTCATGGTGAATGAAGAATGGTTCGGTCATACTAACGGTTCTGTTAACTTCATTGATAACAACGGACAGATTAACTATCGTGTGTACAGTAACGCAAACAATAATCAGGCTTTTGGCGCAACTACACAATACGGAACAATCTATGGTGATAAATTCTATTTCGTTTCAAAACAAGCTGCTGATGGAGGAGATACTCAATATACTCCTGGAGGAAGATTGGTTGTAGCCAATGCGCAGACCATGCAGAAACTTGCAGGATTTAATAATATCGGAGGTGGTGATGGTAGATCATTTGTGGGAGTAAACGAACATAAAGGATACATTGGTACTTCTACTGGAATTGTTACTTTCAATATTGATAATTTACAGGTAGGTTCTTTAATTACCGGAACAGGTGGAAACGGACAGATCGGAAATATGATCCGTACGTCACAATATGTTTTTGCGGTGAAGCAAGGGGTAGGAATTTTAGTGATTAATCCTAATACCGATACGATAGTGAGTACAATTGCCGGAGGTTTCTACTCAGTTGCTCAGGCTAAAGACGGAAGTGTTTGGGGAATTCAGGATCAAAAACTGATCAACATTAATCCTACTACTTTTGCTACTCAGGTTTATAATATTCCTACAACGAAATATATCGGAGATTGGGGCGCATGGAATGCCGGTAAATTTTCAGCAAGTAATAAAGAGAATGCCTTATATTGGATCAATTCAATCAGCAGCTGGAGCTCAGGAACACAGATTGTAAGATTCGATGTAACAACAAAAACATTTAACGAAAACTTTGCTGCAATTCCTGGACAAACAGGTCAGTTTAAACAAATTCCTTACGGAGCAGCACTTCGTGTAAACCCTATTACCGGAGAATTAGTTCTGAATACCACAGAAAGCGGATACGGTGCACACTACCAGAAAAACTGGATTCATACGTATGATATGACGGGTGCTCTTATCAATACAAAAACATTGAATGACTATTATTGGTTCCCTTCATTGACGGTATTTACCAATAATTCAGCTCCTGTTGTAAGTAACGTTTTACCTTCACAGGTTACAGCGGGAAATACGACTGCAATTGATCTGAAATCAATCGTTTCTGATGCTGATAATTTGGCTGTGTCAGTAGTAAAGTCAATCAAATCAAACAGCAATCCTACAACTGTTTCTGCTGTGATTAATGAGAATGATGAACTGATTTTAACGCCACTTGTTTCAGGGACGTCTGATGTTGTCATCAGTTTTAACTCAAACGGTAAGCTTGTGGAAAAAACACTTACAGTAAACAGTACAGCTTCCACTTTGGCAACTGCTGAGGTGAAGAAACTAGAATTTGGTATTTATCCAAATCCGGTTACTGATATTCTTACCATTAAAACTCAGGAGAAAATCCAGAATGTTTCTATTTATGATGCATCAGGAAGAATTGTTAATGCTCAGCTGAACAATGGACAGATCAATGTAAGTGCACTTCCAAAAGGTATTTATATTTTAAAAGCTGTAACAGATAAAGCGGTATATCAGCAAAAATTAATCAAAAACTAATAAGAGTTTAGATCGTAATCTTGTTAAATAAAACCTCTGGTCAATTTTGATCAGAGGTTTTTATTTGTCCTTCAGTATGATTTTATATGGGATATGCTCATCAATGGGATATAAAAGCCCGGCAAGCTTGGAAAGCTTGCCGGGTTCGATCTGTTATGTATCTTTTTTATTTGATAATCACTTTTTTAGAGTATGTTTTTCCTTCTTTTGTCTGAAGTTTCATAATATATACTCCTTGTGGTTGTTTGGTTTCAAAAGAATTTGATGTCAGTTTAGAACGGAATACTTCTTTTCCTGAAGTATTGGTAAGAGTAACCTCTGAACCTTCAGCAGAAACATTTTTATCTAGAGTAAACTGTCCATCCTTGCTGTGAGCCATGAAATTGATGAAAGGATCTTTATATTGGTAAGCATAATATACTCTAAGCTCTCCGCCAATATTCAATAATCCTGAATTTACATTGATTTTAATACGGTCAAAAGGAATGTTCATAGTCATCTCAATTTCACCTTTGCTTGGATCGCCTGCTCCAAGGTTGATCAGTTTTGTAGCAAGACTTGTGTAATCGTTATTGGAAACATCTCCATTAAATGTTTCAATAGATGCGCCACCCAATACCTGAGCAGATAGAGGAGTTCCGTTAGAACCAATAGCAATAACAAGTTTGTTGGTATTGTTCGCGATATTGGTAGTAGGGAAGATCAATGTCTGTTCCGTTCTTGCAAGAAGGCCCACTGAAACCTGTAAAGTAGAGTAGTCATTCTCGTTACTTCCTACAGCATTTTGAGGATTCAATACACCACAACCCAGGCATACTCCAAGAACCTGATTGGTTTGGCTGCTTGCATAAGTTTTTACAATTTGTGCAGTAGACATTGCGCTCGTTAAAAATAGGAATGATGCCAGAACTGCAGCTTTCATCGTGCGTTGGCCAAATAATAAATAAGTTTTCATATGTAGAAAAATTTTGGGTTTTAGCTTTTTTGTAAATTTATAAATAAAATGATTATGTTGCTTATTTTATTTCATAATTATGTGATTTGTTAATAATTTATTGATATTTGTAATTATGAATTTATTTTTATTTAATAATTATATGGTTGTATTTGTCTGAAAATGAGTGAAAAAAATGCGGCAGCTTTAAAAGTCTGCCGCATTTATTGTATCGCTTATTGAATTATTTGATTAAAATTTTTCTGGAATACGTTTTTCCTTCTTTGGTTTGTATATTCATGATATAAACACCTTCCTGTTGTTTTGACTCAAATGTGTTTGATCTCAATGTAGAACGGAATACTTCTTTTCCTGAAGTATTGAACAAGGTAATTTCTGAACCTTCTACAGGAACATTTCCGCCAAGAGTAATTTGTCCGTTTTGACTGTGAGCCATAATATTCATCAAGGGATCCTGGTAAGCATAATAAATTCTGAAACCACCACCAAGGCTGAGAACGCCACCTGTTAATCCGATTCTTATCCCATCATAAGGTTTTGTAGGTTTGAATTCTACCGTACCTCTGTTAGGAGTTGCACCCAGTTTAAGAAGGCTAACGTCAATGGTTCTGCGGTCTTCGTTCGAAGTGCCACCATTCATGGTTTCAAGCGTTACTCCGCTTAATAACTGTACAGATAAAGGGATATTGTCTGTCCCGATTCCTACTACCAGCCTGGTGTCTGCTCTCAGGTCTGGAAAAATCAGCGTTTGCTGGATTCCTCCCAATAGCACTGTGCCCAATATCATTGTTGAATAGTCGTCTTCATTGTCTCCTACAGCATTGAGCGGATTATCTATACGGCATCCAAGGCAGGCTACTCCGAATACTCCTGAGCTTTGTGCGTGGGCATAAATTCTGTTTTGTGCCATTGACATGGTGCTGGCAGAAAATAAAAATAAAGCCATCAATCCGGCTTTTAAAGAAGATGGGCTTCCCGAAAATAAATTGAATTTCATGTTATATATTTTAGAATGAATAGTTTTATTCAAATTTAAGGATTAATGGAAGAAGTATGAAATAATATTTCCATTATTGGTGATATTTTTAATGAAATTTAATATGACTTCACAGGCTGTGATGAAAATAGCATAAGAAGTTTTGTTGGTGAGATATGTTGACTGAGAAAAAATCCCGTTTTCGCTCGAAAGAGTAGGTGTAATAACTATAGAAAGCTTAAACCTGTTGATGCTTTTGGGGAAAAGTTACTGAAATAGTATATGTAGAAACGAAAAAAGGACTTTCGAAAAAGTCCTTTTGTAGCCCGTAGGGGAATCGAACCCCTCTTACCAGAATGAAAATCTGAGGTCCTAACCGATAGACGAACGGGCCCTCTATCTTCCATTACCGAAGTAATGTGTTAGCTTTTGTTTTTATAAGTGTCAACTCTTATTGTAGCCCGTAGGGGAATCGAACCCCTCTTACCAGAATGAAAATCTGAGGTCCTAACCGATAGACGAACGGGCCGGTTAGATTTATTTAAATATAGCTTTTTCTACGGCGATCTTTATAAAACCACCGTTGTTACAGTGGTCTTATAAGATGTAAGTAGCCCGTAGGGGAATCGAACCCCTCTTACCAGAATGAAAATCTGAGGTCCTAACCGATAGACGAACGGGCCAGCTATATTGTTACGCTAATTTGTTAACGTGCTTTGTTAATTTGCTTTTCAAGTTAGCTGCTTTGTTCTTGTGGATAATATTTTTCTTAGCTAATTTATCCAATAAAGCGATAACTTTTGGCAATTGTTCTGTAGCAGCAGCTTTGTTCTCTTCATTTCTTAAAGCTTTTAAAGCTGTTCTAGCAGTCTTGTGGTAATATCTGTTACGAAGTCTTCTAGTTTCGTTTTGTCTGATTCTCTTTAGTGCTGATTTATGATTTGCCATATCGTTTAAATGTGAGTGCAAAACTATAAACTTTTTTTTAAACTACCAAATTTATTTTTAAAAATTTTAATTTTCTTCTGATAGGTACTTTCTCAGTTTATTTATTGCTTGTTCTATTTTTAAATTTTCTTGTTCTTTCTCTATTTTTTTGATCGTATTTCCCAGCATGATCAGTGCATTATTCCATTCTCCAGTGGTATTGGTGAAAGTAAGTTCGTCAATTGTTACTTCAAAAGCAACCCTTTCTCCAGTCCTGTAAAGTCTGAAACTGATTTTATCATCTCTGCCTGTAATCCCGCCTTCATTGATTTGTAAATCATAACTTTTTGGGTTAGAGTGGATTTTCTTAAAAAGCAATTTCGCTTCTTGTATTTTTAAATCCGGCATGATATAAAATTTGATAGTCTGTAGAAAACTACAAACAATGATTTATCAATAATATTTTTCATCGGTGTTTCCATATTTGTGTGACCAAGTATGGTAAAATTTTTGCAAATATAATGCTTTTGTGACATATAACATAAATGGAATGCTTTTTTCAAATAAAAGTATCTGTCTTTTCAGTATAATGACAGTAATTATCAGACTGTCAGTGTCCTAAAATTTTGGTACTCTTGCATTTATAATATATGTCTCAAAATTTGAAAAGTTCTTCGAAGTTGTTAATGCTTAAAAATATTTTTTTAAAGCAAAAGACAAAATGAAGTAGCTTATAAAAAAACCTTTAACTCATCAGCTAAAGGTTTATTAATTGTAGCCTATAGGGGAATCGAACCCCTGTTGCAAGAATGAAAATCTTGAGTCCTGACCACTAGACGAATAGGCCAAATTTTGAGGTTGCAAAAGTAGGAATTAACTTTTAAACTTCAAAATTATTTTTTTTGATTTATTTGTAGACCTTTTGTATCACAGTATTTTTGACACCTTTAGCTTCAAGTTCCTTTTGAAGTTTTACAGCATCTTCCAATGTATATACTTTTCCATAGGTGTAGTAAAATACACCATTGTCCTTATTTCGTTCCACATCTTTTAAATTCTGGAGGATATAAGAATTGCCATTCAGCTTATCGCCAGCATACACTTCGATCGTATAATATCCCATACTGATTCTCTGATTCGGCATAAATCCTACAGCAAATGCATTTCTGAAACCTGCATCTTTCGCTGTTTTAAGATTAATATCTTTTACCGAAGCCATATTGGTTACAGCATAATAATACTTGTATTGTCCGTTTTCTTTAAGCGTAAGAATATAGTTCAGACCTTTCAGGGCAGGATCATTTTCATTGTATTTCGTAGGAGAACTCATCAATAGAATTCTGAAATCATTTTTCAAAGGAACTTCTGCAGGCTTTTCAGGTTCAGGCTTTCTGACTGCAATAGAACCTCCGGATTTTCTGTCAACTGCTTTTTTATAATCAATGATAGCATTATAGATACTTTCTGCAATTTCACTCTGTCCTTTGTCTGAAGCAATATAGTGGCTTTCTTCAGGATGGTTGATGAAACCTGTTTCTATCAGTACAGATGGCATGGCATTCATACGGAGAACGTGAAGGTTTTTCTGAAAAACACCTCTTGAAGATCTTTTATCTTTATTAACAAAGTTATCTTCAACCAATCCTCCCAAAAGAAGACTTGATTCCAGATACTTACTTTGCTGAAGCTTCAGGGCAATTAATGACTCCGGAGAATCAGGATTATAAGAACCAAAGGTTTGCTTATCTTTTTCATCCAGGAAGATTACATCATTTTCCCTTTTGGCTACTTCAAGATTTTCGTTATTCTGGTTGGGGCCCTGTACATAAGTTTCAGTTCCATAGGCTGTAGGTCTTTGGGAAGAATTACAGTGAATGGATACAAAAAGGTCAGCCTTGCTTCTGTTGGCCAGATTGGTTCTATCAGATAGAGAAGGGTATTCGTCAATTTTACGGGTATATATTACTTTGAAATCTCTGTTTTTCTCTAACATGGCACCTACTTTTAACGTAATGGCAAGTGTAATGTCTTTTTCTGCGACTCTTCCAATGTCGGAATATGTCCTGTTGGCTCCATGATCACTTCCTCCGTGTCCCGCATCCAGAACGATAGTAAACTTCTTTTGAGAGAAAATAAAGTTACTGGTTAGGATAAGGAGAAATGATAAAATTATTTTAAAATTTTGTTTGTGCATCTTACAGTTATAAAAATTATATTAATTTTGGGCCTTAATTATATAGTATAAAATTGGCCAAAACCGTCTTCAAAAATATATTACAAATTTTAATTATCCTAATTTTTAACAATTTTTTAGCACAGAAAACTCCTGAAAAATTGCCTAAAAATGCGGTTAATGATACTATTTCCAAAAAGGATACCATAGTTGTAAAAAAAGAACCCTTAAATGATGTTCTTCGTACAAAAGCGGATGATCAGAGGAGAGATGTCCCTAAAAAGATGACATTCCTGAACAAAAATGCTCAGGTAAAATATCAGGATATGCAGATTGATGCAGATTATATCTCTATTGATGATAACAAAAATCTGATCTATGCGCGAGGAAAACAGGACTCTTTAGGGAAAATTGTAGAACCTGTAATTACTACGCAGGCCGGAAAAAAATACGAAACCAACGAGTTCAGCTATAATACAAAAACAAAACAGGCTATCGCTTTCAATGCGAGAACAGAAGAAAGTGAAGGGGTAATTATAGCTCAGAAGACTAAAAAATATAATGACTCCGTATTCGCAATGAGAAAAGCGGATTATACAACGGATGATTATTTCATTAAGAAAAAAGATACGGCAGCGGATTATTTTATGAGAGCTTATAATATTAAGCTGATTAAAACCAAAACAAAATCCCAGATCGTTACAGGTCCTATTCAGATGTTTATCGAGCAGGTACCTACACCGCTTTACCTTCCGTTTGCTATTTTACCGTTTTCAGATAAAAGGGCTGCAGGTATTCTGATCCCGAGTTTCGGGGAAAGGGAAGATGTAGGTTTCTTCCTGAACGGGATTGGATATTATCAACCTATTGGAGAACATTTTGACCTTAAGGTTTTAGCAGATATTTATACAAAAGGAAGCTGGAACTTACGTCCTCAGGTGAATTACCAGAAAAAATACCGTTACTCAGGAAACTTTACTGCAGATGTTGGTACTATGGTAAGAGGGATTAAAGGTTTGGATGATTATACTAAAAACAGTACCTATAGAATCAACTGGACACACTCACAGGATTCTAAGGCCAATCCTTTCCTTACATTCAGTGCTTCTGTGGATATTGTAAGTACAAAGTTCTATAATAACCCACTTAATAACAACTACATTTTCAATCAGAATGTATTGAATACTCAGCAGAATTCTACGGTAACCCTTACCAAAAGATTCCTGAAACTTCCGATGACTATTACAGGAACGGCTTCTTATTCTCAAAACTTTGCCACAGGATTGGCAGACCTTCGTCTTCCACAGATGAACGTAGCCATCAACCAGTTCTATTTATTTAAATCAAAAACAGGAATAAGACAGGGACTTCTTGAAAATATTACGGTAAATACAGGATTCAATCTTACCAATTTCGTAAACACTCAGGAGAATGAGCTGTTTAAAAAAGAAATGTGGGATAAAATGCAGACAGGACTTAAAAACAATATTGCATTAGCTACCAATACAACATTGGCAAAATATTTCACTTTCAGTTTAAGTGCCAATATCGACAATGCTTTGACAACAAAAACGTTGAACAGATATTATGATCCGATAAAGAATGTAACAGTTGATGAGATCAATAAAAACTTTACGGGATATTCTACATTCTCAACTTCTGCAAGTCTTCAGACAACGCTTTTTGGAATGATGAAATTCAAAAAAGGATCTACAGTAGAAGCGGTGAGACATATGATGACTCCGAGTTTGAGTTTTACTTATTCTCCAGACTTTTCAAGTCCTAATTTCGGATATTACAGAAATTATTATAATGCAACCGGAGCGTTGACGCCATATTCTATTTTTGAAAAAGGAATCATCGGAAGCCCACAAAGTGGAATGCAGGGTGCTCTAGGTTTCAATATCGGAAACAATATCGAAATGAAAGTAAAGTCTAAAAGTGATTCTACAGGAGTAAAGAAAATCAAAATTTTTGAATCTTTAAACCTTGCGGGAAGCTATAACTTTGCTGCTAAAGACCATCCTTGGTCTGTATTTTCAATCAACGGACAATCTTCTTTCTTTAATAATAAACTTACTGTAAATACCAGTCTTGCATTAGAACCTTATAAAATTGACTTCTCATCAGGACAGGATACCGGAGTAAGAACAGAACAGTTTGGGCACTTCAGTGTACAGGGATTCAATGTTCAGTTGTCTTATCCTTTGAGCAGTGAGATTTTTGGAGAGAAGACAGATTATGCAAAGAAATATTCGTCGAAAGGAGAGGTCCGAAACGAAAATTATTATTTTGATGATGATCATTATGCTCACTTTGATCAGGCATGGACATTAAATATCAGTGCCAACTACGCTTATTCCAAAGGGCTAAGCAAATTTGCCAACAAAATAGCATCCATAGGATTGGATGGTAGTATCAAGCTGACTCCTTACTGGAATATCAACGGAAGTACCCATTATGACATGGTGACTAAAGAATTGGCATATACAAGGATCGGTTTTTCAAGAGATCAGCGAAGTTTTACCATCAATTTCAACTGGGTTCCTTTTGGACAGTATAAAGTATATGACTTCTTTATTGGGATCAAAGCCAATATCTTAAGTGATGCACTGAAGTATAAAGACAGAAGCTTTACCCAGCCAAATGCACCTTTCTAATATCAGATTGGCATTTGAGAATATAAATTTTATATTTGCAACCAAAATAAATTCTAATGAAATCACTGCAAAGAAGATTTTCTTATCAAAGAATACCGGAAATAGTGATTACATATAACCATAGAAAAAAATAAATATCCGCTATGAAACAAATAATCAACACAGTTAATGCACCTGCAGCTATCGGACCTTATTCACAAGCTAATATGGCCAACGGAGTTTTGTATATCTCCGGACAGATTCCTGTAGATCCTGCAACTGGTAAATTGGTAGAAGGAATTGAAAAAGAAACGCACCAGGTAATGAAAAACCTTGAAGCGATTCTTACTGAAGCCGGCATGACTTTCAAAAACGTTGTAAAAGCTACTATCTTCCTTAAGAGTATGGATGATTTTGCTGTAATGAACGATATCTATGCATCTTACTTAGATTCAGAAAGCTATCCTGCCCGTGAAACAGTACAGGTTTCATGTTTGCCTAAAAATGTGGATATCGAAATTTCTATGATTGCACATCAGGATTAATGAACTTTATAAGAAATACAATTGCGGTTCTGATAGGTCTTGGTATTGCAGGGCTTATTATTACTCTTGGTATAAGGGCTTTTCCGCAATGGGTAACTTTTGAGGCTTTTGCTCCGTTTGAGCACTGGCAAAGGTTTCTTTTCAGCATGAAAGATGATAAGGCATTTTTCGGTTTCCTTTTGTTTATTTCCGGATTAGGAACTACCATTGGGGGAGTGGCGACAGCTATTATCGTTAAATATGCTAAAGTAGCCTATGCTATTCTGATTGGCTTTATTATGCTTTTTATTGCCATGTTGGATGTTATTATTTTTCCATATCATCCTACATTTTATAAGATCTCCATTTTCCTTACATTCTTTCCGTTTTCCTGGATTGGAGGTAAGATTGTAGAAGTGATCTACGAAAGAAATAAAAAGAAAAGTATCGCTGATAAAATGAACAAGTCTAAATAAATAATAAAAAAACGCTGCAGATTTCTGCAGCGTTTTTTGTTGATATGAAAAGCATTAATACATTTCCTTATTAAACATATTTCAAAAAATAAAGAGGATAATCCAACTCAAAAGTTTCATGGAAAATGGTAAATCCATTTTGTTGATAGAAGGTTCTATTTTCTAATGTTGTTGTTTCAACATATACAAGATCGTTCTCATATTTATTCATAGATTCCTTTAAAAGTTTTGTACCTATTCCTTTTCCCTGTTCACCGGGAACTACAGCCATTAACCATAAATGAACAAATTTTTCTTCCGGATGAAACTTTGCTAAGAGTTTTTCTCGTTGTAAAACTTTAAAGATATTTTCAATTCCAATACAATTGAACAGTAATTTTATTTCAAGCCAGATTTTTTTTAAACTGAATTGGAATTTATCTAAGTATAAAATACATCCTTTGTGATCATCACTAAGAAATATACTTCCATTTAGTATTGATAAATCGAATTGAAACTCCATCAATGCTTTCAATCTTTTATATCTGTTACCAGAATTCGTTATAACAAAGTTGATAGAATTAGGAATAAGAACATTGATGAAAGCCTGGCATAAAATATTAACGACTTTTTCTCTATCCTTATAGGTGGCTTTTTTCATGCATTTTTTGCTTTTTCAAATATATGAAAAATAGAATTATTATATATTGTTAATCAGTGTTTTGTGTGGTTTTCATTAGTTTCTGCATTGAGTTTAATTATCTTATTTTTTTTCATAAAAAAACCATTCTTAAGTAAGAATGGTTAGCTTTTTTAATGTTAAATCAAAAAAATCAATTAAGGCATTTTAAACCCTTTTGTATAAATTCTTCCGTAATCATCCACAAATTTCACCTGTACATTCCCCTGGTATTTTTCAAGAGTTTTTTCAACATCTTTCTGTGAATTGACAGGTTTGCCATTGACTTCAATAATGATATAGTTGTCTACGATTCCGATTTTAGCCATTTCGCTGCCCTCAGACACGTTTTTAGCCACTACACCACTGTTCAGTCCGTATTCTGTTTTGAAACGCTCTGTAAGAGGATCAAATTCAGCTCCGATTTTTTCAGTTACAGTAAGATCTGCTTTCGTTCTTGTTGAAGTACCTCCTTTCTGGTCTCTAAGCGTTACAGTGGTAGTACTTTCTTTACCATTTCTTGAATACGTTACCTGAACTTTATCACCAGGACGTTTGCTTCCGATAGACATGGAAAGATCCGCAAAATCTGTGATGTCGTAGTTGTCTACTTTAGTGATTACATCTCCTTTTTTCAATCCTGCATCTTCAGCGCCACTGTTTTCACCAAATCCTGTAACATAAATTCCGGAACCTACTTTCAGATTTGTTTTGAACTGCTTATTGTATGAAGTTACCAATTGATCATTCGAAAGGTCTAAAGACTGAACACCTAAGAATCCTCTCTGTACAATTCCGAATTTCTTGATATCCTCAACAATTTTTCTTGCTAAGTTCGATGGCACTGCAAATCCGTATCCCTGATAATATCCTGTAGTAGACTGAATCGCAGAGTTGATCCCGATAAGCTCTCCATTTGTATTCACCAAAGCTCCTCCAGAGTTACCTGGGTTGATGGCAGCATCCGTCTGAATGAAACTCTCAATAGGATTAGTAGCTTTTCCCTGGCTTCCAAGAATTCCGATACCTCTTCCTTTAGCAGAAACAATACCTGCTGTTACTGTAGAATTTAATCCCAATGGATTTCCTACAGCAAGAACCCATTGCCCTACATCAATATTGTCAGAATTCGCAAAATTCAGATAAGGAAGACCTTTTTCTTCAATCTTCAGTAAAGAGATATCCGTGTTAGGGTCTGTTCCAACCAAAGTTGCGATATATGATTTTTTGTTGCTTAGTACGACTTCAAGCTTATTGGCACCTGCTACCACATGGTTATTGGAAATGATATAACCGTCCGGAGAGATAATTACACCAGAACCCATTCCCGATGGCATATTATCAGGAGCCTGCTGCTGTTTCTGTCTCTGCTGGCCTCTTCCTCCGAAAGGATCTCCGAAGAAGAAGTCAAACAAATCCTGTTCTGAAGCTCTGCTTGCTGTTCTGCTTTGGTAATTTTTAATGGTAACTACAGCCGGAACAGTTGTCTTAGCTGCTTTTACGAAATCATCACCTACTGCTCCCGTGTTCATTCCTGCGAATGAAGTATTGGGTGCTGCTGTTGTGAAATAAGATTGATCTCCATTGTTGGAGCTATGTCCGAAATATTGTAAAGCTCCAACGGTAGTAGCTCCGGAAATGACTCCAACTACTGCAAATGGTAATAGTTTTTTTAAAGTACTCTTCATTGTATATCTTTCTTGTTTATTAATTAATTTCTTTTTTATGTTTTTGAGTAAACAAATTTAATGTTAAATAAGTAAGCAATTAGTATGCTATGTTTCAATTTTAACTAAAATTTAACGGCTATTATATCATTTTATGCCTTATGTCATAATTGTTAATGCCATAGTTAACAAAACTTAAAAAAAAATTAAAGAAAATATGGCAGACTTATGATATAAAGTAAGCTTTTTTTCTTTGCTGGTCGTTAATTACTTTGTGTCTGTGATTTGTATCATAAATATACTTAATTCAAAAATACTTATCTTTGCAAAAATTTTATTCTCACTTAAAACGTTTATAGCATGCAACTGTATAACACCTTAAGCGCAGAAGAAAGAGCTCAACTTATTGATGAAGCCGGTAAAGACCGTCTTACTTTGTCTTTCTATGCGTATGCCAAAATCGAAGACCCAAAAAAATTTCGCGACGAATTATTTATAGCCTGGAATGCACTTGATGCGCTTGGCCGTATTTATGTTGCTAAAGAAGGAATCAATGCTCAGATGAGTGTTCCTGCTGATCAGTTTGAGGCTTTTCGTAATACGCTGGAAGTATATGACTTCATGAAAGGAATCCGTTTGAACGTAGCGGTAGACCAGGACAATTATTCTTTTTTAAAATTAACCATAAAAGTCAGAAACAAAATTGTTGCTGACGGTTTGAATGACGAAACTTTTGATGTTACCAATAAAGGAATTCACTTAAAAGCTCAGGAATTCAATAATTTATTAGAAGATCCGAATACCATTGTCGTAGATTTTAGAAATCACTACGAAAGTGAAGTAGGACATTTCGAAGGAGCCATTACACCGGATGTGGAAAATTTCAGAGAAAGTTTACCAATCATTAACGAACAGCTTCAGGATTTTAAAGAAGATAAAAATCTTTTGATGTACTGTACCGGAGGAATCCGTTGCGAGAAAGCCAGTGCTTATTTCAAACATCAGGGTTTCAAAAATGTTTACCAATTAGAAGGAGGTATCATTGAATATACACGCCAGATAAAAGAAGAAGGAATAGAGAGTAAGTTTATCGGTAAAAACTTTGTATTTGACCACCGTTTAGGGGAGAGAATTACAGATGATATTATTTCACAGTGCCACCAGTGTGGAAAACCTTGTGATAACCATACGAACTGTGCAAACGATGCTTGTCACCTTTTGTTTATCCAATGTGACGAATGTAAAGCGGCAATGGAAAACTGCTGTTCTACGCAATGTCTGGATACAATCCATTTACCTTGGGATGAGCAGGTGAAATTAAGAAAAGGACTTCAGGTTGGAAATAAAGTATTCAGAAAAGGAAAATCTGATGCCTTGAAATTCAAAAATTCCGGAGATTTATCAGATAAACCTTTAGCAAAAGCTGAAACTAAAAATATCCGTCAAAAGATTGCTGTCAAAAAAGAATTGATTGGAAAGGCAGAGCATTACTACTCAAAATCAAAGATTGCACAGTTTTTAATTGAGAATAAAGATCTGTCCATAGGTGATAAAGTATTAATTTCCGGTCCAACAACGGGAGAGCAGGAAGTTACTATTACTGAAATCTACGCTAATGGAGGTCCTTGCGAAACTGCAAAACCAGGAGATCAGATTACTTTTGCATTACCATTCAGAGTTCGCTTATCTGATAAGCTGTACAGAATTGTGCAAAATGCATAATTCAGAGCTTTCAGTAAATTATTTCTGTTTTAATAACCTAGTAATTCCGGACTCAAAATGACCAAAAACGGAACAATAGAATTGATGTCTCCTGCAGGAGATTTCATATCACTTCAGGCAGCTATAGATAATGGAGCAGACTCTGTCTATTTTGGGGTTGAGCAGCTCAATATGCGTGCCAGAGCAACAATGAACTTTACCATTGATGATCTGCCGGAAATTGCCGGAAGATGTGCTGAAAAAGGAGTAAGAACGTATCTTACCCTTAATACCATCATCTATGATCACGATCTTTCTATCGTCAGAACACTTCTCGATAAAGCGAAAGAGGCAGGTCTTACGGCAGTAATTGCAATGGATCAGGCTGTCATCTCATATGCAAGACAAATTGGCATGGAGGTGCATATTTCTACTCAGATTAATATCACCAATATTGAAACGGTAAAATTCTATGCTCTTTTTGCTGATACAATGGTAATGAGCCGTGAACTAAGCATCAGCCAGATCAAAAAAATCTGCACCCAGATTGAAAAAGATCAGGTAAAAGGACCTTCCGGTAATCTTGTTGAAGTGGAAATTTTCGGACATGGTGCCTTATGCATGGCTGTATCCGGGAAATGTTATCTAAGCCTCCATTCCCATAATTCTTCTGCAAACAGAGGCGCCTGCAAGCAGAACTGCCGGAAAAAATATACGGTAATTGATCAGGAGTCGGGTTTTGAAATCGAACTTGACAACGAATATATGATGTCTCCTAAAGACCTGTGTACGATTGGTTTCCTGGATCAGATTGTGGATACCGGCGTGAAAGTATTGAAGGTAGAAGGAAGAGGAAGGGCTCCGGAATATGTAGCGACAGTTACAAAATGCTATAGGGAAGCAATCGACAGTATTGCCGAAGGAACATTTTCTCAGGAAAAAGTGGATGAATGGATGAAACTTCTGGAGACCGTCTACAACAGAGGTTTCTGGAGTGGATATTATCTTGGCCAGGAGCTGGGTGAGTGGTCTTCAAACTCAGGTTCCGGTGCAACACAAAAGAAAGTATATATCGGAAAAGGACGGCACTTTTATCCGAAAGCCAATATCGCAGAGTTTGTGGTTGAAGCGTATGATATTTCTGTAGGAGACAATGTGCTTATACAGGGACCTACTACAGGATCGCAGGAAATGATTATCGAAAGCATGATGGTTGATGAGAAGGAAGGAGCAGACAAGGCCACAAAATCTGATGTGATTACTTTTCCTACGAAGTTCCGTATACGCCCAAGTGACAAATTATATAAAATTGTGAAAACGTAATGGTCATTGCTACACTTCAAAGAGATAAATGTATTGGGTGTAATTACTGTGTAGAATTCGCTCCCGAATATTTTAGAATGTCTAAAAAAGATGGTAAATCAGTATTGCTTAAGACCATTGATAAAAAAGGCTTCTACACGTTAAAAACACAGGACCTGGAAGCGGTTGAATATTTGGAGAGAGCGGCCAACGCCTGTCCTGTGAAAATTATTTCTGTAAGAATCACATAATCATTATGCTGAAAGCTGAGCTTAGAAAAAAATATACTCAAAAAAGAAAGGCCTTGTCTACCGATGAGGCCTTCCAGTTATCTCAAAAGATTTTTGAGAATTTCATCCGGTATTTCCGTCCGGAAGAATCTGAGAAAGTGCACGTTTTCATCCCGATTCCGGCAAGAAAAGAAATTGATACCCAAATCTTCATTCAATACTTTTTAGCACAGAATATCCGTGTTTATGTGCCTAAAATTGTGGGTGATAAACTTATTAATATCGAAATTTCTGAAGACACTCTTTTTGAAACCAACAGCTGGGGGATTTCAGAACCTGTTTCCAATGAAGATTCTGGTGAAAATGCATTTGATTATGTGATTACACCTCTTTTATACTGTGATCAAAAAGGAAATCGGGTAGGGTACGGCAAAGGATTTTATGATGGCTTGTTTCAAAATATATCTGAAGAGACAAAAAAAATCGGAGTCAATTACTTTGACCCCGATGAATATGTGGATGATGTCTGGGAAAATGATGTTCCCCTTGACTATTTGGTTACTCCTACTGAAGTACTGTCTTTCTTAAGCGGTTTGGAATAAAAATCCAAAAAGTAAAATTTAAATTCCTTTTTAAGCTTGGAAGTAGAAAGCAGGATATACTGTGCATTCTTTTCAAAGCTTCCCAGCGACTTATTTTTATTGTCAAAGTATTCTACATTGAACTTGGCATAGTCTAATGTATCCTTTTTATAAAACTCTTTATAAACATTCAGATTGCTCACCTTGGCTGTTTTTGCTTTCATGCTGTCAAGCTCTTTCAGCAATGTTTTGAAGGTAAGAGAGTCCGGTTTGTGGAAATAACTTTCCATTTGTGAATAAATCACGGTATCTATTTCTGTATTTCTGTTTCCGCTAAGATATAAGGTAGACAGATCAAGAAGCTCCTGAACTTTCTGTTTGGTGATGGAATTAATCGCCTGCATACTATCCATCTGTACGGCAGGATAGCTTTTTTCATTGTTGCTGTTTCGTAGTTTATCGAGGTCGCTCACCTCTGAGGTCTTATTATTACAGGCAATAAATAACGTCAGAAGCACGGTGAAAATTAAAAAATTACTTATTCTTTTCATCTGTGGTAGCAATTTTAAATTTGATGGATACAATTTTACCTTTGTTATCCTTTTTCATTTCTATTACATTCAGGTTTTTCAGAGAGGTCGTTGGTGTGGTTACCAGAGTGATGTATTTCTGCTTATTCAGGCTTTCTATACCATAAGTGTCATTATCATATACCTGATAGATTACCGCATTGTTACTGATCAGGTTCTCCAGCTGGTTTCTCTTCTGCTTAATAAGAGCAACCTGCTCATCGGGATTTCCTCCTTTGATATCTTTGATAGAGAAATAATAGACAGCCATCTTATAATCATCCGGCTTTAGTTCTATTTTTTCTTCTTCCGGGGCATTTTCAAGATTTCTGTTCACTTCCAGAGGCTCGTAGAAAGGAGCACTGATTCGCATTTTTAAATTTTTATCTTTGGTAGAATAATAAAAGCATTCACCAGGTTTTATTTTGTACATCAGTGGAGATTCATTTTCTTTCACTACCATTATTTCTAAGGTATTGATTACAGAAACTCCTCTGTCTTTGTCAATGAAGCAATATTTGTAAGTTTTTGAAAAAAGTACATCTTTAAATCCAAGGATACCAGTAATGGTAATCAAAACTGAAGTGACAAGTGCCCATGCATTCTTTTTGAAGAAATTTTTCTTAGGCGAAACCGATGAAATTTCAACTTCATTTGTGGTAGTCTTGTTTTGTGTAATTTGTTGATTTTCAGTATTTGATTTTTGTAAATCAGTGTTTTCTGGGGTCCTTATTTCAACTTTTTTAGGTTGAAATTCAATTTTTGGAAGTTCTGGAGCTTCAGAAACTGTTTTTTCAAGTTCATCGAGATCTTCGTCGTCAAAATTTTCATTTTCCTGAAGTAATTCACCCGCAAAAAGATGCTGCTTTTTGAAATCGTACCATGAGTTGTAACCTGCATAAATACTCAATAAATTGAGCATGTCTATTCTTGGTAGTTTAGTAACCGGTGAAGTTTTAAAGTAGGTGTAAAATGATTTTTCACTGATGTTACCTTTCGCTTTTTTTCGAAGGTCTTCCTGAAAATATATAATATCTATACCCTTCCACTTGGATATGTCATCCTGCGAAGGGGTATATTCTTTTAAGTATTGACCCTGAACATCCTTTTTTAGCTGTTCAAAGTGTAATAGATCTAAATCTGTCAATTTTTCAAAAAATAATTAAATTGTTGATTATCAGCTATGTTTTTTTGTAAAACTATTTTACAAAGGTATTACAATTATTTTTCATAGACAAATTTTCTAACTGCTCTACCTTTGTCTTGTTCAAATAACAGAACAGAAGAAAATTTTATAAAACAATATTAACAAAATTAAATTTAATTTATTATGAAAAAGTCATTATTCGTAGCTGCTATCGCTGCAATCTCTCTAGTTGCTTGTAAAAAAACTGAAGCTACTGCTACTGAAGGTACAACTGATTCTGCTGCTGCTACTGTAGCTGATTCTGCTGCTGTAGTTTCTGATTCAGCTGCTAAAGTTGTTGATTCTGCTGCAACTACTGCTGTAGAAGCTACTAAAGATGCTGCTGCTGCTACTACTGCTGCTGGTGCTGAAGTTGCTAAAGATGCTGCTAAAGGAGCTGCTGACGCTGCTAAAGGAGCTGCTGATGCTGCTAAAGGAGCTGCTGATGCTGCTAAAGATGCTGCTAAGAAATAATTCTAGCATACGCTTAACAATAAAAGAACCGTTTCACCCAGTGAAACGGTTTTTTTATGCTTAGTCATTGCGAGCCGAAGGCGAAGCAATCTCTATTATAAAAAGTTATATAGGATTTATCCTTTCTTCTGTTTCAAAGATTCATAACAGGTAATAGCTACCGCATTACTCAGGTTCAAAGAATCAATACTTCCAGCCATCGGAATTAAAGTGTTTTTTCCTTTTCCAATCCAGAAATCACTCAATCCTGAATGTTCCGTCCCGAATAATACTGCTGAACGCTGCTTGAAATCTCTCTTATAAAGATCTTCAGCACTTTCGTCCATAAGCGTTGTGTAGATATTGAAGCTGTTTTTTTGCAGGAATTCCAAGGTTTCTTCATTCTCAGCCTGATAGACTTCCATCCCAAAAAGGCAGCCAACACTGGATCTGATGACATTGGGATTGTAAAAATCAGTTTTCCCATCAGCAACAATCAAAGCATCCACTCCAAAAGCTTCACAACTTCTTAAAATAGCGCCAAGATTTCCTGGTTTTTCTACACCTTCAACAATAATTACCGTAGAATCTTTTTTAGGAACAAATGAAGAAAGTGAATTTTCTTTTGCATGGTAGATTCCGATAATCCCTTCAGAACTACCTCTGTAAGCTATTTTTTCATATACTTTTTCACTTACATAATGGATTTTTCCATTGGGAAGTGTTCCTTTAAAGATATTTTCAGAGATAAAGAACTCCAACGGTTCAAAATCATACTGTATGGCTCTTTCATTTTCCTGCTGGCCTTCTACTACAAAAACTTTTGATTTTTTACGAAACCTGTTGTCAGTAAGGAGCTTAGTGACATTTTTTATTTTATCGTTTTGAAAACTTTCTATCAACATGCTGCAAAATTATGCAAAATTTATGATTGAACTTCTCTGGTTTTGATAAAAAGCTTTTTCCATGTGACCTCCATTGGAGTTTTATTTTTCCTTTTATAATAGATGACCGCTAAGATCAGGACGGCAATGGATAGGAATTTATAGATATTTCCATATAGATTCCCGGAAACGTTTTCTGATACATTAAAGATTTCCCAATACAGATTCATAAAGAAATGAAGGAAGATTGCGGTCCATAAGTTGTATTCCGATTCAAAATATGCCCAGGCAAAGAATACTGATCCTAAAAATGTAATGGCAAATATCTCGGTAAGCTCTATTAAGTTCTGACTTTGGTATAAATGTACCTGTGCAAATAACAATGAACCTAATAAGGCAGATGATAAAAATCCGAGTCTGGTAAACCGATATAGTATTCCGATAAGAAAAGCTCTGAAAATAATCTCTTCAAAAAATGCTGAAGATAATGTGTTGATAAATAACGTTTCAAAATTTATTTTACTGATTATTTTAAAATGAATCACATATCCAATCAACATAGGAAGAGTACTGATAAGAGCTAAAGTGAAACCTTTGAAAATAGGTTTATCTAATGAAAACAGGTCTGAAATGTTTCTTTTTGGAAATAGAATTTTTAGCGTAACGATTAATGGGACTAAAGTCACGGAGTAAGCAATTATATGGGCTATTGCTTTACTGTGAAACAAATCTTTTGAGAAAGTCTGTATGGTTCTAAAAAAGAGAAAATCGAAGAAATAATAGGCTGTAAACCCTAGAATAAAGATGAAAAAGAAGCGGATATTTTTGCTCATGTCTGTTAATTTTGAGCAAAAATGTAGCTTTAAATCAATGCTTTCAAGTTAATGTGATCAATGACAAAGAATAGTGACGAATGACAAAAATTATGAATGCTGCTGTTGCAATTGAGGAATAATTGAAGAAATGAAACTCCTTGAAACAGGGATTTCAAAATCGATTTCAGGAAGGATTAATTTATAACCCTGAGCATTTCCTTTGAGATTTTTTACCCTTCCAAGATTGACAATATAAGAACGATGGCATTTTTTAACAGAATCTGTTTCAATTTGTTGTAAAACACTGGCTAAACTTATTCTGATCAATGTTTTTTGTACGCTATTATTCTCTAGAAAGTAAAATGTACAGTAATTTTCCATAGACTGAACGCAAAGAAAATCTTTTTCATTCATGATAAGCTCGGTATTCTGGGCTGATATTTTTAACAGATTTTGTCGTTGTTCAGAAGCTGAAACGGGAAGATGTTGAGAAATATCGAGGGCTTTCTTTTCATGAATATTCTTTAAATAGATGTACCGTGATAAAATATAGATGATTGAAACCGGAATACCGATTGCAAGAGAATATAAGAACATGTAGAAATAATTGCCAAGATCCAGTGCTACATGGCTCAAGAATAATGAATTGTAAAAATAGGATAGAACAGAGCTCAGGAATAGAATGAGAATTATTTTTAAAAACTCCGCACCAATATTCCAGTTGCTGAAACGGGAAGTCATAAGATTAGCAATAAAAAATGCCATTCCAAAAATAATGCAATAGGGGAAAAGTAGTAAAAACTTGTAAGGATGTTGGAAGTTTTCGGTGCCAAAAGGCTGAAAAATAATCAGAAACAAATAGACAGCAACTCCTGCCCCCAATGAAGAAACGAAAATTTCTTTGAAAGATTCGGATTTGGGGTATGGATATGCTGTAAATGAAAACATAAAACCTGGGATTTAGCTTTCTGATGGTTCAATAAGATTGCCGTTGTCGATAAGACTTTGAGGCAGGTCTTTTTTATTTTTTATTCCTAATGACTTCAATTTCTGAGTCTGGATCACCAGGTTGTCATTTCCGGTGTGAAGCTGTTTGTAGGCATCATTGAATACGTTTTTCGCCTGATCCAGATTTCTGCCTACTTTTTCCAGGTTTTCTACAAAACCTACGAATTTGTCATAGAGTCTGGCTCCACGATCAGCAATTTCAATAGAATTTCGGTTTTGATATTCGCGTTTCCAAAGATCGGCAATCAGCTTAAGAGAAGTAATCAGATTACTTGGGTTAAGCAAAAGAATTCTTCTTTCATAGGCATAGTTCCAAAGGTTTTGGTCTGCCTGCATTGCTGCAATATAAGCCGGTTCGCTGGGAATAAACATCATCACGAAATCCAATGATTTTCCATAATCATCATATGCTTTTTGACTGAGTTGATTAATATGGTTTTTGATAGATCCAAGATGCTGGCTTAGTTTTATAGCGTAGACATCTGCATCGGTTTCGTCTACCAATTCTGTAAAAGCAGTCAGAGATACTTTTGAATCAATAATAACATTCCTTTCGTCAGGGTATTTTACAACGGCATCAGGACGCATTTTCTTTCCGGAGAATTCTGAGAATAAAGCTTTATTGTCTTCATCACGCAATTCATGCTCGAGGAAATATTCTCTTCCTTTTACCAATCCTGATTTTTCAAGAATACTTTCCAGAATCATCTCGCCCCAGTTTCCCTGGGTTTTGCTTTCTCCTTTCAAGGCACGGGTCAGTTTTTTGGCATCTTCGGAAATCTGCTGGTTCAGTTCCGCCAGTTCTTTTACTTTTTCAGCTAGAGAGAAACGTTCTTTATTTTCCTTTTCGTAGGCTTCGTTGACTTTATTTTTTAAATCCGCGATTTTCTCCTGAAAAGGTTCAAGGATATTTTTTAAGTTATTTTGATTTAAGGCAGTAAACTTTTCAGTTTTTTCTTCTAAAATTTTATTGGCAAGGTTTTCAAACTGAAGTTTAGAATCTTCCTGAATCTTGACGATTTCTTCTTTCTGGGTGTCAAGAGATTGTTGAAGACCCTCATTTTTGGCAGAAAGTTCAGAGTTTTTTGCAAAAAGAGTCTGCTTTTCAAGAATGTGAGTGTCTATCTGAGAAGTCTGTCTCTGATGGGTTTGTTTCAATTCCTGAAACTGAAGATTTAAAGATGAATATTCGGCAGATATTTTAGAAAATTCATTTTTCAGGTCATCCAGCAGATCCTGCTGCAGCATATTGGCTTCTTTTTCTTTATTGATATTCTGATGAAGTTCCTGAATTTTTAGGTTTGAATTTTCAAGATCAGACTGGTTTTTTATGGATAAGGTGTTCAGTGTATCATAAGAACTTCTTGAAACCATTGATGATTTCAAGGCAAAATATAATATCACAGCGCCCAGTACACCACCGGCAATCAGTCCAATAATTAAATATATCATCTCCATGTTTCAAAATTATGAAAAAAGGCTGGAAGAAGGAAGAGGGATGCTGGAAGTTACTTCTGTGCAAAAAAGAACTGACTGTTTTTTAATTAATCTGAGTTCGGGATAAGAATTTCTGATTGAGATGGTTTTGAAGCTGGGGGCTGGGAGCTGGAAGAAGGAAGGTGTGAAGAGCATCAACAATGGCTGTTTCTCTTTTTTAAGAGTCAATTTCAATTTGTTTAAACTTTTGTTTATTGAAACATTAAGATGTATTAAGGTGTTGAGAGTATTAAGATGAGCTTCGCTTTAAGCTTAAAATCAGAATGATTCATCTTAACTATACTTTATTTCTTAAATCCTTCTTAATGGTTTTTATAGATATCCAATTTTTTTTGATAAGTTGAAACAACTTCTGTATTTACTTGTGAAGCGACTGTAATTTTATAACTAAAAATAATTATGTACATCCTATTTCTTCCAGCTTCCCGCTTCTCGCTTCCCGCCTTCAATATTACTTTACTTAACCCGAACTCAGGTTAATTAATTTCAATGTTTTTTAAAGTTGAATAAATTGGGAAACAATTGTTTTATAAAATTCTATTACTTCTATCTTCCAGCCTCCGGCTTCCTTTCTGAACAAGAATACTTATATTTATGGGAAATTTCAGAGACTTATGAATATTTTGTTGGTAGAAGATGATCAAAGAATCAGCAATTTTCTGATTAAAGGCCTTTCTGAGGCCGGCTATAATACGACCCTTGCAGATTCCGGTGAAAAGGCACGTGAGCTTCTTCATACCTATGATTTTGATATTATTTTAATGGATATCATGCTTCCCGGACTGGATGGGATGCAGCTTACCCAGATTATCAGATTTAAAGGAAATTATACCCCGATTTTGGTTTTAAGTGCCCTGAACAGTCCTGATGATAAAATCAAAATGCTTGATATGGGTGCTGATGATTATTTATCAAAACCTTTTCACTTTGAAGAACTGATTTCAAGGATTAAAGCTTTAACCAGAAGAAATAAAATGAGCTACCAAAAGGAGGATCAATATTTATCATGTGGAAATATCGTGATTGATACCGATCTTCATAAAGTAACTCAGAATGATAAGGAAATAGAATTTTCCCCTACGGAATACAAATTGTTTACTTTCCTGATGGAGAATAAAAATAAAGTATTGAGCAGAACCCAGATTTTGCATAAGGTATGGGGAATTGATTTTGATAATACAACCAATGTAGTGGATGTTTATATTTCCTATGTCCGCAACAAGATTGATGAAACTGAACAGAAAATTATTCATACAGTAAAAGGAACCGGATATTTGATCAAAGACTGAAAATGACGCTCAGAAACAGATTTACCCTTATTTCAAGCCTGTCATTCGGCATCGTTTCTATCATCATATCAGCGGTGATATTCTTTGCGTATTATGACAGTACCAAAATTTTTTATTTTGAAAAGCTTAGAAATACGGCTCTTATTTCTGCTATTTATTATCTAGAAAAAGATGAACTCCCGAAAGACCGTCATGCTCAGATCAAAAAAGAATACAATCACCTGATTCAGAATAACAGGGTAGCGGTTTACAATCAGAATAATGAAGTTACTTTTGGACACAATCTGAATGATAAGAATATAAAACCTTCTCATTTACAGGCTGTCCGAAATAACAAAGGAATACAGTTTATGTCTGATAATCAATTCTATTATGGGATTTTTTATCCGGACAATCAGGGAGACTTTGTTGTTTTTGTGAAATCTTCCAACGACTCTTTCCAGTCGCAGATCCTGAGATTGGCTATTATCATGCTTTCCGTATTGCTGATTGGGCTGCTGGCAATTTATTTTCTGAGCAGATACCTTTCTAAAGTGGTTTATAAACCTATTTCCAATGTAGTAGAACGGATCAATAAAGTGGAATATAATAACATTTCTACGGCAATCATTACTTCTACCAATACCAATGACGAGATTGAAGATCTGATAAAATCCTATAATAAACTGCTGGGCAGAATTTCAGAAAATGTACTCTTGCAGCAGAACTTTATCAATTATGTTTCTCATGAATTTAAAACACCTTTAGCCGCTATTTCAGGAAACCTGGAAGTCTTTGCCCAAAAAGACCGTACACCGGAAGAATATAAGGAAGTGGCCAAAGAGTCATTGGAAAATGTATATGAGATTGAAAATATTCTCAACAATCTTTTGCTGATGTCCGGAATGACAAAGCTTGAGTCTTCTCACAAACCGATGAGAGTAGATGAGCTGATCTGGAAGATTTATGAAAAATTAGAACCTAAAGCAAAAGAAAACCATTCATCCATTAAAATACAGCTTCAGGTAACGAAACCTGCTTTACTGGAATTTCCAGGAAACGAAACGCTGCTGTATCTTGCGCTGTATAATATTGTAGAAAATGCGATTAAATATTCCTTTGATAAACCTGTTGTGATTACATTATCAGAAAAGGCCAATCAGTTGTATATCGAAGTCAAAGATGAAGGAAGAGGAATTCCGGCTGATGACCTTGTGAAAATATCTGAAACTTTTTACAGAGGAAAAAATGTAGATACTGTAAAAGGCAGTGGAATTGGTTTATCACTTTCAAAAAGCATTTTTGATCATCATCATATTGTGATGAAAATTGATTCTGCGGTCAATGTGGGAACCAATGTTCTTTTGGAATTCCCAGCGCATTCCTGATTTTTTCTCTTGCAGATTTTGCTGATTGAGCAGATTCATGATCTTAGATTAATTTAAAATCTTATTAAAAATATATTCATAATAACGAAATCTGCGTCATCTGCAAAATCTGCGAGAGAGTAAAAAATATTCAATAGAAGCGGGTTTTAACCCGCTTACAAAAAATAATCAAAATCCTTCGGCTTTAGCCAAAACATACCAATTCAAACATAATTTCAAGGAATGAAAAAAGTTCTAATCAAACTCTAATGTTGAACTAACCGAATTTTAATTTCCTTTACAATTCCCTCTAATATGAGGCAAATAGCTTTGTGGTCTTAAAATAAGAGACCTTGAAGAAGCTATTTTTTACACTATTTTATATTCATTGTTTCAGTTTCTTTTCAGCACAGATTTCAGATACCCTGAAAATTGGAAGAAAGGAAGCTGAAACTATCTTTTTGGCTAAAAACCTCGACCTCATTGCACAGAAGCTTGAAATTTCACAAGCCGAGGCAAGAGCTGTTCAGGCTAAATACTGGCCTAATCCTACATTAAGTATCAGCGAAGTTAATTTATGGAGAACTTATGACATAGAAGAACAGCCGGCATTGATCGGAAACTGGGGAAAAAACACCCAGATTTCTGCGGAGATAGAACAGGTGATTCAGACTGCAGGTAAAAGGCGAAAAAATATTGAACTCCAGAAAATAGAAGTGGAAGGAGAGAAGTATGAACTACAGGAAGTTTTACGTGAACTTAAGAAGACCCTCAGAAATACCATTACCGAAGTTCTTTACAATCAGGAACAGCAGAAAATCTATCAGGGGCAGATCACTTCCATTGAGAAATTAACAAAATCCTACAATAATCAATTAAACCTTGGTAATATCAGTAAAGCTGAGTACGTCCGCTTAAAAGCACAGGAAATTGAATTCAAGAAGAAGCTGATTTCATTAAAACAGGAAATCGAAGATCAGCAGGTAGAGCTTAAAGCCTTATTGATGCTGCCTTCTCAATCTTATCTGGTGATAACAGATTCATTTGTCATGCCTGAAAAACAACTTTCTGAGTTGGAAGTGAATCAATGGATAGACAAGGCAAAAGAAAACCGACCCGATATCATGATCTCGAAAAATAAAGAGAAACATGCTGCCAAAAATCTGGAAATTCAAAATGCCATGAAAACTCCTGATGTGGCGGTTTCTATAGGATATGACCGTGGAGGAAATATCATGAAAGACTTTATAGGATTAGGTGTTTCTATGGATCTTCCCATTTTCGACCGTAATAAAGGGAATATCCAGGAAGCAAGGCTTGAGATTGAGAAAAGCAAACTGGAAACCCGCAAAAACATGTTGAAATCTGAGAACGAAATTGTTTCTGTCTTTAGAAATTATATCAGAACACAGCAGGTTTCAGAAGAGATCGATGACAATTACGAGTCTACACTGGATGGTTTGCTGGTAAGCCATGAGAAAAATTTCAGACTAAGAAATATCAGCATGCTGGAGTACATGGATTTTCTGGATACCTACATTGGAAATAAAATGATCATCCTGGATACTAAAAAAGAATTGAATCAATACTACGAAAACCTGCAGTATGTTGTAGGACAAGATTTATAAGATATGAACAAAAATATTACTAAATACACTGCTGCAGCTTATCTGTCTGCCCTCATTATTTTTACAGGCTGTGCCGGAAAACAGGAAAATAAAGAAGCTGAAAAAAGTTATTGCATCAGCAAAGAGCTTAAAAAAGATATTAAACTGGCCAAAGCAGAACTGCTTCCCATAGAAGAAAGTATCACCCTTACCGGAGAAGTGGAAAGCAATTCTGATAAAACGGTTCCCTTTGTAAGTCTTGTAGACGGAGTGGTGATGGATACTTATTTCTCACTTGGTGATTATGTAAAAAAAGGGCAAACGTTGGCAAGCGTAAAGAGTACAGCTGTGAATGAAATGCAGGATGATACTCAAACTTTGCAGGCTCAGCTGGCTGTTGCGAAAAGAAAACTGTCTTCCGTAGAAGCCATGTATAAAGATGATATTGCCTCTCAGAAAGATTTGCAGGAAGCGCGTTCTGAAGTAGCCATACTGCAATCCAATATTTCCAAGACGCAGAAAAATATGCAGCTGTATTCAGCGGGAGGAAATACCATTCAGATAAAAGCTCCGGCAGACGGATATGTTATTTCAAAAAATATTTCTAAAGGAATGCCTGTTACTGCAGGAGGAGATCAACTGTTTACTATTTCCAATCTGGATAAAGTATGGGTAATGGCCAATGTATATGCTACCAACATGAGACATGTGTATGTAGACCAACCCGTAGTGGTCAAAACGCTTGCTTATCCGGATGATAGTTTTTCAGGGAAAATCAACAATATTTCTCAGGTTTTTAATGAAAATGAAAGAGTGCTTAAAGCCAAAATCATTATGGATAATAACGGGATGAAGCTGAGACCGGGAATGTCTGCAGATGTTGTATTACCGATCAATTCACAAAATAAATCCGCATTGGCGATTCCTGCAAAGGCTTTAATCTTTGATAACAACCAGAGCTATGTGGTTGTGTATAAAAAAGATTGTGAACTTGAGATCAGACCTGTAACGGAAATTGCTTCCAACAGCCAGTATATTTATGTAGAAGGTAATTTAAAACCAGGTGAAAATGTCATTGCTTCCAACGGACTGCTGATCTATGAAAACCTGAAAAACCAATTAAATAACTCCACGAAGTAATGCGAAAGTTTGTACAGAATATAGTTTCCTTCTCATTAAAAAATTCATTGATTGTTCTTTTGGGAACTTTTCTTTTGCTGGCCGGAGGAATCTATTCCTATATGCATACTCCTATTGAAGCATTTCCGGATGTTACCAATACAAGGGTGAGAGTGATTACCCAGTGGCCGGGGAGAAGTGCTGAGGAAATTGAAAAATTTGTCACTTTACCTATTTCCAAAGAAATGAATGCCATCCCGAATAAAACTTCGGTGCGTTCCATTTCCTTATTCGGATTGTCTGTGGTGACAGTTATTTTTGATGATCATGTGAATGATTTTTATGCACAGCAGTATGCTTCCAATAAACTCGGAAATGTAGAGCTGCCTGCCGGAGCAGAATATAGTATTGAGCCTCCTTCGGGAGCTACAGGTGAAATTTACAGATATATTATCAAGAGTAAACTTCCCATCAAAGAAGTAACCGCTATTCAGGATTGGGTGGTGGAAAGAGAATTGCTTGCCGTTCCCGGTGTGGCAGATGTGGTAAGCTTTGGTGGAGAAGAGAAAACCTATGAAATAAAAATTAATCCTACGGAATTACACAATTACGACCTTTCCCCCCTTGATGTGTATGAAGCGGTTTCGAAGAGTAATATCAATGTAGGAGGAGATGTGGTGGCAAAAGGTGATCAGGCTTATGTAGTGAGGGGGATTGGTCTTTTGGAGAAAAAAGAAGATATTGAAAACATTCAGATCGAGGTAAAAGGTTCTACGCCTATTCTGGTGAAACACGTAGCAGAAGTAAAAGTATCTGCAAAACCGAGATTGGGACAGGTAGGATACAACAAAGAAAATGATGTTGTAGAAGGAATTGTGATCATGCTTCGGGGTGAAAATCCAAGTGAAGTGATTGCCAGACTGAAAGACAGAATAGAAGAACTGAATGGGGGAGAACTTCCCGGTGATGTTCAGATTGTTCCCATCATTGACCGTACAGAACTTGTGAACACAACGGTTCATACCGTTTCCAAAAACCTTATTGAAGGAGTTATTCTGGTTTCCATCATTGTATTTATTTTCCTTTACAACTGGAGAACCACTTTTATTGTAGCATCAGTGATTCCTCTGGCTTTCCTGTTTGCTATTATTATGTTGAAAATTCAGGGTCTGCCGGCCAACCTGATTTCTATGGGAGCACTGGATTTTGGATTGCTTCTTGAAGGAACACTGGTTATTGTGGAACACGTCTTTGTCGCTCTCGAGCTTAAAGCGAAAAAGATTGGGCTGCGTAGATTCAATAAAATTTCAAAACTGGGAATCATCAAGAAAAGCGCAGGAAGTGTGGCAAGTTATATTTTCTTTGCCCTGTTGATTCTGATCGTTGCGTTGATGCCGATTTTCTCTTTCCAGAAAGTTGAAGGAAAAATGTTCTCACCATTAGCATTTACACTAGGGTATGCATTATTGGGATCACTGATCTTAAGTTTGACTTATGTTCCGGCAATGTGTAAACTGTTATTGACCAAAAATATTGAAGAGAAAGAAAACTTTATTTCAAGATTCTTCAGAGTTAATATCTATAGAATTTACGAATTCAGTGACCGTCACAAAAAAGGATTTATCATTGGTTTCGTTGCTTTGCTTGCTGTTTGCGGATGGAGATTCTCTAATTACGGATCCGAATTTTTACCCAAACTGAACGAAGGAGCCATCTACGTAAGGGCAACCCTTCCCAACAGTGTCAATCTGGATGAATCTGTACGATTGACCAAAGAGATGAAGGAGATTCTCATGAAGTATGATGAAGTAAAATTTGTTATGACCCAGACAGGTCGTCCGAATGACGGAACAGATCCCACCGGATTTTTTAATATCGAATTTAATATTCAGCTGAAGCCGGAAAATGAATGGAAGAAAAAAATATCCAAAGAAGAACTCCTTGAAGAAATGAGAGTTTCCCTTGAAAAATTTCCGGGTATCAATTTTGGATTCAGCCAGCCGATACAGGATAATGTGGAAGAATATGTGGCAGGAGTAAAAGCTCCGCTGGTGATTAAAATTTTTGGAAATGATCTTTTCGAACTTGAAAATTATGCCAATAAAGTAGCCAATTCTATCAGAACAGTTCCGGGAATATCCGATGTAAATGTTTTCAAAAATATCGGACTTCCGGAGTTGAGAATACAGCTTCACGATTCTAAAATGGCAAAATATGGTGTTTCTACAGCAGATGCACAGGCCGTCATCGAAATGACGATCGGAGGACAGGCAGCTACCAAGTTCTACGAAGAAGAAAGAATGTTTGATGTAATGCTTAGGTTTGAAAAAGATTACAGAGATACGCCTGAAAAGATGGGAAACATTCTCATCCCTACTCAGGACAATAAAAAAGTTCCGCTGAAAGAAATTGCAACCATTGATTATCATACCGGACCATCATTTATTTACCGTGAAGGAAACAGCAGATATATTGGAGTTGGATTCAATATTGAAGGTCGAGATTTAGGAAGTACCATTCAGGAAGCCAAAGCCAAAGTAGATAAGGAAGTAAAGCTTCCGAAAAATCATAAAATGACGTGGGCTGGAGAATTTGAAAGTAAAGAAAGAGCCGCAAAACAGCTGGCTATGGTTGTACCGATTTCTTTAGTTCTTATTCTGATGCTGTTGTATTTCAACTTCGGAAACATAAAAGACACGCTGATTTCTTCCATCACACTGGCATTTGCGTTTATCGGAGGATTCTTATCCCTTTGGTTTACGGGAACCATCTTCGGAATTTCAGCGGGAATCGGTTTCATTATCCTTTTCGGAGTGGCAACCATAGACGGTATCGTTCTGATCGGGGTCATGAAAGAAAACCTACAAAACAGGATGTCCCTCAAAGAATCCATAGCTGAAGGAGTGAAAAGCAGAATCCGTCCGGTGGTGATGATTGCCCTGATGGGATCTATGGGACTTCTTCCGGCAGCCATGTCAAACGGAATGGGCTCTGAAATTCAGAAACCTTTAGCCATTATGATTGTAGGCGGGTTGATCGTCTGTATGCTGCTTTCATTTACAATATTACCTATCATTTTCCATTATGCCTACCGTAAAAAGCATAAGGAAGCAATATAGTTTCTTTTATTTTGTTCATTATGAGGCCGGGATCCGTGAGGAAGATCCCGGCCTTTTTATTATGAGTTTTTTGTAGATTCTAAAATCTCAATATTCTTTACTACATCACTGCTTTCACATTTTTTTAATTCTTTTAAAAGAGCAGGAGTGAGGATTTTCGGGTTCAGAATTTGGGTAGCAACTTTAGCGGCTGCGTAATCTACAATACCAATCACCGATTCTCTAAGGAAATTCGGGGTGTTGGAGGTTATGACTGCCGTGGCCCATGAAGTATCTCTTGCTTTGGAAATGGCAAAATCCAATACAGCATTATCTTTTCCATTTGAGAGTTTGTCCACAAGATCCACAGGATAGCAGATTTTATTCAGAGAATCCTGAACGTTCTGATTAATGGAAGCAATGACATTATTAATGTTCTCAAAATCTTTTTTCAACAGATTTATTTTCCGGTAAGGCATAATAGAAGCGGCAGAAACACCGAGATCCAGATTGATGTGAGCATTCATCCCAAGGAATATATGCTGCAATATCAAAAGGTTTTTGTTTTTAGTGGCTTCAAAAGCAGTATACCAGGAATTGGTACATCTTTCTCCTTTGCTATAGCTTTCCCATGCCTGAAGATATCTTTGTGCAAAAGCAATATCAAGCAATGTCATTCTGGGATTATCTTCAAATTTTTTCTGCTGAATTCCTTTCAGAACCTGTGCGGTCATGATCCGGTAAGTACAGGCAAAATATCCTGCAGGACTCTTGTTTTCCTTACACCAGATAATAATTTCATCCAGTTTTTTCAGAACTTCCTCAATGGTTTTCATGATGGTTTTTGTTTACTTAAAGATACTAAAAAAGAGGCGTCTTAAAATTGTCATTCTGAACACAGACTAAAGTCTGCGAACGTAGTTCATCAATGCAGTGAAGAATCTCATGTAGTTGTTTATCAATAAGATTTTTCCTTCGTCAGAATGACAAAAGCCAATTGTTTGACTTTTGGAGACAGCCTCTTTATGTATTGTTTATTCTGATTCTGATTATGGGATGATGGTTATCGGATCAGTGGTGATAATCGGATCGGGAAAAGGTTCAAGAACAAGAGGTTTGCACATGGCTGCCGGTTGGCAGGTTCCTCCCATGCATATAAAGTTAGTCATTGTGGTAGTACCGTCAGGACATCTGATCATGCCTTCTCCAGGGCATCCTCCCGGACATTCCGCCGGATAGAGTGTTCCACCGAATACATCTTTCAGTTCTGTTCTCGAAAGTTTTGTAATGTTTAATTTTTTCATGAGTTTAATTTTTAATTATGGTATTGGTTTGTTGTAACCCGCTCGTCATTAATAGAGTGAGTTGCTATAAGCTAAAATAATTAAATTAATTCATTGATAAAAGAAATATATTTTAAATTTTTAATTCATTTTGTGTGTAATCTTTTGAAATAAAATTGGTTGTATTTTTAAATATGTATTTATTTCTATTTAAAGAGAGATAAATTATTGCGATTTTCTATTGTTAACGTTCTATTAATTCCCTTATTCATGATTTATGTCATTCTGGTTTTGAATGCAAAGAATTAAGTTTGTGCACTTAAAATAAAAATATGAAAAAACTAAGTTTCTTTTTTACCAGTATTGTTTTGCTGTTTTTAACATCTTGCTCTACTGAAGAATTTGAAAATTCTAACCAAAATGAAAACTCAAAAAAAAGTTCAGGGAGAAATTCGGCTAAATTTGCTGGTGATGGCGCTTATGACATCTTAGGATATGGTTATAACGCAACTGGAGAATATGCAAATTCAAACTCCTCAGGATATCAGGTAATTGATCTTGAAAAGTTCAAAAACGAACAGGCCGGAAGATTGATTACTGATAATGTATTTTCTCAGGAATATCTTGAAGAATACGGTGAAAATGCAGAAGCGTACTCAAAAATGGTATCTACGAAGGTAGGAGCAACAGCAGGATTCTCTTTATTTAAAAAGCTCATTTCTGTTACTTTTAGTTCTTCGGTGAGTAATACTACAACCAATAAATTTGATGCTAAATATATTTATGGAAGCTATAATCTTTTAATTAAACAAAGAAGATTCAGATTTAATGCTACTCCTGTTTTATTATCAGATTATCTGACTCCGGAGTTTACGAGTGATCTACAGAACAACAGCCCTGCACAGATTGTAAACGATTATGGAACCCACGTTGCGGTAGATATTTATACCGGTGCTAAGCTAGATGTAATGTTCCAATCTGAAACAACGAATCAAAGCCGTGAAAAGGCAGCCAGAGTGGGTGTTAAGGTGGGTGTAAAAAGTATTTTTGATGCCAATGTTGATAACGATGTAGATACTTCAGAATCCAATAAAAACTTTTCCAGAAAACTATCCTTTAAAACAAGAGGAGGAGATCCGTCTAAGAGTTTGGTAGGAGAGTTGGACCTAGATCAGGCGAATCCTAAAATTAATATTTCCAGCTGGCAGAACAGTTCAACACCAACGAATGCGGTATTGGTAGAGTTTGGAAGCAATGGTTTGGTTCCTCTTTATGAACTTATTAAAGATCCAGTGAAGAAAGCTCAATTGAAAGCTTATATCGATCAATATTTAATTGATAATCAGGTGAGATTAGATTATACCAATACGGCAAACCTTGTCAATGGTAATTTTGTTAGAAATCCTGCAACCAACCAGATCTTTTTTATGTTTGAAAACAAACTGAGATATATCCAAAGCCCTATGACTCTTTATGGATTATTTAATATTACCAGTGGTGAAATTGCTACGGTGAGCCCAAGCAATTTATCAACAGTAGAACGTGGAGCAGATTTAACGCCTGATAATGATCTTAAACAGGACAATTATACCAATAAGATTTATATGAGAGAAGGCAATACTTTAAGATATATTCCAAATATTGGTATTTATAATAAATATAGATTTAATAATAATGCAGTTAAAAAAATAAATGGTACAAATGGCTATACAATAGGTAGCGATATTTTTTAATTTAAAATGATAACTGTAAAAAGAGACTGTCACAAAAGACAGTCTCTTTTTTATTTCTCAAATGTTTGCAGATAATGATTTGAAATGTAGTGGATTTAAAAATAAATTGTATATTTATTTCCAGGTAAAGAGAAATAATAAAGAGGAATCCGAAAATCTTAAAGAGTAGGAAATTAAACTAAATTAATCATGAAAAATTTAAAAAGCTTAAACAGAAAAGAGTTGAAAACTGTTTTAGGTGGCGCAGCATTAGCTTGTGAAACACCTGTAGATGGAGGCTGCCCGGCAGGATATATATTCTGCAGCAATCCTTATTGCTGTTATCCACCAAGAAAACCCTATATCTGTTTTGATTAAGAAAAAAATCCCTCAACTGAGGGATTTCTTATTTATTAAGGATTTTCTTTTGAGATTTCATCGTGATGCTTTAGATACAAAGGTAGCGCTGCTGAACCATACCAAGGGAAAATTTCATAGCTGAAAACACCAGCCTGAACCGCAGGATCGGTTTTTACCCATTGTTCAGCTTCTTCCTTAGATTTGGTGTTGAAAATAAACATGCCGCGGTAGTTTTCTTTATTCTTTTCAAGAAAAGGTCCGGCAACAACAATTTTGCCTTCATCTGCCAGTTTCCCGATATTCATCATATGGCCTTTCATGAGTTCTCCCATTTTAGCTTTGTCTTCAATTTTAGCAGAACCTGATGTCAGCATGACAATCGTATAAGGTTTCATTCCATATTTGTCAGCTCCTAAAGAATTGGCCAGTTCCTGATTATATTTAGGCTTTTCCGTTTTCTTTTCCTGAGCAAAGGAAAAAGCTGATATGAGAAGACCTGCGAGTAGTAATGTTCTTGATTTCATCTTGTTTTATTTTGATAAATATAATAAATCCTTATAGATTTTTGAAAACTGAATTTTAAGTGATGATATAAAACAAAAAACCTCGATAACTTCGAGGTTTGTATCTAATTGTTCTGATGAGGTTACTAATCTTTAATTCTTAAAAATTCTTTCGCCAATTCAATCATCTTTGGATCTCCGGTATATTTACCATGTTCATCGGAAAGTTTTACCGTAGGAATCCATTCCTTATTGGGAGCCTGTACACCGATGAGTTTCATGACGATGTTCATTGGCTTCAATCCTACATCATTGGTAAGATTGGTTCCGATTCCGAATGAGATACCAATTTTTCCTCTGCAGTAATTGGTGATTTCCTCTACTTTTTCAAGATTTAAGGCATCAGAAAAAATAATATATTTAAACATCGGATTAATCCCGTTTCTTTGATAGTGGGCAATGGTCTTGTCAGCAAATTCCAAAGCATCACCACTGTCATGACGAACCCCATCGAAAAGCTTCGCAAATTTTTTGTCGAACTGTTGGAAGAAAACATCGGTAGTATAAGTATCAGACAAGGCCACTCCAAGATCACCTCTGTAAACGTCTACCCAGTGTTCCAGGGCCATTTCATTAGCCATCTTGAATCCATATTCGGCTGCGTGGAACATAAACCATTCGTGAGCATGCGTTCCGATTGGTTTTACGCCGTACTTCATTGCAAAATGAACGTTTGAACTTCCGATAAATGTAGATTCTTTTTTCTGAGTTAAAGCTTCCATTACAAGATTCTGTACCTTGTAAGAGTGTCTTCTTCTCGTTCCGAATTCTGCAAACGTTACTCCAAGTCTACCCAATGAGTCAGCCTTTTCGATTGTTTTGCTCATCACCACTTCGTTGGAATCTCTTTCCATGTGGTTCATTTCGTAATGCAGCTCACTGATCAGTGCCAGCAACGGAACTTCCCAAAGTATGGTTCTGTACCAAAGTCCTTCCACAATAACGGAAAGATCACCTCCTTCCTGATGAATTTTTACTTCAGATGGGTCATAATGGTAGCCTTCTAAAAAATCAAGATAGGGTAAATCTATATAAGGACATGTTCTTGCCATGAACTTTTTTTCATCCTTCGTAAGCTTAAGTTCAGCCATTTTATTCACAGCTTCTCTTAAAGCAGCATCAAACCCTTCTGGAAAGTGGTGCTTTCCCCTGTTGATAAATTCATATTTTACAATAGAACCCGGAAATAGCTTTACCACAGCATTCTGCATGGTTATTTTATAGAAATCATTATCAAGGATAGAGTTTAATCTCACGTCGTTCATAATATGTGTAATTTTAACGCAAATATAAAAATAAAAAATATAATTCCCTAAATGTAAGGCGATTTTTTGGAAATATTTCCATGCTTATGATGGAGTTACTTTCCAAGATAAGAATTGTACACCATACTTCTTTCTCCTGTTCGGTAATATAGTCGCTCATTTGAGAGTTTGACTTAAGTGTAATTTTACAACGGTATTCTGCATGGTCATGTTATGAAAATCTTTGTCGGGTATTGAGTTAAAGGTAATGCAGTCCTTTTTTTGTAATAAAATTTAATAATTTAATTTTGTTCTCCATATTTATTTAGACAGTAAAATGAAAAAATACGGATTTATAAGTGTTTTTGTTTTTCTATTAGGCTATTTTTTTTATTTAGTTTCGGAGATTCTTTCTTTGCCAAAAGGTGTAGGCTATTTTTATCCTGTTGATGATGTTTATATTCATTTGGAGGTAGCAAAAAATATAGCTGATCAGTTTTTATTTTCTATCAACTCCAATTCATTTGATCCGGCATCTTCATCTATATTATATAGTTTCTTTTTGAGCCTTTTAATAAAAGTTTTTGGGGATTCATCTTATTATCCTTTGTTTATTAATCTTACGTTTGGGGTTTTAACAAGTTTTTACGCAGCCAATTTTGTTGTCCTTCAATATGGAAAGAAGTTTGCTCTGTTTTTTATTTTTCTGTTGCAGCCATTGGCAATGATTTATCTTTCCTCTATATTAGGGATGGAGCATACTATTCATATATTCCTCATAGTTCTGTTTTTTATTTTTTATAATAAATTAGCTTCAGGAGATTTGAAGGCTTTCACCCATTTATTAATAGTCGTTTTTTTTCTCGGAGCAGTAAGATTTGAAAGTGTGTTCTTCATTTCTGCCGTTATTTTTGTTTTTGTAGGTCAGAAAAAATTTAGACAGGGCTTGTTGATTGGTTTTGTCGGTTTTTTCCCTATAATTATGTATGGATTATACTCTCTTCTTATGGGAGGTTTGTTTTTTCCAAATTCAGTACTTGTCAAAAGTAATTTTCATGTTTCAGATGCAGAAAGTTGTATAATAGTGTTGAAAAGCAAGTTTTTGAATGTGGATTATATCAAATATTTGTTTCCTTTCAGTATATTTTATTTAATGTATGCTTTTTCCAGATATAGAAATGTAAAACTTCCAAGAGTTCTTGAGATGGAAGCATTGCCAATCATCATTTTGCTTACTTCTTACGGGCAGCTCATGTTTGGAATAATGACATTCAGATATGAAAATTATTTGATGATTGCCTATCTTTTTATTGGAGTTAAAATTTGTGATTTTTATTTTAAAACTTCAGGTTTCTCTATTCCTAAGCTTTTTGCTTTTTTATTTGTAGGCTACTCGGTAGTTTTTGGACTATTCAAAATGTATTGGTATCATCCGGTTTTATATACTGATTCTAAAAATCTTTACTACAACCAATATAAGCTCGCACAATTTTTAAAAAAGTATTATGATTCTGAAACAATTGTAGCCAATGATATTGGGGCAATCACCTATTTTACGAATATTGAAGTTTTAGATATGTATGGATTGGGAAGTACAGATGTTGCAAAATACAAATATAAAAACCCTGAGGGGAATGATTTTTCGTATTTTATGGGAGAATTAAGTTACCGTAAAAATGCGCGAATTGCTGTAATATATCCAGAATGGTTTGTAGGTCAAATTCCCAAAAATTGGGTTTTGGTTGGAAAATGGAAAATGAGTGATTTTAGAAATCCTCATATAAGGTATGTCAATTTTTATGCTGTTACAAAAAGTGACATACCTTATTTAAGGAAAAATTTAAAAGAGTTTAAATATAATTACTTCCCAAGATAAGAGTTATACATCCAAACTTCTTTCTCCTGCTCGGTAATATAATCGCTCATTTGAGAATTGGTACCTTCATCTCCGGCTTCATCAGTAATATCTAAAAGTTCTCTCTGCAGATCAATCACCACTTTGAATGAACTTAGAATCTGCTCAACACTTTTGGTACCATCAGTTACTTCTTTACTTTCTTTAATGGTTGCCACCTTCAGGTAATCTGAATAGTTATGCGCAGGCGTAGCTCCTAACGTAAGGATTCTTTCTGCAATCTCGTCAATCTTTAATACAAGGCTGTTATACAATTCCTCAAACTTCGGGTGAAGAGTGAAAAACTGTTCTCCTTTAATATTCCAGTGAGAACCTCTTGTGTTCTGATAGAATACAGAATAGTTAGCCAATAAAATGTTTAATTTTTCTGAAATCTTTTTGCAATCGGCTTCTTTAAGGCCAATGATACTAGCATTTTTCATATGTATATATTTATTTTTTTAAGGTTAGATACAATCACTGCTTCCATTAAGTATGGGAAGAAGCTTTTTTGATGTGATTGATAGTTTATCATTTGTATACCTCAAATTTACGAAATATCGTGCCGAACTCTACTGATTATTAATAGATCATAACTATAAGAAAGTTTTTAAATATAGTTTGGAAGTATTAATATTGTGCTTATCTAAAACAGACCTCAGAAATTATAGACTATTATGCTTTTTGACACCCTTATTAATATCCCTGAAAATAAAGAAAGATCGCTGGTAAAATATTTCAGTATTGGAATTGTACTGATTTATATTGGTGTTTTTATCGCATTATATCTGAAAGCTGAAGAACCATTTTCTGCCTGGACAATTTCTGATTGGCTGATCAATTATACAGATGGCGGTTTCAAAAGAAGAGGTCTTTTGGGAGATGTATTTTTTTATATACAGGATATAACGGGATTGAAATTACAATTTCAGATCTTTATTCTTCAGATCGTGGGGTTGTCGGGAATTCTGTACTGGACGCTTTTATACCTGAAAAAATATAAGGTTGATCTTTTTTATCTGAGCATCATGGCCTCACCTTATATTCTTTTATTTCCTGCATTGACTGTGAGAAATGCCGGGAGAAGAGAAATCATCTTGATTCTTATAATGCTGTGGTATTCTTTTTCAAAAAAATCTAAGCTTAATGATACATTATTATGGATTTTTTATATCATTTTTCTTTTCATACACGAGGCTGGATTTTTTTTCCTTCCCTTTTTATTATGGATTAATTATTCCAAATGGCAGAAAATTAATAGTAAATACATGCTGTCTATAGCAGTAGCAGCTTTTGCCAGTATTGGTATTATCTATTTTTTAGGTGGAAATGTGAATCAGGGAGAAAGTTTATCGATCCTGAAAAGCAGAGGAGTGATTTTTCAGAAAGAGAATATTTTTGACCTGGAATATTATTTTGACTTTAACTATGTTCTTCAGTACAAATTATCATTTCTGGTTCATGCTATTGAGCTCCTTGTTATAGTATTTCAAATGGGACTTTATATTTATCTGTTTAAAAAAGAATCATTCTATAGCTACCTTTTCTGTAATATGATCTGCCTTATTTGGGTTGCTCCTTTATATTATCTTGGAATTGATTGGATGAGATGGAATTATATTTACTCCACATTATTATTTATTGTGTTTACATCGATGTTAAAAACAAATGATTCCGGAATGATATCATTCAATAATAACCCGGTGAAATCTTCATATCTTATTTTTTCCGGTGTTTTTTATTTATTGGTTCTCTTACATCTTCAGCATGATACCATGATTGAATGGATTCAAAACTATCTTATGTAGGAATAAATTTGAAATTTTAACTCTTCATAAGGATAAGAACATTTTTAAATACATCAGATCCTATATCCGGAATTAATTTTAAAAGAAAAAAATATTGAAAATCCGGAGTCGATAAATTTCATAATTATTTAATACTCATTTTTTAGGTTGTAAAATCCATTTCTTCCTGCTTGTTTTCCGCATGTATATTGTACTTCTATATTGATACTCATGAAATGTGTTTCATTTCCGATGTAAGTATTTGATTTTAATTTTTATATAAGAGTTTGCAGATTAAAAAAATATTACTATTTTTGCACCCTAAAATAAAAAGCAATTAAATGCCTACTATTCAACAATTAGTAAGAAAAGGAAGAGCCACGCTTGCCAAGAAGAGCAAATCGGCTGCCCTAGATTCTTGTCCACAAAGACGTGGTGTATGTACGAGAGTATATACAACTACACCTAAGAAACCTAACTCTGCACTTAGAAAAGTAGCAAGGGTAAGACTTTCTAACGGTAAAGAAGTTAACGCCTATATCCCGGGCGAAGGACACAATCTTCAGGAGCACTCGATAGTATTGGTTAGAGGCGGAAGGGTGAAAGACCTACCGGGAGTACGTTACCACATCGTAAGAGGTGCATTAGACACCGCTGGTGTAAATGGAAGAACTCAGAGAAGATCTAAGTACGGAGCTAAGAGACCTAAACCAGGACAAGCAGCTGCTGCTCCTGCAAAAGGAAAGAAAAAATAATCATTAAATAAGGTACAAAAGCAATGAGAAAGACAAAAGCGAAAAAAAGACCGTTGTTACCAGATCCGAAATTTAATGATCAATTGGTAACGAGATTCGTAAACAACTTAATGCTTGACGGTAAGAAGTCAATCGCATTCAAAATTTTCTATGATGCATTAGAGATCGTAGAAACTAAAAAAGGAGATAACGAAAAAACTGCACTTGAAATCTGGAAAGATGCACTTACAAATGTAATGCCTCACGTAGAAGTACGTTCTAGAAGAGTAGGTGGAGCTAACTTCCAAATCCCTATGCCAATCAGAGCTGATAGAAAGATTTCTATGGCAATGAAATGGTTAATCAAATATTCTAAAGCTAGAAATGATAAGTCTATGGCTTTGAAATTAGCTAACGAAGTTGTAGCTGCTTCAAGAGAAGAAGGTGCTGCTTTCAAAAAGAAATCTGATACTCACAAAATGGCGGAAGCTAACAAGGCTTTCTCACACTTCAAATTCTAATCTGAAATGGGAAGAGATCTTAAATTTACAAGAAATATTGGTATCGCTGCTCACATTGATGCAGGTAAGACTACCACTACAGAAAGGATTCTATTCTATACAGGGGTAAACCACAAAATTGGAGAGGTTCACGATGGTGCTTCTACAATGGACTGGATGGAGCAGGAAGCAGAAAGAGGTATTACTATTACTTCTGCAGCTACCACTTGTTCTTGGAACTTTCCAACAGATCAGGGAAAACCTCTAGCTGATACTAAGCCTTACCACTTCAACATCATTGATACACCGGGACACGTTGACTTCACAGTAGAGGTAAACAGATCTTTAAGAGTATTGGATGGATTGGTATTCTTATTCTCTGCAGTAGATGGAGTAGAGCCTCAGTCTGAAACAAACTGGAGACTTGCTGACAACTACAAAGTTGCAAGAATGGGATTCGTAAACAAAATGGACAGACAAGGTGCTGACTTCCTTAACGTGGTAAACCAGGTTAAAGAAATGTTAGGATCTAACGCAGTTCCAATCGTTTTACCAATCGGTGCTGAAGAAGATTTCAAAGGTGTTGTTGACTTAATTAAAAACAGAGCGATCATCTGGGATGAAGCAGGACAAGGAGCTACTTTTGAAGTAGTGCCAATTCCTGAAGATATGAAAGATGAAGTTCTTGAATATAGAGAGAAACTAGTAGAAGCTGTTTCTGAATATGACGAAACTTTGATGGAGAAATTCTTCGAAGATCCGGATTCAATTACAGAAGAAGAAATCAATGCTGCATTGAGAGCTGCTACTATCGATTTATCTATTATCCCAATGACTTGTGGTTCTTCATTCAAGAATAAAGGAGTACAGTTTATGTTGGATGCAGTATGTAAATACCTTCCTTCTCCATTGGATAAAGATGATATCAAAGGTACTGACCCAAGAACTGATGCTGAGATCACAAGAAAACCATCTGTAGATGAGCCTTTCTCTGCATTAGCATTTAAGATTGCTACTGACCCGTTCGTGGGAAGATTAGCATTCTTCAGAGCTTACTCTGGAAGACTAGATGCAGGTTCTTATATCTTGAACACTCGTTCAGGAGATAAAGAAAGAATCTCTAGAATCTATCAGATGCACGCTAACAAGCAAAATCCAGTAGAATATATTGAAGCTGGAGATATTGGTGCAGCAGTTGGATTCAAGTCTATCAAAACTGGTGATACTATGTGTGATGAGAAAAACCCGATCATTCTTGAATCGATGGTTTTCCCTGATCCGGTAATTGGTATCGCTGTTGAGCCTAAAACTAAAGCTGACCAGGATAAAATGGGTAACGCTCTAGCTAAATTGGCTGAAGAAGATCCTACGTTTACTGTTAGAACTGACGAAGCTTCTGGACAAACGATTATCTCTGGTATGGGTGAGCTTCACTTAGATATCATTGTTGACCGTATGAAGAGAGAGTTCAAAGTTGAAGTAAACCAAGGACAACCTCAGGTAGAGTACAAAGAAAACTTAACAAAAGTTGCTCAACACAGAGAAGTTTACAAAAAACAATCTGGTGGTAAAGGTAAATTTGCTGACATTGTATTTGAACTAGGACCTGCAGACGAAGGTAAAGTTGGTTTAGAATTCATCAATGAGATCAAAGGTGGTAACGTTCCTAGAGAATTTGTTCCTGCCATTGAAAAAGGATTTAAAGCTGCAATGAAGAACGGTCCATTGGCTGGTTTTGAAGTTGAAGGTATTAAAGTTACTCTTAAAGATGGATCTTTCCACGCAGTGGATTCTGATGCTCTTTCATTTGAAATGGCTGCTAAATTAGGATTTAAAGAAGCGGGACGTGCTGCTAAGCCAGTAATTATGGAGCCTATTATGAAACTGGAAGTTGTAACTCCGGAAGAATATATGGGTAACATCATTGGTGACCTTAACAAAAGAAGAGGTACTATCAGTGGTCAGGAAGAGAAAAACGGTGCTGTTGTAATCAAAGGTTCTGTTCCACTTTCTGAAATGTTTGGATACGTAACTACTCTAAGAACACTTTCATCAGGAAGAGCTACTTCTTCTATGGAATTAGAGAAGTACCAAGCTACTCCACAAAACGTTGCTGAAGATATCATAGCTAAAGCAAAAGGTTAATTTTTAAATTAAAGAAATGTCACAAAGAATCAGAATAAAACTAAAATCTTACGATTACAACTTGGTAGACAAGTCTGCTGAGAAAATCGTAAAAACGGTAAAGGCTACTGGTGCTGTTGTAAACGGTCCAATTCCATTGCCAACGAATAAGAGAATCTTCACAGTGTTGAGATCTCCGCACGTAAACAAGAAAGCAAGAGAGCAGTTCCAATTATCAGCTCACAAGAGACTAATGGATATCTACTCTTCTTCTTCTAAAACTGTTGATGCTCTAATGAAATTAGAACTTCCTTCAGGAGTAGACGTTGAAATTAAAGTGTGATAAATGCATACTTTGCAATGATTATACAATCCGTTCCTTTTTTAGGGACGGATTTTTTGCTTTAATAAGCTTCCATGAATCAATAATTTATTTATTCTTGTTTTTCTTAATCAAATCCAATTTTAGTATTAAAATCTTTTACCACTTTATGATATTTTAATTTCGATTAAAATTCAATTAAAAATTGATTGTAATAATTGACAGATTTAAAATCTAATTAAATTTGTTTCATAAACACAATAATTAATTTTAATACAAATGATCGAAAAAAAAGAGACATGGGGTTTAATACCTAATGTAAAAAAAGCTGTAGCATTGTTAGGACTTGTTCCTGTAATCTTAATGACTTCGTGCCAGAGCGATAAGGATGAAAGCTCTAATGAACTTACGGCTTATCCTTCCAGCCTTATCAGTACGCCTATTGTAACATCTAATTTCTCTGTAGCTATTGCAGAATCGCAGACTCCCGTCAATATTCAACCATCATCTGCAATTACCTTTCACAGCAGTGATCCTGCCATTCATTACGGAGCGATTACTCTGAACTCCGTTGTCAATTATGCAGGAGAATATCTTAAAATAAATGTTGCAGGAGCCGATAATCAAAACAATTATATTACGGTTGGCGGCAAAAAATACAATTTAGCAAGCTTTCATTTCCACCACAGCAGCGAACATACGATCGACGGTAAATACAGCACAATGGAAATTCATTTCGTAAATGTAGCTTCAGATAATTCATACGCTGTTTTAGGTGTCATGGTTGATCTCGGAAACGCAAATACATCACTTCAAAGTTTGTTTTCGCAATCTCCTGCTGTAAATAATGGGGTCAGTTCCTCGAATACTGTATTTAATATCGCCAGCTTATTACCAGACAATACGCGGGAATATTATACGTACAGCGGTTCTTTAACGACTCCTAATTTCGGATCACATTCTGCAATTACTAACGGCGGTCCTGTAACCTGGTTTGTTTTCAAAAACAAGCAGCAATTATCAACCGCTAACTTTAATAATTATAAATCGATCTACACAGAGCCTAATTTTAGGGCGATTCAACCTTTAAATGGAAGAAAGGTTTATGTAAATCCGGGATTTTAATATATTAATCAATGAAATAAGAAAAGCAGATTGGCAAACCGCAAATCTGCTTTTTTTTGAATTGTGTTTCCTGTAATCATAAAACACCTTGGAAGGATAACCCTTAATGATACTATGGATCTGTTTGGAGATTACAAGGGGTCGCTGGGTATGATTAATGATCTGATATTAATAGTTCTTTTTTGGGTGACATATGTCACTCTTGTTTATTTATTTAGAATGAATAAAAATAATAATTTTGCAAAAAATTATCAGATGAATAAAGTAGTATCCTTTTCTCTGCTATTATTGGGTGGGGTTCTTGCCAATGCGCAGAAAGTAAATGATTCAGTAAAACACAAGAAAATTGAAGAAGTAGAACTATTTGGTGAGAAAAAGAAACAACCGCAAGGTCTTGATGCCATTACAAGATTGCCTTTGAAAACCAGAGATCAGATTCAAAGTATTTCAATAATCTCCCATAAAGCTATCGAAGAATTAGGAGCACTTACAGTCACTGATGTTGCCAAAAACGTTCCAGGGGTAACCTTGTTTTCAAGTTATGGAGGAGGAAACGAAAGTATGTCCATCAGAGGATATCGTGGAGTTCCCGTATTGAAAAACGGTGTTCAGCTGGATTCAGATTTCCGTACTGCAGGGATGATCACAGATATGCAGGGTGTAGAAAGTATTCAGGTTATTAAAGGATCTGCTGCTATTGGCCAGGGAATTGGAAATGGCTTGGGATCTGCAGGAGGAGTTATTAATGTTGTAACAAAAAGGCCTCAGTTTATTGATCAGACTAATGTAGGTTTCCGTTATGGAAGTTGGGATTTTTACAGACCTACAGTAGATTTCCAGAGAGTATTGGATTCTCAGGGAAAAGTAGCAGTAAGATTCAACGGAGCATACCAGAATAATAATTCATTCAGAAGCAACGTACAAGGAGAAAGAATCTATGTAAATCCATCTATTGCTTTTCGTCCGGATGATAAGACATTAATCAATGTGGAAATGGATTATCTTCATGATAAAAGAACACCGGACAGAGGAACAATCAACCTTGCTCCGGGAACAGTTGAAGCATTATATCATATGCCAAAAGGGAAGTTTTTAGGATATGCATCTGATTATTCAAAAACAGAAACTTTCAACTTTGCTACTACAATTGTACGTAACCTTACAGATAAATTAAAAGTAAGAGCAGCTTTTGTTAATTCCGTAAGCAATACAGATTCTGAAGCTTCTTCTGTATCATTGCCTGCAGGGGAAACCAACTATAATATCAGACAGCGTACCATAGGAAAATCACAAGGTGAAGATATCAATAAAGTATTACAGTTAGACTTCATCGGAGAGCAGATAAAAACAGGATTTATTAACCATACCTTCCAGGTTGGTTTTGATTGGAGAGAAACAGAAACATCATCTACAACTTACGGAGCTTATAAAAATTCAATTGCACCCGGTAATTTAATTACTGCGCGTGATACAAAAATTGATAATATAACTTATGCAGCCAATCCACTGGATATTTTTGACGTAGTGAACGGAAGTATTCCCAATCAACTTCCTGTAAATGTTATTTATAAAAATCTTGGAAGATCAAACGCTGTTTTAACTCCAAGTATCGGGGCAATGGCTCAGGATGTAATGACGATCGGGAAATATGTGAAAGCTCATGTAGGACTTCGTTACAGCAGATTAAATGGTTCTACTAATGAATCTGTAGATACATGGAATCCTAATTTCGGATTAATTGTTTCTCCGCTTCCGAACGTGAACGTATTTGGATCATATACCACTACTACATCTTTAAGATCTTCTAACAATTTCCTTTTAGACGGTGGAAGAGTAGGGCCGTCTATGACTAAACAATGGGAAGCAGGTATTAAATCAGACTGGTTCAATGAGCGCCTAAGATTTAATGTAACAGTGTTTGATATTAAAACTGATCACCTTTCCTTCACAATTCTTGATGAAAACTATAACCCTGTCGTGATCAATAAGCAGACGATGTATGGCCTTGCGGGTAATCTTAGAAGAAAAGGAGTTGAAGTAGAATTGATCGGAAGAATCCTTCCAAACCTTCAGGTGATGTCAGGATGGGCTTATCTGGATGCTCAATATCAGGACAGTCCGGCTTATATGAATGGTTCAGCACCTATGAATGCTCCTAAACATACAGCAAACGGATGGTTGAATTATAAATTCAATAAAGGTACTTTATCAGGACTTGATGTCGGTGCAGGAATTTACTATGTAGGAAAAAGACCAGTTGATGAATGGACTCAGAAAACATTTACTGCAGGTCACCTGAACAGTGTGAAGCCTGGAGATAAGCCTTTTGATATGCCAGAATACACTACAGTAGATGCTCAGGTAGGATACGCAATGAAAAATGGAATGGGAATAAGAGTATTCTTTAATAATATTTTTGATAGTGTAGGGTACAGCTCTTATTTCAGAGGCGGGTACATTGATCAGATTCAGCCGAGAAACTTTGCTGTACAGGTAAACTATAAATTCTAACTCAAAAGATATTATGAAAATCACCAGAACAGTATTCTTATCATTGGTTGCCGTAGCTGGTTTAGCTTCATGTTCCGAAGAGCATTTGTCTGATGAAGAACTGAAAACAGCCAGAGAAAATATTGAAAAAAGTTACAATAATCCTAAAAGCATATACTCTTGGGGGAATATTTCTCCCTGGAAGGATCATGGGAATAACACATTTTATCCAAAACCTTTTTCATCTGCTCAAATCGGAAAGAGTATGATAGCAGAAGAAAAACAAAACCTTGAAAACCGTTTTTCAGGAAAAATCAAATAATATATTTCACACATTCATATCAATTTTAATTAGAAAACATTAAGACAGAGTATTGTCTTAATGTTTTTTGTTTGTATTTATTATTCCTGATTCCTGTTAATTTTATACATTTATTATTCTAAAAACAAAAGCTATGAGTCATAAAGATCATCATATTTTTGAGAAATTTTCAAACTGGGCTGTGAAATTTACTGGAAGTCCGTATGCTTTTATAGGAGCTTTTCTTATTGTAGTAGTATGGGCAGTTTCAGGACCTTTTTTTGACTATTCCGAAACCTGGCAGTTGGTAATCAATACTGGCACTACCATCATTACTTTTCTGATGGTATTCCTGATTCAGAAAGCTCAGAACAAAGATTCCAAAGCCATACAGATCAAACTCAATGAACTTATTGCGGCTCACGAAAAAGCAAGCAACCGTATTGTGGATATTGAAGACTTGACGGAAGCAGAATTGGACCAGCTTCACATCTATTATGAAAAACTGGGGCAGCTTGCCAAAAAGGATGCAGATATTCATACTTCTCATTCCATTGATGCAGCACAAAGAAATCAGGATTATAAGTACGAATTCTTTAAAAGAAAACATGAAGAATGGATACTGAAGCAGGAACAAAAAAAGGGATCGAATTGATCCCTTTTTATTGTTTTTAAAACTCTTATCTCATAAAATAGTTGAAATAACTACAGCTTCCCATTAAGTTTTTCGTTGTTTCAGTATCAGAATACTGAGCTTTCAACTGAGCAAAATAGGTTCTGTATTTCTGGTTTTTAAGATTGTCCATTTCCTTTTGTCTGGCATCTTCTTTTTCAGACCACTTCGGATCAGAATAATCGAAATCTTTTGGCGCTTTGGCTTCATACTGGTAATACTTGCCCTGTTCAGCACTTGCCATCTGGAATAAGATTCTTGCTTTTTCCTCTTTATTATTGGAAAGCTTAAGTGCTTTTTGATAATAGTTGATTGACAGGTCAAAATTATCAGGTTCAATATAAGAAGTATCAAGGAAGTTTTTGTAATAATACTTGTAAGGATTCTTTTGATTGGTATTCCAGAAGTCATATTTGCCTCCATTGGTGTTGTCGATATCCATAACAAACAATTGACGGTAATATCCTAAAATAGAAGTATTGTATAATAAGTTTCCGATCAGTTGATTGGCTTTTGCTGCTTTTTCACCGGTTCCGTTTCCAATCTTTTTCAGTTGAATCAATACATCTGCCAATTCAAGTTTGTCCATGCTTGTTTTAATGAAGGGGAAATCAGTATAGTTTTCTGCTTTCATACTTTCCGTATCAGGACTTCCGAAACTTTCCCACACATTATGTCCGAAGACAAGATTTGAAATATTTTTAAACCCGTTGTATTCTGCAGGAGCATATTGTTTTGGAGTAATGGTCTGACCATTCTTTTCTGTCCATTCATAATTTTGTCTAGGAATTCCGGCAAAGCTTTTTGCTTTTTCATAATAAGATTTCGCCTTTTCAAAGTCGGCAAGCCTCATTGCTCTGTCACCATAAATGGTACTGAAGAAGGCATCAATATTGCCTACGCTATCCATATTTTTGGCGATAATCTGCTGTTCAAACTGGGTTTTATTTGGCTTTCTGTAAAACTCTTCCACGCTTTTTACCAAACTGGAATTCGGGTTATATTGAAGATCCGAAAGTTTATTGTTCATCAGGAATGATTTTCCGTCCTCTCCCTGAAGGAAATAACGGTTTGCAATAACATCTTTAAGGAAGTCTGCAGTAGAAGGTACTTCACCATAATAATCGAAATTATCAGTAGTGGCTGTATCTTTTTCTACTTTTTTCTCTACAAAGTATTCTGCATAATCTTTCATCAGATGGTCTTCGTAGTCTGCATCAATTTTCGGCTGAGAAACAATGTCATTCAGAACTTTCATTCTTTTGATTTCCTCCAGATATTCCGGATTGGTAGTCTTGATGTCGTTCAGAATTTCAGAACTTTCTTTATAGTCTTTCTTTAAAAACTTAAGATAAGCATCTGCAATCTGCCAGTACTCATCTTTAGATTTTTCTTTTGTTTTGTCTGTGAATTTTTCCAGGTCATTAAGGAAATCCTGTGTCTTCTCATCGTAATAATAGCCCGTTCTGTTGTAGAATGGAATTCTGTCCGGATTGCTGAACAGCTCATCATCACTTTGATCAGCTTTAGCATTATCACCTGTTTTATCAGATTTGGAACCTCCGAAAAGATTTTTAAAGAACCTTACAATTTTCTGCCAGAAAGAAAGCTTTTCTTCCTTTACTTCCGTCTTTGTTTGATCTGTAGATTGAGCTTTTGCGGAATTATCCGTTGAATTTTCTTTTGCTTCTGCTTTTTGAGCCTCTGAAGTATAATAATAAGTAGGTAGATAGCTTCTTTCAAGCTCATTGATACTTCTGGCGGCCATTACCTTCAGAATCTCAGAATCAGGATTGATTTCATACATCTTTTCCATCATTGGAATAGGATTGTTGAAATCTTCATACCCTAAAAGAAAATAAGCCATATTCTTTTCCTCATTCGTATTGGCTCTTTTCATAATGTTGCTGAAAGAGGCAGTGTCTGAAAGCTTCATAGAAACAAATGCAGATTCCTTACGGTCTTTGCTGTTCATGAATACCTGGAAAAAATTCCAGTTGGCATCACTGTTCATTTCCATTCCTCTTTGTGCTCCTGCCAATTGGTCCAGAGACATGAAGTAGACTGTTCCTTTTAGTTTGATGGGAGCAACATATGTTTTGAAAGCCTGTACTGCAGAACCATAATTTCTTGTATAATGATTCAGACGTACCAGCTGATATCCGTAACGTTGTTTGATTTCAGGATTTCTCGCTGCGTTGTATAAAGAGGTTAAAGCAGCGATCGTTTTATTGTAATCAAGAGCAGTAGCATTTTTTCTGTTGGCATCTCTGTCGTAATAGAATGAGTTTTCACTTTCTATATAATTGATGCTCATATAAGGCTCAAGATATTTGGCTTCAATCAAATAATCAATGCCTTCCTTATATTTTTGGTAAAATCCTGTACCCAGTTTTTGTAAAAGAGGGTTGGTTGGATTTCCGTTCTTTAAAGCATTCAGATCGTTCATGCTGATCTTATACACGAGATTCTGAGTTTCAGAATAGCTCAGCTGATTGTTGAAGAACCTTTTCCAAGTTTCCACATTGTCATCAGGAATCAATGCTGAGTTATATCCTCCATAAAATCTGCTTGAATAATTATGTAGAAAAGGAAGGTAAGCCTTGTCCTTGATGATGGTTTGCGTAAAAAGGTTGAAGTAATCATAATCAGGATCTGACCACGCACAGGCGTCAGATTGTGTATAGAAAAGTGATACAACCGCAAGTGAAAGAATATACTTTTTCATAGGGTGTGTAGTGTTTTTTTAGTTTTAATATTGTATGATGGTTGGTTCAGGCAAGTATGCCTCTATCTTTAAAAGATTAAAATTTCCGGTCTAACACAAATTTACTATCTAATTGATAATAAATAATATTAAAATGCGGGATTTTTTTCTGTAAAAACGCAATGACATCGTTAAGCTGTTCTTCGGAGATTTCTTCTACCTTTATTTTAAAGCCTTTGTTTAAATAACTTCCAAAGTAGAATCCGTCTTTCATGACTTCAACTTCGTGATCTGAAATCTTTTTAAAATTGGAGTTTTCCAGATCTCTTTTTGATAAGGCATTAATGAGTTTATGTTTTCCTAAATGGTTGGTAACAATCCCCCACGAATAAATTGGAAGTGCCACTTCAACATTTTTGATAGGGTAATCTTCCATTTTTGAAAGATAGCTTTTCAGAATATTCACATCCAGAATAGAATTCTTATCAGATTTTTCCAGAGGTGATGAAGTGGAGTAGCACATCAGATATACCTTTTCCACAGGAGGAATTCCGGTCTGCTTTTTATCTTTCACCTGGTGAAGGCGAAGCGTACAGGTAATTTCTTTTCCTGAAACTTTTTTGAGCGCTTTCAGAAATTTAAAATAATCATTCCTTGTTCCGGCAGTCCAGTCACAATCGATTTGAATTTCATTATTGGTGTTAAGATGGTATTCTTCTGCTTTCTTTTGAATTAAAAGATGAATGCTTTCTGCCAGAAATCGGATCTCTTCTGCTGAGATACCCAACAAGGTCTGATTAGTAATGAAAACTGTAGGAACAATCTGTTTGTCTGTCTGAAAACTCTGATCCTTGGTGATTACTGCAACAGGTTGAAATTTCCCATTCACCTTATCTACATCAAAGAATCTGGTGTACAAATAAGGAATCGTAGCTTTATCCAGTGCTTTCCTTTCTGCATTGTCAAGCTTCAGTTTGGTTTTCCAGTAATAAAACGTGTAAGGATGATTCTCTTTTCTACTGCATGATACAGTAAGAAAGAGAAGAAATAGAAATAAAAATTTTAAATGCTTCATTGGTGTAAATCACCCTTCAAAATTAAAGATATTTTGGCAGAATATAAACCGTAAAATCCCGGTGATTGGAGATTAAAGGCAAGAAGCAAAAGAATATCGTATTTATGCATTATGATTTCTACAATTGTAGTAGATTGTATAACTATTCCCCTCCTCCGGAGGGGTGGCAAATTTATAATTTGACGGGGTGGTTCCCAACAACAAGAAAACCACCCCTGATGGAATGGCTTTCTCTATATATTATTGTACTACTTAAAAAATTCGCTTTCGCAGGTACAGGTTTCTTTTTTGATGCTGTCAGAAGATGAGCAGCAGCCTTCAAGATTCTTAACATTTCCTTTTTCATCGGTAAGGTAAATTTTTTCTTTATCGAATTTCACGAAAAACGTTTCTTCAAATTTTTTAAAAACTACTTTCATTACCTTATTGGGTGCGTATTTACCAACATTGATTTCTTCTGATGTTTCTTCTCCGCTGGCCTGATTCACCTGGACGTATCCAAAATGTACATCACCATTATTTTTGAGATCCAGATAATAATGAGGAGTACCTGTGCCACTATATCCTTTCATGATATCAAAAGCTCTGTATCCAATAAAAGGAAGCTCTGTCTGCTGTGCCCACGTAAAAATACTGATGCACAGGATCATTACACTGAAAAACTTTTTCATAGATATTTTTTTCAAAAGTAAAGATTTTTAAGCAAAACAGCTACCGTAAAAAAACGGTTATTGTATTTTAGAATAACTGTTGAATAATAAAATAGACTATCTTTTAATTATAGTATCATGACAAAGCCACCCCAAAAGGAGTGGCTTCTCTATAATTGAGTTAAAGTCGGATTAAAAAACAGTTGCTGCAAGCTGAATCCTTGCAAACTTATTGGATGGGTTCCACATCGCCATCATGGTTACAGGAAGACTGTAATGATCGGTAATCTTAACAACCTTTCCAGCTTTTACCCCTACATTTACGATGTCAAAGCTGTTTTGGCCATTGCCATACAAAAATGTTTTGTCGTTAAGAGCGAATCCGGCTCCTACAAATGCATCCAGATTGACTTTCTGTCCCTTAATAACAGGATAGCTTGCCTGTACATAGGTAGAATATCTGTTCTTTTTGTAACTTCCGTCAGCTTCCAGAATAACTTCTCCTGCATTGGCTCCTCCATAAAGCATAATGTCAGCTTCAATATTAATCGGGAAGGATGGTCCGAAAGTATAGTTGGTCCTTAAATCAATAATATGAGCAGTTCTTCTCTGTGAATAGCTGAAGATATCATCAGCAGCTACTGCAGTATTGATGTTTCGGGAGTTGTAAAGATCCCATAGCCCAATATAAAAACGTCCGTCAGAATATTGAATATAATAATTGATCTCTTTATAATGAGTGTTGTCTTTATCATCCGCCAGTGCAGATGCTCCCCAGATTCCTACCTTCCATTTTTTCTCAGCATCCAGGGCATACGACAGATTTCCCATTACCACAGGTTTATCGGTGATAATAAGTCCTCTCCATAAGTGATTATTCTGAATGTTAGCTGTAAAATCAAGTCTTCCTTCTTTGGGTTCCTTGGTTTCAGCAGTTTCCTGTGAAAATAGCTTTCCTGTTCCTAAAACAAGAAAGAAGATTCCTTTTAAGATTTTTCTCATCATGTGCCTTATTTTAAAAATCCATATAAAACAGCTGCGATAATAGCTCCTGTTACAGGACCTACTACAGGAATCCATGCATAGCTCCAGTCACTGCTGCCCTTTACAGGTAAGATTGCATGCATAATTCTTGGTGCAAGATCTCTTGCCGGGTTAATAGCATAGCCTGTAGTTCCACCAAGAGATAGGCCTATTGCCCACACTACAAACGTAACAGGAATTGCTCCAATAGAACCTAATCCTACTTTGGCTGTTGGATCTGCCTGTAAAGAAATACTTGGGTCTGCAAAATAGAATACACAGAATACCAGTACAAATGTTCCGATAATCTCACTGATCAGATTGGAAGATGTTTTTCTGATAGCCGGACCTGTACTGAAACATGCTAGTTTTGCTCCTTCATCTTCCGTAATGGCAAAATGATCTTTATGAAACAGCCATACTAAAAATGCACCTAACATTCCTCCAATCATTTGGGCTGCAATATAAGAGGGAACCAGGTCCCATGAAAATTTTCCTGCTGTCGCAAGACCAATGGTCACAGCCGGATTCAGATGGGCCCCACTTATTGGCCCTGCAACGGTTACTCCCACAAATACGGCCAATGCCCATGCGGTAGTAATAACAATCCATCCGGAATTATTTCCTTTCGTATCTTTCAAGACAACATTGGCTACAACACCGTTGCCTAACAATATAAGAAGCATCGTTCCGATAACTTCTGCAATAAATGGGGTCATATAAGTTTTTTTTGATGAGTGAGTTAATCTTCAATCCAGCTTTGAGCGCTTTTTACAGCTTTCTTCCAGAAGTGGGTCATTTTATCCACTTGTTCTCTGTTTAATTGAGGGTGGAAGTCTTTGTCTACAATCCATTGTTCCTGGATTTCGTCTATGCTTTTCCAGTATCCTACTGCAAGTCCTGCAAGGTAGGCTGCTCCAAGAGCGGTAGTTTCCAATGTCTTTGGTCTTGTTATTTTAAATCCAAATAAGTCAGACTGGATCTGCATCAAAAGATCACTTGCTGAAGCTCCACCGTCTACTCTTAATTCAAGACTTGCTCTTCCGGAATCGGCTTCCATTGCTTTTACAATATCATAAACCTGAAAAGCAATTCCTTCCAATGTTGCTCTTGCGATGTGTGCATCAGTAGTTCCTCTGGTGATGCCTACAATCGTTCCACGGGCATACTGATCCCAGTAAGGAGCACCAAGGCCAGTTAATGCAGGGACAAAATAAACACCTCCATTATCTTCTACAGAAGCAGCCAGTTCATTCACCTGATCGGAAGAATGAATAAGCTTAAGACCGTCTCTTAGCCATTGGATAGCAGCACCTCCTACGAATACACTTCCTTCCAGAGCATAGTTCACTTCTCCATTGATTTTCCAGGCTACTGTTGTAAGTAGGTTGTTCTTAGAAGAAACAGCTTCTGTTCCTGTGTTCATTAATAAGAAGCATCCTGTTCCGTAAGTGTTTTTTACCATTCCCGGAGTAGTACACATCTGTCCGAATAAGGCAGCCTGTTGGTCACCTGCAATCCCTGCGATTGGAATTTTGGTAGAGAATAGGGTAGTAGCCGTTTCTCCATATATTTCACTGCTTTGTTTAACTTCAGGAAGAATGTTTTTAGGAATGTCAAATAATTCTAATAAATCATTATCCCATTCTAAAGTATGAATATTAAGAAGCATTGTTCTGCTGGCGTTGGAAACATCAGTGATAAACATTTTCCCACGAGTCAGTTTCCATACAAGCCATGTATCAACAGTTCCGAAACATAATTTCCCTTCTTCGGCTTTCTGTCTTGCTCCTTCTACATGATCAAGAATCCATTTTAATTTAGTTGCTGAAAAGTAAGCATCCAGAACCAGTCCTGTTTTTTCTTTGATCGTTTCTGCATGTCCCTGATCTTTCAGTTCGTCGCAGTATTTTGAAGTTCTTCGGTCCTGCCATACAATAGCATTGTAAATAGGTTCGCCGGTTTCCTTATCCCAAACAATGGTAGTTTCACGTTGGTTGGTAATTCCGATAGCGGCAACTTCCAGCCCGGAGATTCCTGCCTTTGCTATAATTTCTGCAGCAACAGAGATCTGTGAAGACCAGATTTCATTTGGATCATGCTCTACCCAGCCTGGGGTAGGAAATATTTGTCTGAAATCTTTTTGAGATACATATTCTATTTCTCCACTATGGTTGAAGAGAATCGCTCTGGAGGAAGTTGTTCCCTGATCTAGAGCGAGGATAAGTTTTTCATTCATGTATATAGTGCTAATTTAGGTTGATAACTTTAGGTGAGTAAGGCGTTAATAAATACCCTTTTGCTAATTCAATGAATTCATTTTCCTGCTGCTGAGCCCATTCTTCAGAATATCCTTTTTCTTCAGCAATGATTCTTGCTACATTATGTGCGCTGTCTATAGCAGCTCTGGCATCCAGGAATAATAAACGTACTCTTCTTGCCAGAATATCTTCTATGGTTTCTGCCATTTCAGCTCTTACAGCCCATACGATCTCTGCTACAGTGAAAGGGTGATCCGGATGGATCTTCTGAGCGTAACGCGGATTGCTTTGTTGCAATGCTTTGATAGCAGGAATATCAGATCCGTAAACATATAGGTGGTTGGTTCTGTCTACCTGTTCCGGTTTTACATTTCCATGGATAGAAAGGTGTTCCGTTTTAGACGGGCTATTTCCCAACCTGTGAACTTTCATTGCTTCGTCTACAGTGTCTTCTGCCATTTTACGGTAGGTAGTCCATTTTCCTCCGATAATAGAAACTAATCCGGTTTCTGAAGTAATAACTTTATGGCTTCTGGAAACCTCTTTGGTACTTTTGCTTCCGTCTTTAGGAGCAGCAAGCGGACGAAGACCTGCGAAAACTGATTTTACATCTTCACGCGTTGGCTTTTTAGCCAGATATTGTCTTGCTGTATTTAAAACAAAACTGATTTCTTCTTCCAGTGCACGAGGCTCAAAACTTTCGTCCTTTAAAAGAGTATCGGTAGTTCCTACCAAGGCTCTGTCATGCCATGGAACAACAAATAAAACCCTGCCGTCTGATGTTTTCGGAATCATGATGGCATCATCGCTTTTCAGGAAGGATTTATCCAGAACAAGGTGAATTCCCTGGCTTGGTACCACCAATTTACCATGCTTAGGGTTGTTCATGTTAAGAATATCATTTGTAAATACACCAGTTGCGTTGATTACTACTTTACCGTGTATCTGATATTGCTGTTTGGAAAACTGGTCTTCTGCCACTACACCTATTACTTTATCAGAAGCATCTTTCAAAAGATTGATCACTTTTACATAGTTGACAGCACTTCCACCTTTCTCAATGATTGTTTGGGTAAGGTTAATGGCAAGTCTGGCGTCGTCAAACTGTCCGTCCTGGTAAACAACACCGCTCATTAAGTGATTTTGTTCAATAGTAGGAAGCTTTTCAACTGTTTTCGCTTTGCTGATGTATTTCGTTTTACCCAGGCTTAATTTTCCCGCAAGGAAATCATAAACAGATAAACCTATCTTATAGTAGATTCCTCCCCACCATGTGTAGTTCGGAATAATGAAAGACTGATTTTTTACGATATGAGCTGCGTTCTTTGCTAAGAGTCCTCTTTCCTTTAATGCTTCTTTTACCAATCCGACATCTCCCTGAGCGAGATATCTAACTCCGCCGTGTACCAATTTGGTACTTCTGCTGGATGTTGCTTTTGCGAAGTCATGAGATTCAAGCAATAAAGTTTTGAATCCTCTGCTTACCGCATCTAATGCTGAACCTAAACCACTGGCTCCTCCTCCTATGACAATAAAGTCCCATTCTTTTACATTGGTTAACTTACTGAGTTCTTCGTTTCGTTTCATAAATGTTTCGTTTATGTTTCGTTTTCAAATATATAAATTAAAAATGAAAGCAAAAAGAAAATAAATGAAATTTTAAGATGTCGAAAAAAAACGGTAATTTTGATGAAACGAATAAAATGGAAAAGCTATTGCCAAGGCAGGATGAAATACTTAAAGAGCTTGACGAGAAAGGACATGTACTTGTTCAGGATCTGTGTGAAAAGCTCAATGTTTCTTCAGTTACGATTCGAAAGGATCTGAACTATCTCGAAAGCCTGGGGCTTCTTTTTAGAAATCACGGAGGAGCGAGTAAGCAGGTAAGATATGCTTATGAAAAAAATGTTGGGGAGAAAGAAAGCATCAATGTGGAAGCGAAACAGGCTATTGCCAAAGCAGCATTGTCATTGATTCAGGAAAACGACTGTATTATACTGGCGTCCGGAACAACAATGCATTATCTTGCCAGGATGCTGGTGAATTTTGGGCCACTTACGGTATTGACATCTTCTTTACGGGTGGCTATTGAGCTTTGTAATAATCCTAACATTAATATTATACAGTTGGGAGGCGAGGTGCGAAAAAGTTCTACTTCTATAGTGGGTTCTATTTCTGAAGGAATTCTAAAACAGTTTTCATGCAATAAACTTTTTCTTGGAGTAGATGGGATTGATGCTGAGTTTGGAATCAGTACTTCCAATGCTGCAGAAGCTCACCTGAATCAGATTATGATGGAGTGTGCGGATCAGACAGTAATTCTTGCAGATTCTTCCAAATTAAATAAGAAAGGATTTGGGAAGATTGCGGCTTTGGATCAGGTGGATTATCTTATTACGGATAATGGTATTTGTGCTGAAGACAGGGCTGGAATGGAAGAAGTGGGTGTGAAGGTGATGACTCAGTAAAGTCTTCATCTTAATTTCTTTTTAAAAATCAAAATAAATCTTTGGGAAATTGGTTTTGAATTTTTTCAAAATCATCTAATTGATTAAAAATCAAAATATTTTAGTTGAAATATTTGCCAGTTACAAAATTATTCATACATTTGCACACTCATTTTAGGGGCGTAGTATGCCTATATCAAAAGTAGAAATTACTTCAGACTTCCGAAAAATGGGGATAAATAAAGGATAAATTTTATTATAATATAAACAATGTCAGGTATTATTGGTAAAAAAATCGGTATGACGTCTTTGTTTAACGAAGAAGGAAAAAACATTCCTTGTACAGTTATTCAAGCTGGTCCATGCTCGATTTTACAGGTCAGAACCTTAGAAAACGACGGTTATACAGCTGTTCAGTTAGGTTTCGATGACAAGAGTGAGAAGAACGTTGGTAAAGCGTTAGCTGGCCATTTTAAAAAGGCTGGTTCTGCTCCTAAAGCTAAATTAGTAGAATTCCACGTAGGATTTGCTGATGCTAAAATAGGAGAAGAAGTAAAAGTTGATCTATTCGCTGAAGGTGAATATGTTGACGTAACAGGAACTTCAAAAGGTAAAGGCTTCCAGGGTGTTGTTAAGAGACACGGATTTGGAGGTGTAATGCAGGCAACTCATGGTCAGCACAACAGACTTAGAGCTCCAGGTTCTATCGGTGCTGGTTCAGACCCTTCAAGAGTATTCAAAGGGATGAGAATGGCTGGAAGAATGGGAGGTAAGCAGGTAACTGTTCAAAACCTTCAAGTGTTAAAAGTTGATCAAGAACAAAATCTTTTAGTAGTAAAAGGTGCTGTTCCGGGAGCTAAAAATTCTTATGTAATTATCAGAAAATGGAACTAGTAGTATTAAATACATCAGGAAAAGAGACCGGAAGAAAAGTAACTCTAGACGAAACAGTATTCGGAATTGAGCCAAATCAGCACGCGGTTTACTTAGAAGTTAAGCAGTATCTTGCTGCTCAAAGACAAGGTACTCATAAAGCAAAAGAAAGAAGCGAAATTACTGCTTCTACTAAAAAGCTTAAGAAGCAAAAAGGATCAGGATCTGCTAGATACGGGGATATCAAATCTCCAGTATTCAGAGGTGGAGGTAGAGTATTCGGACCAAAACCAAGAGACTACAGATTCAAATTGAACAAAGCTCTTAAGAGATTAGCTAAGAAATCTGTTTTATCTCAAAAAATGAGAGACAACAGCATTAAAGTTTTAGAAGATGTGAGCTTTGACGCTCCTAAGACTAAAGATTTCATCAATGTATTAAATGCATTGGAACTTAACGGTAAAAAATCTTTATTCGTTCTTCCTGAAGCTAACAAGAATGTGTATTTATCTTCAAGAAACTTACCTAAAACTAAAGTAATGAACTTCAACGAGATCAGTTCTTACGATTTAGTAAACGCTGGTGAGATTATTTTCTTCGAAGGTGCAGTTGAAAAATTCCAGGAAAATTTAAAGAAATAAATCATGTCAGTTATTATTAAACCAGTTATTTCAGAAAAGGCTAATTACCTTACAGATTTAAGAGGTTCTTATTCTTTCTTAGTTAACCCTAAGGCGAATAAAATCGAGATCAAAAAAGCTGTTGAAGCAGCTTACGGTGTAAAAGTAGCAGACGTTAACACAATGATTTATGCTCCGAAGGTTTCTTCAAAGTACACTAAAAAAGGTCTTCAAGTAGGAAAGACAAATAAATTGAAAAAAGCGGTAATCAAACTTGCTGAAGGTGAGGTTATCGATATTTTTGCTGTAAATTAATTATTAATTATAAATAATAGTAATGTCTGTTAGAAAATTAAAACCTATCACCCCGGGACAGAGATTCAGAATTGTAAACAATTTTGAGGAAATTACTACCAACAAACCAGAGAAATCTCTAACAGTTGGTATTAAAAAGTCAGGTGGACGTAACCAAACAGGTAAAATGACCATGCGTTACACCGGAGGTGGACACAAAAAGAAATACAGAATTATTGACTTCAAAAGAAACAAAGCAAACGTTGAAGCAACTGTAAAATCTGTAGAATACGATCCAAACAGAACTGCATTTATCGCTTTATTAGAGTACGCAGACGGAGAGAAGAGATATATCATCGCTCCAAACGGTATCAAAGTTGATCAGAAAGTAGTGTCAGGAGAAAGCGTTGAACCAAACGTAGGTAACGCAATGAAATTGAAAAATATTCCATTGGGTACTGTAATCTCTTGTGTTGAAATGAAGCCTGGACAAGGTGCAATTTTAGCAAGAAGTGCTGGTTCTTCAGCTCAATTAACTTCTAGAGATGGTAAATATGCAATCATCAAGTTACCTTCAGGAGAATCAAGAATGATCCTTACTGAATGTATGGCAATGATTGGTTCAGTTTCCAACTCAGATCACCAATTAACTGTATCAGGTAAGGCTGGTAGAAGCAGATGGTTAGGTAGAAGACCAAGAACAAGAGCGGTTGTAATGAACCCAGTAGATCACCCAATGGGTGGTGGTGAAGGACGTTCTTCAGGAGGTCACCCAAGATCTAGAAACGGTATGCCGTCTAAAGGTTACAAAACTAGAAAGAAAAACAAAGTGTCTAACCGTTACATCGTATCTAAAAGAAAATAATTATGGCAAGATCACTTAAGAAAGGACCGTTCATTCATCATACTTTAGATAAGAAGGTTCAGGCAAATATAGAGTCTGGTAAGAAGACAGTTATCAAAACTTGGTCTAGAGCGTCAATGATCTCTCCGGACTTCGTAGGACAAACTATTGCAGTACATAACGGGAAATCTTTTATCCCAGTTTACGTTACAGAAAACATGGTTGGTCACAAGTTAGGCGAATTTTCTCCAACAAGATCTTTCAGAGGTCATGGTGGTAACAAAAACAAAGGAAGCAGATAATCATGGGATCAAGAAAAAGAGAAAGTGCATTAGCACGTAAATTGACAAACCAAGATGTAGTAAAAGCAATACACAATGATTGCCCATCTTCTCCAAGAAAAATGAGATTAGTTGCTGATATCATTAGAGGAGAGCAAGTTGACAAAGCTTTATACATTCTAAAATATTCTAAAAAAGACGCATCTAACAAGTTAGAAAAAGTATTGCTTTCAGCAATGGCTAACTGGCAAACTAAAAACGAAGGTGCTGATATTGAAGAAGCTAATCTTATCGTTAAAGAAATTTTTGTAGACAGTGCAAGACAATTGAAGAGACTAAGACCAGCTCCACAAGGTAGAGGGTATAGAATCAGAAAAAGATCAAACCACATTACATTAATCTTAGGTAAAAAAGAAAATTAATCAAGGTATGGGACAGAAGACAAATCCAATTGGTAATAGATTAGGTATCATCAGAGGATGGGATTCTAACTGGTTTGGTGGAAACGATTATGGAGACAGAATCGCTGAAGACTACAAAATCAGAAGATACCTTGAGGCTAGATTATCTAAAGGTGGTATTTCAAAAATTTATATCGAAAGAACACTTAAATTAGTAACAGTTACAATCACTACTGCTAGACCGGGACTTATCATCGGTAAAGGAGGTCAGGAAGTTGATAAATTGAAAGAAGAGTTGAAGAAACTTACAGGTAAGGATATTCAAATCAACATTTTCGAAATCAAAAGACCTGAATTAGATGCTGTACTAGTTGCTGATAGTATTTCTAAGCAAATTGAAAACAGAATTTCTTACAGAAGAGCTGTTAAAATGGCAATGGCAAGTACTATGAGAATGGGTGCTGAAGGTATCAAAGTTCAAATCTCTGGTAGATTAAACGGAGCTGAAATGGCAAGATCAGAATCTTTCAAAGAAGGAAGAATTCCATTGTCAACTTTCAGAGCTGATATTGATTACCACTGGGCAGAAGCTCACACTACTTACGGTAGACTAGGAGTTAAAGTTTGGATCATGAAAGGTGAAGTTTACGGTAAAAGAGAACTTTCTCCACTAGTGGGACAACAGAAAAAAGGAGGTCAGTCAGACAGAGGAAACAGAGGAGGAGACAGAGACAACAGAAGACCTAGAAAAAACAACAACAATAACAATAATAATTAAAATTTTAGATTAGAAATTTTGAATTTTAAATTACCGTTACTTTTTTAAAATTAAAAAAAATCTAAAATCTAAAATCTAAAATCTAAAATTTAGAAATTATGTTACAACCAAAAAGAACCAAATTCCGTAGAGTTCACAAGATGAAGATGAAGGGGAATGCCCAAAGAGGTAGTCAACTTGCTTACGGAACTTTTGGGATCAAAGCAACGGAAGGAGCTTGGATCACTGCAAGACAGATTGAAGCAGCTCGTATCGCTGCGACAAGATATATGAAGAGAGAAGGTCAACTATGGATCAAAATCTTCCCGGATAAGCCAATTACTAAGAAACCAGCGGAAGTACGTATGGGTAAAGGTAAGGGTGCTGTTGAATATTGGGTAGCTGTAGTAAAACCAGGTAAAATTATGTTCGAAGTTGGAGGAGTTCCTTACGAAATTGCGAAAGAAGCTCTTAGACTTGCTGCACAAAAATTACCAGTAGTTACTAAATTCATCGTTGCTAACGATTTTGTTAAACCTCTATAATCTTTGAATACAATGAAAAATGCTGATATTAAAAATTTAAGCGCGGGTGATATTCAAGCTCAATTAACTGAAGCAAAAGCTCAATATTCTAAATTGAAATTGGCTCATGCAATCAGCCCAATTGAAAACCCGATTCAAATCAGAGATTTGAGAAAAACAATCGCAAGACTAAACACTGAGTTAACTAACAAACAATAATTTCATTTTACAATGGATAGAAATTTAAGAAAAGAAAGAATCGGAGTGGTTTCCAGCAATAAAATGGAAAAAACTATTGTTGTTAGTGAAACTACAAGAGTAAAGCACCCGATGTACGGTAAATTCGTTTTGAAAACGAAAAAATATACTGCACACGATGAGAACAACGAATGCACAGAAGGTGATACAGTTTTGATCCAAGAAACTAGACCTTTGAGCAAGAGCAAGAGATGGAGATTAGTAAGAATCATTGAAAAAGCTAAGTAATAATGTTACAAACAGAATCAAGATTAAAAGTTGCTGATAACACAGGTGCTAAAGAAGTACTAGTTATCAGAGTTCTGGGAGGAACCAGAAGAAGATATGCTTCAGTTGGTGATAAAATCGTTGTTACGATCAAGGATTCTACACCATCTGGAAACGCTAAAAAAGGTCAGGTATCTAAAGCTGTAGTAGTAAGAACTAAAAAAGCAGTAAGAAGAAAAGATGGTTCATACATCAAATTCGACGACAATGCTTGTGTATTACTAAACGCAGCGGGAGAAATGAGAGGAACGCGTGTTTTCGGACCAGTTGCTCGTGAGTTGAGAGACAAAGAATATATGAAAATCATTTCATTAGCTCCTGAAGTACTTTAATTTTAAAAATTTTTAAAAGAAATGTCAAAGTTAAAAATAAAAAGAGGAGATAACGTAATCATTACTACTGGTAAGAAAGATATCAAAGGTAAGACTGGTGAAGTTATTGAAGTGATCAAGAAAGAAGGTAGAGACCCAAGAGTAATCGTTGCAGGACTTAACATCATTAAAAAACACGTTAAGCCTTCAGCTTCTAATCCTCAAGGAGGAATTACTGAGAAGGAAGCTTCTATTCATATCTCAAACGTAGCTTTAGTTGGTAAAGACGGAAAAGCTATCAAAATCGGTTACAAAATCGAAGGAGATAAGAAAGTAAGAATTAACAAAAAAACGGGTGAAACTTTATAATTTGAATTAACATGGAATATATAGCAAGACCCAAAAAAGCATATAAAGAGACAATTGTTCCTGCAATGATGGAAGAATTCGGGTATAAGTCAGTAATGCAAGTACCTAAATTAGAGAAAATCGTTGTATCACAAGGTTTAGGTGATGCTACTGCAGACAAAAAAATCATTGATTATGCTGTAGAAGAGCTTACAAATATCACAGGTCAAAAAGCTGTTGGTACAATCTCTAAGAAAGACGAAGCTGCTTTCAAATTGAGAAAAGGTATGCCTGTAGGTGCGAAAGTTACCCTAAGAGGAAACCAGATGTATGAATTCTTAGACAGACTTACTGCTTCTGCTTTACCTCGTATCAGAGATTTCTCTGGAATCAAAGCTGATGGTTTCGATGGTAGAGGTAACTACAACCTAGGTATTACTGAGCAGATTATCTTCCCTGAAATCGTAATCGACAAAGTGAAAAAAATCCAAGGGATGGACATCACTTTCGTTACTACTGCGAAAACAGATAAAGAAGCTAAAGCATTATTAACTCACTTCGGTTTACCATTTAAAAAGAACTAAGAAATGGCTAAAGAATCAATGAAAGCGCGTGAGCGCAAAAGAGAAGCACTAGTTGCTAAATACGCTGCTAAAAGACAAGCTCTTAAAGAAGCTGGTGATTACGAAGGACTTCAAAAATTGCCTAAAAATGCTTCTCCTGTAAGATTACACAACAGATGTAAACTAACAGGTAGACCAAGAGGATACATGAGAACGTTCGGTATTTCCAGAGTAACTTTCAGAGAAATGGCAAACAACGGTCTTATCCCAGGTGTAAGAAAAGCTAGTTGGTAATAATTACTAATTAAAAATCGGAACAATTAAGTTGTCGAGATACTAAAGATAAAAATATCAGACCGAAGATTTCTGAAGTCTGATATTTTACTCTTCAAGTCTTTTCAAAACTGATTGTTCTTTAACCAATAATTTATAAAAGAAAAATGGTAACAGATCCAATTTCAGATTTCCTAACTAGAGTAAGGAACGCACAAAGCGCAGGCCACAAAGTGGTGGAAATTCCTGCATCGAAAATCAAAAAGGAGATTACTAAGATCCTATTTGATCAAGGGTATATCTTAAACTACAAGTTTGAAGATAACGCTGTTCAAGGAGTGATCAAAATCGCTTTAAAGTACGATAAGCAAACCAACAAACCGGCTATCAAGTCTATCCAAAGAGCTTCTAGACCAGGTTTGAGACAGTACAAAGGTTCTACTGAACTTCCAAGAGTACTAAACGGTTTGGGTATTTCTATCATCTCTACTTCTAAAGGAGTAATGACTGACAAGAAAGCTAGAGAAGAGAAAGTAGGCGGTGAAGTAATCTGCTATGTTTATTAATTTTTAATCAGAGGAAAATGTCAAGAATTGGTAAAGCAATTATAACAATTCCAGCTGGAGTTACAATCACTGAAAATAACGGTGTAGTAACTGTAAAAGGAGCTAAAGGAGAACTTTCTCAAGAGCTTACAGCAGGAATTACTATAGAACAGAAAGATGGTGAACTTAACGTAAACAGACCATCTGATTCTAAACAACACAAAGCACTTCACGGTCTATACAGAGCGTTAATCAACAACATGATTGTTGGTGTAAGTGCAGGTTTCGAAAAGAAACTTGAACTAGTAGGAGTAGGATATAGAGCTTCACACGCAGGTCAAAAACTTGAGTTAGCTTTAGGATTCTCTCATGGTATCGTATTGGAACTTCCAGGTGAAGTAAAAGTTGATACATTGACTGAAAAAGGTAAAAACCCAATTATTACTTTAACGTCTCACGACAACCAACTTCTAGGAATGGTAGCTGCAAAGATCCGTTCTTTCAGAAAGCCTGAACCATACAAAGGAAAAGGTGTAAGATTCGTAGGAGAAATTGTTAGACGTAAAGCTGGTAAATCTGCTTAATAAATTATAAGTATTATGGCATTAAGTAAATTAGAAAAAAGAATAAGAATCAAAAGAAGAGTAAGAGGGAAAATCTCTGGATCTTCTGAATTGCCAAGATTATCTGTATATAAAAGTAATAAGGAAATTTACGCTCAGTTAATCGACGATAAAAATGGTAAAACTTTAGCATCAGCTTCTTCCAGAGAGAAAGGTGTAGACGCTAAAGGTACTAAGACTGAAGTTTCTGCTGCTGTTGGTAAAGCTATCGCTGCTAAAGCTATCGCTGCAGGAATCGAAAGTATTGTATTTGACAGAAACGGATTCGTATACCACGGTAGAGTAAAAGCTCTAGCTGATGGTGCAAGAGAAGGTGGACTTAAATTCTAATCATTAAATTTCGGAAATATGTTAGGACTAGATAATATAGAAAGAGTAAAACCGGGAGGATTAGAATTAAAAGATCGTCTCGTAGCTGTTAACAGAGTAACAAAAGTAACAAAAGGAGGTAGAGCTTTCGGATTTTCTGCTATTGTTGTAGTAGGTAACGAAGAAGGTGTTATCGGTTTCGGTTTAGGAAAATCTAAAGAGGTTGCTTCTGCAATTGCTAAAGCAGTTGAAGACGCTAAGAAAAACCTTGTTAAAGTTCCTGTAATGAACCATACTATCCCTCACCAAACTACTGCTAGATACGGTGGTGCAGATATCTTCTTAAGACCTGCTTCTCACGGTACAGGACTTATCGCCGGTGGTGCGGTAAGAGCGGTATTGGAATCTGCTGGTATTCACGATATCCTTTCAAAATCTAAAGGATCTTCTAACCCTCACAACGTAGTGAAAGCTACTTTCAAAGCGTTATTAGACATCAGAAGACCTGAAGAAATCGCTAGAATGAGAGGGATTTCTCTAAGTAAAGTGTTTAACGGTTAATAATTAAAGCAATGGCAACAATTAAAGTAAAGCAAGTAAGAAGCGCTATTGGTAGAACAAAAACCCAAAAGAGAACGCTTGAAGCATTAGGATTAAAAAAACTTCACCAAGTTGTAGAACATGAAGCTACTCCTTCCATCTTAGGAATGATCGCTGCTGTAGGACACTTACTTGAAGTTCAAAAATAATTTTATAAAAGAGAAATTAAAATGAATTTAAATAACATACAACCTGCTGCAGGATCTACTTTCAACTCAAAGAGAATTGGTAGAGGTCAAGGTAGCGGAAAAGGAGGTACTTCAACAAAAGGTCACAAAGGTCAGAAAGCTAGAGCTGGTTATTCTCAAAAAATCGGTTTCGAAGGTGGACAGATGCCTTTACAAAGAAGATTACCTAAATTCGGATTCAAAAACGTAAACAGAAAAGAGTTTAGAGGAGTTAACCTTGATACTATTCAAACTTTAATCGAGAACAAATCCATCACTGGAGATATCACGAAAGAAGTTTTAGTAGCAAACGGGATAGTTTCTAAAAACGAATTAGTGAAAATTATGGGTAGAGGAGAATTGAAATCTGCGGTTTCAATCTCTGCTGACAAATTCACTAAATCTGCTGAAGAGCTTATTGCTAAAGCAGGTGGAAAAGCAATTACCTTATAATACTTACTAATGAAAGAATTTATACAAACACTTAAAAATATTTGGAGTCTTAAAGAACTTAGAGATAAAATTCTCTTTACTTTAGGTATTATCCTTGTGTATAGATTCGCATCTTATATCTCGCTTCCTGCAATTAACCTTGCAGAGGTGGGAGATCTCTTAGAGCATTATAAAAATCAAGGCGGTAACAAGCAAGGAGCAGGTCTCCTTGGCTTGCTTTCGTCGTTTACGGGGGGAGCTTTCAGCCACGCTTCCGTAATGGCGTTAGGAATCATGCCTTATATTTCTGCTTCTATTATTGTTCAGTTGATGGGGATGGCTATTCCTTATCTTCAGAAGCTTCAGAAAGATGGAGAGTCAGGTAGAAATACATTGAACCAAATTACAAGATGGTTAACGATTGGAGTTTGTCTGGTACAGGCACCTTCTTACTTAACTTCTATTACTCAATTATTCTTACCATATGCTCAGTTCCAGTCTGCATATTATGTAGAGCCAAATTCAATCATGTTCTGGTTACCAAGTATTGTTATTTTGGTGGCCGGTTCAGTATTTGCAATGTGGCTAGGTGAAAAGATTACCGATAAAGGAATCGGAAATGGTATCTCTATCCTGATTATGGTGGGGATCCTTTCAAGATTACCTGAGGCATTCGTACAGGAGATGGCCGTGCAGAACGGAAAAGGAGGAATGGGATCTATCATGATCCTTATTGAAGTATTATTCTGGATGGTGGTTGTTCTTTTAGCAGTAATCTTATCAGTTGCTGTTAGAAAAATCCCGATTCAGTATGTAAGCAGAGCTCAAGCAAGAGGAGGTGTAAACAGAAATCTTATGCAGGGAGCAAGACAATGGATTCCATTGAAAGTAAATGCTGCTGGTGTAATGCCGATTATCTTTGCTCAGGCATTGATGTTCGTACCAGGATTATTAACAAAATTCGATGAGTCTAATACTTTTCTTGCAGGTTTCAAGAATGTTTTTAGCTGGCAGTACAACGTATTGTTTGCGCTATTAATTATTATCTTCTCATTTTTCTATACTGCGATTACAATTCCGGTAAACCAAATGGCTGATGATTTGAAGAGAAATGGAGGTTTAGTACCAAAAGTAAGACCAGGAAAAGAGACGGCTGATTATTTAGATGATATTTTATCAAAAATTACCTTGCCAGGTGCAATATTTTTGTCTATCTTTGCAATCCTTCCGGCAATTGTGCATGGAACCTTTGTTCAGACAGATGCGTTTGCCCTATTTTTTGGGGGAACGTCCCTATTAATTATGGTGGGTGTAATTTTAGATACAGTTCAACAGATTAATACATATCTGCTGAACCATCATTATGATGGCTTAATGCAGTCTAAATTATCAAGAACGACTGGATATTAATTTATGGCAAAACAAAAACATATTGAACAAGACGGCGTTATAACGGAAGCACTTTCGAACGCTCAGTTCCGTGTAGAACTAGAAAATGGGCATATTCTTATCGCTCATATTTCTGGTAAAATGAGAATGCATTATATTAAACTTTTACCTGGTGATAAGGTAAAACTAGAAATGTCTCCTTATGATTTATCAAAAGGGAGAATCACATTTAGATATTAAACAAACGCCAAATGGAATCTTCGGATCTCCATTTGGCTCTTGTTAAAAAATAAATACTATCAAAATGAAAGTAAGAGCATCAATTAAAAAAAGAAGCGCTGATTGCAAAATCGTACGCAGAAAAGGTGTACTGTTCGTAATCAACAAGAAGAACCCAAAATTTAAACAAAGACAAGGTTAATTAAATTATGGCGAGAATTGCAGGTATTGATTTACCAAAAAACAAAAGAGGAGTTATCGGTTTAACTTACATTTATGGTGTTGGAAGAAGTACTTCTTCTGAAATCCTTAAAGCTGCCGGTATCAGCGAAGACAAAAAAGTCAACGAATGGAATGACGATGAATTGGCTGCCATCAGAACTTACATCCTAGAAAACGTAAAAGTTGAAGGAGAATTAAGATCTGAAGTGCAATTGAACATCAAGAGATTGATGGACATAGGATGCCAACGAGGAATACGTCACAGACTTGGATTACCTTTAAGAGGCCAGAGAACGAAAAACAACTCTAGAACCAGAAAAGGAAAGAGAAAAACTGTTGCTAACAAGAAAAAAGCTAGTAAATAATCGTTAGGAATTATGGCAAAACAAACTAAAGTAGTTAAGAAGAGAAAAGTAAAAGTTGAAGCTATTGGAGAAGCGCATATTCAGGCTTCTTTCAATAACATCATCATTTCTTTAACAAATAAAAACGGAGAGGTTATCTCTTGGGCTTCTGCCGGTAAAATGGGTTTCAGAGGTTCTAAAAAGAATACTCCATTTGCTGCTCAGATGGCAGCTGAAAATTGCTCTGCTGTAGCTCACGAAGCTGGTTTAAGAAGAGTAAAGGTGTTTGTGAAAGGTCCAGGTGCAGGTAGAGAATCTGCTATCAGATCTATTCACAATTCAGGAATTGAAGTTAGCGAGATCGTTGATGTGACTCCAATGCCACACAACGGATGTAGACCACCAAAAAGAAGAAGAGTTTAATTTTTAGAATTTACCCATTATGGCAAGATATATTGGACCTAAAACTAAGATTGCTAGAAAGTTTGGTGCTGCAATCTACGGAGATGACAAAAACTTCGAAAAGAGAAAAAACCAACCGCCAGGACAACACGGTCCTAACAAAAGAAGAGGTGCTAAAAAATCAGAATATGCAGTTCAGTTAGCGGAAAAACAAAAAGCTAAATATACTTACGGTATTTTAGAAAGACAGTTTGCTAACTTATTTGACAAAGCACACAGAAGTAAAGGTGTAACAGGGGAAGTTCTATTACAACTTTGTGAATCAAGATTGGATAACGTAGTATTCAGATTAGGTTTTGCTAAAACTAGATCTGGAGCTAGACAATTAGTTTCTCACAGACACATCACTGTGAACGGAGAGATTCTTAATATCCCTTCTTACTTGGTAAAAGCTGGTGATGTAATCGCTGTAAGAGAAAAGTCTAAGTCTCTTGATGTTGTTACCAATGCATTGGCTTCTAAGTCAAACTATGAGTGGTTACAATTCAACGATGAGAAGAAAGAAGGTACCTTCATTTCTGCTCCTGAAAGAATCCAGATTCCGGAGGACATTAAGGAGAACCTTATCGTCGAACTTTACTCTAAATAATTTTTTAATCAAATTTTTGCTCAACCCAATAATATGGCAATTTTACAATTCATAAAACCCGATAAAGTAATTTTACTTAACTCTGATGAATTTAAAGGTCAATTTGAATTCAGACCTTTAGAACCAGGTTTCGGGCTTACAATCGGTAATGCTTTGAGAAGAGTGTTGCTTTCTTCTCTGGAAGGATACGCTATTTCATCTATCAAAATAGAAGGTGTAGAGCACGAATTTTCAACTATTCCAGGAGTAATCGAAGACGTTACCGAAATTATTCTTAACCTTAAGCAGGTGAGATTAAAAGCTGCAGCAGAAGGCCAGGCTAACGAGCAGGTTGTTGCTAAAGTTTCAGGTCAAACGGTTATTACTGCTGGTGATTTAGGAAAGTCTATCAATGGATTTGAGGTTCTGAACCCAGATTTATTGATCTGCAACCTAAACAGTGATGTAACTTTCGAAATTACTTTCAATATTGAAAAAGGAAGAGGGTATGTTCCTTCTGAACAAAATAAGTCAAACAATGCTCCTATTGGAACTATTGCTATTGACTCTATTTTCACGCCGATCAAGAAAGTACAATACAGCATTGAAAATTATCGTGTAGAGCAAAAAACAGACTACGAAAAACTTGTATTAGATATAGAAACTGACGGGTCTATCAGCCCTCAGAATGCTTTAACTGAAGCTTCTAAGATATTAATTTATCACTTCATGTTATTCTCCGATGAGAGAATCACTCTTGAAACTGAAGCCGTAAAAGCATCTATCCAGTACGATGAAGAAACTCTTCACACAAGACAACTTCTTAAGTCTAAATTAGCAGATATGGATCTTTCTGTAAGAGCCCTTAACTGTCTAAAAGCAGCTGAAGTAGAAACTCTTGGAGAACTGGTTTCTTACAGTAAGTCTGATTTGATGAAATTCAGAAATTTTGGTAAAAAATCTTTGACAGAACTAGAAGAATTAGTGCATTCAAAAGGTCTTAACTTCGGTTTCGACGTTGCAAAATATAAGTTAGACGCTGATAAATAATTAATAATGAGACACGGTAAAAAATTCAATCACTTAGGAAGAACAGCTTCTCACAGAAGTGCTTTACTTTCTAATATGGCTTGTTCTCTAATTGAGCATAAAAGAATCAACACTACTGTAGCTAAAGCTAAAGCTTTAAGAGTATATGTTGAGCCTCTATTAACAAAAGCAAAAGAAGATACTACACACAACAGAAGAGTAGTATTCTCTTACCTTCAAAATAAATTTGCGGTTGCTGAATTATTCAGAACTGTAGCTCCTAAAATCGCTGAAAGAAACGGTGGTTATACAAGAATCATCAAGACAGGATTCAGACCAGGTGATGCTGCTGATACTGCTCTTATCGAACTAGTAGATTTCAACGAGCTTTACAACCCTAATGCTGAAGAGAAAAAAGCTACAAGAAGAAGCAGAAGATCTACGCCAGCTAAAGCAGCAGTTGTTGCTGATGCTCCTGTAGTAGAAGAAAAAGTAGAAGAAGCTAAAGCTGATACTACTGAAGAAAAAACTGAAGAATAATATTCATTCAGATATATATAAAAACCATCCGTTTTCGGATGGTTTTTTTTGTAATACTTATAAAATAAGATGTCCCTCAATATTGAAGGACATTTTTTATTTAGATTTTTGTTCTTTTCAGCTCAATAATATTATTCCCTTGTTCAAGGTGAAGACTATCTCCTTTTACCCTTGCCGTCATATCATCTTTTTTGTAAATCGTTTCATCCCCTTTGGTTTCCGATTTAGGTAATGTGAATGTTTTCTTATTGCTGGTAATGGCTACTGTGCTTTCTTTTGGATCATTTTTAAATACTACTTTTACCAATGTTCCGTCTGTAGCTTTATAAACAAAATCGGTTTTCTCAATTTTCTTTCCGTTAACATCTACAGTCGAAGAACTTTGTGTTACCGAATCTATTTTTCCATTATCGTCTGTAACTACAGTTTCTGAACTGTCTGTTTTGATAACGACTTTGTTTCCGCTTTCACTTTTTTTACAGCTGACTACAGCTAATGCCAACACAGCGCCTAAGGCTAAGATACTTTTTTTCATGATTATATTATTTGATATTCAATATGATTTTATACTTTAATTTTACAAAAATCATGCCTTACAATATGAGAAATTTTAACCATTATTTATACATATTTCTTTTATTTCTCTCTTTGAATACTAGGCTTAGCAAAAAGAAAATTTTGAAATTAAAGAGAGGCAGTTCTTCTTATCAAATGAAAAAACTCCGGAAGATATTGGAATATTACATCTGGTCATCAGCAGGCATTTTACATGTCTGGAATATGGTTTAAGGAAGGTAAGAATCGGATTCAGATCTTTGAGTGAATCAAATTCATAATGCAGTAAGCCGTATTGATCAGTAAATTTTTAATCAGATTGTGAAATAATTGTTAATGTAAGGTGATTTTTTGTTTCTTATTTGTTTTTATTTTTAATTTATTGTGAAATATTTAGTCGTATATTGTTTTTGGAATCAAAAATTGATTAAATTTAGTAAAAACTAAAAGACTGAATCACAACTTCAAAATCAAACATAAATATTACACAAAGGTGTAATTGATTTCAAATTGTTTTCTGTTGAAATTTGCTTCAAACAAACAAAGTCATGAGCATTTCCATAGCCATAGTAGAAGACGAGAAAAACTACAACAATGCGTTGAAGAAGGTCATCGATTATCAGAAGGATATGAAAGTGATTGCTCAGTTCTTTGATGGTAATGATGCCATAACAAATCTACCCGATATTTCTCCTGACGTTGTGATGATGGATATCCAATTACAGGATATGCTCGGAATTGAAGTCATAGAAAAATTACGAAAAGAAATGCCCAATACACAGTTTATCATGTGTACCAGTTTTGATGATGATGAAAAGATTTTTAATTCTTTAAAGGCCGGAGCCATGGGATATCTTGTAAAAGGTGAAAGTATGGATAAGATTCTTTCTTCCATCCGCGATGTATACAACGGCGGTGCACCTATGAGTTTTTCTATTGCAAGAAGGGTATTGAAACATTTCGAGAAAAAACTTCCGGAAATAAAAGGCTTTGATGAACTTACAGAACGCGAAAAGGAAATCCTTGAACTTCTTTCTCAGGGACTTCTCTACAAAGAGATTGCAGACAAAAAATTCATCAGCATTGATACTGTGAAAAAACACGTCGGAAATATCTACAGAAAACTCCACGTAAACAATAAGGTGGAAGCAATCAATAAATTTAATCAATCAAAAAACTAAGAAATCATGGAGAATTTAAATCAAACAAATCAAGAAGTACTTGATGACAATTTATCTTACAGAGAAGGCCCAATCGGGAATAAACTTGAGCAATTAGTTGATGGGTCGGAAATGATGCCTATCAGTGAGATCCTGGCAAAAAGTTTTATTAGTAGTGCCCAAAAAGGCGTTCTGCAATTTATGGAAAATCAAGATGTGAATTTCAATGTTGGAGGTATTTATGCCGTAAAACATTCACTTTTGAAAGATATTTGCGAAATTATGAAAGAAATTAAGGCTACCTATTTAACATTCACTTTCGTACAGATAGATCCCCAGGATTACAGATTAAGACTTACACCGTATTCTGAAAACAGGATGATATATATGGTGGCCTCTTTGCAAACACAAGGTAAAAATACTATTGATGAGAATAATTACTTTATCATTAATGTAAATCAGGAACTTTCCCTCAGTGAGCTAAAAATTTCAAATGGAAGTTTAAAAGGGTTTACAGATTTTTATCTTGACAATGGACATAAAGTATTGACTAATTATTTAGGGCGAAACAATACATGGTATATTAGTTATCATATTGTTGATTTGATAAATACCTTGTCAAAAGATGTTTCTGATACATTTATCATCAACCTTTGCGAGATCAGTGATGTGAAGAAAGTAATTTTTGAAAATAATCTTGGGGATAGATTTCTGGAAGATCAATATAAAAAACACTTTGAAACACACGAAAAACAAATGACACTTGTTTTTAGCACTGAAAAAGGATATTACGATATGGGTTCATTATATCCGTAAAATGCTAATTCAAATAGTATATATTGCAGTACTCTTAGCAGCTACTGTAAAGTCCATAGTTTTAGCTGGAAAGAGAGGTCTTTCCAGCCAAAACTATTTTGCTGTTTTCTTATTCCTTTCACTTTGTCTGGAGCTATATGGACATTATAAAATATTTAATAAAGAATTTGACTTTGCTTATCTGTTTAATTATTACAGCATTTTTCTGATTATATTTTTTAATATATACTATGCTAAAATCTTCCCTCAAAAGCTTAAAGTATTTTTCCGGTGTGTTCTGATAGCCATACTTACATATATTATTCTGTTTGTAAAGTTTTATAGTGAAAACTATGAAAATATATTAGGAATTTTAGTTTGCTTTTATTTTATCATTAATGTGCTGGTTTGGTTTTATATCAGATTAAAAAACTTTGATGAAATAAAAATTATAAACGATCCACATTTTTGGGTTTCCTGTGGATTACTTTTTTGGAGTATTTTCTTTATTTTCAGGTCTATTCCAATGTTTTTCCTTCAAGATAATGATCCGGGACTTTTACAGATTTTAAAAGTTATGCAGTATTGTGTTAATATCATTATGTATGGAATGTTTTATATTGCTTTAAGGAAATTTGAAAATAAAAACACGATATGAAGCAACTTCCGGATACAATAAGATTGGCCTATATTATTGCGGTTATTTTGTTAATAACCTTTGTCATCTTTATTGTTTTAATAGTTGTTCTGTATAATAAAAGACAGCTTTTTTTTATTCAACAGCAACAACTCAAAGAATCCGAACATCAAAACCAGCTTCTTCAGAAAGAACTCGAAAAACAAAAAGTACTGGAGCAGGAACGGGAACGTATCTCCCACGATATGCATGATGATCTGGGAGCAGGAATTTCTGCATTGAAACTTCAGGCAGAATTTCTGAAACAGAAGGCTGAGAATGATGATCTGCAAAGCGATATTGATGAACTTCTGAAAACCTCTGAAGAAATGAATATCTCCATGAGAGAAATGCTATGGAGTCTGAATTCAGGAAATGACACCTTAGGAAGCTTTATCGATTATGCCATCCTTTACACTGGAAACTTTTTGAAAAAAACAAAAATAATGGTGTATTCAGAATGTGAAGATATCATAGCGGAAACAGCTCTCTCTACAGAAATGAGGCGTAATCTTTTTCTCTGCTTAAAAGAGGCTGTCAATAATGTGTACAAACACAGTCAGGCGAATACTGTGAAACTCTCATTCTCGCAGGAAGAAAATAACTTCTTTATGAAAATTACTGATAACGGAAACGGAATTCCCGATGGACAGAAAGAAGGTAATGGCCTTAGAAATATGAAACGAAGAATGAATGAACTATCTGGCGAATGTTCTATCATATCCGAAAACCCTGGAACCTGTCTTGTGTTTAAAATAGCACTATAAATAAATTACCCTTTTGTGTAATTGACTGGTCCGTTTTTTAGAGGGAAATTTGATATATAAAATTAAAAGCCATGAAAACTCTTATTAACGACAGTATTGGAGATTTGGAAGCTGCTTTAAAAAACAACACTGATCTTCAGGAGAAGTTCAAAACCAATCCGATAGAAGCTATTAAAAATGTAGAAATAAAGAACCCGAAAGACACAGACTATTGGATTTACAGAATCATTGTACTTATGCTGGGGTTGGCAGTCATAACCATTATAGCAGGACTTATCCTCATTGCTTACTGGAATGGTGGGGCTGCTAAAGATAATCAGCTGGTCACTATTTTTGCGACCATTTCTTCAGGTGCAATAGGAGCATTAGCCGGACTTTTATCACCTACACCGAGAAAATAAATAATAATAACTTAAAGACTAAATATCATGAAAGCTATAAAATCATCAAAAACCTTAAAATTTGACCTTACAGATAGCCAGGATGTATTTTTAGAAATCACTGTATCATCTACGGGGGCTTGTAGTACGCTAGTTACTATTCCCGGGATAAAAGAATTTGAATATGAAAAAAGAGAGAAAATAGGATTATTTAAAGATCTTAAGGGAAAAACTATTGAAATTAATCATGAGTTTTCTTTTGAAGGTATTCCAAAGAAAAATTTAGATAATGCTATCCAACAAACGCAGATTACTTACTCTGTACTTAATGTAATTGGCCCTTTACAGCCTTTTAAAAAAAGAACAAGCAAAGATTTGGATAGCGAGGAGAGGATTAGTTCTGTAAAATTTATAACCATTGAACATATTACCTTATGAAAAATTATATTTTAATCCTTATTTTCTTTCCTTTGGTCTTTTATGCACAGCAAAAAAAAGATATTAATATTGAGTTGAAAGAATTAGAAATTACAACAGCGCCTTCCGTTGTCCTTTTAGGAGTTTCTCCATCAGAGCTTGAAATTGTTAAATCAAAAAAAGCAATTGTCTTAAGTTTAGTAAATTCATTTAAAAAAAGTGAGGGAATTCCAGACAGTTATGCTTTTGAAGTGACACCATTCTGGCTATTACCATCAAGTAATATGAACTCCTCAAAATATGCTGGATATAGCACAGAGAAAGTTAATGAAAGTGAAGTGAAGCATAAATGGAATATTTTCAGCGAAGTCAAAAAAGCTTCACTTTCATTAGGGTTCGTGAGAGATCTATCATTAGGAACAGGGGATGAAATGAAAAATCCTTCATTTGCATTCAGTGTCAGAAGTACATTGATTAGAGTTCGGACAAAGAAAAATAAAGATTCCATACTTGCTCATGATGCAAGACTGAAAACAGTTTTAAGCAATATTAACAAGGATTGGGTACATTCAAACGAACATAAACTATTAAGTGATTCGTGTGATAAAGCGGGGGTTAAGGATGATGTGCGAGGTGAAATCTTTGAAAAAGGAAAAGCACGCTTCAAAAAGAAATTTGCTGAAAAGTATAAAAGTTCCAAAGAAGCCGACTATTATAGAAATCTTTTAGAAGCTCCACCTCTCATTTCCGCAGATTTTGCAGGAGGTTACAGTACTTTTTTCTCCGATAATAATTTTTCAAATAATCACTTTGGAAAATTAGGATTTTGGTTAACATTCAATACAGGGTTTGATTTTGCAAAAAGTGACGAACCTAATGTAGAAAAAAGGCTTAATTTCTATGGAATAGTAAGATATTTGGATGATGGAACAAATTTAGATGCCAATCAACAGTTTTTAAGAACAAAAAACTATGATATAGGAGGGAAAGCTGAGTTTACCTATAAAAGATTCTCTATTTCCTATGAGTATATCTATAGAATTAATGATATTGATAAAACATTTCGTTCTAGTGGTTTGATTGCCTATAAGGTTTCTGATAAAGTATACATTAATGCTGCCTTCGGGAAGAATTATGGAGAAAAAGATAACCTGATTTCCTTTTTAGGTCTTAATTGGGGACTAGATTCTGAAAAAAAGAGCATTTTTGTAGAGACTCCTAATGAGAAAAAGATTCAATAGCTACATCATAACTTAGAATAAAAACCTTTTTGAGTATTCTCTTCAAAAAGGTTTTTTTATTTCTTTTAAAGTTAGAATTATCATAATATAAATTAACTAAAATTTAACTCGGATTTATCTCAAAAAAATCCCTCGAAATACCCCTAAAAGTTAAATTTTGATTAAATTTGTCTAAACTAAAAAAAATAAAAAATGAGTGCAATTTCTTACATAGAAGCAAGACAGATTTTAGATTCCAGAGGAAATCCTACCATTGAAGTAGATGTATTTACAGAAAGCGGGGCAATGGGCCGTGCAGCTGTACCTTCAGGAGCATCTACAGGAGAACACGAAGCGGTAGAATTACGTGACGGTGGTTCAGAATATCAGGGAAAAGGAGTTCTGAAAGCTGTTGAAAATGTAAAAGAAGTAATTGCAGAGAATTTAGTTGGACAGCCGGTTTTCGAACAAAACTATATCGATCAGATTATGATTGATCTTGACGGAACGCCTAACAAAGGAAATCTTGGAGCTAATGCTATTCTTGGTGTTTCTCTAGCGGTAGCCAGAGCTGCTGCTGCTGAATTGGGAATGCCTCTTTATAAATATGTTGGTGGAGTAAATGCCAATATACTTCCGGTTCCAATGATGAATGTAATCAACGGTGGATCTCACTCAGATGCTCCTATCGCATTCCAGGAATTTATGATCATGCCGGTAAAAGCAGATTCTTTCTCTCACGCTTTGAGAAAAGGAACTGAAATTTTCCACAATTTAAAATCGATCCTTAAAGGAAGAGGTCTTTCTACAGCAGTAGGAGACGAAGGAGGTTTTGCTCCTACTTTCAACGGAACAGAAGATGCTTTGGATACTTTACTTCAGGCGATCGAAAAAGCAGGATACAAGCCTGGTGACGACATTATGTTGGCATTAGACTGTGCGGCTTCAGAATTCTACAAAGACGGAACTTACGATTACAGAAAATTCGAAGGAGACAAAGGTGCTCACAGATCAAGAGAAGAGCAGGTTTCTTACCTTGCAGAATTGGCTGCTAAATATCCGATCATCTCTATCGAAGACGGTATGCAGGAAGATGACTGGGAAGGATGGAAAATGCTTACAGATAAAATCGGTGACAGAGTACAGTTGGTAGGTGACGATTTATTCGTAACAAACGTAGACAGATTATCAAGAGGAGTAAAAGAAGGTATTGCCAACTCCATCCTTGTAAAAGTAAACCAGATTGGTTCTCTTTCTGAAACAATGGCTGCTGTACAAATGGCTCAGAATAACAAATTCACTTCAGTAATGTCTCACAGATCAGGAGAAACTGAAGATTCTACAATTGCTGATTTAGCCGTAGCAATGAACTGTGGACAGATCAAAACAGGTTCAGCTTCAAGATCAGACAGAATGGCAAAATACAACCAGTTATTGAGAATTGAAGAAGCTTTAGGTGAAACTGCAATTTTCCCAGGATTGGAAGCTTTTAAAATCAAAAGATAATTAATCGAATTTATAAATAACGGCAAGCGAAATTTTTAGTTTGCCGTATTTTATGGAAAGTGGTATATTTAAAAAAAATAAATAAATAATGTCAGACAACAAAGTAATATTGAATTACGACGGTAATTCATATGAATATCCAATCGTGGATAGTACTATCGGAGACAGAGGGATTGATATTTCAAAATTAAGAGACCAGACAGGTTTGATCACTCTGGATTTAGGTTACAAAAATACAGGGGCTACTATTAGCGACATCACTTACTTAGACGGAGATAAAGGAGAATTATTCTACAGAGGTTATCCAATCGAGCAGATTGCTGAGAAATCTAACTTCACTGAAGTAATGTATCTTTTATTACATGGAGAATTACCTACTCAGGATCAGTTTACTTCATTCGACAACAACATTAAAAAATATAACTTCATCGCAGACGAAATGAAAAAAATCATTGATGTTTTTCCTCGTTCTGCTCACCCTATGGGAGTTTTATCTTCTATGACGTCTGCTTTGACAGCTTTCAACCCGAAAGCAGTTAATGTAAACTCTAAAGAAGAAATGGATCATGCTGCTGAGCTTATGATCGCTAAGTTCTCTCACCTTTGTGCCTGGACTTACAGAAAAACTCAAGGTTTACCATTAAACCACGGTGATAACAACCTGAACTACGTAGAAAACTTCTACAAAATGGCATTCAGATTACCAAACGCTGATTTCGAAATCGATCCGGTAGTAGTAAATGCTTTAGATAAATTATTAATCCTTCACGCAGATCACGAACAAAACTGTTCTACTTCTACAGTAAGAATGGTAGGTTCTGCTCACACAGGTCTTTTCGCTTCTATCTCTGCTGGGGTATCTGCACTTTGGGGACCACTTCACGGTGGTGCTAACCAGGCAGTAATCGAAATGCTTGAATTGATCGAAAAAGATGGAGGTGACGTATCTAAATATGTTGCTAAAGCTAAAGATAAAGGAGATAGCTTCCGTCTAATGGGATTCGGACACAGAGTTTACAAAAACTTCGACCCAAGAGCGAAAATCATCAAGAAAGCTGCTGATGATATCCTTAAAGCATTAGGTATCCAGGATAAAGCTCTTGACATTGCAATGCAGTTAGAAAGAGTAGCTCTTGAAGACGAGTACTTCGTAGAAAGAAAACTATATCCAAACGTAGACTTCTACTCAGGTATCATCTACAGAGCATTAGGAATTCCTACAGAAATGTTTACCGTAATGTTTGCATTAGGAAGACTTCCAGGATGGATTTCTCAGTGGAAAGAAATGAGACTGAAAGGAGACCCGATCGGAAGACCAAGACAGGTTTACCAAGGTGCTCAGGAAAGAAACTACATCGACATCGCAAGCAGATAATATTTGCTTATACCATAAAAGAATCCCAAAGCTTGCTTTGGGATTCTTTGTTTTTAATGATTAGGAGCTATTTCCCGCTATCCACTCATACTCCTCACTCCTCCGCATTTCCGGCGCATGTTGCGGGGTAACCGTTTCTATCGGGGCTAGGATATAATCAATATCAATAGAAAAGGGCTTTAGCCCGTTACCCAATAGACAAAACTTCCATTGGCTTTAGCCCAAACCTAGAATCTCCCATATTAATTTTCAAGAAAACATCAATCTATCTGGAATTCAATCCAATAATTTATTAAATTTACTTTTGCATAATATAAGTTTCGGTTAAAACCAAATGATTGTTTTTTTTGATTAAACGGACTAAAGTCCGTTTCTATTGATCAGGAATTTGTGCTTTTGTGCGAATTATTTATGCAATTTGTATTTAAAATTAAAGCTAACAAATCATGACTTTCGGAGAACAGATGTTATTTTTCTTCAGTGCAGTAGGAGCATTCAACGGACTTTTGCTGGGCATTTATCTGCTGTTTGTTAAAAAACTGAAATACCTTCCCGATTTTTTCCTTGGAATTCTTCTCTTAATGCTAAGCTCAAGAGTAGCGATTTCTGTATGCTTTTATTTTTATCCCGATTTACCCAGAATTATCGCACATTTAGGGCTTTCAGCCTTATTTTTTACCGGGCCGGCTTTATATTATTATGTGAAATCTTCCTTCCGGCAGGATCAGTTTGATTGGAAGAGCTGTAAGAAATGGTTTGGAATACTAACCCTTATTTTAGGGGTTGTAGGTTTATTATATCTGGTATTTCCTATTACGTGGGATCACTATTTTGCTACTTTTATCTATACCGTTTGGTCTGTATTTATATTTCTTACGGTCTATCAGTATTTTATTTTACTTAAACAGAATCATAAAAGTCCGAACAATTTTGTACTTCCGATTCTGGTCAGCAATGTGATTATATTTTTGAGCTATCAGCTTATTTCGACAGGCTGGTTACAAATCTATTGTGCAGGAGGAAGTCTTGTGTTCTCGTTCGTGCTTTATGCCAATTTTTTAATTTTATTTAATAAAAAATACCAGCAGCTTCCGTCAAAAGAAACAGAAAAATATTCCAATAAAAAGATTTCCGGAGAACAGGCGGATAGTTTTGTATCGAAACTGGAAAGATTAATGGATACAGAAGAGCTTTATAAAAATCCGAATTTAAAATTGAGTGATCTGGCTTCAAGAATGAATATGTCTGCACATCAGCTTTCTCAATTGCTGAATGATAATCTGGGGAAAAGTTTTGCTACCTGCATCAATGAATACCGAATCAATGATGCCTGTGAAAAAATAGAAAATGGCTCTTATCTGAAAATTGAAGAGATAGGATATGAAGTTGGATTCAATTCCAAATCAACTTTCTTTTCCACATTTAAGAAAATAAAAAATACAACACCTCTTTTGTATAAACAATCTCAAACCATTACTGAGCCTAGGTTTCAGAGTTCAAATTTATAATTCAGTACTGCGGAATTTCAATTTCAAAACCGTATTGCTACCACAAGCCGATACTTTTGATTTCATAAAATTTAAAATTTATGATCATCAAATTATGGCTTTTACTGCTTATGCTATTTTTATCATTTTTTGGTAAAGCGCAAAAAAAGGTAAATGGAAAAGTTCCAGATTCTCTGGCTGAGGTAAAATCTTCCACAACGAATATTTCAGAAGTCATCATTCAATCCGCACCTCGAAAGATGAAATTGAATGAAGGCAATCTTGTACTATCTGTTGCCGGAAATAAAGATTTTAAAACGTCTACTCATCTTCTCGATGTCCTGAGAAAAACTCCTGGGGTTACCGTAGATCAGGAAGACGGAATTTTTATCGGCGGTAGGATTACTCCAGCTGTTCTTATTGATGGAAAACCTGTGGTGATGAGTAACCAGGAATTGCAGGCTTATTTACGGTCTTTATCCCCTGAAATGGTAGAATCTATAGAGGTAAATACCAATCCGTCTTCGAAATATGATGCAGAATTTAAAGGAATTATTGATATTAAGCTAAAAAAGAATATAAATCTCGGCTGGAAAGCTGCCTATAATGGAAATATATATATCAATAAATTCAACTATCGGGAAAATGCACTCAATGTATCTTATCATAAAGGAAAAGTAACGTACAGTGTTCAGGCTGGCTATAATGAAGGCGTTTCAACCTATCGTTATCATGCTTTACAGCATTTGGCGAATACTAATATTATGCGTACTCAGACGTATCAGGAAGACTTGGGAAAAGTGTACAGTCTGCAAGCCGGAATTGATTTCAGGCTGAATGATAAAAACAGGTTGGGTATCAATCTGAGAGGAAACTTCCGGAATAACAACCGTGCACGCAACGGATCACTGTATACAACAGATAAAAATGAAACTCAATTGGTACTGAATACAACCAGCGAAAACCCTACAGATTATTCACAGGATAACTATGGGATTACAACGGATTATTCTTTTCAGGACAAAGGATTTAAACTGAGTTTTTTAGGAAACTATCTTTCAGTTAAAAATAAACAGAATGATGATTTTATCAATAGAGATAAAGGTACATCGAAAGTACTGTCGTATTGGAAATCTGACCTGATTAATAAAATTACCATTTATACTGCGCAAATAGATGCTTCCCAAAAAATAAATAATGCCAATATTGAAGCAGGTGTGAAATACAGTCATTCTGATACCCATAATAATATCCGGTATGATACATTATCTGTGGGAAATCAGTTTGTATTTGACTCTACACGAAGTAATATATTCTCTTATAAAGAAAAAATATGGGCAGGTTATCTGGCTTATAAACAGAAAATAGGGGATTTTCAAATCAATGCAGGATTAAGATTTGAAAACACAAACAGTATTTCCAACGCTATTACCATGGATTCTGTTGTTTCCAGAAATTATCTGAAATGGCTGCCTTCTTTAAATGCAAGTTATACTTTTAATACATCCAGTGAATTTTCCCTTTCTTACAGCAGAAGAATCACCAGACCGGTTTTCTCTCAACTCAATCCCTTCAGGTTTTATTTCAGTCCGCTAAATTACTGGATTGGGAATCCTTATTTATTACCTTCCTTTACCAGTCAGATCAAAGTAACGTATCGATATAAAAACTGGATCACAAGCTTTACTGTCGGGAAAGAAAAAGATGTGATGACCCGCTATCCTCTTTATAATCCGGAAACCAATGTTCTGGAGTATTTAGGAACGAATCTTCCCTATCGGAATTTTGCTATTCTGGAGACCAGCTTTCCGGTCAGAATTACAAAATGGTGGAATATCACCAGCCAGATTGCAGGATATTACAATTATGAATTCAGACCCTATCTGGATGAGGTCTTTGCGTTGAATATTTATAATTATGAAATAAGATTGAATCAGGTATTTTCTCTTCCAAAAGGAATTACACTCAATCTATTCGGTAGTTATGAATCCAAAACTGGAAATAGCCTTTACATCATTCAACCAAGATATACCATAGATGTATCAATTCAGAAGTCATGGTTTGATAATAAATTGAACACGAAGATTGGTTTTAATAATCTATTGGATTCATACGAGCAGAGACTGGAATTCCGACATAAACAGATTATGGATAACCGTTTTACCCATTGGTGGGATAGCAGTAGGTTGATATTTTCACTCAGTTATACAATGGGAAGCTCAAAATATCAGGTCAAAGAAACCCAAAAGACAGAAGAAGAAAACAGAGCGAGATAAGAAAACCTGCTTTTTTAAGCAGGTTTTCGTTTTTTATTATGGGCATACACAATTACCACATGTCCAGATGGTGCAATTGCCTTCAGCATCCCACTCGCAGCAGTATCTTGGTCTTATTGCGATTCCGCCTATTACTGATTTTTGTTGCTCTCTTCCTAGTTTTTGTGCATGTTTCAGCACTTTAATGTTCTTGTTCATGACTTTGATTTTTGGTGTTAATAGTTAAGTTTTATGATCTATAATTTCGCGAAAATTATATCACTAATATAGGAAATTAAATAATATAATTATCTGTTTTTTTGTTCTTATGTAGATGGAAAATAGTAAGTTGTAGATGTTTTTGGGACTATTCACTGCAGTTAGCCAAACAGACAAGGAAATTTTGTTGAAGAGGGTTGATTTTAGAGATCAAATTTAATACATAAAATAATCCAAAAGTTTTATAGATAGAGACCTTTACTTATATTTGTAGTATTGCATAAATCTTTATGAGACTAAATATTAAAAACGAAACGGGTAGGCTGAAGTCAGTAGTTCTAGGCCAACCTAATTCATTGGGACCAGTTCCCACACTAGAGGAAAGTTATGACGCAAAGTCATATTACTCAATCGAACACAACATTTATCCTAAAGAAGAGGATATTATCAATGAAATGAACGCTTTTGAAGCGGTTTTAAAAAAGTATGACGTTGAAGTTTTGCGTCCTAGTATCATCCAAGACTACAATCAGGTTTTTTCGAGAGATGTAGCCTTTGTTATTGATGATAAAATGATCATTTCCAATGTGATTGCAGACAGAGCAGATGAGCAGGAAGCCTACAAAAGTGTTTTTGAAAAAGTAGCATGGAGAAAAATTATTAATCTTCCCGAAACCGCACATATTGAAGGAGGAGATGTAATCGTATGGAATGACTTTATCTTCATCGGAACCTGTTTCAGTGAAGATTACAGAAACTATAAAACGGCAAGAACCAACGAGTATGCCATTGAAATCCTGAAAGAATATTTTCCAAAGAAAAGAATCATCGATCTGGAATTGAAGAAAAATGATAAAGTTCCGTTTGAAGGAATTCTACATTTGGACTGCACATTTAATCCCGTAGGAGAAGACAAATGTATCATTTATAAAAACGGATTCGTAGACGAAAGTGATTACCGTTTAATCCTTGATATTTTCGGAGAAGAAAACTGTTTCCATATCAATGATGAAGAAATGTTTGAAATGTTCCCGAATATTTTCTCTATTTCTCCTGATGTAGTGGTTTCAGACAAAGCATTCACAAGAATGAATGACCATTTGAGAAACGAGTGGGGAATGACTGTTGAAGAAATTCCTTACAGAGAAATATCTAAAATGGGTGGTTTGTTGAGATGTTCTACAATGCCGCTTGTGAGAGAATAATGGAATGGGATAGTTTTAGTGTTTGAGAGCGGAAGAGTTTTAGAGTCTGAGCGTTAGAGTGTTGGTGAGTTTGAATATTTTTTTAATTTTAAAAAAAATATTTGGGTATGTCGACAATTAAATTTCATCAAGACTTAAAAGTTTATCAACAATCATTTGAAACAGCACAGTTGATTTATGAACTCTCAAAATTTTTTCCTAAAGAAGAGCTTTATTCACTTACAGATCAGATCGGAAGATCATCAAGATCGGTAACAGCAATTAGTGAGGCTTGGGGCAAAAGAAAATATGAAAAATCCTTCATCGCTAAGCTTACAGATTCAGAGGGTGAAGCAAGAGAAACCCAAACATGGCTCCAGTTTGTCTTTGCTTGCCATTATATGAATGAAGAGCAATACAATAATTTGCACAACAAGTATAACCAAATAATAGGGATGTTAGTTAATATGATGAGCCAGTCAGAAAAGTGGTGCTCATTTTCTTCGGCAAATAAAGGAGAGAATAATTTGTAAAACGCTGTTCAGACACTCAAACTCTAATACACTAACACCCTCAAACTTATAAAAAATGCAAACAACAGATACAGTATTAATGATAGAGCCGATTGCATTCGGTTACAACGCTGAAACAGCGAAAAATAATTATTTCCAGGTAGAACAGACAGGTTCTGATATCCAGTCAAAAGCTTTGGCTGAGTTCAATACTTTTGTCGGAAAACTGAGAGAAAGAGGAATCAATGTGATTACCATAAAAGATACTTTAGACCCTCATACTCCGGATTCTATTTTCCCGAATAACTGGGTAAGTTTTCATAAAGACGGAAAAGTAGTTTTATATCCGATGTTCGCATCCAACAGAAGAGTGGAAAGAAGAGATGATATTATTGAAAGTATCCAGGAACAGGGATTTGAAGTAGTTGAGGTGGATGACTGGTCTTTTTCTGAAACTCAGGGACATTTCCTGGAAGGAACAGGAAGCATGATTTTTGATCATGACAATAAAATTGCATATGGTTCTGTTTCTTTGAGACTGGATGAAAAACTGTTCAGAGAATTCTGTACAAAATACGGATTTACTCCTGTTGTTTTCCATTCATTCCAGACGGTAGGAACGGAAAGACTTCCAATCTATCACACCAATGTAATGATGTGTGTGGCGGATAAGTTTGTTGTAATCTGTCTTGACTGTATCGATGATGAGCTGGAAAGAGAAAAAGTAACAGAAACGATTAAAGGTTCAGGAAAAGAAATCATCGAAATTTCTGAAGAACAGATGCAGCAGTTTGCAGGAAATATGCTTCAGGTTCAGAACAAAGAAGGCGAGAAGTTTCTGGTAATGAGCCAGACAGCTTATCAGTCTTTATCTTCAGAACAGGTAGCTGCTATTGAAAAATACTGCGAAATTATTTATTCAGACCTGAATACCATTGAAGTAAATGGTGGAGGAAGCGCAAGATGTATGCTTGCTGAGGTTTTTCTTCCAAAAAAATAATATATTTACGAAAAAATTAATTGAACCCATTATCAAGTAAAGGTTTACATATTCTTCTGACTTTGGAAACAGAGTCAGAAGATTTGTTATTAGACAGCAAAGGTTTTCTGACGTTTACAGAAGAGATTCTGAAAACAAAGGATGTAGAAATTGTAGGAGTTACCAATCATATTTTTGAAAATGAGAGTTTTACTTCCGCAGTAATCCTGAAAGAGTCTCACCTTTGTATCCACACGTGGCCGGAATTTAAACAGCTTACTTTTGATGTTTTTCTTTGTAATTATACACAGGATAATACCACAAAAGTAGAGCAGATTGCAGATGATGTGGTTCAGTATTTTAAAGCTAATACCATTCAGAAACACAAAATTTACAGATAAAAAATGCATTATGTCTGCCCAGCATGCGAATCAGAAAATAAATTAGACCTCACTTTTCCTATTGAAGAATACGTTTGTATCACCTGCTCTCATCTCATTGATGTAGCCGGAAATAAAAAGATTAAACATTTGAAAGTACCGACAGAAAACGTTGTCTTGGACGTCGGACAGAAAGGAAAAATTGAAGGTGTAGAGTATACCGTTGTATCAATTGTTGTCAGAAAATACGGAAACAGTATTTTCTGGCGGGAATATTCTTTAAAAGACAGCAAAGGAAATGATGCTTTCCTGAGTGAGAGCGATGGGCATTGGGTTTTCCTGATCTCAATACATCCTGATGATTTTAAAGGTAAAGATTCAAAATTACCAACCTATCTTGGGAGAACTTACCGCTGGTATGAAAACACTCCATGTACTATCGATGCAGCAACAGGTTTTTTTGATGAACACCTGGATTTCAGCATTGCTACCTACAAAGAATATGTCAACGGAACCCGTATGATCTCTCAGGAAAAGACCGCTAAGAAAAGCCAGTATTTTTATGGAGTTCACATTTCAAAGCATGATGTAAAAAGAGCTTTTAAAATAGCTCACATGCCTTATTATACAGGAGTGGGGATCGTTCAGCCTTATTATTTTGATATCAAACAGATGGTCAACATCTTTTGTGTGGCTGCATTAATGATATGTCTGCTTCAGTTGTATGTTTATACTTCGAGAACCAACGAAACCGTTTTTGCGGAGACCATCAATTTTGCAGATGTACAGGACAAGGAAATGGTGAGCAAAAGTTTTACCCTTTCAGGAGGTTCAGCACCATTAAAGGTGAATGTATTTTCAGGTGTTGATAATTCCTGGGCAAATATCCAGCTGAGTCTTGTGAATGAAAAAACCAATGAAATCATCTATACCTCCAAAGATATCGAACAGTATCATGGTTACGAAGATGGAGAAAGTTGGTCTGAGGGAAGTCAGTCCGAAGAATTTAATCTGTGCGGAGTAAGCTCCGGACAATATCACTTTCTTATTTCTGCAGAGAAAGAAGGAGCTTTGCCAACATTTTCCAACCTTCAGTCTCCAGATTCAAAGGTGATGATATCACGGGATAAATCAGGAACTATAGAAATCACTGATCTGTTTAAGGCTCAAACTACAGCCTTTACAGACGGAAAGACTTTAGAAAAAGATACAACAGAATTGGGTAAACTGGTAAAAGCATCGTTCGGAACGTCAAAAATAGATTCTCTGATCAATGCTGAAGCACCTAAACTTACTACAGATCCCATTTCAAGCAATACTTATGTACAACTCAAGGCAACCTGGCTTCCCGTTTCATTCTGGAATTTTGGATTCATTTTATTCATAATGATTGCACTCTTTGTAGCGATGTGGATAGGAAGACATTTCTTTAATGTGAATAAATGGAAGAATAGTTCAAACACCCCATACGCCACATCATGATAACTAATATTTTACAATACATAAGACAAAACTGGATGCTCTGCCTGATTGGAGGGCTTTTCATGACCTGGTTTGTATATCTTACCTATCAGGGAAGTCAGGTCTGCGACTGTGCGAAAACGGAAACATACCGGGACGGAACCACAAGAAGTCATTCCAGAGTAGGATTCTACAGATACTATCACAAATAAAAATATAAAAACTATGGACAACATCAATTTCTTACCAATACTAAACTCGGTTCTTTATTCATTTTTAGGAATCGCTATTTTGCTGGTGTGCTATTTCGTTATTGAAAAGCTTACTCCGGAAAAAACATGGCACGAGATCGCTCAGAATAAAAATATAGCATTAGCTATTGTTTTCGGAGCATTTATCATCGGAATTTCAATGATTATAAGCGCAGCAATTCATGGATAAGAAGAGGATTCCTCTTGAGCTGCTTTTATTGTTTTCAGTATTCGTCATTGCTACATGTGGATTGATTTATGAGCTGGTGGCCGGAGCCCTGGCGAGCTATCTTTTAGGAGACTCTGTAAAGCAGTTTTCTTTCATTATCGGGGTATACCTCTTTTCAATGGGTGTAGGTTCCTATCTTGCGAAATTCATCAAAGGAAATCTTATTGATAAATTCATTGAGATCGAAATCCTGGTAGGAATCGTAGGCGGAATCAGCTCTGTAGTGCTGTTTATTCTGTTTAATACACTCGCACACTTTGAAAGCGTTTTATATCTTTTTGTCTTTTTCACGGGCTGTCTTGTAGGAGTGGAAATTCCGCTTCTGATGAATATTCTGAAAGACCGAGTAAAGTTTAAAGATTTAGTTTCAAATGTCTTTGCATTCGATTATATCGGAGCTTTACTGGCATCAATTCTTTTTCCATTGGTGTTGATTCCAAAGTTAGGAATCGTCAAAACACCTTTGTTTTTCGGATTGATCAATATTTCTATTGCGATATTCCTGTGCTATTATCTTACGAAAGAATTATCAAAACCGTTATCGTTAAAAGTAAAATCTATTGCAGCATTTGCATTTCTGTTAGGCCTTTTCTTTTTCTCGGATACGATTTTGTCTTATTCTGAAGAAAAGCTATATGGCGAAAATGTGGTTTATACCAAAAGTTCACCCTATCAAAGAATTGTTTTAACGAGAAATACACATGAGTTCCGTTTATATTTAAATAACAACTTACAGTTTTCATCCACCGATGAATACCGTTATCATGAAGCTTTAGTACATCCGGCGATGTCTATGGCAAAAAACATTGATAACGTTCTGATTCTTGGAGGTGGTGATGGTTTTGCAGCCAGAGAAGTATTGAAATACAAAGACGTTAAAAAAGTGACACTCGTAGATTTGGACGGTGAAATGACTCAGTTTTTCAAGACGAATGAAACCATGCGCAGGTTAAACCAAAATTCGTTTTCCAATCCGAAAGTAGAAATCATCAATAAAGATGCTTACATTTGGGTAAAAGACAGCAAAAAGAAATTTGACGTCATTATCATAGACTTTCCGGATCCGTCCAATTACAGCTTAGGAAAACTCTATTCCCTGCAGTTTTATAAAGAACTGGAGAAGCTGACCACACTTGATACCAAAATCGTGGTTCAGACCACTTCTCCTTATTTTGCTCCGAAATCTTTCTGGTGTATTGAGAAAACAATCAATCAGATTTTTCCTTTCACAGCAGCATATCACACCTATGTTCCGTCCTTTGGAGAATGGGGATTTTCTATGGCTTCCTTTGAGCCCATCAACAACAGAGTTTACAGAAAGCTTCCCGGCTTAAAATATTATGATTATAACTTTTCACAGATGTCTTATTTTAATAAAGATATGAAAGTGAAAGATGTAGAAGTTAACCGTCTGGATAACCAGATATTAGTCCGTTATTTCGATGAAGAGTGGGGGAAAGTACAGTAGAAAGGATTTTCTTAAAACTATATTTTTAGGTAGCCTTATGCTTCCCTTTTTGCAGTATTGTGGAAAGAAAGTAAAAGCGTTGCTGCTGAAAATTACAGGTACAAACCATGTTCTTGGACATAAGCTATGGGCAAAAGATTTTCCACAATTTTCAGAAGTTATCCACACAAAATATCTTATCGTAGGTGGTGGGATTTCCGGACTTTCCGCATGCAGATTCTTTAGTCAGAATAATGAGCAGGATTATCTTCTCCTTGAAATGGAAAACCATCTGGGAGGAAACTCTTCCAACGGGCAGAATTCATTTTCAAAATTCCCTTTAGGAGCTCATTATTTACCTTTACCTAATAAGGAAAACGTAGAAATAATAGATTTCCTGAAAGAGTGTAAAATCTGCCTGGGAACAGAAGAAAACGGTGAACCTATTCTTGATGAATACCAAATGACTTTTCCACAGCAGGAAAGACTTTTCTATAAAAACTCCTGGCAAAATGATATTGTGCCTCAGAGAGGTATTTCGGCAGAAACACAGCAGGAGCTTAACCGTTTTTTTAAGTTGATGGATGAGCTTCGTATCAGGAAAGATATCCAGGGAAAATATTGGTTCGCCATTCCCGTACATGATTCCAGTAGGGAAGATGAGGTTGTAAAACTTGAAAAAATCATTTTTAAAGATTGGCTTAAGGAAAATAACTACCAGTCGGAAGAACTTCTCTGGTTGCTGGATTATTCCTGCAGAGACGATTTCGGTTTAGGAATAGACTATGTTTCAGCTTGGGCAGGTATTCATTATTTTGCCGGAAGAAAAAACAACTGGAGTACGAAATATAAAGATCAGGTTTTCACATGGCCGGAAGGAAATGCAAGACTTGCCAAACATTTTTCAAAATACACAGAAGGAAAACACATACCAGAAAACTTAGTTTTTGATGTGAAAATCAAGGATAAAGTTGAGGTATTGAGTTTTGATAATGTCCAAAAGAAAACGAAAAAGATCATTGCGGATAAAGTACTGTTTGCATCACCTCAGTTTGTGAATGAAAGAATTTTTAATCAAAAAAGAGCATCCTCGTTCCATTATGTTCCCTGGCTTTTAACAACGATTACGCTGAAAAATGAATTTGGTGGAGATGAAGAACTGGCCTGGGATAATGTGATTTATGGTACTTCCGGATTGGGATATATTTTTGATCAACATCAGAATCTGAACCAGATTATAGGTGAAAAAGTAATTACCCATTACAAGAGTTTCTCAACGGCAGATGGCAAAAAAGCGAGGAAAAAACTTTATGCCCTGAAAGAATCTGAACTGAAAGATTTAGTTTTGGATGATCTGAAGAAAGCCCATCCATTGATAGAAGATTTCATCCTGGAAATGCAGTTTCATAAAATAGGACATGCGATGATAGCTCCCGTTCCCAACCAGATTTTTGGAGAAGAAACCCAAAAAGCGAAAGATTCCATAGAAGGAAAAATTTTCTTTGCCCACTCTGATCTTTCCGGAATATCTATTTTTGAAGAAGCCTTTTATCAGGGAATCCGAACTGCAGGACAAATGATACAATAATACAATGAAACAACCGTGGATACATAATGCAAAAACAGACTGGTGGTTTATTTTATCACCACCTTTTGTTGTATTGTTGATTATTTTTCTTTTTCAGAAACAGATTCAAGGGCTGGAAAATCATTATTCCTTTTACACATGGCTTTTCCTGATCGTTTTTGTGGATGTGGCTCATGTATATTCTACGCTGTTCAAAACGTATTTCGTAAAGGGAGAAATACAAAAAAATAAACTGCTTTATCTCGGAATTCCTGCGGTAAGCTGGATTTTAGGGATTATTCTGTTTCAATTCGGAAGTCTGACATTCTGGTCGGTACTGGCATTGATAGCCGTTTTTCATTTTATACGCCAGCAATATGGCTTTATGAGAATCTACGCCCGCTTTGAACCGAATAACTGGAGCAAAAGAATAGATGAGATTGCCGTTTATTCTGCTACTATTTTTCCGATGTTGTACTGGTTTAAAACTCCTCGTGCTTTCACATGGTTCGTCAACAACGAATTTGACTGGCTTCAAAATCTTCCGGATTACATTCCTTTTATTACGGTGATCTATTTTACAATTCTGATTATTTGGATTGTTAAAACGGCTTTTGAAGTTTTTAAAACAAAAAATATTAACATTCCTAAAACAGCACTGATCTCCGGGACTTTCCTTTCCTGGTATTTTGGGATTATCTATTTTAACAATGATCTTTTGTTTACTTTTCTGAATGTGGTTTCTCACGGAATTCCCTATATCGCATTGATCTACATCCGGGAAATACAACAAAAAGAAAATCATCAGATGAATTGGATGCTGATTTTTAAATCTTTTTCAGGAATCCTTTTGTTCATAGGAATTCTTTTAGGCTTTGCTTTCCTGGAAGAATTTTTGTGGGAAACTCTGGTATGGAATGAACATTTTTCCCTGAATGTGATGGTTTCTGAAAACTGGCTTCAGTTCCTGATTCCTTTATTGGTTGTTCCGCAACTCACTCACTATCTGCTGGATGGCTTTATTTGGAGAAAACCCAAAAAAGTTACCTAACTTTGTCTCAATCTTTAAAATCTAAAAATGAGACAATATTTTCTGTCACTGGCAATTTTTCTCGGAATTATTGTGGGTGCTCAGCAGAAAACGTTCTGCAATCCCATCAATATCGATTATGGTTATACCCCTTTTGAAGTTTTTTCCAAACAAGGGAAACACCGTGCTACAGCAGATCCGGTGATTGTTAATTTTAAAAATAAACTGTTTCTTTTTTCTACCAATCAGGAAGGATACTGGTACAGTGATGATATGCTGGACTGGAAATTTGTGAAAAGAAAGTTTTTAAGAGATAATAAATATACCCATGATCTTAATGCTCCGGCTGTCTGGGCAATGAAAGATACTCTATATGTGTATGGTTCTACCTGGGAACAGGATTTCCCCATCTGGAAAAGTACAAATCCTACCAAAGACGACTGGAAAATTGCCGTGGATACTTTGAAAGTAGGAGCGTGGGATCCGGCATTCCATTATGATGAAGATAAAAATAAACTCTATCTGTACTGGGGTTCAAGTAATGAATGGCCATTACTGGGAACAGAAGTGAAAGTAAAAAATCTTCAGTCCGAAGGTTTCGTTAAGCCAATTATTAAACTAAAGCCTGAAGATCACGGTTGGGAACGTTTCGGGGAATACAATGACAACGTTTTTCTTCAGCCTTTTGTAGAAGGAGCGTGGATGACAAAGCACAATGGAAAATATTATATGCAGTATGGTGCTCCGGCAACAGAATTCAGTGGATATTCCGATGGTGTATATGTCAGTAAAAATCCTTTGGAAGGTTTCGAATATCAGCAGCATAATCCATTCTCTTATAAACCGGGAGGTTTTGCCAGAGGAGCAGGTCACGGAGCAACGTTTGAAGACAATTATAAAAACTGGTGGCATATTTCCACCATTTTTATCTCTACCAAAAATAATTTTGAAAGAAGACTGGGAATATGGCCTGCAGGGTTTGATAAAGACGATGTGATGTACTGTAATACGGCTTATGGGGATTATCCTACTTACCTTCCGCAATTTGCACAGGGGAAAGATTTTACTAAAGGTCTTTTTGCCGGATGGATGCTGTTGAATTATAATAAACCGGTTCAGGTTTCATCTACTTTGGGAGGTTATCAGCCCAACTATGCTGTAGATGAAGATATCAAAACGTACTGGAGTGCCAAAACCGGAAATTCCGGAGAATGGTTTCAGACGGATTTGGGTGAGGTTTCCACGATCAATGCCATTCAGATCAATTATGCGGATCAGGATGCGGAGTTTATGGGGAAAACCTTTGGAAAAATGCATCAGTATAAAATCTATGGTTCTAACGATGGAAAGAAATGGAATGTAATTGTGGATAAAAGCAAAAACACAAAAGATGTTCCTCATGATTATGTAGAACTTGAACAACCTGCAAAAGCCCGTTTTCTTAAAATGGAAAATCTGAAAATGCCTACCGGAAAATTTGCATTAAGCGGTTTCAGAGTGTTTGGAAAAGGAGCAGGGAAACAGCCAGCAAAAGTAGAAGGTTTTGTGCCTTTACGAGCTGATCCGAAAAAGTATGGTGAAAGAAGAAGTATCTGGATGAAATGGCAACAGAATCCTGATGCGGATGGCTATGTGATTTATTTCGGAAAGACTCCCGATAAATTGTATGGAAGCATAATGGTCTACGGAAAGAATGAATATTTCTTTACCGGGGCAGACAGAACAGATGCCTACTATTTCCAGATTGAAGCTTTCAATGCCAACGGGGTTTCTGAAAAAACAGCCGTTGCAAAATCAGAATAAATTAAATTAAAATATAAAAAAATGACACGTTCTGAAAAATCAGGACGTGTTATTTTTTGCCTGTTTTCTTGAGAAATGTTTCTATTTTCTTGATAAGGAATTGATCATTCGGATGTTTATCCCAGTCCAGATGTCCACCATTGAATTGATAAGATTCATGGAGGATATGGTTTTTATTTAAAACAGAATCTAATATTTTCTCTTGTGAAGAAGGAATAACACGATCCGAATTTCCGTAATAGGATAAAGTAGGAGGAGAGTTTTCACTGATCCATTTCACAGGGCTTGCAAAATCTATTCTGGAAGTTCCTGATTCCACTACACGAGGATCTACAAGCCTTCTTTCCACAAAGGAATATTCCTGGTAATTTTTAAAACCCGGATCCGAAAGATCTGCAGGACCCACAATATTAATAACAGCTTTTATTTTTTTATCTGAATCAAACTTGTAGGCATACAACATTGATAAATGGGCTCCGGCACTGTTTCCTAATAATATCAACTTCGAACTGTAGCCGAGTTTCTTTTCTAAAAAAGCAGAAACATCTTTAATATCATTCATCTGATTGGGCAATCCATAATGAGTTTCTGATGTCAGTCTGTAATTCATATTGACAAAAATATGATCAGGAAATCTCTCCATCATAGAAAGGGTGAAAAAGGTAAGCTGTGATTTATTTCCACTACGCCAGCCTCCACCATGAATCATGATAAAAATATTCTTTTCTTTGATTGTTTTTGTATGTGGAATATAGAGATCCATTATTTGTTCAGAACTCTGTCCATAATGAACATTTTCCTCTTTATCAAAGCTGATATCTTTGCCCAGATTGATCTTTTTTTCTGTGCAGCTAGTCCAAAGAAAGGGAAGACTAAGGCAAATTAAAATAACTCGTATGTGTTTTTTCATAGCTATTAAATATAAAGAAATCCGCTGAAAAATAATCAGCGGATACCGTAAGAATAATTGAATATGAAGAAAGATAATTCTTTATCTGGTTCTACTTTTAATAGCATCTGAAGCACCTTCGATGTCTCTTACCTTTTTCACTTTCTGGTTTCCGAAATTATAGGTAAGACTTACTGTTAAGCTTCTGTTGTAACGGTTTTGGTGGACATAATTATAGTTCCCGTTTTCCTGAAAATCTTCAATTTTAACGATGTTGGTATTCAGTACATCATTTACATTCACTGCAAACGTCCAGTCGTTCCACATTTTCTTAAGGCTAAGATCTAAACTCATCAGGTTTTTCAATGAACCAAGCTCAATCTGCTGTTTGTCTACGAAGAAGTAATTAAGTCCGAAGAACCATGTTTTCTTTTTATCAAGACGAACAGTATTGTTGGTTTGAATCAGAAGACTGGTAGAATTGGTTTTATTGGTGTACGTAATAAATTTTCCATTGGGTCCTTTTTCATCTTTGAAGCGGTCTCCGGTTGTAGGATCAGTATCAAGGCTTCCATTGTTGATATTATGTTGTACCCCGATATTGAAATTGGTTGTCCAGTATTGCTTGAAAAATGATTTTTGAATACCTACCATTGCAGACATTTCCTGTTTATTCCCAAAATTGGTTCTGATATATCTCAATGCCGGGTTTTCTCCTTCCTTTCCGGCCGGTGATACCGGATATCCCTGAAGTGGTACCTGTGTGATCACATCCTGGATATAAGAGTGGTTTAAAATCAGGAAATACGAATTTTTGAACATATAAGTAAGCTCCTGATTATAGTTGGAAGACGCCTTTACAAATGGATCATTCTGAGTATAATTATCATCTGTAAGAATGTTCCTTACCGGATTAAGTTCCCAGAAACTCGGTCTTCTCATTCTGCTTGAAAAGGAATACGAAATATTGTTTTTGTCATTAATTGCATAATTCACGCTGAGATATGGAAGAAGGTTTTTATAATTTCTTTCAATTCTTCTAAGGGCTTCTGTGGGAGCGTTGTCAGAAGTTCCAAGACTGTTTGTGATCTCATATCGGGCACCTATTTTTCCGGAAAGTTTGTCGGAAATCTTTTTCTCAACGGTAATATACATTCCGTAGATGTTTTCATCATAGATAAAATGGTTGGGCCTTGAATCCGGTGCTTTTACAGGATTAAAAGAATAAGTTATGTTTTTAGAATCGTTATCTGTTTTGGTTTTATTATAATTTCCACCTATAGACACGGTCAGATCATTTTTAAACTTTTGATTATAATCTACCATTCCTGAGAAATTATTAATGATCTGAGGGAGATCCTGCAATACCTGTGTTTTTATTTTTCCTACTTCTCTGTTGATATCCGAAGCAAAAGTTTGGTTATCTGTGAACTGAAATCTTCTATAGTTGAGGTAAGCTGCGTTTACATTCAGTTTACTTCCTAATGAATCTGTTTTTAATTCATAATTTAAATTCACAGAATTGTTATAAGATCTTGAATCTTCACGGTTTTTAGACCATGTATATTCTGTCTTTGTTTTTTTAATGGTATTAAATAAATCTACCGTTGAATTATAACTTTTATTGGCCCATGTGTTCCATGATAATGCAAGATTGCTTTTATCATTTAGCTGATAATCAATATTCAGATAACCACCGATGTTTTTATTCGGATCATCCACATCTCCTACAGATTCATTAGAAGTTTTGGAAGTCCCATTTCTTAAAGTATAGGTTTGTGGCTCAATATTTTCACCCCCGCTAAGGCTGGCGCTTACTCCCAGTTTGTTTTTTCTGTAATTGGCTGAGAAACTCGCCTGACTTCCGTTATATTTATTGGTAGTGTTAGACATTCTCATATTTCCATTGAGACCATCACTCATTTTTTTCTTTAAAACGATATTGATGATTCCATCAGATGATTCCACCTGATACTCACTTCCCGGAACAGTAATGACTTCAATTTTCTGGATATTTTCTGCCGGAGTATTTTTCAGAAATTGAGCCAGAGACTCAGCGTCCATATTGCTTTTTCTGCCATTGATAAAGATCAGCGCATTATTTTTTCCTGCGATTTTCAATGTTTTATCATCTGTGGAAGATAATAACGGAGTCTGCTTTAATAGATCAAAAGTGGTATTTCCCTTCGCCACAGGAGATGCTGCTACATCATATACAAAACGGTCGCTTTGTTTTTTAAAAACCTGTTTTGTAATGGTAACTCCTTCTATATTTTTTGTTTTTGCCGTATCGGATTTCTTTTCCTGAGCAAATGCGCAAGTACCGAATATGATAGCCATTGACAAAATTATACGTTTCATGTTGTTTTTATTTAAGAGTGGTTTGAGTGTAAAGTTTTATAGATTAGGTTCTTGATTTTACAGCATCGTTAGCTGATTTCATTTCCCTTGCTTTTTTCAGTTTCTGATTTCCGAAATTATAAGTCACTCCGATGCTCATGAGCCTTGGATAATTGAAGTTGGTGATATTATTATATTTTCCATTAGGCTGTACTCCTTTAATGCTGTAGAAACTTTGATTGAATAAGTCGCTCACTTCCGCTACAATCGTCCAGTCTCCGGCAATTTTTTTCAGACTTAAATCGAAACTCTGTCTTGCTCCTATCATTCCTCCTTCCATTGCGGTCTGGCTGGCAAAGAAGTAATTAACCCCTAAGAACCAATCTTTTTTCGAAGAAAGTCTGATGACATTATTGAGGGTTGCAGACATATTGTAGTTTTTGACATCAATGATATAAGGATCTACCACTTCAGTTTCTCCCGGAACGGGCATAGAAGTAGGATCTTCAAATACTCCGCCTTTGTAGGTAACATATCCTAAATTGACAGAATAGTTGGTTGTCCATATGTCTTTGAACCAGGATTTGTTCATTCCAAGAGTTAGGGCAATCTCCCTATTTTTACCATAATTGGTTCTGATATATCTTAAGAATCTGGTAGTTTCCATAATTGGATTTCCTTTGATATCCTTTATGATTTTCCCCTCAGAATCTTTTTTAGGAGCTGTTACAGTTCCCTGCAATGGAATCAGGTCTGAGGCAGCTGCATCCTCCACCATATTAAAACTAAGGTTGGCATAGAATGCATTTTTGTACATATAATTGATCTCCTGATTATAATATTTGGAAGCCAGTATAAATGGATTGTTCTGCGTATAATTCGTAGGAGTAAAGTAGGTTCTTGAAGGATTCAGTTCCCAGAATCTTGGTCTTCTGATTCTGCTGGAAAAAGTATAGCTTACATTATGGTCTGAGTTGATTGCGTAATTTAAATTCAGATAAGGCAGAAGGTTATTGTAATTTCTTTCAAAACCTGTTTTGTCTACGATATCTCCTGTACTTCTGGTCATTTCATATCTTGCCCCTATTTTTCCGGATATTTTTTCAGTCAGCTTTCTTTCATAGTTCAGATAAATTCCGAGAATATTTTCTTTATAAATGAAGTGATTCGTTTGGTTCGGGTCTATTATAAATTCTCCTTTTGTCAATTTATCCTGTCTGGTATCATTATCTGTATTGGTGTGGTTATAGCTTATTCCCATCAACCATGTTGCTCCTTTAGCTGTTTTTTTCAGATAATCAATATTGGCAGCATAGTTGTTAATAATCTGTGGTACAGCTTGATGTAATGCTGAATATTTGTTGATTGTATCATTTGTTAAAGGAAAACTTTCATTGAAACTCACTTTATCTCTGTTGAACCACAGGTAAGAAACGTTGGATGTAAGCTTACTTCCCAGAGAATCTGTTTTCATCTCATAATTCAAATTGAAAGAATGATTTCTGGTCTGTGCATCCTCGTTATTAACCGTTCTGTTATTTAATACTCCGTTTTGCCAGTTGGTAATATCCAGTACAGAATTGAAACTTTTGTTGTATCTCATGTTGTAAGAGAATCCAAGACTGTGTTTTTTATTAATTTCATAATCAACATTGAAGCCTCCACCAAAATTTTTGTTAGGATCATCATTAAACCCAAATGATTCATTTTTGAAAGTAGGATCACCATTGGACAGCGTATATCTTTGTCTGTCTGTCCAGCTTCCCGTTCTGAAATTAGAGTTACCTGACCATTTCCCCTGTCTGAAATTAAAAGAAGCTCCTGCATTAGGATTATTGTAATAAGCCTGCTCGTTCTGCATTTTCAACGTTCCGTTGTAGCCGTTGTTTTTGCTTTTTTTCATCACAATATTGATGACACCTTCTTTCGATTCAACCTGGAATTCACTTCCGGGAACTGTGATGACTTCTATTTTCTGGATATCCTCAGAGGGAGTAGATTTCAGCATTTCAATCAATGCCTCAGAGTCCATATTGGTTTTCTTATTGTTGATATAAATCACGGCATCATTTTTTCCCAAAATCTTCAGCGTTTTTCCATCAATACTGGAAATCATCGGAGTTTGTTTTAAAAGATTAAAGGTGTTGGTTCCTTTAGCGATAGATGAAGAAGCTACATCATACACCAAACGGTCACCTTGCTTTTTGAAAACCTGCTTCTTGATATTCACTGCATCAATAGCATTTACTTTCATACTGTCTTTTTTCTGCTGGGCAGTGATAAGTCCACCGAAAAATAGTGCTGCAATAAGAATTTGAGTCTTCATGATTATTCTTTTTTAATTAATAGCTTGTATGGTTTGTTATTTTATATTGCAAAGATATGTAATAAATTTAGTATCATGCAATACAAAGTACTGAAAAATATTTTTAATTAAATTTAATTGATTGATTATCAGTTGATAAAAATTTAGTTAAAAATAATGATTGTTTGACCTTTCTGTATAATAAGACAAATAACAGATGTTAAATGTTACATGGAAGAAAGAAATTAATGAAGATTTTTAATTAAAAAAAAGAGAAAAATAATAAAATGTGCTGATGATATACTTTTATTATTAATTTAGTGAAAACTAAAAACTAATACCATATGCGAAAATTTTACCTATTATTTTTGTTGTCTATGTTGTTATTTTCATGTAAAGATGAATCTTTGCTAGAAATAGAAGACAACACATCCAATTCAACCTCCAATTATAATTTTGAAGCTACTACACAAAGAAATTTCCAGGGAGTCGTTCTTGATACAAACGGAATCCCGGTTTCCGGGGCAACAGTTACAATCGGAACAAGTACTGTTACCACCAATCTTAAAGGTTTCTTCACATTTAAAAATGCTTCGGTAAAAGAAAATTTTGCCCATGTAAAAGTGACAAAACCTGGCTTTGTAAATGCATCAAGAGTTTTAGTTCCTACTAACGGAATAAACAGAGTGAATATCATGATGATTCCGGCGACAACCACCTCTACAATTGCTACTGGTTCAACCTCTACAGTTTCACTACCCAACGGAACGAAAGTAAAATTCGATGGAAGCTTCAAAGATGCCAACGGAAATCCCTATTCAGGAAGTGTGAGCGTTGGAGTTTTTCACTTAACACCATCCAACCCATATCTTAATGAATTAATGCCGGGATCTTTTTTGGCAACCAACTTGGGAGGGAATGCCAGAATAATGGAAACTTTTGGAATGCTGCATGTACAATTAACAGGAAGTTCCGGACAGAATCTTCAGATTGCCAACGGCCATACTGCAGAAATTACAGTTCCAATAGATGCTGCACAAACTTCCAGCTCACCAGCCACAATCCCCTTATGGTCATATAATGAAGAGACCGGAATGTGGAAAGAAGAAGGTGCTGCAACAAAGATTGGAAATACCTATGTAGGAACAGTAAGCCATTTTTCGTGGTGGAATTGTGATGCACAGTTTCCACAGGCAACAATGAAAGTAACGGTGAAAAATTCCGCAGGACAGGTTTTACCTAATATTAAAGTAACTTTAAAGAGAAGCTCTCAATCCTACGAAACTTATGGAATCACAGATAATACAGGAACAGTGTCTGGAATTGTTCCTGCAGGGGAGATTCTTGCTTTAAATGTTTATGATGCCTGCAATAATGTAATGTATACTTCTAACGTTGGCCCATTTACGGCTGGAATCATAACAACGATTCAGGATATTACAGTAAATCCTTCTACATCTGTCAATTATACGATTCAGGGAAGTCTTAAAACCTGTGCGAATACTGATGTTACTGATGGCTATGTAATATTGAGATCTGCTTTAAACACTAACTATTTCCAGTATTTATCATTACCTGTAAACAGTACCGGAGGTTTTACATTCAACACGTATGCATGTACTGCAAATCCTCAGTTTACCTATGAAGGGTTTGATGCCATTAATTTACAAAGCACTAATGAAGTCACTTTCACAGCTCCATCTACAACAGTAAATTTGGGAAATATCATGGTTTGTAATTCTGTGAATGAGCTGATCAGTTATAAAATTGATAATCAGCCAACCGTTAATATAGTGGGACTGTTCAATGCACAATGGACAGGTCTTATACCTTCGCCTATTATATCACCTAAACAATTGAGAATAAGTTCACTGAATGCTGCAGGGCCATTTTTTTCTATGACTCAGAATAATATGTTGGGAGTTGCTGCAAGTTTTACTTCTAATTATGGGCTTGAATTTTCTGGAGGGGCTATTACAGCCAATAATGGAAACCTCGTTGTCAATGTAACTTCTTTTGGAGCGGTAGGAGACTATATTGATTTTACAGTTAATGGAACGTTCACCGATAGTTCAGGAAATCACACCTTCACGGCAACAGGGCATGTAAAACGGGATTTGTAATCACCATAAAAATAAAAAGGACCGAAATGGTCCTTTTTTTATGCAGTATATTTATTCTCTATCGAATCGTGCTAGCTTCTTATCTACCCAAACCGTTGCAAAAGGGAAGAATGCTGATAATAAAGCAAAAACAAAATCTTCGTCATCCCAGTTATAAATTTTTCTGGCAGGAAGGCATAACAAAAGGTAAAGTGTAAAAAATAATCCGTGTAAACTACCAATAACGCTGATGAAGATAATAGAATATAAATTTTCATCATACCGGATCCAGATCATCGCAACACAGTACAGCAAAAGACATGAAACAGCTTCGGCAAGACATATCTGCTTAAACCATTTGATAATTTTTTCCTGAGAATATTTTGAGAATATTTTTTCGATGAAGTCCATTTCTTAAATTATGAGGTGAGAGATAAAAGGTAAGAGTCTTTCTCCGGCTTTTAGTTTTAGCCTCTCATTTCTGATGTGCAAAATTACTTATAAAAACTACTACCATCCAAATATTCAAAAACTTCAGGCGGAAGCATAGGTCTTACATTTTTACCATTCTTAACCATATTACGGATTTCCGTAGCAGAAAGTTCTATTACCGGAGCCTTGATCAGAGAGATATTTTCATGTTGTAAATATTCGGAATCTTTTTTCTCTCCTTCAAATACTCTTGGATAGACAATGATATGATGATTTTTGATCAGCATATCAGAGTTTTTCCATTTGTGAAGACTCTTCAGATTATCTTCGCCCATGATCAGACTGAAAGAATAATCAGGATATTTTTCATGAAGATAAGTTAGCGTATCAATAGTATAACTTGGTTTCGGAAGAGAGAATTCTACATTGGAAGCTCTCATATTGGGATAGTTCTTTACCGCAAGTTGTACCATATCAAGTCTGTTATGGTCATTCAGTAAAGATTTTTTGTCTTTAAACGGGTTTTGTGGACTTACTACAAACCAAAGTTCATCCATGTCAGAATTTTCCAGAATATAATTAGCCAGAATAAGATGCCCGATATGAATAGGATTGAATGATCCGAAAAATAAACCGATTTTTTTCATTTTTTGTTAGCTAATAGGTAGCAGTAGTTTAGAATATCAATATTTTGATCAGAACTTTATATTTGTTCAGGCTTTTATTATGTGCAACCTAAATCCTGCAACCTTACTTACTCTCTAAATTTTACATCCTTAATATTAAGATAATGAGTTACATTGCCTTTCCAGTGATTTTCTTCCAGGGTAAAAGCAAGGTCGAAACTTTTATTTTTAAAATCCTCAACAAACTGTCCCAGTTTGAATCCGACACATTCAATATTTCGTCCTGTAGATTCCTGTCTGATATAAAACTTCAGGTGATTATTATCTTTTCCCATTGTTTTTACATACCCGGAAAGTTTCTGATCCGTTAACGTAAAAATAGGTTTCATATTATGAGGTCCAAATGGAGCCAGTTTTCTGTGGAAATTGATAAACTCTCTGTTGATTTCATCTACTTTAATCTCTGTATCAATCGTAATAGAAGGTTCTTTCTGATGATCCTTGATTTTTTCAGAAACAATTCTTTCAAATTTTTCCTTGAAAGCATCAAATTTATCCTTCTCCATCGAAAGTCCGGCCGCAGCATGATGTCCCCCGAATTTAAGGAAATATTCAGAACACAAATCAAGGGCTTCATGTACATCAAAATCAGAAACAGATCTTGCAGAAGCTACCATTTCCCCATTATTACCATCAGTAAATACAAGGGTAGGTTTATAATAGGTTTCAATAAGCCTTGAGGCAACAATACCAATTACACCTTTATTCCATTCAGGATGATAAACGATTGTAGTATGCTTGGTTTCCTGCTGGGATTCTATAATCTGATTTAAAGCAGAAAGTGTGGAATTCATATCCAGCTCACGCCTTTCATCGTTGAGATTCATGATATCATTTACAATCTGATTGGCATGTTTCAGATTGTCAGAAACCATAAGCTCTACAGCAGCTTTACCATGAGAAATTCTTCCGGCAGCATTAATTTTAGGAGCGATTTCAAAAACAATATTGGAAATTTCAAAATGAGAAAGTTTATCCTCAGGAATCAATAATCTTAAACCAAGATTTCTGGTCTTTCTGAGGGTTTTTAATCCCATTTTAGCCAGAACTCTGTTTTCTCCTGTCATGGAAACAATATCTGCTGCAATGGAGATTGCCAGAAGGTCTGTCAGTTCAAATAATTCTGCTTCCGGTAATTTATAAATGGTATTAAGTCCCTGGCAAAGCTTAAAACCAACACCACATCCTGAAAGTTCTTTGAAAGGATATCGGCAGTCATTCCTTTTTGGGTCAAGTACAGCTGCAGCATTAGGAATCTCTTCACCCGGAAGGTGATGGTCACAAATAATAAAATCGATATCCAGATTGCTGGCATAGTTGATCATATCAAGTGCTTTGATTCCACAGTCCAGAGCAATGATTAATGAAAAACCATTTTCTTTGGCAAAATCAATTCCTTCCGTGGAAATTCCATATCCTTCAGAATTTCTGTCAGGAATATAATAATCCAGATATTTTTTCTCAACAATTTTGCTGAGATAAAGGTACATCAAAGCAACAGCTGTGGTTCCGTCCACATCATAGTCACCATATACCAATATTTTTTCTCCATTTTCAATAGCGGTGGCAATACGCTCTACAGCTTTTTGCATGTCTGCCATTAAAAACGGATTGTGTATATCGTTAAGGTTGGGTTTGAAGAATTCTCTGGCCTTTTGATAATTGTCAATTCCCCTTAGAACGAGGATTTTAGATTCAAAAGTACCAAAACCAAGTGACGAACTTAGTCTGTCAACAACTTCCTCATCGGGTTCAGGCTTGTAAATCCATTTTTGACTCATTTCACAAAAATAGGGAAAAAAGTTCTAAAAGCGTCTTTAAAAATCAGCAAATTAGATTTTAAAATGGATGGCATAAGGATGAGCAAAATTTATACTTGTTAGTTAAATTGATCAGCGGAATTATATTCTTATTCATTTTAAAAATGATCTCTGCAGGAAAATTATACTCTTTCAAACTATATGTATCACGCATTTTTAGGATTATTTTGTTTAAAATAAAAGGCAAGAAATTTCGGATTTCTTTTCAATGATAAAAAAAATAACATTCAAGACAGATATAGGAGAATTTTTGACTTAATAATTGTTAAAAAATATTATCTTCGTGCTCCAAATTTTAAATGACTATGAAAAAAATTACGCTAAGCCTTATGTTATTTGGGGCAATGTATTCGATCAATGCACAGAAAATTAACCTCGGAAAAGCTGCCGGAATGGTTTCAAATGGTGCAAAAGCCTTAACATTTACCAACGAAGATGCTGTTAAATTATCCAAAGAATCAGTAGATTGGATGGATAAAAATAATCCTGTAGCAGGACCTAAAGACCCATACACTGTGAGACTGAACAAATTGTTTGGAAAACATAAATCTCAGGATGGTCTGAACCTGAATTATAAAGTTTATAAAGTAAAAGATATCAATGCGTTTGCCTGTGCAGACGGAAGTGTACGCGTATTCTCTTCATTAATGGATATTATGACTGATAATGAATTACTTGCTGTAATCGGCCACGAAATCGGCCACGTAAAGAATCAGGATACCAAAGATGCTATGAAATCAGCTTACCTGAAAGCGGCTGCATTAGATGCTGCATCATCAGCTTCGTCAGCTGTAGCTACCCTTAATGAAAGTCAGGTAGGAAAGATGGCGAATGCCTTTTTAGATGCTTCACACAGTAAAAAGCAGGAGTCTGAAGCAGATACTTATTCATATGACTTTATGAAAGCTAATAAATATGATGTTGTGGGTGCTTATACAGCTTTTAAAAAGTTAGCTTTACTTTCAGAAGGAAGTACACAGACTAATTTTGAAAAGATGTTCAATTCTCACCCCGACAGCAACAAAAGAGCAGAATCTATCAAAAAGAAAGCAGAGAAAGAAGGTTTATGGAAAGATCCGGGAACTGTAGCTTTACCCACTGCTAAATTGACGAAATAATTATTTTATTTATTGTTTAAACGAAAATACCTCAAAGCATTGCTTTGAGGTATTTTTATATAGATTTTAATGTTGTTCAGATTATGAATACATTTTTTCTCTTAATTCTTTTACCTTTTTATCAGCAAGGTATTCGTCATAAGTCATTTCTCTGTCGATGATTCCGGTAGGAGTCAGTTCAATGATTCTGTTACAGACTGTTGAAAGCATTTCGTGGTCATGAGATGCCAGTAAAAGATTTCCTTTGAAGTTAGATAAAGAGTTGTTCAAAGTGGTGATACTCTCAAGGTCTAAGTGGTTGGTAGGTTCATCTAATAAAAGAACGTTAGCTTTCTGAAGCATCATTCTACTGAACATACATCTCATTTTTTCACCTCCGGAAAGTACTTTACAAGATTTCAAAGCTTCATCTCCTGAGAATAGCATTCTTCCTAAGAATCCTCTTACGAATTCTTCGTGACGCTCTTCATCATTCTTTGTAAACTGTCTTAACCAGTCAACCAAGCTTAAGTCTTCCTGGAAGAAGTTGGTATTATCCAATGGCATGTGAGACTGATTGGTAGTAACTCCCCATGCAACTGTACCTTTGTCTGCTTCAACATTTCCAGCCAGAATTTCGAAGAATTCCGTAATGGCCAAAGAGTTTTTGGAAAGTACAGCTACTTTATCTCCTTTTTTAAGATTTAAATCAACATTAGAGAATAATAATTCTCCGTCTTTTGTTTTCTCAAGACCTTTTACATCAAGAATCTGATCTCCGGCTTCTCTCTCCATTTCGAAAATAATAGCAGGGTATCTTCTTGAAGAAGGCTTAATATCGTCAATATTTAATTTGTCGATCATTTTCTTTCTTGCCGTTGCCTGTTTTGCCTTAGCAACGTTAGAACTGAAACGTGCAATGAAGTCCTGAAGTTCTTTTTTCTTCTCTTCAGCTTTCTTGTTGGCCTGAGCTCTTTGTCTTGTTGCCAATTGAGAAGCCTGGTACCAGAAAGAGTAGTTACCTGTATATAGGTTAAGCTTAGAATAATCAAGGTCACCGATGTGGGTACAAACCGTATCAAGGAAGTGACGGTCGTGAGATACAACAATTACCGTGTTTTCATAATCAGCAAGGAAGTCTTCCAGCCATGAGATGGTGTCAATGTCAAGGTCGTTGGTAGGCTCATCCAGAATCAGTACATCAGGGTTCCCGAAAAGTGCCTGTGCCAAAAGAACTTTTACTTTGTCTTTGTTCTCAAGTTCACTCATCAACTGCCAGTGCATATCATCCGTGATTCCTACGTTAGAAAGCATAGTCTGAGCATCAGATTCTGCAGTCCAGCCACCCATCTCGTCATAAATTACACCTAATTCTCCGGCCTTAATACCGTCTTCGTCAGAGAAATCTTCTTTTGCGTATAACGCATCCATTTCCTCTTTTATCTCAAATAATTTCTTATTACCTCTTAAAACAGCTTCAAGAACAGTAAACTGATCATAAGCAAAGTGATCCTGCTCCAAAACTGACATTCTTTTCCCTGGTTCCAGAGATACATGCCCTGTTGTAGGATCCTGCTTTCCTGTTAGTATTTTCAGGAATGTAGACTTTCCCGCACCGTTTGCTCCGATGATCCCGTAGCAGTTTCCTTTGGTAAACATAATATTTACCTCGTCAAAAAGAACTCTTTTCCCGAATTGTAAAGATAAGTTAGATACTGTTAACATATAGTTTTGTAAATTTGGCGCAAAAATACGAAAAGAATTTGGGTATTTTGTAATAATATAATAGTCAAGTTTTTAAATGTATGGTATTTTTTATATATTTCATTAACGAAATTTTAAAATGATGAAGATTGAGAAAACAGTTAGCATATTAAATAAAAGAGCCCGTTTTGAATATGAAATTCTAGAAGAATACGAAGCCGGAATGGTTTTGACGGGTACGGAAATAAAATCTTTACGTTCTTCCAAAGCATCCATTACAGAATCCTTCTGTCAGTTTATTGATGGGGAATTGTACATCATCAACATGATGATTGATGAGTATAAATTGGGAACTTTTTACAATCACAAAACAAAAAGGGAACGGAAATTGCTCTTGCACAAAAAAGAATTACAAAAACTTGAAAAAAAGTTAAAGGATGCTGGGAACACCATAATACCTTTAAAATTATATATCACTGACCGAGGGAAAGCAAAGGTGCTGATAGCGCTTGGTAGAGGGAAAAAACTTTTCGATAAAAGAGAGGCGATAAAAGATAGAGAAAATAAACGGAACCTCGACAGAATATTAAAGAAAAGTTAAAAATCATTTGAAAAACTTTGTATATAAAGAAAAATTATATTTATTTTGCATTATCAATTATTTAATCATTTAATTCTATGAAAAATCTAAAATTAGGAATTTCAGCATTGGCGCTTACTGTTGCCTCTACTGTTTTCGCACAGACTACCAACAATCCGTGGTTAATCGGAGTTGGTGCTCATGCTGAAAACCACGTAGCAGCAAGAGGTACTTTCAGTAATACGTTCTCTGCTAACAATTTGACAAAGAACATGTTCAATGTGAACAACTTCTCTATTACACCTCCACTATCTAAGTTAACAGTTGCTAGAAACGTTGGTAAAGGTTTAGTAATTGACTGGCAAACTTCTGTTGGAAATGTTGAGAACAAAAGATTTAACATGGGGAAAGAATTTTTCCTAATGACAGGTCTTGGTTTCCAGGCTCACGCTGCAGGTCTTTTATGGAACGAAGAATCTTGGTTTGATCCATATTTAAGAGTTGGTGCTAACTATTTAAGACATGACTATACAGCTCTTACTTTCCCTAGAACAGCTGTTGATGCTAACGGTAATCCAATCGAAAACATTGTTAACGGTAAGGACGGTAACGAAAACGGTAAAGCGAATCACTTTACTGTAGCTACTGGTGCTGGTGCTAACTTCTGGGTAACTAAGAACTTCGGTCTTGGTATCCAAGGAGATTATGTATCAACTCCAGGTGACCACTCTACAGTGGCTAACTTCTGGCAAGCTTCTGCTTCTATCTTATTCAGATTCGGAAACAGAGATAGAGATAAGGATGGTATCCTAGATAAAGATGACCTTTGTCCAGATACTCCAGGTTTACCAGAATTCCAAGGATGTCCTGATACTGACGGTGACGGAGTTCCAGATAAAGACGATCAATGTCCAGAAGTGGCTGGTCCAGTTGAAAACAACGGATGCCCTTGGCCAGATACTGACGGTGATGGTGTAATCGACAAAGATGACGCTTGTCCTACAGTAGCAGGTCCTGCTGAAAACAACGGTTGTCCTTGGCCAGATACAGACGGTGACGGTATCCTAGATAAAGATGATGCTTGTCCTACTGTTCCAGGTCTTCCTGAATACAACGGATGTCCTAAACCAAAAGAAGTAACAGCTACTGACGTTGAGAAAAACCTTAAGAGCGTTTACTTCGATTTCAACAAAGCTACAATCAAGCCGGAATCTAAAGGAGCTCTAGATACTGCATCTGAAATCATTAAGAAAGATGGAGGTAGATTCCTATTAGTTGGTGAAACTGACAGAAAAGGAAGTGATGCTTACAACTTGAAATTATCTAAAGAAAGAGCTGCTTCTGTAGTTGCTGCTTTAGATGCAAGAGGTGTAGATGTTAACGCTTTAAAATCAGTAGGTATCGGAGAGCAAAATGCTAAAGTTGCAGAATCTGCATCTGATGCTGAAAGACAATCTGATAGAAAAGTAACTGTTAGATACATTGGTGATGACAGTGAATGGAACAAATATCAGAAATCTGATGTTGTTGCTCCAGCAAAAAAAGCTACTAAGAAAGCTACTAAAAAAGCTCCAGCTAAGAAAAAAGCTGCTGCTAAAAAGAAAAAATAATTAATTTTTCTAAATAATGAATACCTCCAATTTGATTGGAGGTATTTTTTTTTTGTTGACTTTTGAGTAATTTTGTTGGAAATTTAAAAATTAAAATGGGAAGAGCATTTGAATATAGAAAAGCTTCTAAAATGGCCAGATGGGATAAAATGGCCAAGACATTCTCTAAAATTGGAAAAGATATTGCATTAGCGGTAAAAGCTGGTGGAACAGATCCGGAATCCAATCCTGCATTGAGAAGATGTATCCAAAACGCAAAAGGGGCGAATATGCCTAAGGATAATGTTGAAAGAGCCATTAAGAAAGCGAGTGGTGCAGATGCAGAAAACTATGAAGAAATCACTTATGAAGGTTATGGACAAGGTGGTGTTGCTTTTTTTGTAGAATGTACTACAAACAATACAACAAGAACTGTAGCCAACGTAAGAGCTGTTTTCAATAAGTTTGACGGTAACCTTGGTAAAAATGGTGAGTTAGCATTTATCTTCGATAGAAAAGGAATTTTCACAATAGATTTAGCTCAGATTAAAATGGATTGGGATGATTTCGAAATGGAAATGATTGATGGTGGTGCAGAAGATGTGGAAAAGGATGAAGAGGAAGTAATGATTACTACAGCTTTTGAAGATTTCGGTTCTTTATCTCACAAATTGGACGCGCTTGGAATTGAAGCAAAAAGTGCAGAACTTCAAAGAATTCCAAACAATACAAAAGAAGTAAACGCAGAACAGTTCAAAGCTAATATGAAAATGCTTGAGCGTTTCGAAGAGGATGATGACGTGCAAAACGTTTACCACAATATGGAAATCACAGAAGAGCTGATGAACTCTTTATAAAAAATAACATAGCATTCATATACAGTTAATTTTCAATTAGTTTCTTTGTACAAAACTATGAAAAGAAACGTTGAATTAGTTGTTATATCGGATGTTCATTTGGGAACTTATGGATGTAAGGCTAAAGAATTGTTGAGATACCTCAATTCTATCCAGCCTAAAACGTTAGTTTTAAACGGTGATATTATTGATATCTGGCAGTTTAAAAAGTCTTACTTCCCTAAACCTCATTTGAAGGTAATCAGAAAGATTCTTTCACTGGCTACCAAAAACACAGATGTTTATTACATTACAGGCAATCATGACGAAATGTTCCGTAAGTTCACAGATTTTGAACTGGGAAAACTTAAAGTCTGTAATAAAATCTGTCTGAATATAGATGAGAAAAAAACCTGGATTTTTCATGGGGATGTTTTCGATGCATCCGTCCAGCACTCAAAATGGATCGCCAAACTCGGTGGAAAAGGTTACGACCTCCTGATTATTATCAATAATGTTGTAAATTGGTTCTTAGAAAAAATGGGTAAAGAGAAATACTCGTTTTCCAAAAAGATCAAAAACAATGTGAAAAAAGCAGTAAAATATATCGGTGATTTTGAACTTACGGCTTCCGAACTGGCCATTGACAATCATTATGATTATGTCGTTTGCGGGCATATCCATCAACCGCAGATCCGTGAGGTTGTTAATAAAAAAGGATCCTGTACTTATTTGAATTCCGGTGACTGGATTGAAAATCTGTCCGCTTTAGAATATCATGATAAAGAATGGAAGATTTTTTATTACGATGAGCATAAGCATTTGCTGAAAGATGATGAAGCTGAAGAAATTCCGGAAATGGATAATTCTGCTCTTTTAAAAATTGTAACCAACTTTTCCTAAATGAAGATTTTATATGCATTCCAGGGTACTGGAAACGGACATGTTGCCCGAGCACAGGAAATCATTCCTCTTCTCAAAAAACATGCATCTGTTGATACCTTGATCAGCGGTCATCAATCGCAATTGAAGGCTGATTTTGATATTAATTTTCAACACAGAGGTATTTCCCTTCTTTATAATAAAACAGGCGGTTTATCCTATCGAAAAACGTTTACTGAAAATAAATTTCTTGAAGCTGCTAAAACCATCAGAGAATTAGAGCTGTCACAGTATGATTTAATTATTAATGATTATGAACCCTTGACTGGTTGGGCTTCTAAACTGAAAAAACTTCCGATGATAGAACTCAGCCATCAGGCTTCCATGAGCTTTGCGGAAACACCAAAACCGAAGAAAAAAGACTTTCTGGGAGAAATGATTTTAAAATACTATGTTCCAAGTGAAAGGAAAATTGGGTTTCATTTTGAAAATTATCATCCTCAGATTAAAAAACCTGTAATCAGGAGAAAGATCAGAAATCTGAATCCTTACAAACAGGGATATTATCTTGTTTACCTGCCTAGTTTTGCAGATGAGAATATCATTAAAGTGTTAAGAAAAATTCCTGTGGAGTGGAAAGTGTTTTCAAAATACAGCAAAGTACAGGTAAAGGTAAAAAATGTAGAAGTATTTCCTATTGATGAAAGCCAGTATCTGAAATACTTTGAAGGTTGTGACGGAATTTTGTGCAATGCAGGTTTTGAAAGTCCGGCAGAAGCTCTGTTTATGGATAAAAAACTATTTGTAATTCCTATCCATAATCAATATGAACAGGAATGCAATGCATGTGCTCTTGACAAAATGGGAATCCCCAATTCCAAGGTTTTAAATCTTCAGGAAATTATGGAGTGGGTAGCTTCTGATCATCATCTCAGAGTAGATTATCCGGATGATATTGAAGATATCCTTCTCAATGAAGTTTTAATTCTTTAAAAAGATATCGTCCACATCATTCATTCTCATCATTACAGATCTTGCATAGGAACAATGCGGGTATACTTTCCAATTGTTTTCTCTGGCAAATTTAATGGCTTCTTCTACTAAAAATTTTCCCATTCCTCTGCCTTCAAATTCCGGGTGTACCAATACGAAAGAGATAATGAATTTATGATCTTCCGGGAAAATAGTATACGTAAGTCTTCCTACTTCTTTTGTTTCATTGTTTAACGTAAGAACTCCACCGTTTCCGGATTTATTGTTTTCAAATTTCATGATTCAGAACTTTATTCTTCAATATACAAAAATTGAACCGACCTTTGCATAAGCAATGAGCAATGAGCAATGAGCAATGAGCAATGAGCAATGAGCAATGAGCAATGAGTAATGAGTAATGAGCAATGAGCAACGCTATGAATTTTTCAACATTTTTAAATTGACCATTCACTTGCGAAGCAAAATTGACCATTGACTGTCCTAATTGTCTTTCCCCGTATAATAGTTGTAGTCTTTGATAATAACATTGATAAACTGCCTTTCCGTCATTTTCGTAGGATCTATTTCCAGTTTCAGAATGCTTTTGATTTTTTCGGATAATTTACTGATGATCTGGCGGTCATCTACTTTCAGAGCTTTGGTATAATTGTCTTTGATGATTCTCATGTCATTATCACTCAAAGCAATCACCTGAGGGAAAGAAGGAACATAATTTTCATGGATATTCTCCAGAATTGTATGAGAAATATTAATGTTGTTTTTTAAAGAAATAACAGCTGTTCCGGAAGCAATGTCACCTAAACGCTGGTTATTTTTAGAGACAATCATAGAAATAAGTCCTACCACTCCGGCAAAAGAAACATCTACGATTCTGAAAACCCAACGGATCATATAATCTGCAAAACTGGCCTGATAGCCATCAATTTTCACTACTTTTATCTTCATCAGTTTTTTACCGGGAGTCTGACCTTCCATCAGACTTTCCAATACAAGAGGATAAATATAGATGGGAAAAGTAAGAATAAGATATACTGCCCGTATAGACCAGTCATCAAGCCCGTCTAAAAGATATCCCAAATCGAAAATATTGAAGAAAAGATACAGGATAATTACCACATAAGCAATCCTGATCAGAAGATCAATAATGAAGGCAAGCATCCTTTCTCCTACGCCTGCAATATTAAAATTAATATTTACATTTTGTGAGGTATTTATCGCTATTTGAGACATATTTTTTATTATTTTAGCCTTAACAATTATGAGAGAAGTTTATTTCATTAAACAAAATAAAGAAAAATGGTTGGGAATAGAACAGGTTATTCAAGGGAAAATTAAAAAAAATCCTGATGACCTGTCTTCGCTATATATAAACCTGATCAACGATCTTTCTTTTGCCCAGACTTATTACCCCAAAAGTAACACCACCGTTTATCTGAATCATTTATCTGCCCAGATTTTTCAGAAGATCTATAAAACCAAAAGGGTAGAGGAAAACAGACTGGTTTACTTTTTTAAAACAGAAGTTCCGTTGTTGATGTATCATTACCGGAGATATCTGATGTATGCATTTCTCTTTTTCATTTTATTTACCTCAATCGGAGTGCTTTCTGCCATTTATGATAAAAATTTCGTGAATATTATTCTAGGTGAAGGATATGTGAATGAAACCGTTGAAAATATTAAAAATAATAATGCTGTAGGCGTTTATCAGAGTGGAAGTACCTGGGGAAGCACCATTGGAATTATCTTTAATAATATTCAGGTTGGAGCAAAATTATATATTTACGGAATTGCCGGAGGAGTGGGAACATTGTTTGCATTGCTATCCAATAGTGTGATGCTGGGAGCTTTTCAATATTTCTTCTATGATTATGGAGCATTGAAAGACAGTGCAAGAGGAATATGGCTTCACGGAGTTTTTGAAATTTTTGCTATGGTAGTGGAAGCGATGTGCGGATTGATTCTGGGCGCATCTATTTTATTTCCGAGAACGTTTTCAAGATTTAATTCGTTTAAAAAAGGATTTAAAGATTCATTTAAAATATTTTTAAGTACTGTTCCTTTCACCATTTGTGCAGGGATTATAGAAGGGTATGTCACCAGACATGCATTGAAGATGCCTTTAATTTTGAATCTGATCATTATTTTGGGTTCACTGGCCATCATTGGATTCTACTATTTTGTATATCCGTCTATTGTCTACAAAAAAACTAATCAACATATCCATGATACAATTTTATAAAAAAAGAGACTTTGGAACTTTTATCAGCGATAGTTTCAATTTTTTCAAATTATACGGAAAGAATTATTTTAAAAACTATATTCTGATCAACGGATTGCTTTTGATCTTAATGGTAACCGTTGTCATTTTCGGATATAAAGAACTCTTTTCACAAATATTCGGATCAAATCTTGGAGGGGAAACCTATTATTTTGAACAATATTTTTCTGAAAACTCAGGAATGCTGATTACGGTGGGATTATTGACCTTCCTGCTTTTCATGGTTCTGATGATTGTCAATTATCTGTATCCTGTTTTTTACTTAAAAAGAATTGCACAGGGTGCAGAAAAGATAAAAGCTGATGAAATTCTGAGTGATTTTAAGAACAATGCCGGAAGAATTGGAAAACTATGCCTGGGGATGATCTTTATTGTTACCCCTGCGATTTTATTTGTAGTAGGTTTTTCTTATATCCTGGTTCTTATTATTATCGGATTCTTTCTTATCCTGCTTCTTTATCCAACGATATTTAATTTCACTACATTTCTGATGTATGATTATTTTAATTCGGAGAGAGGTTTCTGGGGAAGCCTGAGCTATGCTTTGCGTTCTCAGTTTTCTTATCCGAATGGTAGCGAGAAATCACCGTTCTGGAAATATTGGGGATCTGCATTTGTGATGTTTATTATTATTTATATGATAACATCTATATTTACATTTATCCCGATGATGTTCTTTTACGGGTCGCTTCTTACCTCTACACCAGATGGAAATTTTGAACAAAATCCTTTTACCGGAGCTGCCGGAATTCTGTTTTTTGTATTTTATGGATTTTCCATGTTGCTTTCATTTTTTCTTTCAAACCTGATGTATGTAAATGCAGGACTGATGTATTATGACAGCAGAACAGATCTTCACCAGAAAGTTGAATTGGCAGAAATAGACACGATTGGAATCAATGAATAAAATTCTTTTTTTCATATTGCTTTTTTTCTCTCTTGGGCTGGTTAAAGCTCAGGACGATAATTCCGCTTCCGATGATCTGGTAGATTCATTGTATACTACCGGACATTACAGAAATATGCTGCGTGCAGATTCTGTGCTGATGAAATATCCGGTATCGGAGAATGAGGTGTATCCGAAAACATTTAAAGAAAATATTCCGTCAAGATATAAAGGAAATGAATTTGACTATTCTGTATCAAAACCGAGAGAATCTTTCTTTCAAAAGCTGATGCGAAAAATCAATCAGATTATACAGAGTATTTTTGGGGAAACAGCATTCACTAAGTCGGCAGAGCTTACTACTATTCTTATTCGTCTGTTTGCGATTATTCTTGTAGGTTTTCTGTTGTATTTCATTATTAAGTACATTATGGGAAAAGACGGGAATTTTATTTTTGGTAAAAAGAATAAAAAACTGGATCTTAATGTTCAGGAACTTCATGAGAATATCCATGAAATCAATTTCCCTGAAAGTATTGCAAAATTTGAACACGCAGGAGATTACCGTTCCGCAGTTCGTTACCAATTCCTGTTTGTTCTTAAAAAACTGAGTGACAAAAAACTGATCAACTGGAATCCGGAAAAAACAAATAAGGACTATGTCTCAGAGTTGAAATCTCCTCATCTGAAGGAAGATTTCTCTAATCTGTCTTATATTTTTGATTATGTCTGGTATGGAGAATTCAGTATTGAAGAAGAAAGCTATCAGAAATTTAAAAATCAATACCAGGCATTTAAACCCTAACAAATAGTAACCATGAATAAAACTTTCAAAACATATGCTGTAATTTTCGTCATTGTGATGATTATTCTGGCGTTGCTTGAAGTTAACAAAAAAGAAACGACAGACTGGCGGAAGAATTTTGATATCAATGAGAAGTCTCCGTTCGGATTATTTGTTTTTAATAATGAAGCTAAACATCTTTTTAAAAATAAACTGAAGAAGATTGAACAGGTTCCTTATGAATATTACAGCCAGCACAAAAAAGGAGATCACAATATTGTAGTCATTGAAAATAACCTTGACGGTGAGTCATGGAAAAAAATTCTGTCTCAGGTATCTGAAGGCTCAGATGCATTTCTGATGGTAACCCGTATGCCTAAAGAAATTTCAGACAGTATCGGATATTACGATTCCGAAATCTCTTTTGAAGAAGAAAATGTCCTGAAACTTACCGATAAAAAATTTCAGAATGATTTTATTAAATTAGATAAATTTCCATCGGGTAGAGGATTCTCATTCATTAAACCTAAAGTGGAAGTTCTTGGGAAAACAGTAGAGAAAAAGAATACGGATCAGGCCAATTTTATTAAAGTGAAGTTTGGGAAAGGATACATCTATGCACATACCGAACCTCTTTTCCTGACGAATTATTATCTTCTGAAACCCGGCAATGTAAAATATGCACAGGATGTGTTTTCATATCTTCAGGATAGAGAAACCCTTTGGTTTGTATCCAACAAAAGTTCTGAATCACGCTTTTTCATGAGATTTATATTGTCAAATCCACCTTTAAAATATGCATGGTGGGTATTTTTAGGAGGACTTGTTCTTTTTATCTTCTTTAATGCAAAAAGAAAACAGAGGATAGTTCCTGTAGAAGAGCCATTAAGAAATACTTCCCTGGATTTTGTGAAAAGCATTGGAAATCTGTATCTTCAGGAAGGCGATTTTCATGATATGATGGCCAAGAAGGCACAGTATTTTCTGAATAAAGTGAGAATGGACCTGTTGATAGATACTCAGAATTTAGATGAAGAATTTGCAAAAAAATTGCATCTGAAAACCGGGAAACCTATAGAAATGATCAGTGAAGCAATAGCACTTATCAAAAAAGCTCAGGATCCTTATGCCAGTGTAATGAAGGAAGATCTTGCAAGGATCAATAAGCTCCTTGATGAAATACTTAAATAATATAACAATAGAATAACCTAATGATATAAAGCCGATCAATGTTATAATCACTATTCACAGGAAGGGATACAATTATACATTATCGGGCAAGAATGATAAATTAATTTTATTATGGAAAACTTTGATAACCCCAATATAGAAAACCAAAGCACTATCAACCTTAATAAACAGGAAGAACAGTTTCAGTCGAGAATTGATATGATTGAACTTCGTGCAAGCTTAGAGAAAGTGAAATCTGAGATCGGAAAAGTAATTGTAGGGCAGGAGAAAATGATTGAACATCTTTTGGCTGCATTACTTTCCAACGGACACGTACTTATTGAAGGAGTGCCGGGAGTAGCGAAAACAATTACGGCAAAATTATTAGCCAAAACCATTGACGTAGGGTTTAGCAGAATTCAGTTTACTCCGGATCTGATGCCTTCCGATATTTTGGGAACTTCCGTATTCAATGTGAAAAATTCAGAATTTGAATTTAAAAAAGGACCTATCTTCTCCAACTTTATACTGATTGATGAGATCAACAGATCACCTGCCAAAACACAATCTGCATTATTTGAAGTAATGGAAGAAAGACAAATCACAATGGATGGCACGCGTTATACAATGGACGAACCTTTCCTTGTCATCGCTACACAGAACCCGATTGAACATGAGGGAACATACCGACTTCCGGAAGCTCAGCTGGACCGTTTTCTATTCAAAATCAATGTAGGATATCCTAACCTTGAGCAGGAAATAGCGATCATTAAAAATCAGCACGAAAGCAAAAAAGAAGATAAAACAGAAGGGATTAACCGTGTTATCAGTGCAGAACAGTTGAAAAACTATCAGCATCTGGTAAAAGAAATTATTGTGGAATCTCAATTGATGGAATATATTGCTAAGATTATCATCAATACCAGAGAAAACCAGTTCTTATATCTGGGAGCATCTCCGAGAGCTTCCCTAGCACTTCTTACAGCTTCAAAGGCATTTGCTGCTATAAGAGGACGAGATTTTGTAACCCCTGAGGATATTAAAGAAGCAAGCTATGCTGTTTTAAGACACAGAGTAATCGTATCTCCAGAAAGAGAAATGGAAGGTCTTACTGCAGATGAAATTATCCGTCAGATTTTAGAAGGAATAGAAATACCGAGATAGGTATTAGGTAGTTGATAATAGGTGGCAGGTAGCAGTTAATAGCGAGTGAATGCTTAAATAGCTACAAAATTATTATATATGGCAAATTTTAAAGAACTTTTAGTTTGGCAGAAGTCTATTGATTTTGTTACTGACATTTATAGGATTACTGAAACTTTTCCTAAAACCGAAATCTATGGATTAATATCACAAATAAGAAGGTCTGCTGTTTCTATACCCTCTAATATTGCTGAGGGAAACTCAAGACGAAGCAAACCTGATTATCTACAATTTTTAAAAATAGCAAGAGGCAGTTGTGCAGAAGTAGAAACACAATTAATCATTTCAAAAAATCTTGGTTTTTTAAATGAAGATGATTATTTAAAACTAAATCAGGAAATTATAGAAATAACCAAAATGCTGAACGGACTCATTAATTCCCTACAATAATATGATAGTGAAAAAGCTAATAAACGACCACCTAAAACCTTTCATCTGCAACCTGCAACCTAACCAATGAAAAACTTATACATCAATACACGTTTCTTTTTTACACTCATCGGAGTGGGGATTCTGTATGTTCTTGCATTTTTCTTTCCGGTGCTGATGTGGGCAGCCCATATTGTTCTCCTGATTTGCTTTCTGGCAGCAATGGTAGATTTTCTGCTGCTTTTTAATCAAAAGAATGCATTACAGGTTCAGAGAATTCTGCCGGAAAAGCTGTCGAACGGAGATGAGAATTTTGTGAAAATCGATATTAAAAATAATTATAGTTTTACCATACATACTAAGATTATTGACGAAATTCCGTTTCAGTTTCAAAAGAGAGATTTTTTGATTGAAAAACAAATCGCTTCCGGAGCAAATACATTTTTTCAATACACATTGGAGCCTAAAGAAAGAGGAGAATATCATTTCGGAGGTCTGAATGTGTATGCATCATCACCGTTGGGATTCATCTCAAAAAGATTTATTTTCCAGAAAGATGCGATGTTGCCTGCTTATCCCTCTTTTATTCATCTCAGAAAATATGAGCTGATGGCTATTCAGAGTGAATTTTTATTAGGAGGAATCAAGAAAGTCAGAAAACTGGGACACACTATGGAATTTGAGCAGATCAAAGAATATGTTCCCGGAGATGATATCAGAACGATCAACTGGAAAGCAACCTCCAAGACGAACCGTCTTATGGTAAACCAGTTTCAGGATGAAAAATCACAACGTATTTTTATGCTGATTGATAAAGGAAGAACCATGAAAATGCCTTTCAACGGGTTAAGTTTGCTGGATTATTCTATCAATGCTACGATGGCACTCTCTCATATCATTTTAAGAAAAGGAGACAGAGCCGGAATGATGACTTTTTCCAAGAAAGCCGAAAATAAAATTGCTGCCGATAATAAATCCGGACAACTGAAGAAAATCTCAGAAGCACTTTATAATATTAAAACAGATTTCTTTGAAAGCGACTTCAACCGTTTATACCAGGATGTAAAATATTCCATTAACCAAAGAAGTTTAATTCTGCTTTTTACCAACTTTGAAACGCTGGACGGACTGAACCGACAGTTAAAATATCTTCGTGGAATTGCGAAAAACCATTTGCTGGTTGTTGTATTCTTCAAAAACTCAGAACTGCAGACACTGATCAATAAAAATCCTGAAAATATGCAGGAAATTTATGATGAGATTATTGCTGAAAAATTTGAATTTGAAAAGAAACTGATCATTCAGGAACTCCGCAAATATGGAATTTATACGGTCTATACCCTTCCGGAAAATTTGAATATCGATGTTATCAATAAATATCTGGAGATAAAAGCGAGAGGAATTTTATAACTTTGTAGAAGCAATAAGCAAATAAACAATGAAAATTACACTTAACAGAATAAACGACGATTTTTTATTTGAATGTACCAACGCTCAGGGAAATTCCATTCTTTTGGATAACACTTCCCAGCCGGGAGCAAAAGGAGTTTCTCCCATGGAAAGTGTACTGATGGCAGTAGCAGGCTGCAGCGGAATTGATGTGGTTTCTATTCTGAAGAAGCAGCGTCAGGAAATCAAAAGTTTCCAGGCAGAAGTAGAAGGAGAAAGAGTACAGGTAGAAGATGCAAAACCTTTTAAATCCATTAACGTTAAGTTCCTTCTGGAAGGAGAAATTGATCCTAAAAAAGCATTAAAAGCTGCGGAACTTTCTTTTGAAAAATACTGTTCTGTATCAAAAACGTTAGAACCGAATGTAGAAATCGGATACGAAGTATATGTGAACGGAGAAAAAATTTAATCTCTTATTTAAAAAAATAGAAAAAGCCGGATAAATCATCCGGCTTTTTTATTACTCATTACCTATTACTGATTATTCATCTAGAAGGTAAGTCTTGGTTTGATCAGTTTTGCTACAGTGGCTGTCCATCCCGTTTGGTGGGAAGCACCTACACCACGGCCGTTATCTCCATGGAAATATTCAAAGAAAGTAATATAATCTCTGAAATGTTCATCATAATTGAATTTTGGATTACCTCCGTTGAAAGCTCTTTGTCCATGTTCATCCTTTAAAAACAGAGAGCAAAGTCTTTTGCTGATATTCTGAGCCACTTCATCAAGATTTCTTTTATCTCCACTTCCCGTTGGGAGTTCTACTTTCAGACTGTTTCCATAATAATAATGGAAACGCTGAAGGCTTTCCACAATCAGAAAATTGATTGGAAACCAAATTGGACCGCGCCAGTTGCTGTTTCCGCCAAACATACGGCTGTCACTTTCTGCAGGTGTATAGTAGACCATATTTTCAGATCCATGTACAGAGAAGACAAAAGGATTTTCTTCGTATACTTTAGACATGGCACGGATTCCGTAAGAACTAAGGAATTCATTTTCATCAAGCATTCTGGTCAGAACCTTTGTCAGTCTGTTTTTTCGGAGGATGCTCATCAGGTGTTTTCGGCCGTGTCCCTCCTCGTCCCAGTGAGAAACCAGTTTGGTCAACTCCGGCTTGTTCTTTAAGATCCATTCCATTCGGGTTCTGAAATTCGGCATCTTTTCCAGTAAGCGGTGGTCAACAATTTCAACGGCAAACATAGGAATCAAACCGACAATACTTCTTAATTTTAAAGAAACACTGTCTCCATTTCCAAGCTGTAGTACATCATAGAAGAATCCGTCTTCTTCATTCCAAAGACCTTTTGTGCCTTCACCCAGGTTTTCCATAGCTTCTGCGATATAAAGATAATGCTCAAAAAACTTGATCGCCATATCTTCATAAACCTGATAATACTGGGCAAGCTCCATTGCAATGCGCATCATATTCAGGGCATACATCGCCATCCAGCTTGTTCCGTCTGCCTGTTCAAGGTGTTGGCCGTCCTTTAATTCCATATTCCGGTCAAAAGCTCCGATATTATCGAGACCAAGGAAACCACCACCAAAGATGTTTTTCCCATTTTTATCTTTTCGGTTTACCCACCAGGTGAAATTAAGAAGCAGTTTCTGGAATACTTTTTCTAAGAATAATAAATCCGGTTTTCCATTAGTTTTTTCATCAATTTTGAAAACACGGAAGCATGACCACGCATGTACGGGCGGATTCACATCACTCATATTCCATTCATAGGCTGGAAGCTGTCCGTTAGGATGCATATACCATTCTTTCGTAAGCAGCAAAAGCTGTCCCTTGGCAAATTCAGCATCGATGATAGAAAATGGTACACAGTGAAATGCCAGATCCCACGTTGCATACCATGGATACTCCCATTTATCGGGCATGGAAATAATATCCTTATTGTGGAGATGATTCCATTCCGTATTTCTTACATATTCGTTGAAATTTCTTGGAGCTTCAAAGTTGGGATCACCTTTCAGCCATTTTCCGATATTGTAATGATAGAACTGTTTGTTCCAGAGAAGTCCGGCAAAAGCCTGTCTCTGCACATTTCTTTCATCTTCGTTGACGGTGTCATTCTGAATTTCTTTATAAAACTCTTCAGCTTCAGCCTCTCGTATATTGAATATTTCATCAAACTTTTCAAAAGGTTCATCAGCTTCATCCGGACATAGTCTGAATTCAAAAACTTTGGATTCCCCAGCACCAATAAGCTCATCAATCAGAAAAGAAGCTTTTGTTCCCTTTTTTTCAGGATTTACCGTATTGGTTTTATGAGTAATGAAATTATTGATCCCATCTTTGAAATAAGTATTTTCAGCTGCAGGAGCTCCGTAAAGCTTAGAATTATTGGTTTCGTTATCACAAAATACGCTTTGTGCATTGGTATTTCGGGAATAAAGTTTTTTGATTGAAATACTGTCATGGCCAATATTGATACTTCCGTCATGAGAAGCATTGATTTCTGCTTTATACGTATTATATCCCCATTTCCAGTTGTTTCTGAACCATACCGTAGGCGCTACCAGAATAGGGGCTTCATGCTGACTTCGGTTACAGACCGTTACTCTGGCAAGAATATCATTGTGATCGGCTTTGCAATATTCTATAAAAATATCAAAATACTCATCATTATCAAAAATTCCGGTATCGAAAATCTCATATTCCGGTTCCTTTTTACTGCGTCTCCCGTTTTCTGCAACAAGGTCATCGTAAGGAAATTCATTGATCGGATATTTATACACCATTTTCATATAGCTATGAGTAGGTGTATTATCCAGATAATAAAAGATTTCTTTGATGTCTTCCCCATGATTTCCCTGAGGATTGCTCAATCCAAAGAATCTTTCCTTTACCATTTTGTCTTTCTTGTTCCAAAACGAAAAAGCAAAACATAAAAGTTGCTTTACATCAGAAATTCCGGCAATTCCTTCTTCACCCCATCGGTAGGCATAGCTTTCTGCATTATTATGGTTGGTAAAATTCCAGGCATTCCCGTTCGGGCTATAATCTTCGCGTACATTTCCCCACTGCCGGTTGCTTACATAAGGTCCCCAGTTTTTCCATTTGGTATCTTGTAATCTATCTTTTTCGGCGGTCATATCTCATCATTTTTCCATACGAAGTTAGTTTTTTTGAGAAGTAATTCCAATTTTTTTCATCTGAATAATTATTAATATACTCTTGAAATACTTGTATTTAAGGGCTTTTTTAAATATTAAAATAATTTTTTTTTGAAATTAAAAGAAAAGAACTACCTTTGCATCATTCGTTCATTCAAATATTGAAAATGTTATCAAGAAAGGTTGAGGGATTAGACCCTATGAAACCTTAGCAACCCTTTGCGCAAGCAAAGAAGGTGCTACGTTCTACCAAATAATTTTGGACAGATAACTTACTGAAGTTCTTTTCAGCCATTTCCTGTGGCATTTTCAATTGTATTAAAATTTAATAGAATTGAAAACAGAACTAAACTATATTAATCTTACGTATCAAACTTATTCCCAAAAGGAATACCATATCCCGCTAAGCTATCAGCTTTTTGGGAAAGATCTGTTTACAGCCCCTATCATTTTAATCAACCATGCTCTTACCGGAAATTCAAACGTATCCGGAGAAAAAGGCTGGTGGAAACAATTGGTAGGAGAAAATCAGATTGTTGATACCGATAAATATACTGTTCTGTGTTTTAATATACCCGGAAACGGATACGACGATTTTTTAATTGAAGACTATGAAGACTTCACACCTTCGGATATCGCTGCGATATTTCTGAAAGGACTTGAAGCTTTACATATCAAAAATTTATATGCCATTATCGGAGGCTCTCTGGGAGGAGGGATTGCCTGGGAAATGCTTGCCAAGCAGCCGGATCTCGCAGAAATATTTATTCCTATTGCCTGTGATTACAGAACGCACGACTGGCTTCATGCACAATGTCTGGTTCAGAAATTTTTATTGAATGATAAAGAGGAACCATTACAGAAAGCAAGAATTCATGCTATGTTGTGTTATAGAACTCCACAGTCACTCAATGATAGATTTCAAAACCAATATAACCAGGAAAAAAAACGCCTGGAATCAGAAGACTGGCTGGTTTATCATGGTAATGCACTAAACGAAAGGTTTAGTTTAAAAGCATACAAGCTGATGAACCATCTCCTGATGAATATAAACGTTGCTGAAGAAGCACTGGAGAACATACAGGCACGAATGCACATGATCTCCGTAGATACAGACTTATTCTTTCCGGCTTCTGAAATCCGAATGTGTTTTGAAAACTTAAAAGAGAAAAATAAGGATGTTTCTTATCACGAGATCCAATCTATACACGGGCATGATGCCTTCCTAATGGAATATCAACAATTAAATAATATCATTAAAAACATTTTATAGAAGTAATGAAAAATGCTAACGAAATAAAATTTTTGAAGAACAGATCAATCGTCAAATTTGAAGGAGAAGATTTCCTGGGAGAAATCGGGATTGACGGACGAATTTTTAAAGCGCTTACTTTGGCGCGTATCAGTGTAGGCGTAATTTCTCAGCAAGCCATAGAAAACGGAATTTCAATTCTGGTTCATGAAAATGATGCGGAGAAAGCTGTGGCTTGTCTTATTGATGAATTCGAAACAGAAAGAAAATCAGGAAAAGTTTCCCAAATTTATAGTATTAATAATGTCTCTGTGATTGGTTTTGTTGCAGAAGACTTCAATAAAGTCTTTGCAGAACTGGCAAGAAACAATGTTTTCCCATTGCTTTTGAATCAGGTAGCAGGAGAAAACAGAGTCAATATCGTAGTGACTTCTTCTCAGGATGAAAAAACAAGAAACATCATAGAATCTGAAATTTTCAAAAAGCCGAAGACCGTTCATCTGGCTATCATTGGCCACGGAAATGTAGGAAAAACATTGATTCAACAGGTTTTGGAATCTGCAGAAGAAATTAAAAAACGTAAAAAAATAGATCTTAAAGTAGTTGCAGTAGCCAACTCTAAGAAAATTGCCTTCAACAAAAAAGGATTTGATGCCAATTGGAATGATGAGGTTTTGACAGCTGAACATCCATCAAATGTTGAAGAATTAATCAACTTCTCTAAGGAAAATCAACTGGAGAATCTGATTGTTGTGGATAACACAGCAAGCAAAGATTTTGTGAAAAACTATCATGCTTTGGCAGAAAACGGATTCGATCTGGTGTCTTCCAACAAGATTTTCAATACCCTTCCGATAGAAGAATACAGAAAACTAAGATATACGTTGAGTAAAAACAACAGACGTTATCTGTATGAAACCAATGTGGGGGCTGGTTTACCGTTAATTGATACCATCAAGTTATTACACCTTTCAGGAGAAAATATCACCAGAATCAAAGGAGTGTTCTCAGGAACATTAAGCTATGTGTTCAACAATTTTTCTTTGAGAGATGATAAATTCTCAACCATCATCAATGAAGCTTTGGAAAAAGGATATACAGAACCGGATCCTAGAGAAGACTTATCAGGAAATGATGTAGCAAGAAAATTATTGATTCTGGCGAGAGAATTAGACTTAATCAATGAATTCGGAGATATCAATATTCAGAATCTTGTTCCGGAAAGCCTTCTTGAAGTTTCAAAATCAGAATTCCTTTCAAGATTGGAAGAGCTGGACGAAGAATATCAGAAAATAAAAGAAAACCAGGAACCCGGACATGTATTGAGATATGTAGGTGATCTACATGGTGACTTACAGAAAGATAAAGGCGAACTGGATGTAAAACTGGTTTCTGTTCCTGCAACTTCCGCACTGGGACAGCTGAAAGGCTCAGATTCCATCTTTGAAATTTATACAGAAAGCTATGGAGAAAATCCAATTGTGATTATGGGAGCCGGAGCTGGCGCACAGGTAACAGCAAGAGGTGTATTCGGAGATATTTTAAGAGTAAGTGAAACGAAATAAATTAATGTAACAATCTACCAATCTGGCAGTGTAACCATTATTGCAATTGTATTCTGAGCATAGCGAAGAATCTAATGGTTACCCTGCTGAATTGACAAATTAAAACTATATGGAAAATTTTGAAACATCAGCAATAAGAACCCAAACAGAAAGATCTCAGTTTGATGAGCATTCTACGCCGCTCTATCTTACTTCCAGCTTTATATTTCAGGATGCGGAAGATATGAGAGCAAGCTTTGCAGAAGAAAAACCTAAAAATTTATACAGCCGTTTCTCTAATCCAAACGTAACCGAATTTACAGATAAGATTGCTAAAATGGAAGGGGCAGAAGCTGGATATGCCTTTGCAACAGGAATGGCAGCCATCTATTCTACATTTGCTGCATTACTGAATGCCGGAGATCATATCGTAAGCTGCCAGTCAGTATTTGGATCTACTCATACTTTGTTTACCAAATATTTCCCGAAATGGAATATTGAAACCTCTTACTTCAAAGCAGAAGATGCAGCGAATGTAGAGCAATACATTAAGCCTAATACAAAGATCTTATATCTTGAAACACCTACTAATCCGGCTATTGAAATCCTGGATCTTGAGTTTTTCGGTCAGATCGCTAAAAAGCATAACCTTATCTTTATTGTAGATAACTGTTTTGCAACACCTTATCTTCAGCAGCCTATCAAATATGGTGCAGATATTGTGGTACACTCAGCTACAAAACTGATTGACGGGCAGGGAAGAGTTTTAGGTGGAATAGCAGTAGGAAAAGAAGACCTGATCAGAGAAATTTATCTTTTCGCAAGAAATACAGGACCTGCATTATCTCCTTTTAATGCATGGGTATTATCAAAAAGCCTTGAAACATTGGCTATCCGTGTAGAAAAACACTGTGAGAATGCATTGAAGGTAGCCGAGTTTTTAGAGAGTCATCCTAATGTAGAATTGGTAAAATATCCATTTCTGAAATCTCATCCGAGTTATGAAATTGCCAAAAAGCAGATGAAACTTGGAGGAAATATCGTAGCCTTTGAAATAAAAGGTGGAATAGAAGGTGGAAGAAACTTTTTAGATAAGATCCAAATGTGTTCACTGTCTGCTAATTTAGGTGATACAAGAACGATCGTTACGCATCCGGCATCTACTACACACTCCAAATTATCAGACGAAGAAAGAAATGAAGTAGGTATTACTGCAGGGCTGGTACGTTGTTCAGTAGGGTTGGAAAATGTGGATGACATTATTGCTGATCTGAAGCAGGCTTTAGATTAATTCAACTAGCAACTGGTTTTAGCCAAAATAGATTAAAATGAAAAATTCAGAACAATTATATAAAGCTTTATCCGAAAGAATTTTAATTCTTGACGGTGCCATGGGAACTATGCTTCAGAGATACAAATTCGAAGAAGAAGATTACCGTGGAGAACGTTTCAAAGACTGGGAACATCCGGTAAAAGGAAACAATGACCTGCTTTCTCTGACACAGCCCCAGGCGATTGAGGAAGTTCATAAGAAATACCTGGAAGCCAAAGCTGATATCATTGAAACCAATACCTTTTCAGGAACTACCATTGCGATGGCAGATTATCACATGGAAGATCTGGTATACGACCTGAACTATGAGTCAGCAAAAATTGCCAGAAAAGCCTGTGACGAGTATACTGCGAAAAATCCGGATAAACCAAGATTCGTAGCGGGATCTATCGGACCTACAAACAGAACAGCTAGTTTGAGTCCTGATGTTAATGATCCAGGGTACAGAGCCATCACTTTTGAAGAATTGAGAGTCGCTTACAAACAGCAGTGTGAAGCTTTGCTGGATGGAGGTTCAGACATCCTTCTGGTAGAAACCATCTTTGATACCCTGAATGCAAAAGCAGCTTTATTTGCTATTGATGAATTACAGGATGAAAGAGGAATTAAGATCCCGATCATGGTTTCAGGAACCATTACCGATGCTTCAGGAAGAACATTGAGCGGACAGACTGCGGAAGCTTTCCTGATCTCAGTTTCTCACCTGAATTTACTAAGCGTAGGTTTCAATTGTGCATTGGGAGCAGATCAGCTGACCCCTTATCTTGAAACACTGGCTCATAATTCAGAATTCTACGTTTCAGCATATCCGAATGCCGGTTTGCCGAATGCTTTTGGAAAATATGATGAAACTCCGGAAGATATGGCGAGACAGATCAAAGAATATGTTGAGAAAGGATTAATCAATATTATAGGAGGATGTTGTGGTACAACGCCTGAGCATATTAAAGCGATTGCAGACCTTGTAGAAAAATATGAGCCAAGGAAATTGAAGAAATTTGTGTGATTTGATAGATTTTTTTAATTAAAATCAAAGATGAAGGCTGGATTATAAATGTTAACTTTAAGTAAACCACAAAGTTAAACATATGGAAAAGCCAATTTACTTAAAAGATTCCGAGGATGTCAGATTATTTAATGAGCTGAGAAAGAAAGTGAACCAAAGGGTAGAAACCATTTCTGAGAACAGAGATATCTACATTAAGATCAAAGCGGTACTTCTTCCACTGGTCTATATTGGTTTATATTTTCTGGCTCTTTTGAATGCCGAAAAGCATTGGATCTACATTCTGAGCTTTGTTTTAATGGGAATTTCTTTGGTTTTGATTTATTTAAACTTAATCCACGAAGCAGCCCATAACAATATTTATAAAAGTAAAAGATTAAACGGGCTGGTTCTTCACATTTTTGATTTTATAGGAGCTAATTCCTATATCTGGAAAAAAAGACATATCGCAAGCCATCACGCCTATCCTAACGTAGATGGATGGGACACGGATATCGAACAGAGTGGGCTGCTTTTAATCGTACCGTGGATTAAAGCGAAAGGAGTACAGAAGTATCAGGATAAGTTTTTCTTTTTAGTATATCCGTTGTATTTGTTCAACTGGATGTTTATAAGAGACTTCAGAGACTTCTTTGATAAGGAAAGGGTGATTTTAAAAACCCAGGGAAAGATACCCGCCATTGAAAAAGTAAAAATGATAAGTTATAAGCTGTTCTATTTCTTTTATCAGATTGTGGTTCCTGTAATGTTCTTTAAAGTATCAATAGGATTGGCTTTAGGAGCGTGGTTTTTACAGGTGATATCAGCAAGTATTTTTGCATTGTTTGTTTTACTGCCTTTGCATCCGCTTCCTGATAATGCTTTTCCAAAATTAAATAAAGAAAAAGGTCTGCCATTCAGTTGGCTTCGTCACCAGTTTGAAGTGACCAATGATTTAAAAGAAAATAACTGGTTAGTAAGAAATGTGTTGGGAAATTTCAATTTTCATGTTGCCCATCATCTTTTTCCCAATTACAGTTATATGTATTACAATGAAATTACAGAGGAGATTGAGGAGTTTGCTAAAGAGCATGATTTAGCATATAAAAGATTTCCATTGATTACAGCTTTAAGTAAGCATAGGGATTTATTGAAGCAGAATGCCAATAATGCCTACTATATTTTAGAAGAATAAAATGAAATATTTAAGATTATCAGGCCTCGAGCCTCTTATCATAACCCCGGAGAGTAATTTCATCAACGTTGGTGAAAGGACGAATGTTGCCGGTTCCAAAAAGTTTTTAAGGCTGATCAAAGAGGAGAAATTCTCTGAAGCCTTAGATATTGCCCGCCATCAGGTAGAAGGAGGTGCACAGATTCTGGACGTTAATTTTGATGATGGATTGATCGATGGTAAAGCATCGATGATCAAATTCCTGAACTTAATTGCCTCAGAACCGGATATCGCAAGAATCCCGATCATGGTAGACTCTTCCAAATGGGAAATCCTGGAAGCAGGTCTTCAGGTAGCACAGGGAAAATGTGTGGTGAATTCTATCAGCTTAAAAGAAGGTGAAGAAGAATTTATCAAACATGCCAAAGCCATTAAAAGATATGGAGCGGCAGTCATTGTGATGGCATTTGATGAGGTAGGGCAGGCAGACAGTTTTGAACGAAGAATTGAAATCTCAAAACGTTCCTATGATATCATGGTAAATCAGATTGGTTTCCCGGCAGAAGATATCATTTTCGACTTAAATATCTTTCCGGTGGCAACAGGAATGGATGAGCACAGAAGAAATGCAATCGATTTTATTGAAGCTACACGCTGGGTAAGACAAAACCTTCCCTATGCATCAGTAAGTGGAGGAGTAAGTAATGTTTCTTTCTCTTTCCGTGGAAATGATACCGTAAGAGAAGCGATGCACTCCGTATTCCTTTACCATGCGATTCAGGCAGGAATGAACATTGGTATCGTGAATCCAACTATGCTTGAGGTTTATGATGAGATCAATAAAGAATTACTGGAGCTTGTAGAAGATGTAATTCTGGATAAAAGAGAAGATGCTACAGAAAGACTTCTTGATTATTCTGAAAAGCATAAATCAGTTAAGAAAGAAAAAACTGAAGACTTAGAATGGAGAAACAATCCTTTGCAGGAAAGAATTACTTATGCTCTGGTAAAAGGAATTGACCGTTTCATTGAAGAAGACGTAGAAGAAGCAAGGCAACTGGCAGCAAGACCACTTCATGTCATCGAAATTAATCTGATGACCGGAATGGGAGTCGTGGGGGATTTGTTCGGAAGCGGAAAAATGTTCCTTCCTCAGGTCGTGAAGTCGGCAAGGGTAATGAAAAAGGCGGTAGCATATTTACAGCCTTTCATTGAAGCGGAAAAAGACGGATCAAGACCTGCTAATGGTAAAATCTTAATGGCAACAGTAAAAGGAGATGTCCATGATATTGGTAAAAATATTGTAAGCGTTGTTCTGGGCTGTAACAATTATGAAATTGTTGACCTCGGTGTGATGGTTCCTGCTGAAAAGATTATCCAGACCGCTATAGAGGAAAAAGTAGACGTTATTGGTTTAAGTGGACTGATTACGCCAAGTTTGGATGAAATGGTCTATATCGCTTCAGAATTAGAAAGACAAAACTTAGATTTTCCATTATTGATCGGTGGTGCTACCACATCAAAGGCACACACGGCAGTGAAAATCGATTTAAAATATAAAAATGCAGTTGTTCACGTAAATGATGCCTCAAGAGCTGTAAATGTTGTGAGTTCATTATTAGGTGACAGAAATAAAGAATACGTTTCGGATTTAAAGAATGACTATTCCGATTTCAGAGAAAAGTTTCTGAACAGACAGGTAGATAAAGATTATGTCTCCATTGAAGAAGCAAGAGAAAATCATTTTAAAATTGATTGGGAAAATGAAGAGATCTTCACTCCGAATACAATAGGAATAAAAATAATCGAGAATCAGGATTTAAGAGAACTTCTTCCTTTCATCGACTGGTCTCCGTTTTTCAGAAGCTGGGATCTTCACGGAAAATATCCGAATATCTTAGAAGATGAGGTTGTAGGTGCTCAGGCGAAAGAATTATTCAAAGATGCTCAGGTTATTCTGAAAAGAATTCTGGATGAGAAACTGTTAACGGCAAAAGCTATCTTCGGAATCTTTAAAGCCAATTCCAATGAATCTGATGATATCTTGATTTTTGATGAAGATAATAATGAGCAGGCGAAGTTTTTAACCCTTAGACAGCAGGCTCAGAGATCAAAAGGAAAAGATTATCTGGCTCTAAGTGATTTCATTGCTCCTCAAAGCTCTGGAAAAACTGATTACGTGGGAGCATTCTGCGTAACCACCGGATTTGGAACTGATGAACTGTCTGCAGAATACGAAAAAGCCAATGATGACTACAATTCCATCATGGTAAAAGCTCTGGCAGACCGTTTTGCAGAGGCCTATGCAGAATTTTTACATAAAAAAGTACGAACAGAGTATTGGGGATATGCCAATCAGGAAACTTTAAGCAACGAAGAATTGATTGCCGAAAAATACAAAGGAATCCGTCCGGCTCCAGGTTATCCGGCTTGCCCTGATCATTTGGAAAAGAAAACCATCTGGGATCTTTTAAAAGTAGAAGAAAATACAGGCGTTTTCCTTACAGAAAGCCTTGCTATGTTCCCAACAGCATCTGTTTCCGGATATTATTTCGGAAGCCCGCATGCCAAATATTTCGGATTAGGAAAAATTACAGAAGACCAGCTTGAAGATTATGCAGCAAGAAGAGGTTGTAGCATCCAGGAAGCGAGAAAATGGTTGTCACCAAATTTAGCAGATTAACATTGACATGAAGATAACAGAACACATTAAAAATGCAAATGGAAAAACTTTATTCTCCTTAGAAGTTGTTCCGCCACAGAAAGGAATCGGGATTGAAGATCTTTATACAAATATAGATCCGTTGATGGAGTTCAAACCACCTTTCATTGACGTGACCACATCCAGAGAAGAATACATTTATCTGGACAAAGGAAATGGCTTGATGGAACGCCGTATTACAAGAATGCGTCCGGGAACACTGGGGATTTGTGCTGCAATCCAGCATAAATACAATGTTGATACAGTACCACATCTTCTTTGTGGAGGTTTTACCAAGGAAGAAACAGAATATCTGTTGGTAGACTGTATGTACCTTGGAATTGATAATGTAATGGCTTTAAGAGGAGATGCCATGAAAGGACATCAATATTTTGAACCTACTCAGGGAGGCCATGCCAGTGCGATGGATTTGGTGAATCAGATTAACAATCTGGGAAGAGGAAAATACCTTCATAACGAGGAGCAGGTTTGTGATGAATTGAACAAATTCTGCATCGGTGTAGCCGGATATCCTGAAAAACACATGGAAGCCCCTTCTATGAATTATGACCTCAAGTGGCTGAAGCAAAAAGTAGACGCCGGAGCAGATTATATCGTTACCCAAATGTTTTTTGACAATAAAAAGTATATAGAATTCGTTCAGAAAGCAAGAGAAATGGGAATCACGGTTCCAATCATTCCGGGAATTAAACCGATTGCAACAAAGAAACACTTGAAAATCCTGCCACAGGTATTCAAAATAGATCTTCCCGAAGAACTGATCAATGAAGTAGAAAATGCAAAGAATAATGAAGCTGTAAAACAAATCGGAATAGAATGGTCCATTGCTCAATGCAAAGAATTACTGGATTTCGGAGTTCCTGTTCTGCACTTCTACTCAATGGGGAAGAGTGATAATATTAAAAAAGTAGCCGGTGAGCTATTCTAATAAAAGTACCAAAATGAAGGAACCCCTGTGAAATTTCACAGGGGTTTATTTTTTATTGATTTAAGAATTTAACCAGTTTGATGAGGTCCGCTTCTTTATTAATTTTGATATTATTAGATTTTACGAACTTTTCAATCTCATCTTTTTTTGATGGGAAAGCTTCTGCTATCTCTTTTATTTTTTTTGGATTCTTAATAAATCCTGATTCTGTTTTGATATAGTAAATAGGATCCTTTGCATTAAAGCTCGCAGGTCTGTCTATTTCATATGAATTTTTCGCAGAAACAGCATTCTTAAACTCTGTTTTTACTTTTTTTAAAAGCGCATTTTTACCTCCTGCAAGTTCAAAAAAGTACCCCTTTAGATCATCACCAGTATCAATTTTTACTAATATTTCTTTTGTTCTGGTAAATTCAATTCTTGTAAAAGGACTGTCCGGAACTAAAGAATACGTTTCTTCATCTTTTTTAAATTCAACTTCGTCGAAATAAGTATTATAACGTGCTACAGCAGATTCTTCTCTGTTGCCTGCGATAAATTTAGCGGGGGAAAATGCTTTTTCATAGTAAGGGCTGCCTTGGATGTCGTCATAGCTTATTCCTTTACTGTTAGAATCTCCGTTTTGATAGAAGGTATGATTTAGTAAACGTGATCCGTCATAGCTCAATGTATTCATCTGCTGTGCAGACAGAGGAATAGCTGATATAAATAAGATGTTTATAATTATTTTTCTCATTGTACATAGTTTTAGTTAGTTTGTTCAATAAAATATTTTCAAAATTACAACTATTCCATCAATTTATGTGAAAAGAAATAATTGTTCTCGAGTTATAAATTCGGATGTCTCTCAAACTCCTTACTCCTGTCAAATAAATATCTATAAGTAGCCAACTTCCGGGTAACCGTAGTTTCAAGAGCCTCTGCAATCTTAATCATTTTAGGATTAAAATCACCAATCCACTGTAGTTCCGTAGTCGTAAAATCCGTATGTTTTCTCAAATGTTGAGTCCCTTCCCAGATCATATACCCGTCAATGCCTTTCTTTTGCCATTCGGGAACAACTCCAAAAACAAGTCCCACCATTTTTTCATTCTTTTTAAAACGCTTTAAAAACAAAAATTTTAGCTTTTCAAAAATCCCGAATTTCCCATTCAGATATTTAAACCACTGGTTGAGGTCTGGCATATTAATCCACATCGCAATAGGGGTCTCATTTTCATATACAAACCATGAAATATGCTCATTGATAATAGGTTTCATAGTGTTGAACATCTTCAGAACTTTTGCTTCTTCAAGATGTTTTCCTTCCCCATGCGAAGCCCATGCTTTATTATAAACTTCTGTAAAGTCCCTGGCAAACTTGGGCAGATTATTCTTTTTCATAGGTTGAGCTGAGATTGCAGGGTTTCTTCTGTTTTTTTCATGTGCAATGGTAAAGATCCTCGAAACTTCCGCAAAAACAGGTCTGGTAAAACAAAGCTGTTCAAAGTAAATCTGAAAACCATAATTCTCAAACAGATCTTTGTAATAAGGAAAGTTGTAATTCATTCCAAACAAAGGCTCAGCAAAACCTTCAATCAAAAGACCCCAGAATTTATCCCGCTCTCCAAAATTGATAGGTCCATCCATCGCCTCAATTCCTTTTTCCTGAAGCCAGTTTTTACAATGGTTAAAAATAAAATTGGCAGTTTCCTGATCATCAATACAGTCGAAAAAGCCAATTCCTCCCGTAGGCTGCTTTTGTTCATAGCAGCCGTTGACAAAAACAGCTACTTTGCCAACAGTATTGTTATCCTTTTTAAACAGAAACCTCTTACATTCTCCGTTTTTAAAGAATTTATTTTTTTCAGGATCAAAAATTTCCTCAATATGTTTATCTAAAGGACGGATATAATTTTTGTCGTGTTCATAAAGGCGGGCCGGGAATTCCAGAAATTCCCTTTTATGGAGTTGGTTTTGTACTTCTTCGACAATAATCATATGTTTTTTTATAAGAAATGGCTATAAAAGATAATGTTTTTCATCTTATTTGAAATAGACAAAAAGATATTATCCGTATTTTTGCTGCAAATTAAATAAAAATGGTTGATTTTACTGATAACGACGATGATATTTTCACTGGAAAAGAACATACGCCTATAAGGGAAGATGCTTTTGATAAATCGCCACAGGAAAAAATTGAAAAAATTACTGAGCTTTTTGGCGAGATTATGGAAACGTTGGGAATGGATATGACAGATGATTCTCTCAAAGACTCTCCAAGACGTGTTGCCAAAATGTATGTGAACGAGATTTTCGGAGGACTTCTTCCTGAAAACAAACCAGGAATCTCCACGTTCTCCAACAAATACAAATACCGCCAGATGTTGGTAGAGAAGGATATCACCGTATATTCTTTCTGCGAACACCACTTTTTACCCATCATAGGAAGAGCACATGTTGCTTATATTTCTAATGGGGAAGTAATCGGCCTTTCAAAAATTAACAGAATTGTAGATTACTATGCGAAAAGACCACAGGTTCAGGAAAGACTTACCATGCAGATTGTAGATGCTTTGAAAGAAGCTTTGGGAACAAAAGACGTAGCGTGTATTATTGATGCAAAACACCTTTGTGTAAACTGCAGAGGAATAAAAGATACGGCAAGTTCTACCATTACTGCAGAACTAAGTGGTATTTTCAGAACAAACCCTATTACAAGACAGGAATTTTTACATTACGTAGGAAGCCATGCAAAACTGGATTAAGAAATAATGAATTACCAGATTCTTCGAAATATTATCGATGCCGAGCTTCAGAGATTTCAAAATATCACTGAAGAAGAATGGTCACGTAAGGGTTCTTCAGAAAAATGGTCCAAAAAAGAAATTATTGGTCATCTTTGTGACAGCGCTTTTACAAATATCCGTAGATTTGTTGTGACACAATATAAAGAAAACGAAAATATTGTATACGACCAGAATTTTTGGGTAAAAGCTCAGAACTATCAGAATGTTCCTACCTCAGATCTTATTGACCTGTGGAAATCTTTGAACTACCAGATTGTTCATATCGTAGAAAATATCCCGCATGAAGCATTACAGAGAACCTGTGATACTACCAAAACAGAACCACGGGTCTATACATTGGAGTTTATTATCGATGATTATGTAGATCATTTACAGCATCATTTAAAAGCGATTTAATTATGATAAAATTTAAAAAAGTTTCAGATAAGATTTTTATCACAACGATTATTTGTTGTGACAGATGTAATTTTTAACTCAATTTTGAATCTTTAAAATCATTAAATCTTTTAACTTAAAAATAAATGCAATTAAAAATATATAACTCGCTTACAGCAGAAAAAGAAATATTCAAACCTATCTTAGAAGGAAATGTCGGAATGTATGTCTGCGGACCTACCGTGTACAGCAATGTGCATTTGGGAAATGTAAGAACTTTCCTTTCTTTTGACTTTATCTACCGTACCCTGATGCATTTGGGGTATAAAGTAAGATATGTAAGAAATATTACTGATGCAGGTCACCTTACCGATGATGGAAATGTTGATAACGACAGATTCGTAAAACAAACCAGACTTGAAAAGCTGGAGCCTATGGAAATTGTACAGAAATACACCGTAGATTTCCACAAAGTGCTGGATATGTTTAACTTACTCCCTCCAAATATCGAGCCTACCGCTACAGGACATATTGTAGAGCAGATCGAATTAACTCAAAAACTAATTGAAAGAGGCTTTGCTTACGAAAGCAACGGCTCAGTATATTTTGATGTATTAGAATACAACAAGAGAGGACTGAACTATGGTGAACTTTCAAAACGTAATATAGAAGAGCTTTTCGCCAATACCAGAGACCTTGACGGTCAGGGAGAAAAGAAAAACCCACAGGATTTTGCATTGTGGAAAAAAGCATCCCCAGCTCACATCATGAGATGGAATTCCCCTTGGGGAGAAGGTTTCCCGGGATGGCACCTTGAATGTACTGCGATGAGTACTAAATATCTGGGTGAAACATTCGATATCCATGGAGGAGGAATGGACCTTAAATTCCCCCACCACGAATGTGAAATTGCACAAGGGAAAGCTTGCAACGATGCCGCACCGGTTAATTACTGGATGCATGCCAATATGCTGACGATGAATTCTCAGCGTATGAGCAAATCTACAGGGAACTATATCCTTCCGATGCAGTTAGTGACAGGAGATAATGACTTCTTTGAAAAACCATTCCATCCTTCAATTGTACGTTTCTGCTTCCTGCAGGCACACTACAGAAGTGTTCTGGATATTTCAAACGATGCCATGATAGCCAGCGAAAAAGGATTTATCAGATTAATGGAAGCGGTGAAAGTATTGAATTCTATTACTCCTGATGACACAAAACAATCCGGTTTCAGCCTGAAAGAATGGAAAGATAAAGCCTATGATGCATTAACAGACGATTTCAATTCACCAATCCTGATTGCTCACCTGTTTGAAGCAGTGAAATACATCTTTGCTTTAAATGATGGTAAGGAAACAATCTCAACAGAAGATCTTGAAGATTTGAAAACTACTCTCAATGCCTTTATCTTTGATGTTTTAGGATTGCAGACTGTAGAAGAGAATAACAATGAAAAGCTGGATCAGACCCTAAAAGTTTTGATCGAATTGAGAAATCAGGCAAGAAAATCCAAAAACTTTGAACTTTCAGACCAGATCAGAGATAAACTGCTTGCAGAAGGTATCGAATTAAAAGATGGAAGAGACGGAACATCATACGTTCTGAACTAAAAATATAAACTTCGTTTTATCCACATTCCGTAGGAGTCCCACATATTTAGGATTCTTACGGAATGTTTTTTTATTACCCCTCAAAAAGCATTGGCATTTCACCCTCCCTTATTTCAATTCCCCACCTTTTTCTATAACTCTCAAACCCTCAAACTCTCCAACTCTCCAACTCTCAAACTTTATTAGGAGCTTCATCCTGCTATCCATTCATACTCCTCGCGCCAGCGCTCTCCCACGCTGTCACCCTGAGCGAAGCCGAAGGGT
>NZ_JAMZGF010000069.1 GCF_024158915.1 Chryseobacterium sp. S0630 | reverse complement strand
AAACGGGCTAAAGCCCGTTCCTATTGAATGACTATTTTTTCAAATAGATCATAGGTTTCCACTATCAATAGAAGCGGGTTTTAGCCCGCTTATTTTATGATACATAATGATAGGGGCTTTAGCCAAAACTTATTTAGTTTGACCAGAATAATGACAACATATGCTGTATTATACTACCTTTTAAGTTTTGGCTAAAGCCGTGGGAATTGATATTTATTTTTAAACGGGCTAAAGCCCGTTCCTATTGAATGACTATTTTTTCAAATAGATCATAGGTTTCCACTATCAATAGAAGCGGATTAAAGCCCGCTTATTTTATGATGCATAATGATAGGGGCTTCAGCCAAAACTTAATAATTCTTACCCTCTTAAATCTTCTTAATGGTTTAATTTTCTATCACCATTGGAAATAAAAAAAGGCTGCTTCTAAGAAACAGCCCTTGAATTTTTGTAATCTGAATGATTATTTTTTCTTAGCACCTGAAACTGCATTTGATAAATCAGCTCCAGCTTTGAATTTAGCAACTTTTTTAGCAGCAATTTTGATTGGTTTTTTAGTTGCAGGGTTAATACCTTGTCTAGCCGCTCTCTCAGCTACTGAGAAAGTACCGAAACCTACTAAAGAAACTTTTCCGTCTTTTTTCTTTAAAGTAGTTGTAACGTTACCAATGAAAGATTCTAAAGCAGCTTTTGCTGCAACTTTAGTGATACCTGCATCTTTTGCGATTGCGTCGATTAATTCAGACTTGTTCATAATTTTTAATATTAAAGTTAGTTCGTAATTATAGCAAATATAGTACTATTTTCTAATTGTGCAATTTTTTTATTAAAACTTGTAAAATTTTTTTGCTTTTCACTGAAATCAGTTAAAATATGATAATTCCACTTTTCACAGAAAATCTACGTTACAGGTTACTAAAATCATGCCAAATGCTTATGTGTATTGACTTTAGCAAAAAGTTAATATTATTTTTCGTATTTATTAAATCCTAAATTGTGTATAAACAATTAATTTTTTGACCATATGATTGTTAAATCTATAAGTAATTTTTAAATTTCTTATGTTTTGTGAAATTAAACCCCTGTGTTTGTGGGAGTTTTAAAATGATAATAAAGACCTGTTTTATTAATTTTTATTAATAAATTTGCAGGATGTTAATAGAAGTTTTCAAGTCTAAGATTCATAGGGTGAGAGTAACTGCCTCTGACCTTAATTATATAGGGAGTATAACGATCGATGAAGATCTTATAGAAGCTGCCGGTCTGGTAGTGGGAGAAAGGGTCTATATCGTCAATGTGAATAACGGAGAACGTTTTGATACCTACGTTATCAAAGGAAAAAGAAAATCAGGAGAAGTATGTCTGAATGGTCCTGCGGCAAGAAAAGTACAAAAAGATGATATCATCATTATTATTGCTTATGCTCAGATGACTCCGGAGGAAGCAAAAGACTTCCAGCCTAAGATCGTTTTCCCGGATGAAAAAACAAATCTTCTTACGTAGTACATGGAGAAAACATCAAAAAGTCCGGTAAAATCCATACTAACAATAGTAATATCGCTTGCTTTTGCAGGCTTTTTTTTATGGCTTGCCTTAAGAGGGCTGGATTTTAAAGTCATTCAGAAGTCACTGGCAAAGGCTAACTATATCTGGGTATTATTTGCTTCCGTATTTGGTCTTTTGGCTTACTGGTTCAGGGCGATCCGTTGGAATCTTATGCTGGAACCTATGGGACACAGAATTTCAAATTCCAATGCACTTTGGTCCATATCATTTGGTTATCTGATGAATCTTACCATTCCTAGAAGTGGTGAAGTGGCAAGAGCTACTGCTTTATATGGAGTGGAGAAAGTACCTGTGGATAAATCTTTTGGGACTATCATTTTGGAAAGAGTGGTGGATCTTATTTGTATGATGGGATTTTTAGGACTGACATTATTGTTCAAATATGATGCAATTCTGTCATTCTATAAAAATTCTGGAGTCAATATCAACCCTACTAAAATAATATTGATCCTTTCCATTCTGGTTGTAGGAACAGTCTTATTTTTTGTATTTAGAAAGAAACTGGCGGAAGTTCCGTTTTTAGGGAAAGTAGTCAACTTTATTGATGGTATTTTTCAAGGGATCACTTCCATCTTTAAATTAAAAGAAAAAGGGAAATTCATTCTTTATACATTAGGAATCTGGATTTGTTATTATTTAGCAGCTTACCTGGTATGTTTTGCTCTTCCTGAAACCTCAGCATTTACCTTTGCAGACGGATTTTTCATTATTGTAGTGGGAACACTGGGAATGATTATTCCTGCCAGTGGAGGAATCGGAGCATATAACCTTGCGATGAAGTATGGTTTTATGGCGCTATTCATTTCAGTAGGAAAAAGTGCAGATTTCGGAGGTGAAATGGGGCTTACCTATTCCTTTATTTCTTTACCGCTGCAGATTGTGATTATGCTGGTGATGGGATTAATTTCTATTCCTATGCTCGCAAAAGCAAGAAACAATGCTGTTTCAGATAAAGAATTTGAGAATTAATTCAACATACATTTATACTATACAAGGTTCAATTTTTTAATTGGACCTTTTTTTATAGCCATTTTGTGACTTAAAGAGTTTAAAATTAAGCGGTATGGAACATTTTTTTATCAATAAATTTGGTCAATTCGTAAATCACTTCTATCTTAATGCAAAAAATAATCATAATATAAAACACTATGGCAATTAATCTACAGAAAGGACAAAAGATCGAGATAGGATTGACGAAAATGACGATTGGATTAGGCTGGGATCCGAATGAAGGAACCGGCTACGACTTTGACCTGGATGCTTCTGCAATCATGATTGATTCTGACAGAAAATTAGTAAGCGAAGAATACTTCGTTTTTTACAATAACCTGAATTCTCCGGATGGAGCGCTTACCCATACAGGAGATGACCCGAGTGGTAAAAACAGTGATGGTGACGATGATGAAGCTATTATTATAGATCTTGATAAAGTAGACTCAAGAGTGGAAGAGATTCTTTTCGTGGTAACCATTGAAGACTTTGAAAGAAGAAGACAGAATTTCGGACAGGTACGAAACTCTTATATCAGAGTAGTAGACAATCATTCCAACCAGGAGATTGCAAAATATGAACTGGATGAAGATTTCTCTATTGAAACCGGAGTAGAATTCGGAAGACTGTACAAAAGAAACGGAAGCTGGAAATTTGAAGCTTCAGGAATAGGATACAGAGCAGATTTAGGCTTCTTCCTTGAAAAATACTACAAAGGACAAATCATCAAATAAATCCTCAAATACACAAAAACTATAACTATGGCAATTAATTTACAGAAAGGACAAACAATAGATTTAAGAAAGAATGACCGCGGAGAAAGCGTTTATGATCTTTCAAAAGTAACCATCGGTTTAGGATGGGATGTAAGAAAACAAAGCAGCGGATTCTTCGGTAAACTGTTCAGCAAGGAAGCAGAATATGATCTTGATGCAGTAGCATTTCTTTTAGATGGCAACGGAAAAGTAGCTAATCTTGGAAGAACGGTACAGACCAATGACGGAAGACAAATGGGGCTTTACCAGGGAGATGTGGTTTTCTTCAATTCTATGCAGCATCCAAGCGGAAATGTATGGCTTACCGGAGATAACAGAACCGGAGCAGGTGATGGAGATGATGAGCAGATCATTGTAAGACTGGATCAATTGGATCAGAGCTATCAGAAGATTGTGTTCATTGTTACCATTTATCAGGGAAGAACCAATAATCAGCATTTCGGAATGATCGAAAATGCATTTATCCGTGCGGTAGATGCTTCAGGAAAAGAAATTACAAAATACAGCCTTTCCGGCGATTCAAGTATGAATGGTAAATGTGCAATGGTTTTTGCAGAAGCATACCGTCACAATGGCGACTGGAAATTCCGTGCTGTGGGAGAACCGCATAATACAGATAACTTTATAGATATTCTGAGACAGCAGTACGCTTATTCCAACTAAAATTTAAATTTTTTTCAACTCAAATATAAGCCGGCTTGGAAGTCTCCGACTCCCTCCGCCGGCTTCAGAATTAATACTTGTCTATAATGAGCAGGAGATTATTAGCTTATTTTTTATTAGATACTTCGGGGTCTATGAACGGAGAACCTATTCAGGCACTGAACAATGGTTTCAACGGCCTTATCAGTATGCTTCGTGCAGATCCGCAGGCGATGGACAGCTTGCATTTAAGTGTCATTACCTTTGATAGAGATGTTAAGAATATTATACCCTTAACAGATCTGGCAAGTTTTTATCCAATGGAGATTACTTGTCCGGATAGTGGCCCAACGCATACAGGAGCTGCTTTGGAAATGGTTTCTGAACTGGTTCAGAGGGAGATTGTGAAAGAATCGGCCGATGCAAAAGGAGACTGGCAGCCGTTACTGTTTATATTTACAGATGGAAAACCGTCGGATATTCAGAAGTACAGGCAGATGATTCCTGTAATCAGAGGACTGGAATTTGGGGCTATCGTAGGATGTGCGGCAGGCCCGAAAGCAGATGAGCAATTTTTGAAAGAACTGACCGATCATGTAGTAAAACTGGATACTACCGATGCCATTACCCTTTCTTCTTTTTTCAAATGGGTGAGTTCTTCCATTACTCAGGGAGGGCAATCACAGAATACAGGAGAAAATATCACATTACCTCCGCCACCATCGGAGCTTAATATTATTATTTAAAAAATTGTCTTTACACCATGAGAAGACTGCCTATTTATTTTTTAGTAGATATCTCCGAATCTATGGTAGGAGAACCTATTGAGCAGGTACAGGAAGGTATCGCCAATATCATAAGGGAATTAAAAAAAGATCCTTATTCACTCGAAACCGTTTATATTTCTGTGATAGGTTTTGCAGGAGAAGCTGAAGTGATTACTCCGATGCAGGATATTATCAGTTTTTATCCACCTAAAATTCCTATTGGAAGCGGGACATCACTTTCTCAGGGATTAATTAAAGTGATGGATTGTATCGACAGGGATATTGTGAAAACAACGTATGAAAGAAAAGGAGACTGGAAGCCTATCGTCTTCCTTTTTACAGACGGAGTTCCCACTGATGATGCCACTAAAGCCATTGAAAGATGGAATACCAAATACAACGGAAAATCTAACACCATTGCCGTATCTATAGGAGAAAATACCAATTATAAGCTTCTCGGTTCTCTGGCAGACAATGTTTTACTGTTCAATAATTCTGACGAAAATTCTTATAAAGAGTTTTTCAAATGGGTAACTGATTCTATTAAAACTACCAGCCAGAGTGTAACAGAAGCAAAAAAAGAAGGAATTAATTTGTCTAAAATTGATTCCCTTATTCTGGAGAAAGTAGATCCGGAAATGGAACAGAGATTTCCTGATAATAACTTTGTCGTACTGAACGGAAAATGTCAGGAAACGGAAAAGCTTTATCTGATGAAATTTAAAAAAGCATTTGCCGAATCAAGTATACCAGGCATGGCTACAAGATATTACAGATTGGACGGAGCTTATAAAATTGACGAAAAGGCCTATTACAGACTTTCCTCCAATCAGAAAACGCACCTTAAAATCAATATCGAAGAACTGGACGGAGGAACTTCATGTCCTCACTGTGCTAACCCGATTGCATTAGCTACCTGTTCGTGCGGAGGTATTCACTGCCTTAGGGGAGAAGGATACAGCAAATGTCCATGGTGTGGAACTTCCGATTATTATGGATTTTCCGGAGGAGGATTTGATATTAACAGAACGCTGGGCTAATGATGGGGAAATTTTTCAGGAAGTCAGCTGATGAATCCAAACCAAAAAGTATGGAACAGGCTATTGTTTTTAAAGAAAAGGAAGAATTCAAAGACGTTCATTGGGTGTTGAAAAATGCCAGTGCCAAACAGTTCTATGAATTCAGTTTCGATATGGAAGAGTTTCCCAATATTAAGATTCAGGATATCGGAAACCTGCACGAAACAGGGCTAAGTTTTGAAAATAATACAATCTCAGGAACTCCGGTGACGAATAATATGTACCATCTGGATGTTCAGTTTTATCATACTCATGATCAGAATCAGCTTGAAACCAAAAAAATACAGCTATTTGTCAACGCAGATCCCAAAGACTTATGGAAAAATATTCCAAGTGATATAAACGCTGCTTTTTATAAATCGGAAGAAGACTCATACAAAGGTTCTTTTTCGGAAAAAAAAATTGTTGTAGCTTCCAAAAGAGGACGTTCTCACGCTCATGAAGGCAAATTTCGTGAAGATGATTTCGCAGTAAATACGCTTCCTGAAGGTTGGAATATTATTTCTGTTTCAGATGGAGCAGGTTCAGCAAAGGCAGCCAGAGAAGGTTCAAGACTGGCAACCACAACGATCAATCAGTTTTTCAACTCACAGGAAATTTTAAAACAGATTGAAAATCATATCAATATTCTGTACACTACTCAGCCTTCTGATCAGGAACAGCTTGAAGCGAAACAGAATATCATCAATATTTTATCGGAAAGTGTTTCACATGTTCATCACACATTAGAAAAAACAGCAGTAGAAAATGCTCTTTCTATGAATGATCTGCATGCCACACTTATTTTTACTTTGCTTAAAAAGTTCAGTTTCGGATATATTATTCTGAGTTTTGGAGTGGGTGACTGTCCGATCAATCTGATTAATACAGACTTTTCTGAAGTAAAATTGTTAAACCGGATGGATGTGGGAGAATTTGGTGGTGGTACCCGATTTATCACTATGAAAGAAATTTTTAATGATAGAATGGTTTCCCGTTTCCAAATTACCTGTGTCGAGGATTTTTCCTATCTGGTGCTGATGACAGACGGTATTTATGATCCTAAATTTACCACAGAAAATAAACTGGAAGATACAGAAAGTTGGAAAGCACTTTTTGAAGACCTTGCCGGAAATAATGATGACCGGACGAAAGCCGATTTTATCAACGATGAAAAAATTGATGAAGAACTTTTAATCTGGAGCGATTTCTGGAGCAGAGGAAATCATGATGATCGTACATTGGCCATAATCTATTAATACCATGAAAAAGACCATTAAAGTTGTTTCTGTTCTGGATGCAGCCAAATCCTATGAATATGTAGATGAAAACCCTATCAGGGGCGGAGTGAAAGATGTTTATTTTTCGCCCGATAAAGACTATGTAGTCGCTTTCTACCGAAATCCACTGGATGAAGGACAGAAGGAAAGAATCATGAGAATTGTTTCTACCTATCTGCAAAGTATACAGAGTGGTAATACTTCTGAATATTTTCTGAACGAAATATTCAGATGGCCTTATGATATCGTTGAAAGAAATAAACTCACAGGAATTGTAGTTCCTGTTTATCACCATAAATTTTATTTTGCTAAAGGCTATATTGGTTCAGATAACATCCAGGGACAGGATAAAGTGGGGAAGTGGTTTACCGCTCCCATGTTCAGAAATCAGCAATATCCGTTGAGATTGGATCAGTCAGAATTGGGAGATTGGCTGAGCTATTTCCAGATTGCGGTTAATATCAGCAGAGGCGTGAAAAAGCTCCATCAGATGGGGTTGGCACACTCCGATTTGTCTTATAACAATATTCTGGTAGATCCTGTGACAAAATCTGCCTGTATCATCGATATTGACGGTCTTGTGGTTCCCAAACTCTTTCCACCGGAAGTGATAGGAACTGCAGACTTCATTGCGCCCGAAGTTTTAAAAACCCAACATTTGAAGCTTCAGGATCCTGAAAGACATTTACCCAATCAAAAAACAGATCTGCATGCCCTTGCTGTTCTGATTTATATGTATCTGTTGAGAAGACATCCGCTGCGTGGAGGAAAAATCTGGGATTTAGATTCTGAACAGGACGAAATTTTATCCATGGGAGAAAAAGCGATGTTTGTAGAACATCCGGAAAATAATTCCAACCATGTAAAATCAGATCATCTCAGAAAATGGGATGCATTCTGGGGCGATCCTCAAAAAATCCCGTATACCGTTACAGGTCCATATATTTCAGAATTGTTCAGAAAAACATTCATTGACGGATTACACGATCCTATCAGACGTCCCACGGCCAATGAGTGGGAAACCGCATTGCTGAAAACCGTAGATCTGATCCAGCCTTGCCAGAATTCCGGCTGTACAGAAAAATGGTATGTCTTTGATAATACCAGCAATCCAAAATGCCCGTTCTGCGGAACACCTCATCAGGGAACACTTCCGGTATTAGATCTGTATTTCAGGTTTGATGATGAGGTATGGAAGCCGGAAAATCACAGATTAATGGTGTATCATAATCAGTATCTGTTCAAATGGCATGTTTCCAGAAAAGTGATACGTAACGAAAACCTGACGATGCAGGATAAAATGCCTGTGGGATATTTTACATTCCATCAGGGGAAATGGGTATTGGTGAATCAGGGATTATCCGGTATGAAGGATGTCACAGAACAAAAAGAAATTCCACCAGGTTCTATGGTTGAACTCACCGATGGTAAAAAAATATTGCTTTCCTCAGAAGAAGGCGGAAGACTGATCTACGTAACGATGGCAAACCAATAACCCGTCATTGCGAACGTAGTGAAGCAATCTCATATTCTCAGATCTCGCAGATAATTGTGATCATTTGTGCTCATTTATTTGTGAGATTTGTGTTTAAATCAAAAAAAATAGAATGATAAGATTGATTTTAGCATTGTCCCTATTCAATAGAAACGGGCTTTAGCCCGTTTAAGAAATAGATTTAGATTCCAACGGCTTTAGCCAAAACTTAAAAAAAACATCTATTGCCTTTCCGTTTCCATAAAATAAGAATACTGATCTTCATCCACAATTCTGAACCCAAGACTTTTATAAAGATGCTGAGCCTTATTGGTTTTTAAAACACTTAATGAGACTGTTTTTCCTGCTAAAGAAGCTTCCTCTAAAATATCAGACAAAATCCTTTTTCCAAGCCCTTTACCTTGCTGGCTGGGATCTATCTGAAGTTGCAGAACCTCAATATTCGTAAACGTTCTGTCTACTTTTAACAGTCCGATGGGCTTATCATTTAAAAAAATAATATTAGCTTTTTCAAACTGATACAGAACTCTTTGCAGGGTCGTTTCTCTGTCAGTAGAAAGTCCTGAAGTTTCATAATGAGGATTCATGGTTTTCATTCTGAGATTGAGAAGAAAATCAATATCAGTTTCATCAGCTTGTTTATAATGCAGGTCAGGATTCATATTCAAAAATTAGAGTTTTTACTTTAATGCAATTTTCAGTCCCATTTCTTCTTTCATGTACAGCAAAACTTCTGCATTTCCTCTGGCATCATCTACCGGATTGTGCGTGTGTTCCGTCTTGCGGAGATGTTTCCATTGGGCAAAAGTATCTTTTTCCAGTCCGCAGTATAGATCAGAAAGTCGTCGGGAAGAAAAGCCAAAAGGATTCCTTCCGATAAAATGATGAAAATACCAGCAGATAAACATCCAGTCGAAACCATTATTATCACTGACGAAAATAGGTCTGCCTTTGGAATGGGTTGTAATCCATTCTTCAAAAGCAAGCATTACAGCTTCAGGATCGTCAAAACTCATTGTTTCTTCTCTGCTGAAACCGGAAATTGCTAACGCATCAGGATTAAATCTCTCAGAAACAGGCTTTAATTTTCCATAAAAAGTAGTATCCAGTTCCTCATTCACGAGTACTGCTCCGAAGCAGATCATTGAAAAATCACCGGGAATCGGGCCGTCCGACTCTATGTCAACCATGATGTAGCTCATTGGAAATAGTTTTTAGCGGAACGAAGATATTGAAATAAGCTGAGAGATGGAAGAGGGAGGAGGGAAGCTGGAAGTTACTTTTTGTTTTATAAAGAACTTGTGTGTTTTTAAATCAATGAATATTTAAAAAAATGTCCCAATCAAAAAACTCAATAAGTTCATCGTCTGAAAAAACTTCCCTCCTCCTGCTCCCATTCTCCATCCTTAACGTCTCTGTATTCAGATCAATATTAAAAAAAATGTCTCTATCAAAGAACTCAATAAGTTCATCGTCTGAAAAAACTTCCCTCCTCCTGCTCCCATCCTCCCGCCTTAATGTCTCTGTATTCAAATCAATATTAAAAAAAATGTCTCTATCAAAAAACTCAATAAGTTCATCGTCTGAAAAACTTCCCTCCTCCAGCTCCCATCCTCCCGCCTTAAAGCCTCTGTATTCAAATCAATATTAAAAAAAATGTCCCAATCAAAAAACTCAATAAGTTCATCGTCTAAAAAAACTTCCCTCCTCCTGCTCCCATCCTCCCGCCTTAAAGCCTCTGTATTCAAATCAATATTAAAAAAAATGTCTCTATCAAAAAACTCAATAAGTTCATCGTCTGAAAAACTTCCATCCTCCAGCTCCTATCTTCCATCCTTATACTAGCTCAAAAAAGCCCCTTTTCCCGATTTTTATTTTCGTTTGAGGAATCAGCTCCATTTCTTCATTTGAGTCCGTTATTTTGATTGTATTGATCTGAACTCCTCCATCCTCAATTAATCTTCTGATGGCAGATTTGCTGAGGTCTTTTTTAAGCTGATGACAAAGCTCTACAAGTGATATGTTGTTCTCCATACTTTTCAATGAACTGATCGCAACAGGTTCGTATACTTTCTCTTGAAAATTTTTATTCTGAAATTGGTTGATGAAAAACTGTTCCGCACTTTGAGCCGAAGCAGTATCGTGGTATTGACTGATGATATTTTTAGCAATCAGCTTCTTAATATTCATTGGGTTTTCCCCTTCTTGTATTCTTGAAAGAAGCGTTGTTTTTTCTTCAATAGAAAAATCGGTAGTCAGGTTGATAAATTCTTCAATCAAAGCATCCGGAATAGACATGGTTTTTCCAAACATTTCATTAGGTTCGTCCGTCAATCCAATAATATTGTTCAGGGATTTACTCATTTTTTCCTTTCCGTCAAGACCTCTCAGTAGAGGCATACACATCACAATCTGAGCCGGCATTTGATGTACTTCCTGGAGCTGCCTTCCCATGGTACAGTTGAAGAGCTGATCCGTGCCACCCATTTCAATATCACACTCTATTTTTACAGAATCAAAACCCTGAAGAATCGGGTAAACCAGTTCATGCATGGCAATAGGTGTATTTTCTGTGAATCTTTTATTGAAATCATTGCGGTGCATCAATTGGGCAACAGTCACTTTTGAAAGCAGTTGGATGACCTCAGAAAAGTTCAATGTGTCCAGCCAGTCAGAATTGAAAACAATCTTTGTCTTCTGTACATCAATTACCCTGGAAAGCTGGTTGATATAAGTCTGGGCATTATGCTGAACATCTTCAGCGCTTAAAGGTTTTCTGGCTTTATTTTTTCCGGTGGGATCGCCAATTCTTGCCGTAAAGCTTCCTACGACTATAATGATCTGATGGCCCAGATCCTGAAACTGTTTCAGTTTTTTTAAGACGACTGCATGTCCCAGATGCAGATCCGGAGCGGTAGGATCAAATCCCAGTTTGATGGAAAGTTTTCTGTTTTCTTTTTCGGCTTGAGCCAATTTTTCTTCCAAACCGTTTTCAGGCAGGATGATAGCCACATTTTCTTGTAATGGATGAATCATGTTTGAATAGTTTTAAAATGAAAAAAGCCCGGACAGGTACTGTCCGGGCTCTATATATACGTTAGATTATTTTATTGGATTACAGATATAGAAAGTCTTCCCGAACGATAGCTCGGTGTATAATATTCACTGAAGAATGGAAGACGTAATATACTGTTCAGATGTTTCATTGTGATGCAAATATACAGGAGTTTCCTGAAGATCCAATATTTAAACCATTAAGACGCATTGTAGGGTTATAACAAGATTTGTTTTAAAAGAAAAACTTAACCATCCATCAATCTTAATGGCTTAAAATAATGGTTCAAAACAATTTTACTTGCGGTTTTTGAAGCTAATTTCATGCCATAAATCCCTTAAAAATAAAATACAGGATAAAGATGTAAAAACTGTATTTTATTATTTTCTTTGCTATTTTATAAGAAGTCCGAAAAACAGGGAGGATCTTCCGGTTTTCAGTTTGCGGTTTCATGGAAAAAAATTAATAATTTAAGGTATATAGCCACCTAATTGAATACATGTTCAGTGTATAAATTTTTAATCTGATCTTTCCAGTTTTCCAAATCTTCGGGAGAAGCTTTATCTGCTTTGTCAAAAAATAAATGTCTGATAATTTCCAGTCCGGAGTAGATGAAAATGCCATGGTCGGAAGTTAGGGTAAGCGCTTTATCCATTCCCATTTTTTCATATTCATCATGAGATTTTCCATGGGTGTTGATGATGACAGCTTTTTTATCTTTCAGAAGCCCTTTCTGTATACCCTGATCATAGCGGTAAGCAAAACCATAACTGAAAACGCGGTCTATATATCCTTTCATCATAGCGGGAAGACCTGTCCACCAGATAGGATAAATAAAAGTAATCTGTTCTGCCCACGAAATATGATCCTGTTCGTTTTTTACATCATCTGATACTTTTCCCATCCGTTGTCCCTGCATATCATTCAAAGAAAGAACAGGATCGAAACCGATTTTGTAAAGATCTCTCACGATAATTTCCTCGTTGTGAGATTGAAGGGTTTCCACAACAGAGTTTAAAAGATGATGATTTAAACTGTTTTCATTGGGGTGCGCGTAAATGATTAAATGTCTCATTGTTTTGATTGTTAAGATTAATGAGACAAAAGTAGTACGACGTACCTTTCAAAAATTGTAAGAAAACGAAACAGATTATTTTGATTTTGGGTTGCAGATCTCCTGCTGGAACTTTAAATACTGAGACGGTGAAATGTTGATAAAATGCTTAAAATCATGGATAAGCTGGCTCTGATCATAGTAACCGCATTCATCAATGATAGTAAACCATTTGACCTGATTTTGTTTTTCAGTTTCTTTTTCGATGAGTTGTATTGCTTTTAAAAAACGGTTGTAACGGGTTAGCTCTTTTAAGGAATATCCAAACTGTTCTTTCTGTTTCCGCTGTATGTTTCTTTCCGTCTGTTGAGTCTGCTCTGCAATGACTTTAACGGGATTTAAAAGATCGTTCTCAAAACTGCTCAAAAGCTGGCTGGTAATATCCCAGTCCTGCAGATAAGGTTCACAGAACTCAAGAATATGATTCACCTGTTCTGTGACTGAATTTAATCGGGTAAGCTGATGCCAAAGGTCTGTAAAGCAGTTTTCTTCCAGCAATTCATCCGGATGCCTTACCAATTGTTCAATGGATATTTTTCCAAAAAATCGAAAAAACGCATCATCTTTAAAATTAGCAACCAGGATAGAGCAGCCAGCGGGAAGTGTGTATTCAAAAGCTTGTCTCACTGGCCCGAACACCATACATTTATCTACATTTATGATGGTCTTTTCCCGGGTAGACATGGTAGCATTTTCTCCAAAACAAAATAAGAGAATGGTCTGATAAGTAGGGAGAAGGGTCTTAGTTATTGAGGATTCAGAAGTATTTTCAGCAAAATAGAAATGAGTAAATACATTTTCAAATTCCTGTGGAACTGAAATTCTGTACTCGTTATATTCTGAACGTAATTCCATAATCCTGAAAGTTAATAGATGAGGTTTTTTACCATTTTATAATTGGTCATGGAAACTCCTTTTACGTTGACAGTCTGCTCCTGGACAACCTTAAAACCAGATTTTTCAAAAAATGATCTGGCTGTTTTGCTTACATCTGCAGTAAGCTCTTTCTTCTTATTCAATAAAGCTTCTTTTTCAATCTGTTGATAAAGCAGGGTTGCAATTCCTCTGTGCTGAAAATCTTTGTGTACAAAAAGCAGATCAATATAATTTCCCTGATCGAGTGTACAGAAACCTGCTATTTTATTCTTTATTTCGGCTATCACAACATATTGATCTCTGATTACTTTTATCCATCTTTCCTCATTTTCTGCACCGGATTTCCAGGCTTCAAGTTGTTGAAGATCATAGTCTCTTTTACACACCTCATCTATTGTTGCAGTAAACAGCTGCAGCATTGTCGGAAGATCATCGTAAATTCCTTTTCTGAGGATGATATGATTATCTGATGTATTGCTGTTCATAAAATTTTTGCTGTTCTTTATTGAGAAGTGGATAGAAAAGATTCATTTGTAACAGTGTATAATGCTGAATGGCTTCTTTTGGATTGAGTTTCAAAATAAGTCTGTTATGGGTAAGCCAGTTGTCGGCAATGATGAAAATCTGCTCAACAAGACCATCTATAATAAAATGAGGTACATCTTTCTGAAATATATTGTTCTTCTGAAGATCTGAAAAGATCATTTGAAATTCCTCTTTTCTGCTGAAATTAATCCCTTCATAATGGGCTTGGATGTCAGGATTCCGATTCAGAATATCTATAAAATTGATAAATATAAAACGGTAAGAATAAAAAATTTCACAGGTAGAATAGGTAAACTGATAAAGATCTTCAAGACTTTTATTTTCTTTTTTTTTCATCTGGTTCAGCAGCTCATCCATTTCCAGGGTAAGCTCTGAGAAAAGGATTGTGATGATGTCTTCTGAGTGCTTGAAATGATAATGCAGGTTTCCCGCACTGATATGAAGTTCAGCCGCAATATGTCTTGTGGTAATATTGTTATACCCTTTATCATTAAATAATTCCAGTGCTTTAGACAGAATTTTATCCTTTGTCTTCATAACCCAAAGATAAGAATATCATAGTGGATATAAATCATATTTTTAAAATTAGAACAATTGTTCTAATTTGATATCTTTGCAGTATCAAATCTTATGACAATGGAAGGTAAACCAAAATTCAATTATGAATCAGCAGAAAATACTGATCAAGAAAGTAAAACAGATCCTCAGGAAGTTATATCAAAAATATTGCAGGTGATTCTTGGGGTGATAATGGCTGTTTTGCATATGTGATGAAAAAAAGAATTTCCTTTTGGTTTCTGCTGGGACTGTCTGCCTGGGCAATTATTATTCTGCTGAGAAGAAAAGGAATTGTAATTCCCGTAATCAACAATCATTTCACAGATTGTATTACGGTTCCCATGTATTGCTATCTGATAGAATATATCATGAATGGAGTGCTGGGCTATCAATGGAAACCTGATTTTAAATTTGTACTGACTTCAATCCTGTACCTTTCTTTTTTATTTGAAATATTATGCCCTAGAATATCATCCCGTTTCACTGCAGATTTTTTTGATGTGCTGGCTTATTCTGCAGGAGGTATGCTATACTATTTTATGGCAGTCAGGCAGGTTCATAAAAAAGCCAACAGTTCTGCATCGTAAAGAAGACTGTTGGCTGTGTTATAGTTTTTATCCTGGTTCAATAATTATAATTGCTGCATTTTGAGCAGCGGTTTTCATACGGTTATGTATAGAAGACAATTATTGAAGGCAAGATGTTACATGAATGCAAAAAAAATCTATTCCTGTTCCAGCTTGATGATAGGTCCTTTGTAAAATTTGGTCAGGTCATACAGATCTGTAAAATAATGCTGAAGATCCGGGATGATTGCAGGATCAAAATCTTTCAAACCACATTGGTCTTCTGCCAGAAGGTATAAAGACTGGTTATCCGGTTTCAGATATTCACAGAGTATATTATCAGGATGCTGTTTTCTGTTGATTATTTCTGTCAGAAATATTCCGTAGATCAGAAACTGATTGAAGTTTTTAGAATCCACAATATAATTCATATCCTGTTTCAGCAGTTTTTCATAATCTGAAAGAATCTGAAGAAAATTTTCGGCATGAACGTTTGTCGGAATTTCATAAAAAAGATCAATACCATTGATGAAAAGCTGTGTTTTGGTTTCCTCGTGATCTGAAGAGTATACTTTATGAAACCATTGAAAAATAAGCAGAAGTTCTTCCTGTGTAAGTTCTTCAACGGAATCCTTTATTTTTTCTTTAATCGTTTCAAGGGTATTTTTCGCTTCAGGCTGAAGAAATTTTAAAATATTTTCTTCTTCACGGCTCAGCTTATTGTACAAATTAATTTTGGCAACAGTTGGATTGGTCTTGATGAAATAAAGTTCTTCCGCCATAATTATTTACCCAATTAGATTTCAAATGGTTGTTTAAATATACAAAATATGCGTCAACTGTATTAAAAAAAATAATATGCAGTGAATGGGATGGCTATTTTACCGTTTCATGCAATGCTATTCTGTTTCCTTCTGAGTCTTCAAATTCTGCTACGGCAAATCCATATTTTTCGTCTATCCTTTTAGGGTAAAGAACAGAACCTCCATGCTGAACAGCTTTTTCTAATGTCTGATCAATATTCTCTGTTTTAAAATAAATGATCACTCCGTTTTTAGAAGGTTTGTAAACTTCTCCTTTAGCCAAAGCTCCCGTGATGCCACTGTTTTTCTCTTCAAAAGGAAACAAAGCCATCTCATAGCTGTCTATAATCTCTTTATCAAAACTAAAGTTGAAAACTGCAGAATAAAACTTTTCAGCACGTTCAAGATCATTCACAGGAATTTCAAAGTAGACAACAGGATTGGTAGATTTCATATTTTTTACAGGATTGGTTTTCTGCGACTGTGTGCAAGATATGCCTATTAGCAATAAAAAAGTCAAAAAACAGGATAACAGTTTCATGATTTCAGAGTTTAAACGAGGGAATGATTTACAGAATCTAAAATAGAGTTTTTATCTCAATTTTAAAAATAGATAGACTTATCTATTTTTTTATTTACATTTGTAAAAATTTTCAAGATGAAAAAGGAAAAAGTACGCGAAAGAATTATCAGGGTTGCCTCAGATTTGTTTTATAAGCAAGGATACAATTCTACGGGAATCAATCAGATTATTGCGGAAGCTGATATTGCGATTGGTTCTTTGTACAATCACTTTTCATCTAAGAATGATCTTCTTCAGGCTTATCTTATCAAAGAAGAAATTCAGTGGTTTGAAGGATTTGAAAACAGCACATCCAGAATTTCAGATCCAAAAGAAAAGATTCTTGCGCTTATTGATTACAGAAAAAAGCTGCAGCAGACTTCAAAGTTTGCAGGATGTCATTTCATTAAAATTGTCTCTGAAATAGGAGAGGGCAATCCTTCTGTTTCCGGTTTTGCCAAACAGCATAAAGAAAAACAAAAAGATTTGATCAAGACCCTTGTTAATGAATGTGCTACAAAAGGTCAAATAGCTGATCCCGGTTTAATAGCAGAAAATATTTTCCTTTTAATAGAAGGAGCAGTTGTCACCTCTACCATCAACAGACAAAATGATTCTTTTGATCAGGTGAAAAAAATGGTACAGGGTTTATTACCCTAATTTTTTTGAATATTAAAAAATAGATATATCTATATAAAAATGGAACGTAAGTATTTGAAATTAATGGTTGTATTGTTTGGTCAGTTGTTGACGATTATGGATATTTTTATCATCAATGTATCCATACCATCCATACAGCGTGATCTTCATGCTTCTCACGGAGAAATGCAGTTTATGATTGCGGCTTATCTTATTGGATTTGCATCTTTACTGATTACCGGAGGAAGACTTGGAGATTTGTACGGAAGAAAAAAAATGTATGTGATTGGATTATTAGCTTTTATGATAAGCTCTGTTGCCTGCGGGATTTCTGTAGGAGCAGGTCAGTTGGTTATTTCAAGATTTGTGCAGGGAATAAGTGCGGCAATGATGGCTCCTCAGGTACTTTCAATGATACAGATCCTGTTTTCTGACCATAGGGAGCGCACCAAAGCAATGGGCTGGTACGGAATTACCATTGGTATAGGAACTGTTTTGGGACAGTTTCTTGGCGGCTATTTTTCATCCCTTACAGTAATGGAAGAGCCATGGAGACTTATTTTTCTAATGAATATTCCTATAGGTTTACCAGCAATTTTCCTTACCCTGAAGCTATTGGACGAATCTAAAATTCCTGTGAAACAACCCTTTGATGCAGGCGGCGTTTTAATTCTTTCTGCAGGATTGTTCTGTGCTACTTATGCTTTAACCCTATCTGAGCATGATGGACTGCATTTCAAAAATGTTTCATTAGTGATGGTTTCGGCCGGAATTTTATTCACTTTTATTAAAAATCAGAAGAAAAAAATCCAAAAGGAACATGCTTATCTGATTGATTTTGAGTTGTTCCGTTTTAAAAATTTCAATCTCGGGATTATAGCGGTGTCATTCTTTTTTATCATGCTTGATTCCTACTTTTATATTTTGTCACTCTTTTTTCAGGACGGATTAAAGATCAGCCCGTTAGCAGCGGGAGAGATTATCGGTTTTCAGGGATTGGGTTTTATCTTTGCGTCATTCATTTCCGTAAAACTGATTTTAAAATATGGCAAAAAAGCCCTGATAGCAGGACTTAGTTTTATCATTATAGTTCTTATTGTTCAGTTGTTTTTATTCAGGGTACAGACTAATTTTACGGTTTTCTGTCTGCTGTTGTTTCTGCATGGATTGGGAATAGGATCCGTCATTCCTTCACTGGCTAACATAGCGATGTCTGGAATGTCTGAAAAACTGATTGGAAATGCTTCCGGTGTTTACAATACTTTTCAGCAGATTGCTGCTATAGTCGGAATTGTTGCTGTAGGAAGTGTTTTCTATTATGTTTTGGGAGTAAAGCCTTCTGTAGAGTATTATCACGAAGCTTTTTCCGTTGCATTACTGATTAATATTTTTTGTCTGATTTTTGTGATGATCTGTGTTTTCAAAGTTCCAAATCATGTTCTTCCTGAAATGAGACATCGAAAATGAAAATCAGGGTTTCTTTGATGAGGTTTTCATTTCCTGTAAAGTAGCTTTTGCCATATTTTTGGTCACCTCAGTAGGAGAGTGGCAGTCGCAGTTGCTGAGCCCAATCACATAAACATCTTCAGCAGGAATGTAAACTCCCATACTTTTAAATCCGAAGACACTTCCTCCATGCTCACGGTCAGGAATTCCATTGATATCTTTCAAATGCCATCCGTAGCCATAAGTAAATTCTTCACCATTATTCAGTTTATATTTCTGAAAGGCTTTTTGAGTTTCCTTTAAATCCAATATTAAATTTTGATTTAAAGCCTGCTGCCATTTCTGCATATCATCTGCTGTAGACATCAGTGATCCGGAAGAAAATGGAACACTGAAACTGATGACTGTTTTATTCACAAATCCTTGTTCCTTTTTGTGATATCCATAAGCTCTTTGAGGAATAACTTTTCTGTCGGAAGCATAATAAGAATGAGTCATTCCTGCTTTATAAAAGATATTTTTCTTAATAAAGTCTTCATAGGAAATTCCTGAAACAAGCTCAATAATATATCCCAATACCACATATCCGGAATTGTTATAATCAAACTTTTCTCCGGGTGCGAAATCAACAGGTTCGTTTTTGAAAAAATTCACCATTTCTTCGGGTTTCATTTCTTTTTGGGCAATGGAAGAGATTGACTTCATTTTTGTAAAGTCCTTTATTCCTGAAGTATGGGTCAGAAGATGATGAAGGGTGATCTTATCTCCGTTAGGATAATCTTTGATGTATTGGGAAACAGGATCAGTGACACTAAGTTTTCCCTGTTGCTCAAGCAGTAGAATAGCCACCGCAGTAAACTGTTTGGTCATTGAACCAATTTGGAAAATATTCTCAGGGGTCATATTGACGTTAAGTTCAAGATTCGCTTTCCCAAATGCTTTTCGATACAGATTTTTTCCGTTTTGAGTAATCAGAAAAACTCCGCCAGGCTCATTTTTATTCCCGAATTCTGTCTGGATAATGCTGTCAATCTTCTTTTCATATCCTTTTGATAATGTCTGTGCATTAATTGTATGGGGTACAAATGAAAGCAGAATAAGTGGGGTTATCAGTTTTTTAATAATCATATCTATGTATTTTGTTATACAAAGATATAATTTATTTTAATTACTATGTTATACAATATAGTAAGGTGTGTTTTATTTTTTAAATTTTAAAATTGATTTTCTAAAAATTATTTCAATACAGAGATTAATAACATCATAGGTCTGCGGAGTTCTTCTTTCATTTCAGGAATTTCTTTCAACATTTCCTGACTTGGCTCCGGCTCGATAATTTCCTTGATGGTGAAGCCGTGTTGTAATAAAGTATTCAGATAGGAAGTTAAAGTACGGTGATATTTAATGACATTTTCCCCGAGGAAAGTTGTATTCCTTTTTCCTTCAATAAAATAACGGTCTACCGGCCAGCTGATTTTTTCACCATTTTTATCATATACCCAATCCTGGCTACCTTCCGCAGTGAAAACAGGATGCTCTACTGAAAATATAAAAGATCCTCCCTGAGTAAGCCATTTGTAAATATTATGTACCAAATTACCAAAGGATTCTACATAATGTAACGTGAGTGAACTGAGTATCAGATCAAATTTTTCAGCAGGATAATCCACTTCTTCCAGAGCTTTTCTTTCATATTGAATTCCTTCCAGATTATTGATCTCTTGTGCTTTTGCCAGCATTCTTTCTGAAAGATCAATTCCAATCACAGATTTTGCTCCATTTTCTATAGCATATCGGCAATGCCAGCCGAAACCACAACCGAGATCAAGGATATTTTTACCCTGAAAATCCGGTAGCATATTTTTCAAAGTATGCCATTCTCCGGCTCCTTCCAGCCCAATCTGAGAACGAAGCATTTTTTCGTACTGGTTAAAAAATGATGGATTGTCGTATTTATTTTCTTTCATAGCTTGCAATTTTTCGGTTACTTAAAAGGAATTACAGTATTCAAATAAGGCTCTTAACTTATGGAACTTTCAATTGCAGATCATGTGCCTAGCGTTTGTTTTCCCGCATTGCTTTAATGAGTTTATCGTTTCGTTTTTCAGCTCTTTCATTATTTAAAGAAAGTACAGCCCAAATGGCAGCTGGAAGCCATCCGATCAACGTAATTTGTAAAATAAGGCAGATAATTCCGGTGAAGACTTTTCCACGGACCATGAAAGATAAGAAGGGAAGTAAGATGGCTAATAACATGATTCTAAGTTTTTATTTGAATTAATTTTAACGGGACTGAGGATCGAAATAGGCTTTAAAAGTGAGAGGATCTTCCGTTTTATCCTCCGCTTCTTCAAGATATTCCAAATACTCTTCCTGATGTTTCTCCATATAAACAAGCACAATAGCGAGGTTTACAAAAAGATTTTTGTCTTGAGAACCCAAATTTAGTGCCGTTTTTAAATACTCCAGCGCCATTTCATTTTCTCCCATATCCGAGTAAATAGCACCAATATTGATTAAAGCCGCTGTATTTTTAGGCTCAATCAATAAAATCTCATCTAATTCTTTAATCAACAGATCATTTAAAGTATCCCAATGGTCTTCATTTTCCCATCTTTTAGCCTGAAGTTTTTTTACGTTTTCTAATCTTGTTGTTATCGTACTCATTATTTAGAATTACAGAATGAATGTTTACTTATAAGGTGCAAATTTAGCTTTTTACTCTTTAAGTCCATCCAGTATGGCCGCTTTCAGGATTTCAATGTTGATATCTTTCAATGCTTTGAATTTAATACAATACCCAGTGACGCTTGCTTTCCCTATTTTATCTCCGTAGGTTTCAGATAAATAGGTTTTATCACCGATATTCATGATATAAACGGAGATGCCTGTTGTATTGGCACTCATACCAATCTGATAAAAATCTCTTGTTTTTCCACCAGCATATTGCATGACATACGATCCATACCCGATATTAGGATTGGAAACGGTTTTGTTCTCATCGTTTTTACCATCGAGGAACCACAGCTGGCAATCCGGTATCAGTTCCAGAATAATGTTGTGAAGTTCCTGCATATCATTACGCTTAAGTTCCGGCTGACTGTTGATGTAGTCCTGGATTTGTTCTTGGGTGGTCATAGATCATGAGATTATTGAGCGACTAATTTAAAACAAAAAAGAACAGCAATCACTGTTCTTTTATATTGTATTTTCCTGATTTATTGAATCAGTTCTTTCATTGTTTTCTCTGTTTTCATCAGTTCACCTTGTGGAATCTGATGATGAAGATAAGTGAAAAGCAAATTGGTGACCCAGCTGTTTTCAATCTGATGAATGTAGTAAGAGCAGATCAAACCAAAATCATCGGAAATATAAGCCGGAAGATCTGAAGAACCGGTACTTCTGAATGTGGAAACAAAAATTTCCTTTCGGATATCACTTATTTTGTCTTCTGTTTCCTCATCAAAAGGCATTTCTTCAATCATCTGATACGCTTTCATCCATTCATCTGAAAACTCTGCAGAATCTCTGCTATCAAGAATTTCATCAATCTTTTCTGAAGTAATATGGTCAAGAACTGTTTTTAAAGATTGATTAAAAACTGCTTCCAGCATGTTAATTTTTTCTGTCGTCATCTCAGCCTGTATTCTATCCAAATGCTCTTTTCAGTAAGCTTTCTACTTTTGGTTCACTACCTCTGAAATTTTTGTAAAGCTCCATCGGATCTTTCGTTCCCCCTGAAGAAAGCAGTACTTTATATTTAGCTGCAATCTCAGGATTGAAGATTCCGTTTTCTTTGAAATACTGGAATGCATCCGCATCCAGAACTTCCGCCCATTTGTAAGAATAATATCCTGCGGAATATCCTCCCTGGAAAATATGTGAGAAACTTGGGCTCATTGCCGTTTCTGCGTTGGAAGGGTAAAGAGTGGTTGCTTTGGTATATTTATCTTCAAACTCTTTTACACTCTCGTTCTCCAGTTCTGCCACTTTTGTGTGATAGTTCATATCCAGAAGTCCGAAACCAAGTTGTCTTAAAGTCTGATATCCTTCCATGAAGTTTTTAGACTGTTCAATTTTTTCAATTTTTTCATCAGGAAGTACTTCTCCGGTCTTATAATGTTTTGCAAACGTTTTTAAGAATTCCGGTTCATAACAGAAGTTTTCCAGAAACTGTGACGGAAGTTCCACAAAATCCCATTTCACAGAAGTTCCGGAAAGAGTAGGATATTGAGTATCTGCCATCATGCCGTGAAGCGCATGTCCGAACTCGTGGAATAGAGTAGTCACTTCCTGGAAAGTCAGTAAGCTAGGCGTATCTTTTGTTGGTTTGCTGAAGTTGCAGACAATTGAAATATGCGGGCGGGAATTTTCACCGTTTTGTTTGTACTGATTTTTGTAGCTGGTCATCCATGCACCGGCTCTTTTTCCTTTTCTTGGAAAATAATCAACGTATAATAATGCCTTGTATCTGTCAGCCTGAGCGGAGTCGAAGGCTTCTTTTACTTCATATACTTTTACATCTTCGTGGTATTTTGGAATGTCGTTTCTTTCTTCAAACGTCAACCCGAAAAGTTCTCCAGCCAATCCAAATACAGCATCCTGTACCTGATTTAATGGAAAATAAGGTTTCAATTCTTCATCATTAAGATCGAATTTTGCCTTACGAAGTTTTTCAGCATAGAATGCATGGTCATAACCTTGCATTTCTTCAATTCCGTCAGCTTTTGCTAAAGCTTTTAATTCTTCAATTTCCTGATCAGCATAAGGTTTTGCTTTGGTCAGAAGTTCATTTAAAAAATCTAAAACTTTTACCGGAGACTTAGCCATTCTCTCTTCCAATACGAAATCTGCATAGTTTTTATATCCGATAAGTTCTGCTTTTTGTTGCTTTAAATTCAAAAGCTCCTTAATCAGATTCTGGTTATCAAATTCTCCACCATCGAAAGATTTTTTACCATTGGCTAAAGCCAGTTCTTTTCTCAGTTCACGGTTTTCAGCATAGGTCATGAACGGAATATAGCTTGGATACTGTAAAGTGACTACCCAGCCTTCAAGATTTCTTTCTTTCGCTTCTTCAGCATATTGATCGATGATCGCCTCAGGAATTCCTGCAAGATCTTCTTTATTGGTGATATGTTTAAAATAAGCATTGGTGGAAGCCAATACATTCTGTCCGAACTGTAAAGATTTTAAAGAAAGATCCATGCTGATTTTCTTTAATTTTTCTTTGTCTTCCTCATTCAGTAAAGCTCCGCTTCTTACAAAACCTTTGTAGGTTTCATTCAAAAGCATTTCCTGCTCTTCGTTGAGATTATATTTTTCCTTTTCATCATATACTTTTTTGATTTTGTTGAAAAGGGCTTCGTTTTGAGAAATTTTTGAAGAATATTCTGTTAAAATTGGAGAAACTTCCTGAGCAATCTGTTGGATTTCGTCGCTGGTCTCTGCAGAATTTAGGTTGAAAAAAATATTCGAAACCACATCCAGCTGCTCTCCTGAATAAGCCAAGGCCTCAATTACGTTTTCGAAAGTAGGAGCTTCGGGATTGTTAACAATCGCATCAATTTCTGCTTCAGATTTTTGTATCAATTCTTTAAATGCAGGAAGATAATCTTCATTTTTAATACTGTTGAATGGGGCTGAATGATATGGTGTGTTAAATTTTTCTGTTAAAATATTCATTTTTTGATCTTTTTATATAAGGTAAATTTAATGATTCATCGGGAATCACAGCTGAAACGCTCAAAAATAATGCCTTACTGGCAAGTTATGACAAAAATACCTTATCTTTAATTAATCTTGTCATATGGAAAGAGGGAGTGATGTGGGAATATTTAATTTTGAGAACAGATTTAAAAGTCATCATTAAAATAAACAACCTTAAATATATAGACTATGAAAACACTCTTAAAAATTATCGGTATCATCATTGTACTGATTCTTATCTATGCTGTTATTGCCATACTGGCTTTCAGTAAAGATTATCACTATGAAAAATCTATTGTTATCAATGCACCACAGGAAAAAGTATGGGCTTATACAGGTAATCTAAAAGGATATAACCAATGGGATCCTTTTTCCAAAGCTGATAAAAACATTGTCATTACCTATTCAGGGAACGGAGATAAAGTAGGAGATTCCTATCACTGGAAGGGAGATAAAAATGTAGGAGAGGGTGAACAGGCCATTACAGAACTGGTTCCCAACCAAAAAATGGGAACGAAACTTCATTTTATAGAACCTTTTGAAGGAGATATGAAAGCGAATTTCATTATGGCTCCTGAAGGAAGCGGAACGAAAGTGACATGGATGATTGATAATGAGCTTACTCCTATGATGAAGATTATGAAGCCGATGATGAATGGCAATATGGACAAGATGTTCAGTCAGGGGCTGGGCGATCTGAAAAAACTTGCTGAAAAATAAGAAAAAAGAGGCTGTCCCAAAAGGACAGTCTTTTTTTATGCGTCCGATCAAAAGTATAAATACATTGGAAATATCAATATTTATGGCATGAATTAACAGGTCGCTCCTCCGGAGCTCTAATTTTAAAATAAATACGTCCTATTAACAGCCAGCTCCTATTGGAGCTGGATTTGATCCCATCGGGATCAACTGTTAGTAGAAAAAATGAGATCGCCGTAAAATAAAGCTCCGGAGGAGCGACCTGTTAATTCTATTTAAATTTTATCGAACAAGAATGGTTTTTTATATAAAGTGTCAGA
>NZ_JAMZGF010000068.1 GCF_024158915.1 Chryseobacterium sp. S0630 | reverse complement strand
TGAACAAAACATTTTCCCGCATCGCCTTTTCTATTTTACGGGAGGAATAAATATTTTCCATATACGCAAAAACCATCCCCGCTCCCGCACGAATCCTTTCGTGTGATTAAAAACTATAATACATCAGCTTGAATTCCTAAAAACTTTTGTTTTTAAAGAATCTTTTACATTTCTAACGACAATCTTTATCATTCTGAATTAATATATCTAACCAGTGTACAGTATATAAATACACACGAAGGGATTCGTGCGGGAGCGAGGGTATAAATTGAAATATGCACCCCCACGATGAATGATCATATCCTAGTACAGATTTTAGCCCTTTTAGTTTCAAGAAATTTCTCTCAATCCCCCATATAGCTCTATGTTCAATATTTGTTTTGGATTCCCTCCAAAAAATACAAGAACTTCTGGCGCATAATCTGTTTTGGTATTTTGTTCATATATTGTATTAATCTAGTACTGAATCGATTAAATCTATTGTGAATTGTACAAATTCCTGCATCAATTAATACAGGAATTTGAGAAGTGTTAAATATTAAGGCTTTATAATCAGACTGTCTCTGACTTCAAAATCATCTAAATATAATTTATAGCTATGTTCATTAAATTCTAAATATTGATTAATGACACCTACGAAATATTTCTGATTTAATAAATCCCTCATTTTGGGAATATACTGTTTATATAAATTTCCATGCCCTAAATTGGTCTTTTTATTCAACAGAATATCATATGAAATTTCTTTTTTCTCGTTACATTTTAAATCAACAGCAGTAAATTCATATTTTGAATCATTTTCATGAAAATAACTAAAATAGCTTTTTTTTAGAATCATAGCAGATTTTGAAGGAGGGCGATTTTTGATATGACAATAAATTACTCTTTCAACATTTTCCAATATATTCTTTGTGTCTTCTTCATCTGTCTTGTAATATAAAACAAAAGCTAGCTCATTAGGTACTAAAATGGTTAAATTTTCATTCGTCTTATTTGAAAATATTAAATTATATTCTTTTTTATTCAAATTGTATTTATATTCCAATGTAACGGTATCCTTTCTTACTTCCTGTTTCTTTGAACAGGAGAATAAAAAAATCAATAAGAATATCATTATATATTTTTTCATTTGGATTTATTAAAAAAGTTGTTCATAATTTTAAGCATCAAGTCTTTTTGAAATATATGCCCGGGAGATGCAGGCATTAATCTGTCCAAATTAATTAGAGGTAATTTATTAATTGGGAGATTTTGCCATCCTTTATACTTCAAAAACTTATCTTCCCATACAGAGATTACCCCATGGTGGTTTGTCAATTCATCAGGGAATGCTGTAATTCCCCAATTTGGAATCACCATATCAAATGAGCCTATGCCTTTTGAGAAAAAGGTTCCATGTAATAGCTCGTGTCCTGTAGTTTTTACTAACTGCTGGTAAGATCTTGACACATTGGGAGCAAAGACGTATCGCATATATTTATTTTTATAGAATGGGGTTGTAGTTGCTAGAACTTCTTGTTTATCTCCGTTTCTCAGAACCATGCCATCAAAGGTATATCCGTTATCTTTCAAATATTGAGGGAGATCATCTGCATTATGTAATGCAAGGACACTCGAATTAGTAGGTAATGCTCCTTTATATTCTTTATTTATAACTTTTAAAACTTGATCCGAACTATGCTCAACAGGAGTCCCATAAATTCTTTCAGATTCGGTATCTAACACATCTACTGTCTGACCTTGATAGTCGTTAGGTGTTGAAAAGAATTTAGCGCCATAATAAGATATTGCTGCTACAGCACCTCCAATTACAGCCCCAGTTATCAATCCTTTTAAGAAATTATCACCGTTAATTAATGCAGTAACTCCGCCTGTTCCTGCTCCTACAAAAGCACTGCTTCCTACAGACCCCCAGAAACCACTGGCACTGAAGACCTGTCCCAGTCCACCAGAAACTGCTCCTGTGACCGCACCCATTAACAGGGCATTAGCAAAACCATTCCATGACCAGCTATTCATGACCAGTGCCTGTATTGCATACATCCCTGCACTGATAAGAGTTCCTACTAATGCTCCCCCAAGTTATTTTTTTGTTCAATTTATTTATTAATGAACAATGAATCTTTTAAATACGGAGATTTTGTATATGGCTGATAATCTAAATTGTATGCTTTGACAAGTGAGTCAATTTTTTGGAAGTGGAGAGAATGTTGAGGTTCTAGTACATCTGAATTTATAGATACCCTTGATTTTTTATTAGTTAAGGTATGTTCGTTTATATCAAATGCATGAAACCATACTGTCACCTTTTGCTTACTTTTTTTAGGTAAGAATAACAAAGAATGTACAAAACCTTCAAAATTATTGTTCCAAATTTTATCTGGATCAATATTTGATGGTGATATCTCTTCAAAATAGCTATTAATTAGTTGTTGTACTTTAACGCTTTCATCACTATTAGCCCCACCTGCGTAATCCACAAAATCAGAGCTGACTATCTTCCCTTCAATCTTTGCTTTATCATCATAAGAGACAATACCGTTTTTTGTGGATACTAAGTATATTCTACCACTGCTTGGTAATATATAATTCTTAAAGCTATTATTTTCAAAAGAAAGGGAGCAATATGAATTTACAGAATCTACTTTATTATAATTTAAAATTTTAATAGAAATTCCCTCTTCTTTTTCTATATTTTTGTTACAACTTATTAAAAATGTTATACTTATGATCAAAATTAAATTTTTCATCATTTTATTTTTATAGGTAAGTGTTTAATTGCTTCATATACATTCTGAAATTGCTTTCCCTCTGAAAAGTATAAATTGAAATATGCACCCCATGATGCATGATCGTATCCTGGTAAAGATTTTAATCCATTTAGCTTTAAGAAATCTCTCTCAATCCCCCATATCGCTCCATGTTCAATACTAATTTTCGGATTTCCAGCAAAAGGATCTAGCATTTCTGGTGCATAATCTATTTTGCCATTTCGTTCATATTTATATTGCAATAATCTAGTTAATGAATCGTCTAAATTTATTGTTGAATGTGCTAATTCATGCATCATGACAGAGCCAAGTTTAATTTTAGAACCAAAGGCATATTTTGAGAAGGATATACTTGAAGTGTTATTCCTCCAAAAATTTCGTCTGGTATAGGCTATTACTTCTTCGCCCTTAGGGTTAATGTATAAGTCCCCTCTTTTGGTATAACCACCAGATACATGATCTGCATAAAACTGTTTTGCACCCGTATTCATTTCACTCCATCCAGTATCTTTATACATTTTTCTTAATGTATCTACAGATGGATTCAGCGCTTCTCCTGAATCAGATATTCCACGAGCATCATATTCCGCTTTGGTAAGTTCACTAAATACTGGGCTTGTAAAGAATTTAGCGCCAAAATAAGACATTCCTGCAATAGCACCACCAATGACAGCTCCTTTTAGTACTCCTTCAAGGAAATTTTGTCCAGTAAGTAAAGCTGTTACGCCTCCTGTTCCTGCTCCTACAAAAGCACTGCTTCCAACAGATCCCCAGAAACCACTGGCACTGAAAACCTGTCCTAATCCACCGGAGACTCCTCCTGTGACTGCTCCCATTAGAAGGGCATTTGCAAAACCATTCCATGACCAGCTGTTCATTACCAATGATTGTATTGCATACATCCCTGCACTGATAAGTGTTCCTACTGCTACTCCCCAAATTATTGGTGCTAAATAAGTTAAAAAGAATCCGGCAACCCAAAACTCTCCACTCGGATCATTAAACATCAGAGGATTATTCAATACATACCCATACTTGTTATAGTTTTGGGTATTGTAGGGCTCCTGAATATTCTCATCTGCATTTAAGAATCTTCTCAGTAAAGGATCATACAATCTACCATTCATATGAATAATTCCTATCTCTGCAAAATGCTCATGGCTGGTATATCCGCAATCTATAACAAGATCCTTCGACAGGCTCAGGATGACATTTTGGTCAGTGATGATAGCTCCGTTTCCAATCTGAAGATGAGTGAAATTTCCCCATGCATCGAAATGCCTTTGCTCCAATTTGTTTCCGGCTTCATCACTGATCGCCAGGATACTTCCGATATAATCTTTATGCAAAAATTCATAAGAACCATTTCTCATCAAAAATTTTAACTATCATTTAAGAGCTTTTTACTAGTGAAAATAAAACAGACAATCATTTTTAAATTGCCTGTTTTGATGAAATACTTCTCAGCTAGGTCTTGTTTAAAGCAAACCAATATATTTGAAACATAACCCAATCTATTAAGGTAAAATAATTTTATCAGGGTAAAATTTTATACTTCCAGTAAAATATGTATAACCTCCACAATTTTGATTCTTAATATTAGATATTGCATTTTTTTGATCATCATTTAGTAAATTGAATATAAAGTCAAAGTCATCATCTTTAAATACAATAGTTTCACCCTTTCTATATCTTCTTATTTTAAGGTAATATTTTTTTTGACTTTTTTTCTTTATAAATTTAGGTATTGAATTCTCTTTTATTTTCATCATATCCTGTATCTTTTTACACTTTAAATCTCTATTTAGCCTTACATCTAAATCGTTTTTTAATAAATCAAACGATTTTTGCATATATAATACTTCCGGTGTACTTGCTTCGAGTTCATCTTCATAAAAAAAATTATTTAATAAAGGATACTCTATCATTAAGTCTAAGTCTGTATTATTTTCAATGTTTATAACGAGTAAAGAATCCTTTTTGTTAATAGAAGGGTATACTATTATGTCTTTCTTTGAAAATGTTTTGCAAGAGTATATGAGGAAAATAGATAGTAATATTATAATTTTTTTCATAATTTAAAATTTAAAAGATTTTATTAATGGTAAAAGTAATTTATCTAATTCTTCCTTAGAATTATTAAAAAGATATGCAGGCATTTCCCATGGTGAAGGTAGCCATGAATTTTTATTAAATAATTCCACTGACATTTTTCTTATAGAAACATGGCCCCAATTATCAAGATAGCTAGAATATTTGCCCATATTTACGGTAGCTACCCTTGCTAATAATTCGTACTTGGAGTTATTTAAAACTACATGCCCTACCTCATGAGTTATTGAGTCAACAAACAACGATTTGGAGGCAAATGCTCTTTTTGAAAGATAGATATCATTTGCAGGTGTAGTTACCCCAAGAACCTCTCCTTTAGTAATTTCTCTATCCATTCCCCATAAATTTTCCCACCAAGATTTTTCATAGAAGCCTCCGTTTTGTGCAATGCCATATCCTTCGGGAGCTTTAAGGTATACATTCTCCACACCATAATTTCCCAATCCTCCATAAGCTTCTTGAAATTCATGTACAGTACCATATGAATATTTTAAATTATCTGTTGAATTTGCTGAATCATTAATTGGACTATCAGATATTCTATATTCATGATTTCCTTTTGTAATATTAGCTGCAGTTACCATTTTGTCAATTCCCCAGCTAACTACCGCTACACCTCCTCCAATCACAGCACCTTTTAGTACCCCTTCAAGGAAATTTTGTCCAGTAAGTAAAGCTGTTACGCCTCCTGTTCCTGCTCCTACAAAAGCACTGCTTCCAACAGATCCCCAGAAACCACTGGCACTGAAAACCTGTCCTAATCCACCGGAGACTCCTCCTGTGACTGCTCCCATTAGAAGGGCATTGGCAAAACCGTTCCATGACCAGCTGTTGATTATCAATGGCTGTATAGCATACTTACACAAACACACTGATCAGCGTTTCTACTATTACCCATAATCACCGAAACATTCAGCGAAAAAATCTTACTATAATCCAATAAAAAATTTAATTCGTTATATCTTTTTTTGAAAGCTTTAAAACTAAACTGTCTTCTATTACGGGTTGGGCTACAAACTTTGCTTTACCAAAATTAAGTTTTGAAAACCTTCTTAAATATTCCCCTTCAGGATAAACTCCTTTTAATACTTTGTTATAAGGATAATAATTTTGTTTAAATTTTGATGAATAAATGCTCTGAGATAAGTTTTTTACAGATTTTATAAATAAATTATATTTTACATTTATAACATCATTGTTTTTTAAAAATAAAACAGTATGCCCATCGCCAGGCCTTTCATCCCCTAGAAAATTTTCATTACCAATTTCAACTAGATATGCATTGCGGACGCTATCTAGTTTTCTCTGATATTTTTTTGAAGATTGTTCTTGGTTTATTACAGCATAGACATTCATTGGATAGTATTCTTCTCGGCTTCCTCGTGTAGAATAACTTTTATATTTCCTATCACTAAATTCCAAGGAATTGGGAACCAAAAATATAATATCAGTACCTGTGTTGTTTTTTAATTGAAGGTGTATCTGTTGATTTTCCTTTATATACTTTAAATAGAGTATATCTTTTCGTTTGTCTTCACAAGAAAGAAGAAATATAAAACAAATTAAAAGAAATCTGTAATTCATTATTTTAATGTACTTTTTAAATAATTATTAAAAATAGGTTTTATCTTATTCATAAGCCCTTCTAAAGATTTATCATAAAATGCGTCAGTATTAAATCCCTCCATGCTTAAATTTAACTTTTGCCATTTTCGGAATTTCACGTACTGCTCTTCCCACCTCGAAGTATAATATTCATGAGCTGATGCTCTCTGATTAGTCGCAGATAGTGTATAATCATCAAAAAGCCTGGCATTATTTAAAATTGAATGGAAGACTTCATGTCCCATAGTCAGATCTAATTGTTCTAAGCTAACGAATGTTCCTGTTGGAAGATATATTCTTTGATAAACAAGCTTTCCCTTATGGGTAAGAGTTTCAGTCAGACCAAATGCTCTTCCTCTCGGTCCATCAATTAAACCTGAACTTTTGTCAAAACTATAACCTTTCTCTCGTAGATATGAACTCAGATCACTTGTTTCATCGACTAGATGCCAACTTCCTCTTATGAATTGATTTTTGTATCGGCTGTCAGCAACCTTTTTTACTGTATCTAGGTTAAATTCAGCTTTTGTTGCACCATTTAAGGTATTATTATCATCAACAAGCATTTCATTAATTTGATATTCATAAGAATTATAAAATTTATTTAATGCCCAAGTTATTCCTGCAACAGCACCACTAATTACCGCACCTTTTATTACTCCTTCAAGGAAATTCTGTCCAGTAAGTAAAGCTGTTACACCTCCTGTTCCTGCTCCTACGAAAGCACTTCTTCCTACAGACCCCCAGAAACCACTGGCACTGAAGACTTGCCCCAATCCCCCGGAGACTCCTCCTGTGACTGCACCCATTAGAAGGGCATTGGCAAAACCGTTCCATGACCAGCTATTCATGACCAGTGCCTGTATCGCATACATCCCTGCACTGATAAGTGTTCCTACTGCTACTCCCCAAATTACTGGTGCTAAATAAGTTAAAAAGAATCCGGCAATCCAAAACTCTCCACTTGGATCATTAAACATCAGAGGATTATTCAATACATACCCATACTTGTTATAGTTTTGGGTATTGTAAGGATCCTGAATATTCTCATCAGCATTCAAGAATCTTCTCAGTAAAGGATCATACAATCTTCCATTCATATGAATAATTCCTATCTCTGCAAAATGCTCATGGCTGGTATATCCGCGATCTATAACAAGATCCTTCGACAGGCTCAGGATGACATTTTGGTCAGTGATAATAGCCCCGTTTCCAATCTGAAGATGGGTGAAATTACCCCATGCATCGAAATGTCTCTGCTCCAATTTGTTTCCGGCTTCATCACTGATCGCTAAGACGCTTCCAATATAATCTTTATGCAAAAATTTGTAAGAACCACTATTCTCCGTAAAGTTTTTTAAATATACAATATTTGAGTCATAGGGATTACCTCCAATATAAATAAGATGTTTTTCCTTTCCGGTTATATTATCTTTTACTACTTCATAGCTGCCATCCTCACTGTAAAATTTAGTAAACTTACCTTCTCCATCGGTATTGAAATTACCTCCATAGGTTACTCTCTGTCTCATTGAAGTTAAGCCATACTGGAAGGCTGCATCACCTTTTATTCCATCAATGAATACCGGGTCATTGTTCTCATTATAGGTGATGCTTTGTATTAAATCATTATTATAATTCTGTTCTCCGTCGGCATTAAGGGTCATTCCCGTTGCCTGATAAATCTTAGCAGCATTTTCAAACTTGATTGTTCCTACCTGATCATTTTGGGTAATTCTTCCTTTAACATCATAGACGTTTCTGTTCGCTGTTGGTTTGATTCCTGTTACAGGATTCGTCCAGTTCACCAAACGATTATTATCATCATAATCAAAAGACTCGTTAATGTTAAAATCTCCTCCTGTTGTTCTGCTTTTCAATTCATTTTTGATAGCATCGAATGAATAAGAAATTTGCAGGATACCTGGTTTTATCTGTGAAGAATGATTAACATTTGTGAGAAAACCATTGGTGCCATACGTATTGTTAATATCTGCAGCTCCCAGTTTAGCTTTTAGTACCTGTCCTTTGGCATTGGTTTCTTTAAGCTCCCACAACACGGTGCCCGTGAGGCGATTTTTAATCTGATACAGTTCACCGCTCCATGCGCTGTACACATTCTCAATCTGAACTTTAGTAAGGACACCGGAAGAATAGAGTTGCTTTTCATAAGAGGTTACTCTTGCTTTATCATCATAAGTAATTCCTTTGTGGATAAAGTATTTACCATTACTGCTTTCGGATGAAGATAAGAGTCTCCCCTGTGGATCATATGCTACATTAGAGCTATAGGCTTTTCCTTTAGATGTTCCTGATTTAGAAATAATTCTACCTTTATTATCGTATGAATATGAAATCAGTTTATTGGTTGCCTGTCCTCCGTCTGTTGTTGAAATTTCTATCTGAGAAATAAGCTGGCCTAAATTATTATAAGTAAATTCTTTGGTCCCTTTTGGACTGGTTGTTTTTTTCGGCTGGCCAAGCCCATCGTATTCATATTTGTAAATACCATTTGACGGATCATTAAACTCTGCTTTTCTACCCCAGGAATCATACTTAGTGGTCACAATATTTTCAGCATATTGTGCTTTTATCTGTTCACCTGCGGCATTATAACTAAACTGAATTGTTCCACCTTTGTCTGTAGAAGAGGCTGTATTACCTAAGACATCGCTGGTTTTTGAAGTCGTTCTGCCATAACCATTAAGTTCCTTTACAGTTGTTGTTAAACCGGAAATAGAAGTCTCCATTTGTTTGCCATTGAATGAGGCTGCTGTTACTTTAGCAGGAAAAACCGTATCATCATAAGCAATGGTATTCCACATATTGGCAGTTTGCCCTTCAAAGTAAGGCTCAGACTCCTTGGTCTTTCTTCCCAGTACATCATATTGAGTTTCCTGAGAAATATATTGCCCCTGACCAAATGCTTTGGTAGAAACTTTATACTCCTGTCCTAGCTTATTCGTATATTTTTTTGAAATACCTCCATCCGGATTATATTGTGTAACAGTGATATTGGAATTGTTATGTCTGTTATACTGATAGGTTGTTGTACCTCCAAGATTAGTTTTAGAGGTCAATAATTTCCCCCAGCCATCGTAGGTATTAATGAGTGTATTTCCTAACGGATCGGTTTGCGTTAAAATCTGTCCCCAATTGTTGTAGGTAATGAGCGTCTCTAATCCTAGATTATCCGTTTTCTTTACAACAAATCTTCCTTTAGAATCATATTCATTTGTGGTAGTTTGGGTTTGAGAATCAGTACTATTGCTTATTGTCTTTTGGGTAAGATTTCCGAAGCCGTCATAATTGTATGTTTCAAGTAAATATCCTGTATTATCCCGATTCCAGGTTTTTAATGTTTTTAACAGGTTATTTTCATACGTATATTCTTCTTTGGCAGATTTAGTGTCGCCATATGCTTGTACTACATCAATCTTTGACTTTGGACGTCCTGCAAAATAATCAGAACCTGCTGCTGATATATTATGAATGTATTCAAAATCAGAAGTGGTTACAGCATAACCATTATTTACATTGGTTACTGTCTGTTTCGGAAGATAATAATCTCCATAAATAATAGAGCTGTTTGTTATTGTTCCAGTGAGAAAATCCTTTATTTTAGTACTTTTTGCAACAGTAGCGGTAACAATCTTAGGTTTATCGGTATCAGAAACGACAGCACTTACCACCTGTCCGTTTAATAATTTATAAGCCTCATATACCGTTGATTTAAAACTTAATAACAGGGAGTTGTTCTCAGAAATATCTGCCGGGAAAATATTGTTTTCATTGGTAGTCCTGATGCTCCATTCCTTTACCGGAACTCCATCAAAAAGAGGATCAATCTCAATTCCCGACCAGATTTTTGTATTTTCAAAACCATCAGCATACCATGAGCTGCGGGCAGTTTGATGATAACCCATCATCCCTTTACCCTGTAAATGCCCTGTCATTCCTCTGTATCGGAAATCCTGTTTTCTTCCTTCCTGTCTAAGCTGAGATATAGCGTAGGACTGGTCTGCTCTGCTTAAAGAAAAATAAGGGTAATATTCTTTTTTTACTTTTTGATAGAAATTAGGAAGTACCGGATTATTGGGAATCACTTCCTGATAATCCGCTGAGGTAATAATGTCACCTTGGGTAATCGTTTGTACTTGAGACAGTTTTCCGACAGGTGAGGGAGATTTAAGCTTATGCATCCTTTCTTTCCAGAATAGTAATACATCATAATAGTTATTGTTTACTTTTACCTGTGAAGTGATTGGAGAGAATATAGCAAATTCACCATTACCGGTTACATAATTATATCCTCCATAATTATAACTGGTATAGAAATCAGGGCTGCCATTTGCCATAGCTCCATTAGCGGTACAAGCGGCAATAGTATAACCAAAGTATCTGTTAAGTATCACTCCGCTTGAATTTACCACTCCTGCTTTGTTAAAGGAGTTGATGTGCACAATATCAGACTTACCGTCTCTGTTAATATCTGAAGTAGTGTAAAAATTCCTGTAAATATTGAAAGTTGGATAGTTGCTATTTTGATAATCATCGGGCTTTCTATATTTCAAAAAGTCTGTTTTTAAGATATTGGAAAACCCTTTTCCTGTGCCCATATAAAACCTCCAGTTGTCTTTTTCCTGAGTATCTGTGGTAGGGATTGTAAAGTCAAGGTTTCCATCTCCATTATAATCTCCAAACAACACAGGAGATTCCGGTGCTTTTGTTTCAGCTAAATTACCTGTATATTTTATCTTTTTAAGATACTGGTTAGGAGCCGTTTTTATAAACTCAAATACTGTATAGGCGGTATTGGAGACATCAATAATATCTACTTTCCTGTCCCCATCTATATCCAGATACTTTTGATTTGTATAAAAACTTTCATACCAGCCACTCTCTTTGGAATATGTAGAGACAAGATTGTTTGAGTTTTTCAGGTCTATGATAAATTTATCAGTAAACCCATTGGCTGAACCAGAGCTTGTTAAATTAAGGATAACATCAGATATCCCATCTCCATTAATATCACCTTCATTCAAAGTAGCATCACATACTGTACATACTGTTGGTGATATTAACTTTTCAAATACTTTTACAAAAGTATTATTCCTGAATATATAACCTGTTACTTTGCCATTTTCATATTGAACAATCCCATTCCCATTATGAATCTGACCTTCTTCATCTAACAATGTATTAACTACTTTAGCCTCTGTATTAAAGGTTTTACCTGTAGAAATATCAGTAAAGGTATTATTGAGTCCTCCAAGCTTCACTACACCATTATTCAGGGAAAAATCCAAATATCCATCACCGTTAAAATCACCGGTCAGCTTTACATTCTCAAAACTCTCCACATTATTGTTTGAAAACTCTAAAGCAGGTTGTGTAGGAGTTGGATAAGTAAAAGCGGCAGGGTTGGCAGCATTGTTATCACTATTATACTCAGTTATTTTATCAACGATTTCATAATTCGTTCCGTTTTTTATATAATTAACTGCATATCGTTTAAATGGGTTTCCATTTGAGTTGACTTTAATTTCAGATAATAAACGAGTTTGTAGGAAGCGAACCCCTCCTACATAAGAATCCTCAGCTAAGCTTCTATTAATATAGGTAAAATCTATTTTGTTAAAATGAGGTTTATTTAACGTCTCATTTCCTCCCCATTGGATACTTGAAATAATAGCTACATTTGAAACTCCTGTTTGTAAATAATCATACGTGATATAATTACCTTTACTGTCTTTCCATTTCGCAATATTATATTCAATTGGTGTCCTGGCGCTACTAAGCCCTGAAGTCGTTCCTCCATACCAAGCCTGAGAACCATCCTCAAAAGTAACTTCCCAGTATTCAGGACCTTGCCATGTTTGCCCGGTTACAGATCCAACAGATTTTATTTTGATATTAGAATATTTCTCAGTCACATATTCTGCACCGTCTTTACCATATTCTCCAGATTTTAATATCAATCTCTGACCATTAAAACTATAATAATCGGAATAATCCAATTGTATTCCTTTTACTTCTCCATCTTTATCAATATTTTTTCCAACTCTGGAAATAGAAGTAACACCTGAAATATTCCAGCCATAGCCTGCTATTCCGTTAGGTGAACCACTTGTATACACTAAATTAATTTGTGGGGCAACACTTTTCACCCCTGGAGGTAAAGCAATAGGTAAAGTAAACTGCAATTGCCCAGCTCCATTGACCTCAATATTTCCTTTGGTGTCATGAAAACTTTTCCCATCCGGAGCTGTTGTTCCATAGGGATTATTAGCTCCCGCATTTGAGTCAGTGGGTCCTCCGCCGGGATTTTCTGTCGCAGGTCCTATTTTAGCTATAAATGGATTCGATGAGCTGGAAGACGCACGAAATCCTGGTGCCATCACCACTGTTTGTGGATCCTGAACCGTTCTTGAGGTACTCTCTGTCTGGTACAGTATGGTCTGTGAAAATCCCATTACTGACCATAATGACAGTATGAATGATGAAAATACTTGTATTTTCTTATCGTAAAGTTTCATGGTTATCTATCGTTTGGTGATGTTTTTACTGAAAATTCTGCCGTCTTTTAAGGTAAAGCGCACAACATACACTCCCCAGTCATAACCCGTCATATTGATCTTAACCTGGCGGTTTAAGTCTGGGATATTCTGTTGTTGAAATTTCCAATGAACCGTACTGTGCTGATACAATGAAACAGATTCTATGAGTCCATCTACTTCTTCTGTCCAGTCTATGGTAAGATAATCATTAACAGGAACGGGGTAGAGGCGTATTTGTTTCATGAATGTTTTTTCATCAATAACAGGAGCTTGTCTGGTAACAGCTGCTACTTTTGATTCTTTTGAAACAATCTCTTCAGCCTTTTTACCAGCAGCATCAATTCCTCTGTATCTCTGGTTTCCGGCTTCGTCATATTTGAAATAAACTTCGGTTTGGGAAAAGCCGAAGAATCCTATCATCAGGGATGATAGTGAGAATAATTTTCTTTTCATTTGTGATTATTTTTGTGTTGATAAGAGTTGCTGAACCTGTTGCTCAAGCTTTTCAATTTTTGCAGATTGGGTTTTTAAAATCTCATTTTCATCCTTAAGATGTTTTAGCTGTTCTGCCTGTTGTTTTATTTGTTTATTCTGATCAATTGAGTACAATGTAAGTTCTTCTATTTTTTGTAATAGTTTGATCTGGAATTCACCCACATTCACACCCTCTTTTTCCATTACTTTAGCAGAAGCAATTTCGGGGAGGTGTTTTTTCTCTTTGATGTGTTTTTCAACTTCTTCTAATTTTGGGAGATCGTATTTTTCATCAAATACAAAATCAGCAGTTGGAGTTAATGTTACTTTTACTTCTTTGGCTTCAAATTTTCCCTGTAATAAAGCATTTCCATTGGGTTTAATGGCAAGTTGTACTTTCTTGTTTGCAATAAAATTAATCGCTCCATAAATTGGGGACTGAAAGTCATTTTCAATATTAAAATCTCCATAACTTCCATATCTGAATCCAATACCTGTATACGTAGAATTTAATTCAAGATTGGCAGTAGTGTGATATCCTAAACTAATCATAGCGCTACCACCAGTTGGTCCGAAAGAGGTAAACTTTCCTACAACCAAATTTTGACTATTGGTATTCTCCTGAGCTACATGCAATTTAGCATCAGGATTCGTAGCTCCTATTCCAACATTTCCATTAGTCTTAATTCGGAGTCTCTCAATATTATTAGACCTCAGAACCAAAGGTTGATTATCCGTAGTCCCAATAAAGTTGTTGGATGAATTTGTTCCTGAATTTCCTGTAATATTCCAGCTTTGAGCAAATGTAAATGATGACACTAATAGTGCCATCGAAAATAATTGTGTTTTCATCTGTGTTTTTTTATTAAGTGTTTATGTTTTAAATAAATATTTTTTCTATTGAAAAATCAAAAAAGTACTCCTGCCATTACTATTATTTACAATGCTATGAAAGATCGGTCCTTCTTATAAAACCTGATTTGATCAGCGAAACTGAGTAATTTTAGTTTTGTTAAATGCTTGGATAACTTATTTTCATTTTGTGTTTTCTATCCCAAAACTATTTATATTTTATTGGGATTCAAAGTAACTTTTCGTAATTACGAATATCTCTCTAAAAGTTTCTGAAACAGACTAATGATGTACAAAAAAATAAACGTTTTATAGTTTTTTTTAAATGAGATTAGGGTGTTGTAATTTGTGTATCTGTCTGAATTACAGTTTGAATACAAAAATAAAATCCTCTATCGTTTATACTTCTTTTTAAGCTGAAAATTTATTCTATCCAATAAACTGGATTTAAAACTATATTTTTAATGAGCCAGTTATATAGAGAAAGGTTTCCACTTAAGAAAAAATCTCTACCTTTGTAACAATGAACCTCTTAAGATGGATACTGGCAATTTATTTCATGGCGCTATCACTGATGCCATGTGAAGACACGTCCCATCCGCTGAATTCAGGAGATAATAAGATCTCATTAAGCATTCATGGAGTTCATTCCACAGAAAAAGGAGATATCTGTTCTCCACTGTGTGCATGCAGCTGTTGTCAGATAACTGTTTCAGCATTTAAAATGGATCCTTTATTGGAGATTCCTGAGCAGATTCCTGCTTACTTTTCAAAGAAGATCCTGTTCTACAAAAACGACTTTGCTTACCAGGTTTACGACCCAATCTGGCAGCCTCCTAAAATTTAATTTTTATTGACTTTTAGAAAGCCTATGCTTTCTGATTTTAAACTGTGCTTGAAACTTTGCAATACCATTGCAGAGGTTTTCAGGATATTTTTGCTGCAGTATTTTATACTGTGTGCATTCACTTTTCAATAAAAATTAAATATCAATCGTGTTAGATAAAATCATAAAATTCAGTATCAAAAACAAGGTGATCATTGCTTTGATGACTTTGGTGCTGATCATCTGGGGAACGTGGAGTGCCACCAGATTACCTATAGATGCTGTGCCGGATATTACCAACAATCAGGTGCAGATCATTACCGTATGTCCTACGCTGGCAGGACAGGAAGTAGAACAGCTGGTTACCTTTCCTATTGAACAGAGTATTGCCAATGTTCCCGATATTCAGGAAACAAGAAGTATTTCAAGATTCGGACTTTCTGTAATTACCGTAGTGTTCAAAGAAAATGTAGATGTGTACTTTGCCAGACAGCTCATTAATGAACAGCTGAAAAATGCAGTAGAAGAAATTCCCAAAGGTGTAGGAACTCCCGAGCTGGCTCCCGTAAGTACAGGTCTTGGAGAAGTCTATCAGTATATTCTTCACCCTAAAAAAGGAAGCGAAAAGAAATACAATGCCAAAGAACTCCGCACCATGCAGGACTGGATCGTTCGAAGACAGCTGAACGGAACACCGGGAGTTGCGGAAATCAACAGTTTCGGAGGAGAATTAAAACAATATGAAGTGGCTATTGATCCCAATCGTTTAAAAGCAATGGGAACAAGTATTACCGAAATATTTACAGCCCTTGAAAAAAACAATCAGAATACGGGGGGAGCTTATATTGATAAAAAGCCCAACGCCTATTTTATTCGTGGAATTGGCTTGGTGACCTCTTTGGAAGACATCAAAAACATTGCGGTTAAAAATGAAACAGGAAGCGTTCCGATTTTTATAAAAGACGTTGCCGATGTTCGTTTAGGAAGTGCCGTTCGTTACGGAGCGTTAACCTATGACGGGAAAGTAGATGCCGTAGGTGGAGTCGTAATGATGCTGAAAGGAGCCAACAGTAATGAGGTGGTCAGCAATATCAAAGCAAAAATTCCGACCATTCAGAAATCTCTTCCTGATGATGTTGTAATAGAGCCATTTTTGGACAGAACAGACCTTGTAGACAGAGCCATCAATACTGTACAGAAAAACCTCATCGAAGGAGCGCTGATCGTTATTTTCGTTCTTGTAATTTTCCTGGGAAATCTGAGAGCCGGACTTATCGTAGCCTCAGCCATTCCGCTTTCCTTACTGTTTGCATTGGGAATGATGAATGTTTTCGGAGTAAGTGCCAATCTGATGAGCCTTGGAGCGATAGACTTCGGGTTGATTGTAGATGGTGCTGTGATTATTGTAGAAGCAACCTTGCATCATTTGGGAGTACGAAAATCTACCCGTGCTTTGACACAGTCTGAAATGGATGAAGAAGTATTCCTTTCTGCCTCAAAGATCAGAAGCAGTGCGGCTTTCGGAGAAATTATCATCCTTATCGTATACATCCCGATTCTTACTCTGGCAGGCGTGGAAGGAAAAATGTTTACTCCAATGGCTAAAACCGTAGGATTCGCTATTCTGGGAGCATTGATTCTGTCCTTGACTTATATTCCAATGATGAGCGCGTTGTTTTTATCTAAGAAAATTTCACACAAAGAAACCTTCTCGGATAAAATGATGAACCGCCTTCAAAAAGTATATCAGCCATTATTACAGAAAGCCATAAAAGTAAAGTATATCATTGTTTCTGCAACAGCTGTTGTTTTTCTGATCTCCGCTTTTATTTTTAAAAATATGGGTGGTGAATTTATTCCTCAACTGCAGGAGGGAGATTTTGCCTTCCACTGTATTTTACCACAGGGAAGCTCACTCAGTCAGAGTATAGAAACCTCCATGCAGGCCTCGAGATTGATCAAACAGTTTGATGAGGTGAAAATGGTCGTTGGTAAAACCGGTTCCGCTGAGGTTCCTACAGATCCGATGCCACCTGAAGCAACCGATATGATCGTCGTATTAAAACCACAAAGCGAATGGAAAACCAAAAAATCCTACAATGAACTCGCTGATGAGATCAGTGAAAAACTGGAAACTATTCCTGGGGTATTTTTTGAGAAAAACCAGCCTATTCAGATGCGTTTCAATGAACTGATGACAGGAATCAGACAGGATGTGGCGGTGAAAATCTTTGGTGAAAATCTTGATTCTTTGGCGGTGTATGCGGATAAAGTAGGAAAAATTATTCAGACCGTAGATGGAGCTACAGCACCTCAGATTGAAAGAGTGAGTGGTCTTCCACAGATCAATGTTCAGTATGACAGAACCAGAATTGCCAATTATGGATTGAATATCGAAGATGTCAACAATGCAGTAAGTACAGCCTTTGCAGGAAAAGCTGCCGGACAGGTTTTTGAAAATGAAAGACGTTTTGATCTGGTTGTCCGTCTGGATAGTCTTCACAGAACAGATATTTCAGATGTGAATAACTTGATGATTACTTCCGCTACCGGAGCTCAGATTCCACTATCGCAGGTGGCAAATATTAGCTATAAATTAGGACCGGCACAGATCAGTCGTGAGCAGGGAAAACGTAGAATTGTTATTGGGTTTAATGTAAAAGACCGTGATGTGGAAAGTGTGGTGAAAGATATTCAGGCAAAACTGAATAAAGTAAAACTTCCTTCCGGATACTACTTTACCTACGGAGGTCAGTTTGAAAATCTTCAGGAAGCAAGCAAACGTCTGATGATTGCAGTTCCGGTATCATTGCTTCTTATTTTTATGCTCTTGTATTTTACCTTCCGCTCATTCAAACAGGCTGCACTGATTTTTACAGCGATTCCTATGAGTGCGATCGGTGGTGTCTTTGCACTTTTAGTAAGAGATATGCCTTTCAGTATCAGTGCCGGAATTGGATTTATTGCCCTTTTTGGAGTAGCAGTTCTTAACGGAATTGTTTTGATCGGAACATTTAATCAGTTAGAAAAAGAAGGAGAAACCGATATTCTGAAAAGAGTATTTGAAGGTACGAAAACCAGATTAAGACCTGTACTGATGACGGCTACCGTAGCATCACTAGGATTTTTACCCATGGCTATTTCCACCGGAGCCGGAGCTGAAGTACAGAAACCTTTGGCTACAGTAGTGATTGGAGGCCTGGTAACAGCAACATTCCTAACACTATTCGTTTTGCCAATGCTGTATATCATTTTTAACACAAAGATTTTGAAAAGAAAAAATAATAATAAGGGAATCATTACTGCCGTTTTGGTTGTAGGATTCATGATGCTGGGACAGACTTTTAATGCACAGTCCAGACCAATTTCGGTAGAACAGGCGGTAGAGCAGGCAGTGACCAATAATTTAACCCTGCAGTCAAAAGATTTAAGTATTAAATCTGCTGAAGCATTAAGGGCAACTGCAAAAGAACTCCCTAAATTAAGCTTTGAAGCTCAGCTTGGACAATACAACAGTCCGAAGTTTGACCAGTCGTTTGCGATCTCACAAAGCATTCCTTTTCCAACATTGTTTAAAGCAAGAAAAGATTTAATTAATGAGAATATTAAAAGCAAACAGATTGATAAGGAAATTACAGCCAATGAACTGATAAAGCAGGTGCGTACTTACTATTATCAGATTGAATATCTTCAGTATAATAAAGCCCAACTGACCAGTCTGGATAAATATTATGAAGAGTTTATCAGAATAGCAACCGTAAGATTCAAAGCAGGTGATATCAAAAAGATCGAAATCAGTACTGCAGAAACCCAAAAAGGAGAAATTGATCTGCTGCTCAGACAAAATGAAGTTTTTTTGAATAACGCTTACAAGAATTTAAAAACGCTGATGAATACGTCAGAAGATCTTGAAGTTCCGTTTAACAAAGATTATGCTCCTTTAAAAGCAGAAAATGTACTCGATAGTACTGTGGTTGCTAACAATCCTACGGTGAAAGCTTTTTATCAGGAAATGGAGATTGCCGAAAAAAACAAGAAAGTTGAAAAGTCCCTTGGGCTGCCGGATTTTAGTTTAGGATATACCAACCAGTCTTTGATAGGCCTTCATACCATCAACGGACAGGAGAATTTTTATAACTCAGGAAAACGTTTTCAGTCGGCAACAGTAGGCGTAGCCATTCCATTAACATTTGGGGCTACGAAAGCAAGAATCCAGGCGTTGGAATATGAAAAACAAGTCGCCGAAACCAATGCTAAAATGCAGCAGAAACAGCTTTCTGCTCAGTTGGAAAACGCCTTCAGTCAGTATCAGCAGGATTTACAGCAGTATGACTACTATACAAGCCAGGCATTGCCTAACGCAGAGAAAATTGTAAAAGCAGCTCAGCTAGGATATAAAACAGGAGAAATTTCCTATGTAGAATATCTTTTTGCCCTGCAGACGGCCACAAATATCCAGTTGAAATATCTGGAATCCATCCAGCAGGTGAACCAATCTGTAGTTACTATTAACTCCATTATAAACAAATAATATGAAATCGCTGTTCATAAAAATTTCTGCCGGATCAATGAAAATGAAGGCATACAGCATCAGACAAAATACATTTTTACTTATGAAACTCAAATATAATATCATCCCTCTCGTCCTGATCTCAATCTTATTAACAAGCTGTGGAAAAAAAGAAGCTTCGGAAGAAAATGCTCCTGAAAAAACAGAACAGAAAGAACAGGCTCACGAAGAAGCTCCACAAACAATAGCTTCCCTTACAGAAGAGCAGATGAAGTCTGTAGGAGTGGCTTTAGGAAATGTAGAAATGAAAGAGTTGACATCCACGATAAAAGCCAACGGTTTGTTGAGTGTACCCAACAGCAATAAAGCAACGATCACTTCCCTGTACGGAGGAATCATCAAAACCATCAATATTCAGGTTGGAAGTATCGTAAAGAAAGGACAGGTTATTGCCACCATTGCCAATCCGGAATATATCCAGCTTCAGGAAGATTATCTGACTACCAATAGCAGAATTACTTATGCAGAACAGGAATACAGAAGACAAAGAGAGCTTTTTGATAATGATGCAGGTGCTAAGAAAAATCTTCAGAGCGCGGATGCTGAGCTGAAAACATTAAGAACAAAAAGAGCTTCCCTGTTGAAACAGCTCCAGATGATGGGAATAAGCCCGGGAAAGGTAAGCAACGGAAATATGAAATCCGGTTTGGTGATCACAGCCCCTATCAGCGGAACAATCAGCAGTATCACTGCACAGATCGGAAGTTATGTGGATATTTCCTCTCCCGTTGCAACGGTGATTGATAACGGTTCCATTCACCTCGATCTTCAGGTATTTGAAAAAGATCTTCCTAAAATGAGAGTAGGGCAGATTGTTCATTTTAAACTGACCAACAATCCGGAAACCGAATACGATGCAAGAATTTACAGCATAGGATCTTCTTTTGAAAACGAAAGCAAAACCATCTCTATGCATTGCGAAGTAATTGGAAACAAATCCGGACTGATTGACGGAATGAATATCACCGGAATTGTAAGTCTTGATAAAAGCACAACTCCTGCAGTTCCTACAGAAGCCATTGTAGAAGCAGACGGGAAATATTTTGTATTTGTTCAGACCGATAAAAAAGTGGAAGAAGAACACGAAGAAAAAGGGAAACCTCATCCGAAAACCTTAAACTTTGAGAAAATTGAAGTGGTAAAAGGAACTTCTGATATGGGATATACCGCGATAACTCCGGTAGGAAATATTCCTGACAATGCAAAAATAGTAGTGAAAGGAGCATTTTTCGTGAATGCAAAACTGGTGAATTCCGGAGAACACGAACATTAATGAAAGTAGCCGGAACCAGTAAAATGTCGATTTTAATCCTTAAATTAGAGCTGTTTACGTAATTTTTTATTGAATGAAAACGGCTGGAAAAGTGAAAATGATCTCACCGAATTTTAATAAATAACCCGATTATGTTATTAAACAAAAAAATATCAGTCTGGTATTTCATCCGTGAAATAAAAACCCAAATTCTGTTCATCGGAATATTTGCCATTGCTATTGGTCTTTTAGACGAATTACCTTGGTTTCGCAAGATCTCTCTGCCTTTGAATATTCCGGCATTGTTGGGTACAGCCGTATCATTGCTGCTTGCATTCCGTACTTCCCAATCTTATGAAAGATGGTGGGAAGCCAGAACAGTTTGGGGGGCTATTGTAAACGATTCCAGAACTTTTGTAAGGTTGATTATTCAGTTTATGCCGGTAGGTGATGACAAAACAGTAAAAGATTTTGCAGAAAGACAGATCATCTGGACCTACGCACTTGGAGAATCATTGAGAAAACTGCCATTTTCTGAAAAAGTTCAGCAGTATTTGGATCTACAGCAGATCAAAGCTGCCAATATTCCTAATGCAATTCTGGACGAACACTCCAGACAGCTGAAAGAAATTGCAACTTCCAAAGGTCTGACGGATTTTCAGCAGATGCAGCTGAACGATATCATCACAAGATTATGCGACAGTATGGGAAAATGTGAAAGACTGAAGAATACAGTTTTTCCACGTTCTTACAGTGTTTTAGTTCATATTCTGATCTATGTTTTTGCAGCTATCCTTCCGTTTGGGCTTGATGATTCACAGTTGGTAGTAGAAATTGCGATCACTTTTCTGGTTCCGGTTACATTCATTGCCATTGAAAAAACATCCATCATCATGCAGGATCCGTTTGAAAATGGACCTGTAGATACTCCGATGACTTCTCTGGCACAGACCATCGAGATCAATATCAGACAGATGATCGGTGAGCAGAATGTTCCTCCTAAAAAAGAAAATACATCTTATTATGAAATGTAATTAAACCATACACAATATGGAAAGTACACCAACACAAACAGCTTCTGCAGGAAGCAGACATAAAAAGAACCTCCTGATTGTTCTCTGCCTTAGCGGAACCTATCTCATTGCTGAGGTAATAGGAGGAATAATTACCAACAGTCTTGCGTTGTTGGCCGATGCAGCTCATATGCTGACAGACGTTGTAGGATTGTTACTGGCATTTATTGCCATCAAAATAGGAGAAAGAAAAGCAGATCCTTCCAGAACATTTGGTTACTACAGAACAGAAATATTAGCGGCGGTCATCAATGCAGTAGTTTTACTGGCCATTTCGATTTATGTTTTGTTTGAAGCCTATCAGCGTTTTCAGAACCCGCCTGAAGTACAAAGTAAATCAATGCTGATTGTAGCTGGAATCGGATTGATCGTCAATATTGTCGGAATGATGATTCTCAGAAAAGACTCAGAGGGCAGTCTCAATATGAAAGGTGCCTATTTTGAAGTCCTTTCAGATATGCTTACCTCTGTAGGAGTGATGATAGCCGGAGTAATTATGCTGACGACAGGCTGGTACTATGCCGATCCGTTGATTTCAGCAGCAATAGGACTTCTGATCTTCCCAAGAACATGGAGACTATTGAAAGAAGCCATTAATGTTCTGCTGGAAGGCACCCCTAAAGATGTGGATATTCATGCCCTTCGCCAATCATTGGAGAAAACATCTGGCGTGAAAGATGTTCATGATCTGCACGTGTGGTCACTGACATCCAGTGTTAATGCTATGAGCGCCCATGTAGTAAAAGATGCAGGATATTCTCAGAATCAATTATTAAAAGTATTGACAGATACAACGATAGCTAATTTTAAAATCAGTCATACCACTTTTCAGATCGAAGAGGAAGGCTATGAAGAAAATGAAGTCCATCTGTAACAATTTAAAAGCGTACAATGAAAAAAGATATAGAACACAAACTCATTGATAAAAATACCAAACCTACCAGTATGAGGATTTTGGTATATGATTTCTTAAGTTCTCAGGAAGCGGCTTTATCCCTTTCTGAAATAGAAAATCATTTTGAAAATGCTGACAGAATCACCATCTACAGGACATTGAAAACCTTTGAAGAAAAAGGAATTGTTCACAGCATTCAGGAAAATACAACCACGAAATACAAACTCTGTGAAGATGACTGTGATGAAAAAACACACAAAGACTGGCATCTGCATTTCTATTGTAAGATTTGTAAGCAAACCACCTGCAAAGAAGATATTTCCTTCCCTGAAAATATCCAGACCAATTTCAGGATTGATGAAATAAGATTGTTTGCCAAAGGAATCTGCGAAAACTGTCTTGAAAGTTTGCAATAGCATTGCATCAGTCTCATCTTTACATTTGTATAAAAATATTCAGTTATGGAAAAATGCTGTAGTACAACCCCCGAAAAACCAGATACAAAAGGACACAAACATAATCACGCAGAAGGAGATGGGCATGCCCATGACGGGCATGATCATTCTCACGACTCCGGAGATCAGACGGTCTTTCAGATGTTTCTGCCGGCCATTATATCCTTTATCATTTTATTATTAGGAATTGCCTTTGACAACTATATAAAACCCTCATGGTTTACAGGCTGGGTGCGTTTAGTCTGGTTCCTTGCAGCATATATTCCTGTAGGATTTCCGGTATTGAAAGATGCCTATAAAAGTATCATCAAAGGAGATGTATTCTCAGAATTCTTTCTGATGAGTATCGCAACCATTGGTGCTTTTGCCATCGGAGAATATCCTGAAGGTGTAGCAGTAATGTTGTTTTACGCCGTAGGAGAAGTATTTCAGTCTATGGCGGTGACCAGAGCCAAAGGAAATATAAAAGCATTATTGGATCAGCGTCCTGATGAGGTAACGATTATGGAAAATAATCAGCCTAAGACCATGAAAGCTAAAGAAGCTAAAATTGGAGACATCATTCAGCTGAAACCAGGCGAAAAACTGGCACTGGATGGGGAATTGCTTTCAGATTCCGCTTCATTCAATACCGCAGCTTTAACAGGTGAAAGTAAACCCGATACCAAAAATAAAGGCGAGGTTGTTCTTGCAGGAATGATCAATATGAACAGTATTGCTCTGGTAAAAGTAAATACGGCTTATGAAGACAGTAAACTGAGCAAAATTCTTGAACTGGTTCAGAATGCTACGGCTCAAAAGGCCCCAACAGAATTATTCATCAGAAAATTTGCGAAAGTATATACACCTATCGTTGTATTTCTTGCTATTGGAATTTGTTTACTGCCGTATTTCTTCGTGAGCGACTATCAGTTCAGAGACTGGCTGTACAGAGCATTGATCTTTCTTGTAATTTCATGTCCTTGTGCCCTTGTGATCTCAATTCCGTTAGGATACTTCGGAGGAATTGGGGCAGCAAGCCGAAACGGAATATTATTCAAAGGAAGTAATTTCCTGGACAGTATTGCAGAGATTCAGAATGTGGTGATGGATAAAACAGGAACCATGACAGAAGGTGTATTCAAAGTTCAGGAAGTAAGTATGAGTCCTGAATTTAATAAAGAAGAAATTCTTCAGATGGTTAATGTTCTCGAAAGTAAGAGTACCCATCCGGTGGCAACAGCAATTCACAATTATGTAGGAGAAATCAATCATAATATTCCTTTGGAAAATGTAGAAGAAATTGCAGGCCATGGACTGAAAGCCACGGTTAACGGAAAAGAACTTCTGGTTGGGAATTTTAAGCTGATGGATAAGTTCAGCATCCCTTATGATCTTAATCACGCCAATATTGTGTACACGGTGATTGCAGTCGCTTATGATAAAAAGTTTGCAGGCTATATCACCATTGCAGACAGTATAAAAGAAGATGCAAAACAGACCGTAGACAACCTGCATAAAATGAATGTAAAGGCTACCATGCTGAGCGGCGATAAAAGTACTGTTGTTAAATATGTAGCAGATCAGCTGGGTATTGACAATGCATTCGGAGATCTGTTGCCTGAAGACAAAGTAAACAAGGTGAAAGAAATCAAAGCCAGAAATCAGACTGTAGCTTTCGTAGGAGACGGAGTGAATGATGCGCCTGTAGTAGCTTTAAGCGATGTAGGAATTGCAATGGGAGGTTTGGGAAGTGATGCCACCATTGAAACTGCAGATGTAGTGATTCAGGATGATAAACCAAGTAAAATCCCGATGGCGATTAACATCGGAAAACAAACTAAAAAGATCGTTTGGCAGAATATTGTTCTTGCCTTCGCCGTAAAAGCGGTTGTTCTCGTTCTGGGAGCCGGAGGATTGGCAACCATGTGGGAAGCTGTGTTTGCAGATGTAGGAGTAGCGCTGTTGGCTATTTTAAATGCGGTGAGAATTCAGAGAATGAAATTTTAAGAAGCAAATAATAAACACAACTCAATTATATTCAATAAGAGCTCTGCTGAATTTCAGTAGGGCTTTTGTTTTTAATTAAATATTATATTAGTGATATCATTGAAATTCATATTAGGCTGCTGAGACTCCTGAGTGGCAAACATTGTGGATATTTTTGTTAGGGATAAAGCGATCACTTATTATTTATACAGGAAGTATTATCAGGTTGCTTGTCCATTCCGCAGGAATCTAAATGATGGCGTTCTTTATACTGCCGAGACTCCTACCGGAGTGACAAAGGGGCTGCCTTTACTTTCTGTATAAACTATGACAGATAATTAGACAATTACAACAAGTATAAAACTAATACACCCAGTTTGTCATTCCGGTAGGAATCTCTGCAAAGATAAGTCAAATGAGTATTCAATTTTATCGGAGATAAAATCCTGGCGCCTTAAAACAGTAAACATTGAAAAAAACTTGCTTCTTTGCGTTTCCAACATCATACATATCAAAACTTAATTTTAAAAAGGTAATAGTTTTTTTTGGAGAAACGCAGAGGGGCGCAATGAATATAAAAATTGTGCTGCTTTTAAGGACGCAAGAAAATCAAAGAT
>NZ_JAMZGF010000067.1 GCF_024158915.1 Chryseobacterium sp. S0630 | reverse complement strand
ATTTATTTTTCATATTTTTTTTCTGCCACTATGGGCACAAATCAATTTTATTTTTCCGTTCGCAAGCACGTTTCACTTAGCTACGGCTATCAATTGAATAAGTTGTTATTAATAAATTAATTATGTTTTTAATAAATCTGTTGTATTCTCATTTGCTGAGTGAAACGCCTTTGCGAACGATTTTACATTTTTTTCTTCGCGAGCATTGCGTTTATACTCAAATTTTCTCAATCCATTCACAGATAGGGTCATACAGGGTATCTATATTTCCTGCGCCTACGGTAAGGAGGATATCAAAATCTTTCTCTTTTATTTTTTCAAAAGCATCGGATAAAGTCGATACTTCTTTTTTATCTAATGTTACTTTGTCCAACAGCCAGCTTGAAGTGATTCCTTCAAAATTTTCCTGAAGTTCTCTTGCAGGGTAAATGTCGAGAAGGATAAGCTCATCTGCTTTGCTCAAACTTTCAGCAAACCCATCTGCGAAATCTCTCGTTCTGCTGAAAAGGTGAGGCTGGAAGGTTACCAATAGTTTTTTGTCAGGATAAAATGTTCTGATTGAGCTCATTACAGCATTGATTTCTGTAGGGTGGTGAGCATAATCATCAATGTAAATTTTACCGTTTTGATAAATATGTTTGGTATATCTTCTTTTAATTCCTTTAAAATTGGCAATTGCTTTTTTCAGCGTATCAAAATCTGCGCCTAAATTATGCAGAATAGCCAGTGCTACAGTGGCATTTTCCACATTATGAATTCCCGGAATTTCCCAGACAAAATCTTTTATTGTTTCCGTTGGAGTATGGAAGTCAAAATAAATTTTATCATGTTCCATACGCAGATTGTCTGAATAATAATCTGCCGGCTCATTCACTGCATAAGTTTGATGCCCTCTGCCAATTTCCAGTCCTTTTCTTACAAAAAGTTGTTTGTCTTGAGGAACTAAAGCTGCAAACTGTCTGAACCCTTCTTCAATATGGTTGATGTCTCCATAAATGTCCAGATGATCCGCATCTGTAGAAGTTACTACTGCCCAGTCCGGAGATAAATTCAGGAAGCTTCTGTCATACTCATCTGCTTCTACTACAGAATACTTGGAACCATTGTACAGGAAGTTGGATTTAAAGTTTTCAGAAATTCCTCCCAAAAAGCATGAGAAAGGAAGATCCGCTTCTTTGCACAAATGGGCCACAAGGGTAGATGTAGTGGTTTTTCCATGAGTTCCTGCAATAGCGATACAATCTGTATTTTCAGTAATTAAGCCTAAAACTTTAGCACGTTTTAAAACTTCAAACTGATTTTGATTGAAATAATCCAGTATTCCAAGCGTTTTGATGGCTGGAGTATAAATGACTAAGGTATCTTCTTTCTGAAGGGAAGTAATCCTTTCATCAATAATATCTTCAAAAACAATATCAATGCCTTCATTCATCAGGTTCTGAGTAAGTTTTGTATTGGTTTTGTCGTAACCCAATACTTTTTTTCCGGATGCATTGAAATAGCGTGCCAATGCACTCATTCCGATACCTCCGATTCCAACGAAGTAAAAAGTTTGATATGTTTGTAAAATGTTCATTTATATTTTAATCTTTAATGACTCTTGAATAATTTCAGAGTTGTTTATATTCTAAAGCTTTCCTCAACTAACTTAATGACTCGTTAATGCATTACATTTTAACAGTGTCAGGCTGAGCTTGTCGAAGCCTTCTAATCTTTCATCCTATTTTTTGATAACATTGGTAATAAATCCCAGTTATCATTTATTATTCCTTCCTTCTTTTTTCTACTCCAGCCTTTAATTTGTTTTTCAAAGCTTATCGCTTGAGTGACATCATTAAATTCATGGTAGAAAACAAGTTCTACAGGTTTTCTTGTATACGTGTAACTTTCAGGATTTAAACCGTCATTATGTTCAGTAATTCTTCTTTCCAAATCGTTGGTAAAGCCTGTATAATAGGAGTTATCCGAACATTTTACAATGTATACATAATATATTTTCATTCATTTGTGTTTGCTTACTGGCCCTTCGACAAGCTCAGGGTGACAGCTCTAATACTAACTGATTTATTTATGTCAGGCTGAGCTTGTCGAAGCCTTTCCTGATTATTTTATCACTTTAAAAATCTCGTCTACAATCTCTTTTGCGGCGTTTGGCTTGGCAAAATATTTAAGATGGTCAGACATTTCGTTTCTTACCCTTTCATTCTCGCAGATTTCTGATAATGTATTCCAGAATTTTTCCTGCATTTCAGAGTCTTTCACCATTCTGGCTGCATTTTTTTCAACCAGGTTCATGGCATTTTTAGTTTGATGGTCTTCCGCTGCAAAAGGGAAAGGAACCAAAAGCACCGGTTTTTGCGCCACAGCCAACTCTGAAATGGCAATAGCTCCGGCTCTGGAAACAATGATATCAGCTGCGGAATAGGCCAGTTCCATGTCTTTGATGAATTCTTTCAAATGAATGGAAGCTGGAAGCTGGAGGTTGGAAGACAATTCTTTGTAATCCAACTTTCCTGTTTGCCAAATTAATTGATATCCTTTTTCTTTCAGATTTTCAATATTTTCTTTCCATGCATTATTCAATGTTCTGGAGCCTAAAGAACCTCCTACAGACAAAATCGTAAGTTTGTCTGTATTCAATCCCATTTTTTCTTTTGCCTGAGCGGTATCCTGCATTCCTGAAACAATATTCTCACGAATCGGATTTCCAAGGAATTTTATTTTCTCTGCCGGAAAACCTTCTACTTTTGGATACGCTGTGAAAACGGCTTTCGCTTTTTTGCTTAAAATTTTATTGGTTACTCCTGCATGGGCATTCTGTTCCTGTATGAAAATGGGAATTCCCATTTTGCTTGCTTCATAAAGAGCGGGTCCGCTGGCAAATCCTCCGGTTCCTACTGCAAAATCAGGGGCGAAGTCTTTGATAATCCTTTTAGATTTTGATAAACTTTTCAGAATCTTGAAAGGCAGTCCCAGGTTGGATAACAAGTTTCCTCTGTCTATTCCTGCAATATCAATTCCTTCAATTTTATAGCCTGCCTGTGGAACTTTTTCCATTTCCATTTTCCCGTTGGCACCAATGAACAAAAATTCTGCATCAGGAAATCTTTTTCTGATTTCATCAGCGATGGCAATGGCCGGGAAGATGTGTCCTCCGGTTCCGCCGCCTGATAATAATATTTTTAATTTTTTGTCCATTTTAAGCGATATCGTTTATTTCTGCTATACTTTGTTTTTTGCCCATTCCTTCTTCATCATAAATCTGAATTCTGGAGCTTATATTTAAAATAATGCCTAACTGCAGATAGGTTACCAGCATTGAGGTTCCTCCGTAACTGATCAAAGGCAGCGGCTGTCCTGTCACCGGGATCAGGTTCACTGCAACGGCAATATTTACCGAAAGCTGAATGAATATCATCACCCCGAGACTGAGCACGAGCAACGATCCGAAGAAAGCCGGCATTTTGCTGGCAATCATTACGATTCTGATCATCATAATCAGATATAAACTGATCAGGAAGGCAGCTCCAATCACTCCGTATTCTTCTACGATAACCGCGAAAATAAAGTCGGAGGCAGATTGGGGAAGCATTTGTTTCAAGGCACTTTTTCCTGGTCCCATTCCGGTAATTCCACCATGTACGATGGCTGCTTTGGCTTGCATTACCTGATAGTTTTTCGCTTTTACACTTTCATCATCTACATCGGCTGATTTTGCTTTGCTTGAGGTAAATGTTTCTACACGGCTCATCCATGTATGAACACGGTTTCCGCCAATCATATTCGTATTCAGTGCTATTAATAAAAATAATACAATGGCTACGAATGAGGCAGAAATAAACCCTGCAATGTATTTCCAGTGAAGCTGCCCTATGACAAGAACCACAACGGAAACCATTAGAATCATTAATGCTGTGGAACCATTATCTTTGGCTACCAATACAAAAACAAGCAGTATAGGGCCAAAAATATACATGATATTCTCTATAGGAAGCCTTTCTCTGGTGATCTTCTTGGTTAAATATCTGCACAGATAAATGATGAGCATTAAAAAGGCAAATGAGGAAGGCTGGAAAGAGATTGGTGTTCCCGGAATTTTCAGCCATCTGGAAGCACTGGCTCCATCAATGGTTTGTCCGGTAAACATGGTAACAATCAACAGAACTATCATAAGGCCGAGCAGGATGCTGCTGAGCTTTCCGATGTATTCATATTTTATGGTTCCTACCAGTCTCATAATTGCTAATCCCAGGACTACAAAGAACATATGTTTGATAACATGACCTGTTGTGGTCCCGTTATTCACGATGTATTCAAGATTTGAACTTGCAGAGTATACAGGGAAAATAGAGAAAATGGAGATCACAAGGATGACCATCCAAAGTACTTTATCGCCCTTTAGAAATTCGAATCTGCTTTCTGTGTTCTGTTCGTCCATATTTAATGCTATTGGCTAATGGCTAATGGCCATTGGCATTTAATACCTGTTCTTTAAACTGGCGTCCTCTGTCTTCATAGCTTTTGAACAAGTCAAAGCTTGCGCAGCATGGAGATAATAAAACAGTATCGCCTTTTTTAGCCAGTGATTTTGAAATTCTCACTGCTTCTTCCATGCTTGAAGTATCATAAATAACTTCTTTTTTGTCTTTAAAGAAATCGATGATCTTCTTGTTATCTACTCCAAGGCAAACGATTGCCTTTACTTTTCTTTTAACTAAATCTTCAATTTCGGTATAGTCATTTCCTTTATCTAATCCACCAACAATCCAAACGGTTGGTGTTTTCATACTTTCTAAGGCGTAGTAAGTAGCATTTACATTGGTTGCTTTACTGTCGTTGATATATTTTACGCTATCAATTTCAGTTACAAATTCCAATCTGTGTTCTACGGCCTGGAATGTCATCAATGAATGTCTGATGCTTTCATTGTTGATTTTTAAGATCTTACCGGCAATAGAAGCTGCTAAGCTGTTCGCTACATTGTGGTTTCCTAAAAGAGACAATTCATCAACTTTCATTGCGAATTCGTCTTTCATTTTTACTATAATCTCATCTGCGTTCACAAAACCTCCTTCAGGTAACTTCTCTTTGGTTGAGAAAGGAATCATTTTAGCTTTTATTTCAAGCTTTTCAAGAAGATTCTTACTCATTTCATCATCTTTATTGTAGATGAAGAAGTTGTCGTTCTCCTGGTTTTCTGTTATTCTGAATTTAGCTAAAGCATATTCCTCATAATTGTAGTTGTACTGATCCAGGTGATCCTGAGACAGGTTTAACAATAAAGAGATATACGGTCTGAAATTCTGAATATCATCCAGCTGGAAAGAGCTTACTTCCAATACATAATATTCATGGTTTTCATCTGCAACCTGCTTTGCAAAGCTATATCCGATATTTCCTCCTAGACCTACATTCAATCCGTCATTTTTCAGGATATAATAGATCAGGGAAGTTGTGGTTGTTTTTCCGTTGCTTCCGGTAATGGCAATGATTTTTGCGTCTGTAAATTCAGAAGCAAATTCAATTTCAGAGGAAAGTCTGATTCCTTTTTCATGAATTTTATTGATGATGTCTGCCTTTTTCGGAATTCCCGGGCTTTTTACGATCCAGTCAGCATTTAAAATCCTTTCTTCATCGTGGTTTCCTTCTTCAAATTCAATTTCATTATCGGTAAGAAACTGCTTATAGTTATCCTTAATGGCACCTTTATCTGAAAGAAATACTTCCAGACCTTTCTTTTTGGCCAAATAAGCAGCTCCGCATCCGCTTTCTCCACCTCCTAAAACAACTATTTTCATATTATAAAAGCTTTATGCTATAGGCTTTAAGCTTTACGCTTATTGCTTACAGCTTTTAATTTTTATCTCATTTTTAATGTGATCAGACATACAATAGCCAATATTACTCCGATGATGATCATTCTGTTCACGATTTTACTTTCGTGGAATCCTTCTTTCTGATAATGATGGTGTAATGGTGACATTTTGAATAGTCTATTGTTTTGGGCATATTCCAACCCGTATTTTCTTTTTCTGTATTTGAAAACAACTACCTGAAGCATTACAGACAGGTTTTCAATTAAGAAGATTCCGCATAATACAGGAATCAGCAATTCTTTTCTTAAAATGATGGCTAAAACGGCAATTACTCCTCCCAGCATTAAACTTCCGGTATCTCCCATGAAAACCTGTGCAGGATAGGTGTTGTACCAGAAGAATCCGATCACGGCACCTACCATTGCCACGGCAAAAATGGTGGTTTCTCCCATATTCGGAAGGAACATGATATTGAGATAATCTGCAAAGATGATGTTCCCTGAAAGATATGCGAAAAGAGCCAGCGTGAGCAGTATAATGGCACTTGTTCCGGCTGCCAGACCGTCAATTCCATCTGTGATATTGGCTCCATTTGAAACAGCTGTTACAATGAAGATCACGATCGGAATAAAGACAATCCATGCCCACTCATGGGCATCTTTATCATTCATCCAAAATAAAATTCCGCTATAATCGAATTCATTATTTTTGGCAAATGGAACGGTAGAAACAGTAATTTTTTCAGTAGGCATAAAGTTTTGCTCTACATTGTTCCTGTTCACCACTTTAGCATCTGCATATTTTCTTTTTACAGTAATATCCGGGTGGAAATACATTGTAATTCCGACGATTAGCCCTAAACCAACCTGTCCTACAATTTTGAATTTACCACTTAAACCGTCTTTATTTTTTTTAATCTTCTTTAAATAATCATCAAGAAAACCAATTGCTCCCATCCAGAACATTGAAACCAACAGCAAAACAATATATACATTGGTAATTCTTGTAAAAAGCAATACCGGAATGATGGTTGCCAAAATAATGATAAGCCCTCCCATGGTAGGAGTTCCTTCTTTTTGTTTCTGTCCATCCAATCCCAGATCACGTACCAATTCTCCCATTTGTTTTGTTCTCAGATAATTGATTACTCTTTTTCCGTAGACAAGAGCAATAATCAATGAGAATAATACAGCCATTCCGGCACGGAAGGAGATGTATTTCAACATTCCTAATCCCGGAACGTGAATTCCATGGTTGGTTAGATATTCGTATAGATAGTATAGCATAGTTTCAATTGTTAATAAATGATCATTGATAATTGATTAGAGCAGTTATTATTTCAATTATCACTTGTAATTTATTTGCTCATTAATTTCCAGAACTCATTAATTACTTCTTTGTCGTCAAAATGGTGTCTCACACCATTGATCTCCTGATAAGTTTCGTGCCCTTTTCCGGCAACTAAAACGATATCTTTGGGTTCTGAAAACTTTATGGCCATTTTTATAGCCTCTTTTCTATCCGGAATTGAAGTGTATTTGCTGAAGTTCTGAGGTTCAACTCCTGCTTCAATTTCTTTGATGATCTGTGCAGGATCTTCTGTTCTCGGATTATCTGAAGTGATGATTGCCAAAGTTGATTTTTTGGTGGCAATATTTCCCATTTCAGGTCTTTTGGAGTGATCTCTGTCTCCTCCACAACCGAATACAGTGATTAATCTTTCGTTTTTGGTTCTGATATCGTTGATGCTGTCCAGAATGTTTTCCAAAGCGTCTGGAGTGTGTGCATAGTCTACGATAAAGAAAATTCCACCATCGGATTTGAAAGTTTCAAATCTTCCGGAAACTCTTTTTAATTTGCTGATAGCCTGAAGAATTTCATCCTGCTCGAAACCTAGTTCTTCAGCAATTCCGAATACAAGCAGCAAGTTGTATACATTGAATTTTCCGGTTAATGTCGTCCAGAATTCTTTTCCGTTGAAATTCAACAGCATTCCGTTGAAATCTACTTCCAATAATTTCCCGTGATAGTCTGCCATGGTTTTCAATGCATAAGACTTCTTTTTAGCCTTAGTGTTCTGAAGCATGACGTTTCCATTTTTGTCATCTACATTGGTGATGGCAATGGCTGTATCTTCTAATTGGTCGAAGAATCTTTTCTTAGTTTTTAAATATTCTTCGAAAGTTTTATGATAATCTAAATGATCATGAGTAAGATTGGTAAAGCCCGCTACTTTGAAATGTAATCCTTCAATTCTGTTTTGGGCAATTCCGTGTGAGCTTACTTCCATGAAGGCAAATTCACAACCTTTTTCTACAGCCTCGGCCAGAATCCTGTTGATCGTAATCACATCAGGAGTTGTGTGGGTAGCCGGAATAATTTCTTCACCAATTCTGATTTCAACAGTAGAAAGTAAAGCGGCTGGATATCCAAGGTTTTTAAAAACGTCAAAAAGAAGGGTAGAAACAGATGTTTTTCCATTCGTTCCCGTAACTCCTATCAGTTTTAACTTCTCTGAAGGGTTTCCATAGAAGTTAGAAGCAAGATGGCCTAAGGCTTTAGATGAATCTTTTACCTGAACATAGGTTACATTTTCCACCAATGTTTCAGGGAATTCTTCGCAAACAATTGCGGCAGCTCCTTTTTCAATAGCAGATGCAATGAATGAATGACCATCCACCACTGTTCCTCTCATGGCAATGTAAAGAGAGTTTTCTGTAACTTTTCTGCTGTCGATCACCAATTCAGTCACCTCACGGTTGTTATCACCGTGAATTTCCAATACTGGGATTCTGTTTACTAATTCTGTTATTATCATCTTTATCAATAAGGCATTGCCTTATTCTGTTTTAAATCCTTGTTTTTAATTCTGCAGAGACAAATAAATTCTCTGGTTCTTACTAATCGTTGTGCCTTCCAGAGGGAATTGTTCTTTAATTCTTCCTACTCCTTTATAATCGACACGGTAGCCTAAGTTTTCCAGCTGCGGGATTACATTTTTCCCGATTAATCCTACCACATTAGGCATTTGCTTATCATTGACTGCTACTTTAACATTAGGCTCAACCATTTTGCTCAGGTTAACCTTTTTGTCTACCAGCATTTCTTTTTCAATATTCTGAGGCGTTTTCAGGAATGTTTTTCCTGCAATTTCTTTAAACACCGGTGCTGAAACGGAACCTCCATAAAATCCTTTTGCGGTATTGGGCTCGCTAATCATGACATAGCATGTATATTTTGGAGCGTCAGCCGGATAGAATCCTGCAAATGATGCACGATATTTCATTGGGCCAGGCAGCCAGTATTCAAATCTTGCGGTACCTGTTTTTCCAGCCATTTTCAGGTTGGGAGTAAAGATGCTTCGTCCTGTTCCTTTTTCTACCGCTTTGGTTAAAGCACTGGTCATCATTTTAATGGCTTTTTCAGAAGCCATTTTGTTCACCATTACTTCAGGTTTCGCATTGTACATTACTTTACCATCTTTCATGATTTTATCAATGAATAAAGGCTTAAGCATTTTTCCTCCGTTGGCCACGCCGTTGTAGAAGGTTGTCAACTGCAGCAGGTTAATGTTGGAAGAATATCCGTAAGAGATAGAAGCCAGTGTTGCTGCATTCCATCTTTTATTCTGTGGAGTTACGATCTTAGGTTTTGTGATTCCCGGAAGCTCGATATCCATTTTGTCGAATAGTTTCCAACGTTTCAGGTGGTCAAGGAAAATCTGAGGCTTTTCTGCATAATATTTTGTGATCAGTTTTGACGTTCCTACGTTACTGGATTTCGCCAATACATCACTGATATCATAGGTTCCTCCTCCGTGGCCGTCAGAGATTCTTTGTTTTGCATAGACCCAAACTCCGTTTCCTACGTTTACCGTTGTGTTTTCATCGATGAATCCATCATCCATTGCTGCCAGAAGCGAAATGGTTTTAAAGGTAGATCCTGGCTCGATATTATCTTTCAGAGCGTAGTTGTAAGAGTCTTCGTATTCTCCTTCTTCTGTTCTTCTTAAATTAACAAGAGCCCGTACTTTTCCGGTTTCCACTTCCATCACAATGACAGTTCCGTGTTTAGCTTCGAAATTAATCAGCTGCTTTTCAAGGGCGGAATGCGCAATGTCCTGAATTCTAAGGTCTAACGTTGTATAAACATCTTCTCCGTCTACCGGTTCCTGAACTTTCCAGAAGTCGATCGGTTTCCATTGGGAAGAGTTGATTCTTTGCTCCAGTCTTTTACCGTCTGTTCCGGTTAAATATTTTGAGAAAGCACCTTCCAGTCCGGATTTAAGTTCTCCGTTATCCATACCGATAGTTCCGGCTCCGATTTCTGAAGTAGCCAATTCTCTTTTATAGTTTCTGTCAACAATAAATCCGCCTTTATTTTTTCCTCTTTTGAAGATCGGGAACTTTCGGATTCTGTCGTATTGATCGAAATCCAATCCTTTTACCAAGGTATAATACTGGTTTTTCTTTTTCTTCTGTTCGTCAAACTTCTGTCTGAATTCTCCTCTGGATTTTCCGAACATTTTGCTCAGGGAATCCGTCAGTGCTCCGATATTATTGGAGTACACCGTATCTTTCATTGTTTTGAAATCAAGATAGATGTCATATCTCATCACCGTTGTTGCAAGGATAGAACCGTCAGAAGCAAACAAGTTACCTCGGGCAGCTTTTAAAGTGGCTTCACGATAGTTTTTATTAATGTAATCATCTTTAATTTCCTGGACATTGGTATTCTGAAGAATAACAATCCTTGCCAAGAACATTACAAACACGCACAAAGCTACCACTGCAAAGAGGTAGCCCCATCGTAACGTTTTCTTACGTTTATTGTCGTATTCATTTTGCTTTTGCATCTGTACTGTCCAGTTTTATTAGCAATTTGTGAGGGTGGTTTTCCAGGGTCATCAATGAATCCCGGGCAACTTCTTTCCCCAGCTCTGATTCCATTTTTACTTTGATCAGCTTACTCTGGGCGTAAGCGTTTCGTGATTTGTATTCTTCTGTTTCTTCCTTTAAGGCGTTTACAATTTTTATTTTTTTATTGACGAGATGGTTGGTATAAATCATGGCCATCATCAGAACGAACAAGAGGAGAAAATACCTGTAATGTATTTTGATCTCATCACGATTCAGAAAGTTTCCTTTTATAATGTCTATAAAAGTGAGTCTTTTCTGGGGGCGATTTGTTGTTCTTTTAGCCAATTTATGATGTCAATTTGCTTTGTAGTGAATGTACGTTGTGTCAATGGTCAACTTATTTTGTTAAATGATTCATTCTTGACAATTCACTTATTCACATTTTATACTTTTATTCCTGTTCTCATCTTGGCACTTCTTGCTCTTGAGTTTTCTTCGATTTCCTGATCATCAGGAATGATTGCTTTACTCTTTATCAATTCGAATGCCTTTTTATAATTTCCGTAGATATCTCTTTCCGGTTCTCCTTCGAACATTCCGTTTTTCAGGAATCTTTTTACCAAACGGTCTTCCAGAGAGTGGTAAGAAATAACGACTAATCTTCCTTCCGGTTTTAAAACATTATAAGCCTGAACCAGCATTTCTTTCAATACTTCAAGTTCCTGGTTGACTTCAATTCTTATCGCCTGAAAAAGCTGAGCATAGAATTTATTAACCTTGTGAGGTGGAATGTAGCTGAACAATTTTTTCAGATCTTCCGTAGTATCTATACTTTTAGTTTTTCTGTGGTGAACAATTTCTCTCGCCAGCTTTCTTGCTTCTCTTAATTCTCCATAGTGATAGAAAAGGTCTGCAAGTTCGCTTTCTTCATATTCATTAATCACTCTTTTGGCATCCAGATTCTGCATTACATTCATTCTCATGTCCAAAGGAGCATTGCTTCTTGTAGAGAAACCTCTGTCTGCTTCATCAAACTGGTGAGAAGACACCCCTAAGTCTGCCAAAACACCATCCACTTGTGAAATGCCATACATCAGCAATGAGTTTTCCAGAAATCTGAAATTCTGATTTACCAATGTGAAACGTGGATCATCAATTGTATTTTTAAGTGCATCCAGGTCCTGATCAAAACTGAACAATCTCCCTTTGTCGGAAAGTCTGCTCAAGATTTCTCTTGAATGGCCTCCTCCTCCAAAGGTGCAGTCCACATATATTCCGTCAGGATTCGTCACCAAATCATCAACACTCTGCTTCAACAAAACGGGGTTATGATACATGCTTAATTGTGTTTTTTATTTACTATATAATCAATTAATAACCTACTACAGTTATTCTTCATCGAAAGAGCCCATCACATCTTCGGCAAGGCTTGCAAAATCTGCTTCGTTGGTAGCAATTACCTTTTCATAGGCATCTTTATCCCAAATCTCAAAGAGTTCTCCTGCACTGGTAATCACAATATCTTTCTGAAGATTTGCGAAAACCGTAAGGTCTTTAGAGATCTGTAGTCTTCCTGCATTATCCAACTCTACTGTTTTTACTCCTGCCGTAAACATTCGTATGAAATCAGCATTCTTTTTTATGAACCTGTTCAGTTTATTAATTTTACCCATCAGTTTGTCCCATGCATTCATAGGATAAACTTCCAGACAAGGTTGGAACACAGATCTTTTGACTACAAACGCCTTATCGTCGAAGTTTTCCATCTGTTTGATTAAAGATGAAGGAACTTTTAAGCGGCCTTTGTCGTCAATTTTACACTCATATGTCCCAATGAAATTTTTCATTTGGGACAAATTTATATAATAATTTCCAAAATTTCCCACTTTTTCCCACTTTTTGACTCAATGTTAATAAGTTTTATTAAAGATTGAATTTCAATAATGTAAAATGCTGATATGAAGACACTTGTTGAAAGTGCTATTTACGCCATAATAAAGCCGTTTTGAAAAAAAAAGTTAAAAAGCAGAATATTATATTATTTTTATCTTAAATTAGGATAATCAAAATTTTTTTGAGGTTTAATTTGTATTTTTGCAGGGCTTTATTAAGGCGTTTTATGATATTTAGTACAAAAAAAGAAAAGAAATATTCCTATGTAGAAGCGGGAGAAGGACATCCATTAGTGCTGTTGCACGGATTAATGGGTGGTTTGAGTAATTTCGATAAAATGGTAGATTTTTTTTCGGATAGAGGCTTCAAAGTATATGTTCCTCAGTTGCCGATCTATGATCTGCCGGTACTCAATACGAATCTTACCACTATTGCAAAATATATTATCAAGTTTATAGAAAGTCATATTTCTGGTCCGGTAACTATTGTAGGAAACTCAATGGGAGGCCATGTAGGACTTATATTGACTTTAGCAAGACCTGATCTGGTAAAGAATCTTGTTCTTACGGGAAGTTCCGGGCTTTATGAAAGAACTTTCGGAGACAGTTTTCCGAGAAAAAATGACCGTTCTTATATCAGAAAGAAAACGGAGGAAGTTTTCTACGATCCAAAGGTGGCAACAGAAGATCTCGTAGATGAAGTTTTCGGGGTAGTAAACGATAGAATGAAAGGAATAAAAACAGTAATGCTGGCAAGAAGTGCCATCAAACACAATATGCTGAATGATCTTCCGAAGATTGTGACACCTACCTGCCTGATCTGGGGTAAACAGGATAATGTTACTCCTCCTGAAGTGGCAGAAGATATGCACAAGTTTATTCCTAATTCCGACTTATTCTGGATTGATAAATGCGGCCATGCTGCCATGATGGAAAAACCGGATGAATTCAATGAGATCCTGTATAACTGGATAAAAGATAAAGTTTAAAACATATAAATGACCATTAAGAGCTTTTCTTAATGGTTTATTTTTCTAAAATACATTCAAAAATGATTATCAAGACAGCAGAGTTTGTAAAGAGTAGTGGAAAATGGCAGGAATGCCCTGAACCAAATATTCCCGAATATGCTTTTATCGGAAGGTCGAACGTAGGAAAGTCATCACTGATCAATGCAATGATGAATCACAAAGATCTTGCTAAAACATCACAAACCCCAGGAAAAACCCAGCTGATCAATCATTTTTTGGTGAATGAAAACTGGTATCTTACCGATTTACCAGGATATGGCTATGCAAAGGTTTCAAAAGTTCAGCGAAAAGATTTTGAAAAGCTGATCACCAATTATATTCTGAACAGAAGAAATCTGGTTAACCTTTTTGTGCTGGTAGATGTAAGACATACTCCGCAAAAGATTGATCTGGAATTTATCCAATGGTGTGGAGAAAGTGGAATCCCGTTCTCGATTGTCTTTACCAAGGCAGACAAACTAAAGCCGAATGCAGTGGTCAAAAACGTAGAAGATTATAAGGCTGAACTTCATAAAACATGGGAAGATCTTCCTGAACTGTATATCACCTCAGCAGAAAAGAAAGAAGGTGGAGATAACATTCTTAATTTTATACAGAAGACCAATGATTTTTTAACCCATAATAATATAAGTTTCGATGAGTAATATTGTCTGGAAAATCAAAACGTTTGATGAGTTTACTGTTCCTGAATTATACGCAGTACTAAAAGCCCGTATTGATGTTTTCGTGATTGAACAGAACTGTCCTTATCCTGATCTGGATAACTATGATCAGAAAGGTGTTCATATCTGGGCGGAAGAAGATGGACAGGTTTTGGCTTATTGCCGTGTATTTGACAAGGGGATAAAATATGATGAAACTTCCTTCGGCAGAGTTCTGACAACAGAGCAGGCAAGAGGGAAAAGTTTGGGAAAACAGCTGATACAATATGCTGTGGAAACTATAGAAAACCGTTTTCATACTTCTGAAATCAAAATATCGGCACAGGATTATCTTTTACGATTTTACAGCAGCTTCGGATTTGAAGATACTGGAAAGAAATATCTGGAAGATGATATTCCGCATACGGAAATGATAAGAAAATAAAAAAAGCGAGGAAATTTAATTCTTCGCTTTTTTGATAGTTAAATATATTGGAGTGTGTTTTTATTTTCCTGAAATTGTTTTTAATATAATGGGCTCCAGATTGGAGGGGAGATCAGCAGATTTGATCTGATACTTTTTAATTTTCATTTCTTTAAACCAATTTTCCCAATATTGCTTAATAACAGCTTCTTCAAAAGGGTTCCCTTTTTCAGGATTGATCCCAAGAACAATTACTTCTAAATTTTTGAGATCATCATTAGCTTTTACAAAGCCGTAGCCTTTTTTTTCAATAGTATTTTTAAAATCAGAGGTTGTCAGATTGTTAGCTTTTATGAGCTTGGTGGTTAGATAAGAGGTTTTGCTTCCTTCTGCAAATTTTGTGTTTTCATGGTACATATATCCGTCCGTCAAAATGAACAGAATATTTCTTTTATCTTGTTTTATGCAATAATCGTTGACTTTGTTTTTAAAGAATTCCCAAATATCTGAGCCTACAAATTTTCCATCTTTTATAGCTGACTGATAAATATTTAAAGGTAATTCAGCATATTTTTTATCTACGGAATCAAAATATCTTTTTGGAACATCTTTATTAAAAGAAACTTTCAGCTCTTTTGTGAAATCATTTATCTTAGGGTCAGAAGGTTCCGGATTGAAGAAAACCTGCATCTGATCATCATAGGTAATGATTTTCTTGGATTTAATATGATTGATGAATCCTTTTTCAATGGCTTTGATGTATTCCGCATCTCGCTGGTAATATTCCATTGTTGGGTTTGGATTTGTGTTAGGATCAATTCTGTCGGAAAGGTCAATTAAAATACTGACATTGATATTGTTTGAATCAACTTCTGGCGGGCAATTGGTGCAAGGCGGTGGCAGAGGTGGTTTTTTACAACAAGAAGCCAAAGATATAATGAATAATAAATAAAGTATCTTTTTCATAATTTGTAGTTATAAAGATGATAAATAAACTAAATTCTGATTGTCGGAATTAGCACCTACGGTTTCCAAATTCGTATTATAGGAGACAATGCAGTCATCAATCATTGTCTGTTTTTCCGTTCTTGATACGGCTATTTTTTCACCGATGAAGGTGATCCAGCCCTGAACATATTCCGAAGCATACAGTTTGTAATCTTTGGTTGGAATAATAACCCCGTCAATAATATTTTGAAGCTCTTCGATTCTTCCCCGGGTTTTGATAACAGTTTCTTTTATCGTTCCGATACTGGCTAGGATTTCTTCGATTTCTTTTTTCAAAAGATTGATCTTTTCCTGAAAAAATTCAACTCTCTTCTGCCTGATTTCCTGCTCGTTTTTGATCTTATCCTTTTCACGATGTTCTTTCATTACAAAATCGAAAACTACGCCCCAAATGATGTATACAATGAACCCGGCAAAAATAATTCCCCAAAACTGAATTTTCGTAAAAGCTATTTTAACATCAAATGGAGGAGATTCAAAAGTTTTATTTAATTCATATAATTTTGACTCAATTTCGTAGGCTAGAATAGAATCAAAAACAAAGGTTACAATAAATAATAAACCTAGTTTGATGTAATTGGCTCTCGTTTTATTTTCATTAAACATGTGAATCAAAAATCCCAATCCTAGAAATACAAATGGAATTAAAGTAACAAAAGCCCCTTCAATAGCTCCTTCATTCCAGGCTTTGCTGAAAGCTTGTGCATCTAAAACACTTTGAATAACTGTACTTTTTGCATCAAAGCTTTTAAAAAATGCGGAATACGAAGTTGAAATATAGAATGTTAATAAATATAAGCTTATAGGAATCAGAAGAATAAAACCTATCCAAAACTTTGCAGAGGCTCCTTTTGAAGCTTTTACATTATACTTTTCAGGATTTCTGGGAAGATCAAGAATTTCAGCTTTTAAATTTTCAATAGTATGCTGATGATTTTCAACTTCTTTGTTTTTATTTTTTAACTGTTCCTCTTTGGTCTCCTGTGAAACAAATAAAGCTTTGACCTCAGTTTCCCGATTTTTCTGTTCGTTAATGTATGCTTCTTTAAGCTTTTGTTGCTTTTCTACCATTTCCTTTTCTTCGTTCTGAAATTTGGAATAAACGGCATCCAGGCATATGGATAGGGTAGAATGGTTTCCGTTGGTTCGCGAACTGTCTCTGTAACCGGATTCATGATAAGTTCTCTTTCTGGTTTCTTCCAGAGATTCATCAGTAGGGTTGTCCTTATTTGAGGGAAGCGGTTCCGGTTTGGGTTCTATCGGAACGGATTTGAGTTTGAATAAATTTTTTATACTGGCGGTGTCCATGATGAGTTAATTTTTTAATTCATATAAAATTTCACTTTTGTTCTTTCCGATTCTTACGGCTTCAATGAGATAGTCTACAATTGCCATTACATTTTCTTCCAAAAAGCCAAACATCAGAACGTATTTTTGCATTGCAGAATATTCGTTTGGCGAAACAATTCCGTCTGCCCAGATCATTACGGTGAGATCATATAAATAATCTACTTTCTCCTCAATAGTCTGTGGTACCAATGATTTTAAATTGATGGGATTTAAAAGGATTTCATCTAAATTTTTGGATGGAATTCCCCTTTCTTCTGCACATTTGTAGAGCATTTTTAATTCTAATGCACTGAAATCATCATCGCAGATAGCCATTTGATACAACCTTAAAAAATGGGCTTTGAGATTTTCCGTTATATGATTGTTTTCCATGATGGTTATTCTTCTTTTGGTTTTTTAGGATTAATAATTCTGTCTCTTGAAACAGTTCTTTGGTGAATGGGTATTGAAGGTTCTGTGGCTTCTTCGGTAATTTTTTCTTCTTTTTTTTGTTCTTTTCTTTCTATGAAATTGATCAATAAGAACAGAACTCCCGTTATGGTATCAATAGGGATCCAAATACTTTTTCGATACAAATAAATGGGGAAAACAGGATTGAAAAGAATAAGAATGATCAGAAAAATTATACTGAAATAGTGTTGCTTAAAGCTTAAAGTATTGTATAAAACCAATAAAGCTCCGATGGAAATTAGAATTCTGAGGAAAGTATAATATTCTATAGGAAGTCTGAAAATACCGATGAAACAACATAACGCACAGAAGGTGAGAAATGGTTTCATAATACTTGTTTTAAAATCCTGTGTTAAAATTATATTTATTGTTAAAGCGACTTTCAGACATAAAAATAAATACGAAGAAATCAAAAAAAGCAATTAATGCAGGAATGAATGTCCAACAAAATACCAGATAAAGTATTCCCATACCATTTTGACCTAAGTAAAATCGGTGAATGCCTAATCCTCCCAAGAAAAAAGCAAGTAATGTGGCGGTAGATTTTGATTTCATAATTTAAACTCTTGATAAAACTTCGTTCTTTTTTATTTCAAACTCTTCAGGAGAAATTATTCCATTTTCCTTCAGGTCTTTTAACTTCTGCAATAAGGCAAAAGGATCTTCATTTTCAATTAGTAATGGCTTTTTTTCCTCTTGAAACTGCTGAGGCTGTGTGATAATAGGGGTAGCATTGTTGACGGTAACCCCACCTGCTGAAGCTCTCAGAGTTTCAAGATTTTTTTCTCTTCTCAGGCCACGCATTCTTTCTTCTACTTCCTGAGCAAACTGGTATAGTTTTCTGGCTTGGTTTTTAGGGAGATAATCCATCATATTGGTGAAGTTGTTTGTTGTTTTCATGATAAACGAAGCGCCCACAATTCCTTCTTTGATGTGGCAATCGGCTATATCTACCCAGCTGTAATCCTGAAAATCCATTGATAAGCCAAAATTTTTGGGCCTGCAGAAAATAATTCTCCTGTTGGTTAGAGCAATACAATCTGGAGATAAATTGATTACAGGTTTCTTCTGAACAGCTATGTATTCTACAACTTCTTGTGAAGTAAGAAGACTGTTTATCCTTCCTAAAAGCTTTTCAACAGCCTGAGGATCCTGTTCTTCATTTAAAAAATTCTTTAAGTTCATACTATTTTGTTTTGATTATTTTACATCTTTATAATAAACATATCCTGTTTTTCCACTTGATTTGACTTGTACTTTGTACCACGAGCCTTCTTTGGAAAGTTGAATGAGCTTGGCTTTTTTAGGCACCGTTGCTATTATTTTAGATTTTAGAGATGTTTTCTCGTAAATATTTGTTGCTTCTATTCCTGCAATGTATCTGATGTTGGAATTAATATTGAAATTAACTTCATCAATAAATACTTTTGGAGGTTTACTTGATTTTGTTTTGGAAGATTTATAAGAATCAGAAGGTTTGTATTTTCCAGACTTACTTTTTTTATTGGAACTGCTCGATGATGAGCTTCTTCCGGAAGATCCGCCTCCACAAACTCCACAGGTTCCACCGCCACTACAGTGCCCACATCTTGAGCAGTTGGAGCAAGCCGTGCAATAGGAAGAACCTGTACATCTTCCGCCGTGTTCTGCATTGTCATTGGCTTTCAGACAAGAATTTAAAAGAAATAAGCTGAAGGTCAATATAATGAAAGGGATTAGCTTTTTCATGGTTAATTGTAATTTTCCAGCGTCTGATGAAGCTGATTCCTGTAATTATAGATTTCATCCAGAGTAGTCAATAAAATCTTTTCTCCTGCTTCTTTACCATTGTGAAAAGTCTCCAGATATTTATTTGCTGTATTAAAGTGTAGTCTGCAAATCGGTTTTCTATTGTTATCATCCAGCAAAACTCCGAAATATGAAAGCGTATCTCTGTAAGCAATTCTGGATGACGGAATTTTCTCTCTCAGGATTGCTTTTACAATTTGAAAGCCTTCCAATTCTTCTTCCGTTGTTACAGTTTTAGAATCATTATTTTCATCGATGGGTTGTGATGTTTTTACATTGTCTTCTCTTTTTTCTATTTGTTCATTAATGCTTAATGCAGATTTTAAACGGAAGCTGATGGATTCATTTATAGAAGTTGTTAAAGCTTTTTTAGCATATTCTTTGAAAGAAACCATTCTGTTGGCTGTTAAGGGCTTTTCAAAGAAACGGTTCACTAATAGTTTTACCAGTTCATCAGATGGGTTTTCGATCTCTTTTTCAAATTCTTTTCTAATGGCTTTGATGTATTTTAATGCTTCTGCAGAATCGAGAATATTCTCCAGATTATAATCTTTCTTCGTGAAGCTTTCCAGAATTTTAATGGAACTATCTTTTAAATCCTCAATATTAATGGTGAAGAAAGGTTTTTCATCCATAATATTGGGTTTTTCAAGATCTGTATAAAAGTTATACACTATACCATTGGTCAAAACTCCGAATCTTGTTTTAGAAACATGATAATATCTGTGAAGCTGCGAATTGTGGGCATCTGCGCTTTCCTTCCAATGTTTGCATTCAATAATGAAGATAGGTTCATCATTATTTTTGATCACATAATCTACTTTTTCTCCTTTTTTCGTGCCAATGTCACAAATGTGTTCAGGAATAACTTCCGTAGGATTGAAGATATCATAACCCAGAATTTGTATGAAAGGCATTACAAAGGCATTTTTTGTAGCTTCTTCCGTTCCTATCTGTTCCTTCAGTCCAATTACTTTCTGATGTAACTGATCAAGTTTAATTTTGAGATCCATAGTTTATTTTTTTAAAGTTTCATCAACAATTTCTGCTGTTGGAGCATTTGATTTTACGGAAGCAATACCGTTTTCCATTCCAGATTTTGAACTGTACATTTGACTGTTTCCGATAATTTCACCGTTTCTTGCTTTTAACACGAAATAATCTTTTCCGTTTTTCGCTACTCTTCTGTCATATCTTGAAAGGTCCTGTGAATTAAATTTTACGGATTCAATTCCTTTCTGACAGGATGCTTTCTGAACATATCCTTCGCTTGTTAAAATAATTTCGCCATTTCCTGCCTTCAGATTAAACTGATACTCGTTGTTGATTCTTTGTGTGATGATAAATTTTCCCATGATTATTATTTTTTATTAATTAAAATCCAGCGATTACTTTTATTAATAATCGCTGGAAATAAAAGTTTAGTTAAGCGTACTGAATTAATTCCCAAGTAACAGCTTTCCCATCATAAGGAGGCATTCTATTCCCTTTTGAAATTGGGGCTGTTGTAGAAGGATTTCCAACAACTTTCCAAACTCCAGATTCAGGACAGTTTTCTCCTGTCTTTGCTTTTGTTCCTAATGGTTTTCTTTCCATTGTAAAATTTTTATTGGTTTAACAGTCCAAAAATATGAGCATTAAAATTCTGTCCATTACGGGTTTCCGTAAAATGGGCGAAAAAATAAAAAACCTTCCAAATTTTTTGAAAGGTTCTAAGTGAAATGAATTGTTTTTTATATAATTCCGATGTCCTTGCAGAAGGCTACCAGCTGTTCGTTGCTGTTTATTTCGAGGTCTTCTTTCAGACTGTTTAATCTTTTCTCAACGCTGCTCAGGCTGGAGGGTTTAATATTCCTTTCGTCCAAATGAGCGGGAATGTTTTTCTGTAAAATTCCTCTAGAAAGAAGGGAGACAAGGGTGATGTCAAAAGTAGAAAACTCATAGCTGTTAAACTTTTTCATATCCTGCTTCAGATCAAAAGATAAATAATTTTCGCCAATGTATACAGAGGCAATCGACTTTTTTAAGTCTTTTGAATCATTTCTGGCTTTACGAACATAACCGTTAATTTGGTAATCTGAAAAAAGATTTTCTATGACCCCCGTTTTATGCTCTGCCGAAAATACAATGACTTTTAAATCAGGCTGAATCTCTTTTGATTTTTTAATAAGATCTTTTCCGTCTTTAAGATTCTGTTTATGATGGTCATCTTCATAATAAAGATCTGTAATCAACAAGTCATAAGGATGTTCTTCCCGTAAAGCTTTCTGTATTTTTCCTATGGCATCATCACAATAATATACATAATCAACGTTGGGAATATTCAGATCCTCAAGGGTTTTCTGAACAGAAATATTGATGCTTTCATGGTCTTCGGCAATTAAAACTTTTTTGAACATGGTTATACGGTTTAATTTAAAAAAATAGGTTAAGACCTCAAAAGTATAGTCATTTATTATCTCATCATTACGTGATCCCGTAAATAAAGCGAAAAATATTCTTTTCAGCAGATTTAATCAGATGAGGCCAATATCTTTACAGATTACGATCATTTCAATATTGTTTTTTGCGCCAAGACTATCCCGAAGTTCATTCAATCTCTTTTCAATAGACCTGATGCCGTAAGGTATCATTCGATGTTCTTTCAGATAGCTGCTTATTTCACTTTGTTTGTGTCCTTTGGCAAGCAGCTCAATTAATTTCATATCATACACATCAAATTCAGAAGAAATATGACGCATTGTATTCAAAACTTCCTGAGGAATTACGGTTTCTCCATTAAAGATTTTCCGTATTGTACTTTTCAGGTCCTGCCCGTCACGCCTTGCCTTGCTTACAAACCCGTCAACCTGATATATCTTGTACAGATCATCAATTATTTTGGCTTTCTTTTCTACAGAAAATACAACTATTTTTAACCCCGGCTGAACCTTTTTTACCTCAGAAATAAGCTCCTGTCCGGAACGAAGTCGCTGAGGAATATGATCTTTTTCAAACGACAGATCGGCAATAAGAAGATCGTAAGGACTTTTCTTTTCCAAAGATGTTTTGATCCTGCTTAAAGCTTCATCACAATACATTACATAATCAAAATCAGGGATATTTAATTCTTTTATCGTGTTCAGGATTCCCTGGTTCATTATTTCCTGGTCTTCAACGATTAAAACTTTTTTGAACATGACTATATGATTAGGAAACAGGGAATGAAAGATTTACCTTCAGTCCTTTTTCAATTTTTGTGTCAAAAGTAATGGTTCCGTTAATTGCTTCCATGCGGGATGCCGTATTACGCAGCCCATTTTTATAAATAAGGTCTCCGGAAATTCCTATTCCATTGTCTTTGTATTGAATTTCAACAAGGTTGTTTGTGTTTTCAAACTTCACGGCCACATGGCTGGCCTGGCTGTGTTTTTTCATATTTACCATCAGTTCACGAATCATCTGATAAATTTCCTCTTTTACTGTAGCAGAAATCGGTTCCCAAATTCCGGGATTATTCCCCGCTGTAAAGGTTTTTACAGACTCACTATTAAAGGATGCGATAAGTTCTGAGATTACTTTACTGAACTCTTTTTCCTCACCAATTTTATCATAGGAAATATCTCTTGATTTTTCATACACAAATTCCAGTTCGTCAAGGGCATTATCACGGTTAAAATCTTCCTGGTTCTCAATCTTTGTCATCACCTGATAAATCCCATTGGCAACCACATCATGAACCTTTTTAGACATTTTGAGCTGGGTGTTTTTTATTTCAATTTCTTTTTCTTGTTTTAATTTTAATTGTCTTCTTCTGTAACCAATTACGATAAATATTATTGCAACAATTAATGCAGCCACTCCAAACAGAAGTTTTAAAATATTATTATCCTTTTCTATATTTTCTCTTTTGAATTTTTCAGAATCATATCTTTCTAAAGCAAATTGATTTTTAGATTTATTTCTAGCTGTTTCTAAGCTATCCTTCAAATTTTGATATTGCTTGAAGGTTGTTTTTATATTTTCAGGTTCTTCTAATTGTATTATTTTTTGGAGGGCTTCTAATTTATCATCAGGACTATTATTAACTGAGGCGGTCTGGAACATTTTTTTTGCATAAAAAAGAGCTGTTATGGTGTCTCGATCCTCAAAATATTCTGTTAGATGAGAAAAGCTTGCATTTAATCCATCATTATCTTTCAGTTTTTCTCGAATTTGAAAAGCTTCATTTAGCTCATATTCAGCATCGTATTGAGCATTTTGTTTAAATTTTGCAAAAGCTAAATTGTCATAAACTTTAGAGAAAATAATAGACTTTTTCTCCATATTGGAAGATAAAATGCTATTGTAAATATTAATTGCCCTGTTGTATTCTTTCAAATATACATATGAAACGGCCATATTGTTAAGAAGAGTGAAGCGCTTAATTGAATCTTGAGCATATACTGAAGCCTGATTGTAAAATTCTGCTGCTCTTTTATAGTCTTTTAATTTTTGGCAAGAAATGCCAAGATTATTGTAATTGGAAACAATTTCTACCGAATCTTTTTTTTTATCTAGGAACTTGATCGCTGATAGAGCTGTTTCTTGAGCTCCATAGTAATCTCCAGCTTCACATTGGATGATTCCCATAAGTACTAAACAATTGCCTGCGTAAGAAGGATATCCTTTTTGAATAAAATCATCTTTTGCCTTATTAAAATACTTAAATGCACTGTCTTTTTTTGATGCCTCTAAGTAATCATACCCTTTATCGTAATTTATTCGATCAGTTACTGATGGCTTTTTTCTTGAGCAAGAAAGTAAAAGAGATAAGATTAATAGTAAAGTTATATGAGCTTTCAATGTTTTTTTTCAAATTTAATAAAAAAAGCGAAAGATAATCCTTCCGCTTTCTCTGTTATTTTCTTGGAGGTATTATTTGTCCTGTTTCTCCTCCCGTATCGCTTTCCCCTGTCTCTCCTGTACCTGTAGATTCTCTCTGAGATTGTGTGGTTACAGAAGTTGGGTTATTATCATTTGCTGTTGTTGCATTAGTATTATTGGTTGAGAATGCTAAACCGAATAGCATTAATATAATTTCTAACATGGGTCAAAAAATTTATTGTTAAAGCATTCGTATTCTTCCCTGCGAAGCAGATCGCAGACAGTGTTATACGGTAAAAAAAATTGAAGCGCTTCTAAATTTTTTGGGAAGTGAACCTTCAAAAACGGAGGAGAAACATCTGCTTCCCAACCCGGAGTTTTCCTCCGTTTTATCTGGTGGTTTTTGAAATCAGGTTTTTTAGATTTAATTTTTTGTTCCTGATTTCTTTTACAAATATCTGATAGAAAATCCTGAATATTAAGACAGGCGATTGACAGATGGAAATGATGTAAGTTGTTGGTTTTTACGGAAAACCGCAATTTTTATGTCTTGTTTCTGTCTAATTTGGACAGCAAATAATTAATACCTGAAAAATTATGTATGAGAAGAAAAGATTTTTAATGAAAACTGTATTCGAGACAGCAAAAAAAGAGCTTCCACGAGGGAGTAAAAATTCTGTTTCTGGTTATTTGAGTTCTCTTTTTGAAGAACGATATGATTTTAAAAGAGATGAAAGGTCATATACAAGATATTATACAAGTCTAGTACAAGAAAATGAAGATTATAATATTGACGATATTGCTTTAGATTGCCTAAGTAAGTATATAGGATATAATAATTTTATTGACTTTTGTGATCGAGTAAGTCTTGAAGGAGAACATGCAACAAATACTTTTGGTTTAAGCTTTAAAGATATATCTGATAAATTTCAACAAATAATTATTACTGTATCGCCAACTTGGCCATTACCTGATTTTATGAAAAAAAATGGATTAGGTATTTTAGAAATGACCTTTATTTTATTTCTCGTTACAGGAGGTGTTGTTTTTTCTAATAATAAAAATTCTAAATCTATAGGTTTTACTTCGGGCTGGGGTTCTTCTGCTATTGATAAAGCGTATATGTATTGGGATAAGGATAAATATATGGCAACTGATAGCAGTTCTCTAGGCTCTCAAGTGGAGATAGTTCCGATGAACCAATATATGTTTAAATATTTCAAAAAAATTATGAGACCGGACACATTGACTGTTGCAAATTCCTTAGGAAAAGTGTGGTATAATAAAAGTAATAATCATGTAGAGTTCTTTACAAGTTTTGGAAAGCACCCTGAAAGTGAAAAGACATTAAGAGATGTTTCTGAAAGAATATTAGAAAATTATGCAGGACAAAATGCAGAACTAGAAGAATAACCTTCCTTCACAATTATTTAAAATTCCATTAAAACAATTCCCCCGTCCATTCCTGTAATTTCGTCTTATTTTTAAGATGAATAAACCAATAGTCTCCGTTTTATTGTTGATAAGTACGTTTTTCTCAGCGCACAACGCTTGCTGCAGATTTTACTCCGGAGCTTAATTTTGATAATCCTTCAGAAGCGGTATTCACACAGGCTCAGATCAACAGAGGAGTAAGAAATTTCAAGTTTGAATTTGATCCTGGTTACGGAAACAACGGAACAAGCGGAATGGGTGTTCCATTATACAGATTATATGATAAAAGCTGAAGCTTTCCTGAGAAATGGTAATATATCAGCAGCTTTGTCGGATGTCAATAAATTAAGAACAACAAGAACAAATGATGCTTTAAAGAATAATGCCCCCGGAGCTGCACTTACTTCTCTGGATGAGAATACTCTACTTAAAGAATCCGGATATGAATTGTATTGGGAAATGTACCGAAGAAAGGCAATGATCAGATTCGGAAAATTTGATTTACCGGGAACAGCAAAAGCAGCTACCCAGCCTTACAGAAGAATTTTCCCTATTCCTCAGGCAACTCTTGATGCCTCAAAGGATTTTACTCAAAACCCGGGATATTAGTTTTTTCATATAAACAATTATTTTGCGTAAACAAGAAGAAGCCGTCTCATTTTCCTTGAGGCGGTTTTTGTTTATAAACTACCCATATTATTTTTTTAGGATGATTTTTTTG